>JAMOSG010000039.1 GCA_027063225.1 Helicobacteraceae bacterium | reverse complement strand
TTTTCCTATATCTTATGGGGTTATTTATGTAATTAATAAATTTGTAGTTGCATTTACTGCAGATGAAGAGGAACAACTCGAAGGTATGGACGCTATTGAGTGTGGTGTTATTGCATACCCTGAGTTTAAACGTTCGTTTTAATTTTTCTTAAAAATTTCTACTTTTTTGTAGAGGTTTTTATAACATATTAAAAAAAAATAGATATAATCTTTTCAATGTATTGAAAAGGATTATAATAATATGCAAACACTTCTTTCATTATCAAACCTTTATTTTTCTCTTCCTACTCCATCATTTAAGCGTTATTTATTTCATACAATTGATTTAGAGTCTAAAATTATTGGAATTTTAGGGCAAAGAGGGGTTGGAAAAACAATTTTGCTTCGTCAGCTTGCACAAAGTTTAGATTTAGCACTCCAAAAAATGCTTTATATTAGTGCAGATAATGTAGTAGAAAAACTGAGTGAAATTGCAATAGATTTTAGTGCACGTGGAGGGGAATTGCTTATTATAGATGAGATTCATAAAGCTCCAAATTTTGCACAAGAGTTAAAAACAATTTATGATTTTGTAGATATTAAAGTACTTTTTAGTGGTAGTAGTGCATTAGAGATAGAAAATGCAAAGGTAGATTTAAGTAGAAGAGCTTTGTTTTACCATTTGCACTCTTTATCTTTTAGGGAGTTTGTATCTATAAAATTAGAACAAGAGTTACCAACATATACACTAGAAGATATTTTACAAAATCATACTCAAATTGCTTTTGAATTGAAAAAAAAGTTTAAACCATTGGAATATTTTTTGTATTATAAAGAGTATGGTTCTTATCCATTTTTTACAGAAGGGGAGAGGGGATATAATTTACGTTTAAATGAGATTGTAAATATAATACTCGATAGTGAAGTAGCTACAATTTATAATGTAGATAGCCATAAAATAAATACTATAAGAAAGTTATTGCACCTTTTATGTGCTACAAACCCTTTTGAGCTTAATATTCAAAATATAGCTACATCAGCTCAGCTAAGTAGAAATACCCTTTATTCCTATTTTTACTATTTGCAAAAAGCTAATTTAATTCAAATTATTGGGGGTAATTTTAAAAATAAAAAGTTACTCAACAAACCAGATAAAATATATCTTGAAAATGTTAACCTCTATAATATTCTTTGCGATAATCAAAACATAGGAAGTTTAAGGGAGAGTTTTTTCGTATCTCAACTTAAAATAAACCATACTATAAAATATGCACAAGTGGGTGATTTTAGTATAGATAATAAAGTGATAGTTGAAGTGGGTGGAAAAAATAAATCGTTTCAACAAATAAAAGATATTCCAAATAGTTATGTTGTAGCAGATGATATTGAGTTAGGTAGTGGCAATAAAATACCACTTTGGTTGTTTGGGTTTTTATACTAAAGATTTACTTTTGAAAAACCCTAAACTCAGCAACCACCGGAAGGTGGTCTGAGTACCCTTTACCTTTGTGGGTATGGGGTTTTCTTCTACTTGTTTGCCACCTATTTATCCAACCCTTTTTTGTAAAAAGATAATCAAGTTTTACACTATGAATAGAGCCATCTACATACATAATACCACCTCTATGTAAAAGTGGTTTTGTAACAAGCATATTATCAAGTGCCTCTTTTTTGCGTTTATAGATGTAGCTAAAACGCTCCTCTTTTGGAACGCTATACCATAAGTTGTAAAGATACTCTTTTTTTGTGCTATTGAGTGTATTTAAAATATGGTTTATTCCTGTTTTTCCACCTGTGTTATTGAGTCTTCTTTGGCGTTTAAATTTTATATACTCTTCATAGTCAGAGTTAAAATCTCCAACAGCTAAAATATTTTTATCATACCCAATTTCACGCAGACGTTTTCGTAGTGCTTTTGCACTTACCATTCTTTGGCTCTCAGGGCCACTCTTTGCTTTCCAGTGGTTTATAAAAAGGTATAAATCTTGATGGTTAAAACTAAATTTTACCTCTAAAATATTGCGATATTTTAAAGAGGAGGTAACACGCACCTCTTTTTTGTAGCGGTAGGGAAATTTACTTAAAAAAGCAACTTTTACTGTGGTATTTTTTGCATTGGCTATACCATAGTAGTTGTAGTATAAATCTTTTTGTTTGAGCTTTCTTTGTAAATCTTTAAGAGCTTGGAGTGATTCTATCTCTTGAAGCGCTACAACATCTGCATCTATATCTTTTAAAACAGTGGCTATATGGTTAAGTTTTATATTGTAGTTATGTTTGTTCCATTTTGAAGCAGAGTAGGGGATATACTCTTTATACTCATGCCCATTTTTTTGTAAGTCAAAAAGGTTATCTATGTTGTATGTAGCTATTTTGATTGTTTTATCTGCTAAAAGGAGGGTAGAGCCAAGAAGGAGTAGGGAGAGGAATTTACTCACTCTTTAATCCCACTTAACTCTACAAGAGCATCTGGGTTTGGTTGGCGATGGTGTAGCATCTCAAAAAGCTCACGCATACTTTGACTAGCACCCCGTTTTAAGATAATCTCTTTATAGTTTTGTGCTAAAGTGGATTGAAAAACCCCTTCCTCTACAACCGATAAAAAGCTATCTGCACTTAAAACTTCTGCCCATTTGTAGCTATAGTATCCAGCAGCATAGCCACCTGCAAAAATATGTGCAAATCCATTTTGGAATTTATTATATTTTGGTGGTTGAATTAGTGCTGTTTTTTGGCGAATAACATTTAAAAGTGCTTGAACTCTATTGCCTTTGTAAAGCTTTTGATGCAATTTAAAATCAAAAAGTGCAAATTCTAGTTGTCTAAGCATTGCAGAAGCAGACATAAAGTTTTTAGCGCGAATCAGTTTTTCAATCATTGCATCTGGTAATACTTCACCACTTTGGTAATGTTTTGCAAAGAGTTGCAGTACCTCTTTTTCATAAGCAAAATTCTCTAAAAATTGTGATGGATACTCAACAGCGTCCCACTCAATACCATTAACTCCACTAATGCTATATTCATTTACCTCACTTAAAAGGTGGTGAATTGTATGCCCCATCTCATGAAAGAGTGTTACTACATCATCGTGGCGAAGGAGTGATGGATTATTTTGTGAAGATGGTGGAAAATTACACACAACAAAAGCGGAAGCTAAATGCTCTTGGTTGTTTTCATCTTTGAGGTGTGTTTGAAAATTGTGCATCCACGCACCACCACGCTTACTTTTTCTTGCTTCTAAATCAAGATAAAGTTTTGCGTGGAGTTTATCATCTACAAAAAGGTGATATGTGCTTACTTTTTCGTGGTAAAGCTTCTCTTTTACCTTTTCAAAACGGATAAGAAAGAGTTTTTCTAAAAAGCTAAACAAACCATTTACAACACTTTGTTGCTCAAAGTAGGGGCGATACTCCTCCTCATCTATTGCATATTTCTCTTTTTTGAGTTTTTCTGCGTAGTAAGCGGTATCGAAACTTTGTAATTCTACATCTGCTATATTTTGAAGCTCTTGAAGCTCCTCTTTAGCTTGATTTTGAGATTTTTCTAAAAGTTTTTCTAAAAATCGTATAACATCATCTTCACTTTTTGCCATTTTTGAAGCTAATGAGTAACTTGCAAAATTTTCAAAACCTAAAAGTTGTGCCATCTCATGGCGAAGTGCTAAAATCTCATCTATAATCTGTGCATTTTGAGGCGCACGTGTTACATACGCTTTATAAAGCTCTTCACGAATTACTCTGTTTGGTCCATAAGTCATATATGCTAAATATGATGGCATTTGAAGAGTAAAGCGGTATTTTGTTTTACCATCTTCTTGAAATTTTGCCTCTTCTAAATCACTCGCTGGAATCCCCTCTACATCTTTTTCATCTTCGATGATATACTCATACGCATTTGTAGCATCTAAAAGGTTTTGAGAAAACTGGTTATTAAGCTCACTTTTTTGTATGTTTATCTCTTCTAAGCGTTTTTTAGTTGCATCATCTAAATGAGCACCACTTAATTTAAAATCTTTTAGTGTAAGTTCAACAACTCTTTTTTGCTCTTGATTAAGCGTTTGCTCTTTTACTATTTGTTTATAAGCTTGAAAAATATCAAGGTTTTGAGAGAGTTTTGTAGAGTATTCTGTAATAATGGGAAGTGCTTGTGTATAAATCTCTTGAGTTTTGTCACTATTTGCAACACTATTGAGATGAGAAAGGGGAGTAAAAAAAAGCTCCAACTCTTCATCTAACATCTCAAGAGGTTTTACAAAGTTGTTATGCGTTTTAGACTCAAGAGCTAAAAGCTCTTGAATCTTTTGGTTGTTTGCATCTAATTTTTGTTTGAGTTGTGGTATGAAATTTTCTAAATCAACATCAATCGATACAAATTGTGCCATTATTGTTTCGCCTTTAACTCTGCTACAAACTCACCAATACGTCTAATACCTTCACGGATACTCTCTATATCTGTTGCAAAACTAAAACGGAAGTATCCCTCACTACCAAAACCTACACCTGGAACTACTGCAACCTCTTTTTGCGCTAAAAGTTCTTGTGCGAAAGTTAAAGAATCGTTACTCACCTCTTTAATATTTACAAAAAGGTAAAATGCACCATCTGGTTTTAAAACGCTTAAACCATCAATTGCGTTAAAAAGCTCAACCGCTTCATCACGACGTTTTTTAAACTCTTGACGCATCATCTTAATATCTGCATCGGCACTACCATCAAGCCCTGCAATTGCAGCCATTTGTGTAATAGAGTTGATGTTTGATGTAGATTGCGATTGAAGTTTTTTTGTTGCTTTAATAAGCTCTGTTTTTGCACTTGCCATATACCCAAAACGCCAACCAGTCATTGCAACAGATTTACTTAAACCATTAATTGTAATAGTACGCTCAAACATATCTTTACTTACACTAGCACTAGATGTAAACTCACCATCATAAATAAGCTTTTCATACATCTCATCACTTGCTACTAAAACATCAGTTCCCTCTAACACTTTACCAAGTTCAATAAGTTCCTCTTTTGTATAAACACTTCCTGTTGGGTTAGAAGGTGTTGTTAAGATTAACATTTTTGTTTTTGGTGTAAGGGCATCTTTGAGTTGTGTAGGAGTGATTTTAAACGATGAAGAATCATCAGTATGAATCTCTACAACACTTCCACCACAATATTTTACAAGTTCAGGGTATGTTACCCAATAAGGTGCAGGGATAATCACCTCATCACCTTCATCAATTGTTGCAGAAAAAAGGTTAAATAAAGAGTGCTTCGCACCATTGTTTACAATAACTTGGTTTGGAGCATACTCTAAGTTATTGTCACGTTTAAGTTTAGCGATAATCGCTTCTTTTAATGCAGCAATACCATCAACAGCAGTATATTTTGTAAAATCTTCATTAATAGCTTTAATAGCTGCATCTTTAATAACTTGAGGTGTTCCAAAATCAGGCTCACCAGCAGAAAAACTTAAAACATCTTTGCCTTGAGCTTTTAGCTCTTGCGCTAAAGTTGTAATAGCAATAGTAATAGATTCAGATAATGTATTTATACGATTTGTTAGCATACAAGCCCTTTTTTTCAAAAAATTTAGAAATTATACTAAATATTTCTCTAGTTTTAACTAAAATAAATCTATAATTGTTTAATTTGTAGGAGTGATTGATATGTTAAGTAAAGTAAAAAAGTATGCTACAACAAATACTTTAGTTGTAGTTGGGATTATTTTGGGGGTTTTGTTTGGTTCATTTTTCCCAGAACTTGCACTACAGCAAGAGGTTATTGGGAAAGTTTTTATTAGTTTTTTAAAGATGCTTGTAGTGCCTTTAGTGTTTGCAAGTATCTATATTGCCATTTTGGGGCTAGGTTCCCTTGAAGATTTAAAAAATATTGGCTTAAAAACAGTAGGGCTTTATGTACTTACTACTGCATTAGCTGTTTTTTTAGCGATTGTTGCTATGAATATTATCTCAATTGGAGAGCATATTTCAGCAGATAATTTAGAGTATGCAAAAGCACAAAATGTTGCACCATTTTCTTTTTCTGCGATGATTCTTAGTTTTATTCCAACCAATATTTTTGGAGCATTAAGCAATGGGGCGATGATGCAAATTATTGTTTTTGCTATCTTTTTGGGTGTTGCTTCACTTCATTTAAAACAAACACAACAAGAGCTAATGTTAAACTTTTTTACAGCAATTAGCGATGCAGTTCTTGTAATGGCAGAGTGGATTATAAAACTAACTCCTATTGGAGTGTTTTCACTTCTTTCTTATGTTGTTGCAGACCAAGGGATAGATGTTATTTTAGGGCTTTATAAATATGTACTTATGGTTTTAGCAGTTTTAATAATCCACGCAACGCTAACACTTCCAGCAGTTTTAGCATTTTTTGGCAAAATAAACCCATACAAGTACCTCTTAGCTATACGTGAAGCTCCTATTATGGCTTTTTCAACAGCTTCTAGTGCTGCAACACTTCCTGTTTCTATGCGTATTGTAGAAGAGGTGGGTGGTGTTGAGAAAAAAACTGCCTCTTTTGTACTTCCTTTGGGTGCTACAGTTTCTATGGATGGAACAGCGGCGTATTTAACAATTGCCGTGCTTTATATTGCCCATTTAGCAGGAGTAGATTTAAGCTTTGGCGAGCAGATTGTTTTAGGTATTACAGTTGTAGCTCTGAGTGTTGGAGTTGCTGCACTTCCTAGTGCTTCACTTGTTATGATGGTTGTTATTTTAAATCAAATAGGATTACCAACAGAGTATATAGCGGTAATTGTAGCAGTTGATAGAATTTTAGATATGGCAAGAACATCACTTAATGTTACTTCAGATTTAGTAGTGGTAAAAGTTGTAGATATTTTACAAAAAAGGAAACTACAATGAGAGTTTTAGTTTTTACATTTCTTTTTACGCTCCTTTTAAATGCAAAAACAACAATTACACCAAATGAGGTGTATGCTCAAACAGTGTTGATTGCACAACATACAGAGTTTTTATTAGACTTCTTGCATAACCCATCATTTAACATTAAAACCTCTATCAAAATTAATAAAAGCACAGATAAGATTAAATCGTAAACCAAATCGTTTTCTTCGGTTTCTATATTTATGAGCAACTATTTTAAATGCTTTTATTTTTGCATTAATATGTTCAATAGGTATTCGTTTAGATGACTTATTTTTGTTTTCTAATTTATCCTCTTTTGAAAGAGGATTTAGTTTTGTTTTTTTCTTTGGCATCTCTATATTTTCATGAAACTTTGTAATACCTAAGTAACCTGTATCTACACAGACTAAAGTCTCTTTTTTAATAGGTAATCGGGATTGTTTATAGAGCTTAAAGTCATGAGTATTTGTCATAGCTACTGTTGTACAAATAATTCTTAAATTAGAATCAATTACCACTCCAATATAGCATTGAGTTGCAGGAATTAAGTACAAAACATTTTCATCCAGAGGTGGTGGAAGCAGCCCTTGAAGTTTTAGTAAATGTTGAGCTTGATGAAACAGCTTCTCAGTTACCAACTACAAGTATAGAGCAAGAGCGTTTTGCATATTTTTATAGAGATAGACTTACAAATCTTTTTGTGTATGATTATTTACCCCTTTTAGCATTGTATGATTTAAAAGAACAACCAATGTATGTTTATACTATACGGTTGCATAATTTTTCCCAATATAATGCTACTTTTTCGTGGAAAGAGGGGGATGAATTTTTAATCAAGTTTGCCGAATTTTTAGAAAAGCTTTATGTAGATAAATATGTATTTAGAATAGAAGGGGATGATTTTATGCTTTTGAGTTCTTCTAAATTAGACGATATTGAAGAAAAACTACATACTTTCCCACTTTTAGAGGGAAGCAGAGTCTCTTTAAGTGTTGAAGAGAGGTATGCTAAAAACTTAGAAGAGATTATTTAACAAATACCCCTTTTTTATTCTTGGGGTATTGTTAGAGTCATAAGAAGATGGTTTTGAGTATTTTCTTGCCAAATATCTTTATTTAGTAGTTGTACAGCAGAGGTAGTATCGTTTATATCTAAGTAGAGTTTATATTCTCCAGCTGGAATTTTTGATATATTAAGTTCAGTTTCAAAGAGTGTTACTTCATTTGCAGGAAGTTTACGTGTATCTAAATTTTGTGGAAATTCAAAACTATTTGTATCATTTTTGAGTGAAAGAGTTACATTGTAATCTACATAAGGTGTACTAAAGCCTTTATTTTCTATAGAAAGTTTAAGTAATAACTTTTTTGCTGTTTGAAGATAATCAACTTTTTGCAGAACAAGTAAATACCCTAGTCGTTTTGCTATTTCATCATAACACCCTTCATCTTTCCATTGTTGAATGACATCTGGATTATATTTGTCATTTACAAAATTCCAATGAAATTGTTCTAAAGATTTTATTGCATTACTACATGTTGTAAAACTACTCTCTTTACAAGTTTCTCCACCCATAGGGGAATACAAAGAGTCATTTTTTACGTACTCTTTCCAAAATGAGATGTTATCACCATCATAAGTACCTGCATCATCTGAAGATGCTAAAAAACAATCATTGTGATGAGCAATACGTGCATTTATATTAGAGCTAAAAGCTTTTTTTGGAGTAATAAGTGCCTTTGTAGTTTCAGTGTAATAGTTTTGAGAGTTTCCAAAAAGTTGCTCTTTATGCATTGGAGTCCTAATTTGGAGATATTTATTAGGAAAAATATCTGCTAAGGCATTTACCACATCTCTTCTATTTTTAACAAAGTCTATATCTGTTTCTGCAAATTCACCTGTAAAACTATGCCACTCCCCATAAGCACCAATAAGTCCTATTTGTACTACGGAGATAAGATAAGAATTTTGTTCCAAAAGAGGCTTTAATTGTTGAAGATGAGAGAGTATAATCTCTTTTTGAGGATCTTCACCATCACCAGCTCTGTAGGTAATGCGAAAAATAGCTTTTACTTTTGCATCTTTTAGTTTTGTAAAATTTTTTTCAATAGTATCGAGTAAAGAGGGTGGAAGCTCTTGAATTTTTGTAAAATTTTCTAATGAAAGTTGTGTATATACAAGAGTGTAACCATTTTCTTTAGTAGAAAGGAAAGGGTTATAATCATACTCTTTTGTTAAGTCGTATGTGGAATCGTAAAATCCTCTATCTGGATTTGCTGGAGCAAGATTAAGATCTTCCTCGTAATGAATAACTTCAAAGGAATCATCTTGATTATGATGACAACCAACTAAAAGAAATGTACATGATAATGAAAGAAGAAATTTAAACATAAATAAAACCTTTATTGATTAGGAAACAATCTCTGCATCAGTTACATCTTTTTTCCCACTTTGAGGTTCTTGTTGTATCTGTTTGAACTCATCATTACGTTCTAAAAGCTCTTGCTCTTGTTTTTGATAAGTTTGTTGTTGCATACCAGCAGAAAAAGCACCAATAAGAGCATTCTCTTGCTCTTTGTTTAAGTTACCTTGGGAGAGGGTATCTAACATTTTATTTGCAATTTGCAATCTTGCGTCATTCTCTTTTTGGTGAAAATATTTTTCTAAGTTATCGTTATATGCTCTTAGTTTATCTTCACGTCTATTTTTAAAGTAAGTATAGATAAAAAAGCTAAGAAGTCCAAAAATAAAAATGCCACCAAAAACAAAGTAGCGACGCATCTCCATATCGTAACTTTGTTTTTGTTCTTGCATCTTTTGTTCAAAAAGAGCTTTTTCTTTTTCAAGTTCAAGTGCAATGCGTTCTTTTTCAAGTTTAGATTTTAACTTAATCTCTGCTAGCTCTTTTTCTTTGTTTACTTTTGCTAACTCTTTTTTAGCTTTTATAAGCTCTAACTCTTTTTGTGTTTGCATAGAGAGTTTTTTTAGCTCTATCTCTTTTAAAGCAGAAACCCTTTTTTCAAAGGCAATTTTTTCCTCTAAAAGTCTTGCATCTCTCTCTTGTGGTGTTTCAAAATACTCTCCACATCCACTAAAAAGAAAAAGAGGAACTAAAAAAATGAACACTCTCATAGAGAACTCCTATTTTTTTTCAAAAAATTTATAGTAAAAATCTTTAATTGTTCTTAGTTTTGCTCTTGAAATAGCAAGATTGCCTTTTTGTACTGTACCACTTGTAAGTGTAGTTCCAGCAGCAATCATAACATCATTTTCAATAGTTACAGGTGCTACAAGTTGAGAGTCACTACCAACAAAAACATTTTTACCAATTTTTGTTTGATATTTTTTAATACCATCATAGTTACATGTAATAACACCTGCACCTATGTTTGTTCCCTCATCTACCTCTGCATCACCAATGTAGCTTAAGTGACCAGCCTTTACACCTTTGAGAGTTGCTTTTTTTGTTTCAACAAAGTTTCCAATATGTGTATCTTTTATGTTTGAGAGTGGACGAAGGTGTGCCATTGGCCCAACATCACTATTTTTTACAATACTATCTTCAACAACACTTCCAGCTTTAATATGTGCGTTATCTATAACAGAGTTTCCAGTGATACGTACATTGTTTTCAATAATGCTCTCACCTAAAATTTGCACTTCACTCTCAATGTAAATTGTGTGAGGAAGTTGCATAATAACACCCTCTTGCATAAAAGCAGTTTTTATACGCTCTTGCATAATCACTTCACTATCTGCTAAATCTTTTTTAGAGTTAACACCTTTGAAATGCTCCTCATCTACTAAAAGAGGAACAATTGTTACATCATCTTTTTTTGCCATTGCAATAATATCTGTGAGGTAATACTCCTCTTGAGCATTGTCGTTACTTAAAAGGGGAATATATTTTTCTAAAATATCTTTTTTAAAGGCATAAATACCAGCATTGACAGTTGTTGTTAGAAGTTCTGCTTTTGAAGCATCTTTTTGCTCTACAATATACTCAACAACACCATTGTTAATAATAACACGCCCATATCCACTTGGATCTTTTAAATCAAAAATAGACATAATAATATCTGCATCTGTTGTTATAAAACCATGTAAAGCCTCAGGAGTAATAAGTGGCATATCTCCATTTAAAACAAGTACTTTTTCATTTTTTGGTGTAACATTTTTCATAGCCCCACCAGTACCTGGAAAATTTTCTGCATCTTGAACTACAAAGTTGATATTGTCAAAATATTTTTCCATCTCAGCTTGTACACGCTCTTTTTGGTGAGCAATAACCACTGTTACATCATTTGAAATTTCAAGAGAGGCTTTAATAATATGATACAGCATAGGCCTTCCACTAATATTGTGTAAAACTTTTGCCGTATTTGATTTCATACGACTTCCTTTACCAGCTGCTAAAATAACGATACTTAATTTTTCTTTATTCATAATTTTCCTTTCATTTTTGAGTATAGATAAAGTGTAGAGAGTGTTCCAAGTGTTGCACCTGCTATTACATCACTTATAAAATGATCAAGTGCTAAAATTCTGCTACTAGCTACAATAATTGCTAAAGTGTACCATAAATAAACAAAACGTGGTATTAAAAGTGCAACAACTGTTGCAACTGCAAAAACTGTGGTAGTGTGCCCTGATGGGAAAGATGCATAAAGTCCAGGGTGGATTTGAAGTGTAGCAAAATGTTCTGAAATTTTTTGAAAAATCCCTAAATCGTAATTTTTAAAAAGTAAAAAACCATACTCTCCATCATCTAAACCCCATGGACGGATACGTCCAAAGAACCATTTAAAAATAATGCTTAAAAGACCTGAAAAAAGGTTTGCGTAAACTAAAAATAGTGCTCTATTTTTATAAAGCTCATTTGTTTTGATATATTTAAAAAATAAAAATCCAAGTAAGCCTCCACCAATATACCAATGAGATTCCCCTAAAACACTAATAGCACTTCCAATTGGTTCATAAAAATCTTTATGTACTTCAAAATAAAGTGCTACATTTTTATCTACAAAAAAGTAACTAAAAACAATAATAAATGGAATTAGTAAAAGAGTTTTTTTACTCATTTTTTAACCCTTGATAATTTTTACACTCTATAAATTCCACTTCATTTATAAAATGATTATGTAATTTTAGTTCAAGTTTTGCTTTTTGCTCTAATGAGTCACATTTTATATAGTCTTGGAGTTGTTTATGAAACTCGTGAGTATTAATAATTATAATATCTTTACCTTGAAGTTTTGTAGCATCATTCCATAAATCAAATTGATCAAAACGATTATCTAAAAGATATATCTTCTGTTGTTTATGCTCTTTTGCGTAAAACATTGCACGTGAAGCTAAAGTCCAGTTTGTTACACCAATAGGTTTATTCTGTGCAACATCCTTTGCTTTTTGTATAATTGTATTCCACCCATATAAATCTCTATGGAGTGATTGAAAATCTGGTTGAGGAATAAACTTAAAAGCTAATTCTGCATAAAGAATAAGTGAGATGCCAATTCCAAAAAGGAGGGAGAATTTAATATATTTTTTAGCATTTTGATATACACACATAACACCAATAGGGATAAACAACATATAAAATAAAGCACTCCAATGGGGAAGAGCAGTTTTATAAAGTGAAGCGTAACTAAAAAATCCAAAAAGAGTTAATCCAAAAAGTCCACCCAAAAATAGAGTATCCTCTTTTGAACGTAAGGCTTTGTAAAGTCCATAAAAAGCAAGAGGCATTAAAAAAGGATTGTATGCAGCAAATTGAGCTGCTAGACTTCTTGCAAAACTTTCCCAATTTATAGTAGGATTTCCAACAACATGGTTACTTTGGTAACTAAAGCTTATCCAATCGTGTTGAATATTCCAATAAATTACAGGGCTAATACAAGCAAGAGCAATAATAATTGTTAAAATAATTTTAGGGTTAATAAAAAGTTTGAATTCTTTTTTTATCATTACAAAAAGAATAATAGGCACAACAAATAAAATAGCAGTATATTTAGAAAGTCCAGCAATACCAAGTAAAAATCCAAGAATTATCCAAGAAATGGTAGTTTGTTTTTGCACAACATAAATTGTTGCATAAATTGTTGGAATAAGAACTAAAAAAAGGAGTGTATCTGGCAAAAACATTAAAAACAAAGCATTAAAAATAAAAGAAGCGTGAAGTGCTATAACTCCTAAAAGTGCTATATTCCAATTTTTTGTAATACTATATAAGAAAATATATAGTAAAAAAGATGTCATAAAACCAATAATAATAGCTGGGAGTCTAACAGCAAATTCATTATTTCCAAAATAGTGTGTAGAAATATGTTCAATCCAACCAACAAGGGGAGGGTGATCAAAATAGCTCCAATCTAAAAACTCTCCATATAAAGCATAGTGTGCTTCATCTACTCCTAAGCCAGTTAGAGGAGCTATGTAGAGGCGAATTGCACCAAAAAATGTAAGGAGTAAAAAAAGGAAAAAATGGGGTTTTAAACTATGCAAGCTCATCAAGTTTTGCTCTCATAGTGTTAAAAACCCAATCAGGTGTGATAACTTTTATACATTGATTATCGCTACAAGGTGTTTTTCTATGGTTTGCAGCACTTACACAAGGGCTACAGCTCATCCCTGCAAAAATAGGAGTAGTTGGACCTAGTGAGCCATATAAAGCAGGAGTTTCAGGGCCAAAAATAACAAATGTATGCATATTTGTAATAGAAGCAAAATGTGCAGGACCTGAATCGTTTGTAAGCATCATAGCACTTATGCTATAAAGTGCTGGAAGTTGTAAAAATTTTACACCACCTGCAAAGTTAATACAGCGTTTGTTATCTACAAGATTTGCTAACTCTTGTGCTCCCTCTTTTTCAGCTGGTGCTCCTGTTAAAAGAATAACAATATTTTCATTATAAGCTAAGATTTTTTCTATAACTTTTGCATAATTTTTTTTATCCCATCTTCTTTGTGGTAAAAGGTCTGATGCATTAGAGTTTACAAGTACAATACGATTTTTTTGAGGATTAAAATCTTCATAGTAATGAGATACAATAGCCAAAACATCTTTTTTCTCTTCATCGCTAATAACCGCTTTTGCAATTTGGAGTTCATCATCAGATATAACTCTTTTTGTAAAAGGAATTTCTTCTTTTTCACTTAAAAGTGCATCAACTTGAGCAATAAAGTTTTTTGTAATGTGTTGGTGAGGGTTATAGGCCACTTTTTTTGTTAAAAAATCTCCTCTATAAAGTCCTTCATTATGAAATGAATGAAAACCTACAATATTTGTAGCACCACTTAATGCACTAAGCAAAGCAGTAAAGCGTGAAAAAAGTTCTAAATCTATAACAGAGTCTATATTGTTTCTTCTACACCAAAAAATAAACTCTAATGTTGTTTTTGCAATATTAAAAAGGGAATCCTCTTTAATGGTAAAAATATTTTTCTCAGGTACAGTTTCAAGAAGCATTAAAGATGGTTTGTTTTTTTCAAAAATAACAAAGAAAATTTCCCCTTCAATATTTTGTTTAAGTTTACGCATAGCAGGGTCTACTAAAATAGCACTTCCCATTTCTGAGAGTTCAATAAAAAGTACATTTTTTGGTTTAACTTTTTGTGGAGGAAAGAGTAACTCTTTTGTTTTTTTACAAAGTGTACCAATAAAAGTAAGAGGAACACCAGCATAATGATCTATATTTCTCATTGTATCTACATTCATTTTAATCCTTTACATTGCTTGTTTACTTTTTACCCAAAAATAAGATCCAGGAAGGGAACTTACAATAAGTAAAATGCCGTATAAAATACTCATAGCAAGTATTTTTGTTTGGTCTGCTCCAACTAACATAAAAATACCAACCATTGCACCTTCACGAATACCCCAACCAGCAAGAGATATGGGGACAATCGTTAATAAAAACACAGGTGGTAACGCAATAAGAAGCACCTCAAAACTTAACCCTAAATTAACACTAAGAGAGAGAGCATACATCGTTAAGATAGATAAAAAATGTACAATTAAAGAGATGCTAATATGTTTAGCCAAAAGTTTTTTTGTTGGATAAAGAGCATTAAGTCTGCGTGCAAGTTTGTGAAAAAGCTCTAAAAACTTGTAATTTGCTAGAAATTTTATTTTCTCTAAATAAAAAAGTGATAAAAACCCTAAAATACCACCAAGAGCTATAGTTATAATAAGTAAAGAAAAACTTGAATTAAATGTACCATAAAAAAGTATAGTTGCAAGAAGGTTAAGTACCAAAAGTCCAACAAGCCCAACAACTCTATCAACAATAACGCCATAAAAAGAATCTGTTTTTGAGTATTTTTTTTGTACTAAATCTAAAATACGAACAGCATCCCCACCAATACTACTAGGGAGTACTTGGTTAAAAAAAGTTCCTTTGAAATAACTCTGAACATAAAAAGAAAGACTCTCTTTAAAAGAGATAAGTTGGGAAATTTTAAACCATCTGTAAGCTGCTAAATAGGTACTTGCAAGTTGAAATATAAGTGCTAAAACAATCCACCCCAAATGACCATTAAGTAAAATTTCATGCAGTTTTGAAAAATCTATAAGTGTAGAAAGATAATAAAACAATGCAATAGTAATAAGTAACTTTATAATATTTTTCATTAAGGTAGTTTATCAAAAAAATTATTAATCATTGGTTAGAGGAAGTTCTAAGAAGTTATAAATATTATTTGTGCTATCATTGAGACAAATTTTTTTTGTAGAGGTTTATTGGATGGATTTAGGTACGGTCATTGGTCTAGTTTTAATTATGGCACTTTTACTTGGCTCTATGACAATGGGTGTTGGTGTTGGTGCCTATATAGATGCTCCATCTGCTTTAATTGTTATTGGTGGTAGTATAGGAGCATTGATGATTTCATTTAAGCCTTCTCAAATGAAACAATTTACAAAAATTTTTATGATTGCTATTAAACCACCTCAAGAGGATGTGCCAGCACTTATTCAAAGACTTGTTGAGTTTGCGACAAAAGCAAGGAAAGATGGTATTTTAGCACTTGAAGGTGATATTAGTAATGAAGAAAATGCCTTTTTAAAAAAGGGTCTTTCTATGGCGATAGATGGAAGTGAGCCAGATACGATACGTGAACTTTTAGAGATTGAGATGGAACAAACAAATGCTAGACATAAAGTGCATGGTTCTATTTTTAGTTCATGGTCAGGGCTTGCAGGGGCTATGGGTATGATTGGTACTCTTATTGGTCTAGTTGCGATGCTTTTAAATATGGCAGATCCATCAGCAATTGGTCCATCGATGGCAGTTGCACTTTTAACAACAATGTATGGTGCTATTATTGGGAATGTTTTTGGTGGTCCTATTGCTGCTATTTTAGGGATTAGGAATGATGAAGAAACTTTAGTACAAGAGATGATATTAGCAGGTATTATGTCTATTCAAGCAGGAGATGCTCCACGTGTGTTAGAAGCGAAGTTACTTAGTTATCTTCCACCATCAGAGCGTGTGAGTCAGTTTGACTAATGGGTAAGAAAAAATGTCCTGAATGTCCTGAATGTATGCCAGAGTGGTTGGCAGCATTTGGGGATTTAATGTCTTTACTTTTATGTTTTTTCGTTTTACTTCTTTCTATGTCTAGCATGGATGCAAAAAAAGTTTCTGAAGCTATCGGTTCACTCTCTGGTGCTATGAGTGTACTTGAGGGTGGTACAAAAACAGAGATTTCAAAACAACGTATTCAAGAATCAACCCCTATTGAATCTCAAGATGAAACGAGTGAAACAGTAAATAGAGTAAAACAAGCTATTTCAGATGCTAATGAAATGATGGAAAAAGGTAAAGGGAGTGCTGTTAACTTAGATGAAGCAGAAGAAGGATTTGTTATTTCTTTGCCTGCATCGTTACTCTTTAAAGAGGGTAGTGCAACAATAGATAATGATGATGCGTTATTGTTTTTAAGACGCATTGCACTTATTATTGAAGAATTACCAAATAGTATAGATGTGAGTGTACAAGGGCATACAGATAATATCCCTCCAGGCAAAGATAGCCCATTTAAAGATAATTGGGAACTTTCTTCATTTCGTGCATTGGCAGTGCTTCACGAGCTTATTAAAGATGGTGTGAAGCCTCAACGTATTAGTGCAGCAGGGTTTGGTCAATATAGACCAGTTGCAACAAATGCAACGAAGGCTGGAAAAGAAAAAAATCGTAGAGTTGAGATCCATTTTTATGGCAAGGAAGCAATGGATGAAGGGAAAGCTAAACAATCTATTTTAGATAAAGCTGCAATGTAGTTATGGTGAAATTTTTAGTTCTTACTTTTTTAGTTGTACTCTCTTTAAATGCAGAAGTTTTACAAGTACCAACTGTAAATCTTTCTCTTTCTGCACCAGATTCTCCTCAGCAACTAGTTTCCTCTTTAAATGTGGTAGTTTTACTAACATTTTTATTTTTAGCACCATCTCTTGTACTTGTTATGACAACATTTACACGTTTTGTGATTGTATTTGGTTTTCTACGTCAAGCACTTGGAACACAGCAAGTTCCACCAACACAACTACTTGTGATGCTAGCAATGGTTTTAACATTTTATGTAATGGAGCCTGTTGGAACAAAAGCGTACGAAGATGGTATAAAACCATATGTTGCTAAAGAGATAGGGTATGAAGAAGCATTTGAAAAAACAACACTCCCTTTTAAAAATTTTATGATACGCAATACTCGTGAAAAAGATTTAGCACTTTTTTTTAGGATTCGTCATTTGCAAAATCCAAAAAGTGTTGCAGATGTTCCCCTTTCTGTTGTTATCCCTGCATTTGTAATTAGTGAATTAAAAACAGCTTTTGAGATAGGTTTTTTACTCTTTTTACCATTTTTGGTTATAGATATGGTGGTAGCTTCTATTTTAATGTCTATGGGTATGATGATGCTACCTCCTGTTATGATATCACTTCCATTTAAAATTCTTGTTTTTGTTCTTATTGATGGATGGAATTTGCTTATTGGTAATTTAATAGCTAGCATTAAGTAAACTTTTTGTATAATTGTGAACTTTCAATTTTGAAAGAAAAATATTATACCATTTGGAGGCTATTATGGCTTTAGATTCGGCGAAAAAACAAGAGATTATCGCAAAATTTGGTCGCAATGAAAATGACACTGGTTCAAGTGAAGTTCAAATTGCTCTTTTAACTCAAAGAATTTCTGATTTAACAGAACACTTAAAAGTATTCAAAAAAGATCACGCATCAAGACTTGGACTACTTAAACTAGTTGGTCAACGTCGTCGTTTAATGAAATACTTTAAAAGAACAAATAAAGAAGCTTACCTAAAACTAGTAGAAGATTTAGGTATTCGTGACAATATCTAGTTTTTTTCTTTAAATAAGCCTTTTTAGGCTTATTTACCCTTCGTTTATCCTTTTTTAATCCCTCTTAGATATAATTACAATAACAAAATTTTTTGCAACATATTATAAGGCAAATTAATGCTTCTTTATCAACCTGAATCTGGTTACTGTTACAATAGTGACTCTCTTTTTTTATATGATTTTATTAATAGTTTTTCTCCAAAAGGAAAGGTACTTGATGTGGGTGCTGGTTGTGGTGTTGTTGGGCTTTTAGTTGCAAGAGATAATCCAAAAGTGGAACTTTATGGAGTTGAACTTCAAGAGAGTTTTCAAGAGTATGTGACACATAATGCAAGAGTAAATGGGATTTCATATACTCTTTATAAGCAAGATTTTCTTTCTTTAGATTTAGATACAAAATATGACTATATTGTTTCAAATCCTCCATTTTATCATGATGGAGCAAAGAAAAGTCAAAACGAGATGCTTTATTATGCACGTTATAATATTCATTTACCATTAGATGCTTTTTTTAAAAAAGTATCTCAACTTTTAAAACCAAAAGCACATTTTATTTTTTGTTATGATGCATCACAACTTTTTGATATTTGTGTAGCGTTACAAAATGTAAAATTGCGTATTGTAGATATCCGTTTTGTTCATCCAAAAAAAGAAAAAGATGCAACTTTAGTTATGATTCATGCACGAAATAGTTCAAAATCTATGGTAAAAACTCATAAACCACTTATTGTATTTGATGGAGATGAGTTTACACAAGAGGTAACTCAAGTATATAAAAAATCAAAAACGCAGAGTATAAAATGTCAATTATAAAAAAAGAAGATTTTCCTTACACTTTCGATTCATCAGCATGTGCAACATGTATGGGTAGATGTTGTACAGGAGAGAGTGGATATATTTATGTTAAAAGAGATGAGATAGAGGCCATTGCAAAATTTTTAGATCTGAATGTGCAAGATTTTGCTATGAAATATCTTTTTAAAAAAGGGTATAAATACTCTATAAAAGAGAGAAAAGTTGATGAGTCTTATGAGTGTATTTTTTATGATGCACAAAACAATGGATGTACTATTTATGATGTAAGACCAACTCAGTGTAGAACATTTCCATTTTGGGATTATTATAAAACACGTGTAGAAGAGTTAAAGCTCGAATGTCCAGGAATCATAGATGCATAAATATTTTTTAACTCTTTCTTTTATTGCATTATTTAGTGGATGTGCAACAAAAAAAATAGAACTAGAAACTAATGCAAAAGTATTTCCTCAAGAGGATTTTTATATTTTAACAGCGCTTGATGCAAAAACTCATCATCAGTATAAAAAAGCAGCAGCTACTTTTTTAGTTTTATATGAAAAGTCACATAAAAAAGAATATTTGAATGCTTCTTTAGAAACCATGCTTCAAGTAAGAGATTATAAACAAATATTGGAGATTGTACCAGCAGATACAAAAGATACAGAACTACTTCGTTTTCGAGTTTATGCTCTTTTAGGTTTAGAAAAATATGAAGAAGCAAATAAGTTGGCACTTACTTTAGAAAATAAAGAACCTAAAGAAAAAAACTACGAATTGATAGCTCAAACTTTTTTTAATTTAAAAGAGTATAAACAAGGTGCTTTATTTTTCGATAAAGCTTATAAAATAAATTATGATGATGCAGTTGTACAAAAACTTGCTTTTTTATATTATAACTATTTAGATGAAAAACAAAAAGCTATAGATCTATTAAAAACTCATATACAAATTAATGGTTGTGCAAAATTAGTGTGTAGGGAGTTATTGATTTTTTATTCTCAAAAACGTGACTTAGATGGTATTTTAGATATATATAAAAAACTTTACAAAGTTGAACCAACAAAGGAATTAGCAACAAAGATTATTCAAGTTTATTTGATGCAAAAGAAGTTTATTGAGCTTCAAGAGTTTTTAGAACACACACAAAGTGATAATTTGACATTATTGAATCTGTATGTAACAACAAAAAATTATACAAAAGCATCTAAACTTGCATATAAGCTATATTTGGAAAAAGGTGATTATACATTTTTAGGTAAAAGTGCTGTTTATATGTATGAAGCAACCAAAGAGGGGAAAATATCTAAAAAAGTTTTAAATGAAGTTATTGCACGTTTAGAGGTTGTGATTCAAAAGGAGAAGAGCTCACTTTTTTTAAATTATTTAGGTTATTTGCTTATAGATCATGATTTAAATGTTACAAAAGGGATTGCTTATGTCAAAGAAGCATTAAAGCAAGATCCAAACTCTGTTTTTTATTTAGATTCATTAGCTTGGGGTGAATATAAGTTAGGTAATTGTAAAGAAGCTCAAAAGATTATGAAAAAAGTTTTAGAATTAGATACAACATCTAACAATGAGATTAAAATACATAAAGAAGCAATTTCAAATTGTTTAACTAAGAAAAAAGGAATAAAATGATTTTAGATGATATTATTAAAAAAACAAGAGAAGATGTTGCAAAAAGGGAAAAAGAGTTTTCACTTGATTGGTTGGGGCGTTCTTTAGCTTACAATGCAAGAGCTCCACGTGATGTTTTTCCATATCTTACATCAACACCAGAAGATCCTTATAGAATTATTTCAGAAGTAAAAAAGGCTTCTCCTTCTAAAGGTGTTATTCGTGAAGATTTTGATCCAGTTGCAATTGCACAAGCGTATGAAAGGGGAGGGGCTAGTGCTATTTCTATTTTAACTGAGCCTCACTTTTTTCAAGGTTCACTCGATTATTTAGGTTGGATTCGTCGTTATGTTGGGATTCCACTTTTAAGAAAAGATTTTATTGTTACAAAGTATCAAATTATTGAAGCACTTGTTCATGGTGCAGATTTTATTTTACTTATTGCTGCGGCTCTTAGTAAGAAAGAACTTAAAGAATTGCTAAATTATACTCGTCACTTGGGTATGGAAGCTCTTGTAGAAGTTCATGATAAAAGTGATCTTGTAAAAGCTATTTATGCTGGAAGTGATATTATAGGGATTAACCATAGAAACCTACAAACATTTGAAATGGATATGGAGCTTTGTTATAACCTTATTCCACTTATTCCAAATGGAAAAGTAATTGTAGCAGAGAGTGGAATCTATGAGCATGGCCAGTTAGAGGATCTTAATAAAGCTGGTGTAGATGCCTTTTTGGTAGGAGAGTCTTTAATGCGTCAAGAAAATGAAGAGGAAGCTCTTAAAAAATTAAAATTTGGATAAATTTTTATTTCTTATCATCTTCCCCATAAAGAAGATGGTAAGGAAGCATTAGAGTTCTTTGTATAATATTTAACGGTGCTAAGATAATATCTTGAGCGATCAGTGAATGTACAGAGGGATCAGTTAGCTTTCCATCTACTTTAAGTGTTGTAGAGAGAGACTTTCCATTAAAAATAATATACCCGACAACAGGAATTTTTGAGATACTACTTGCTAAATCTGTTTTAAGATTAAGTGTTAAATCTATAGTATTTTTTTTGTAATTTGCTGTTCCTTTTCCTAAAATATCTACCTCTTTAGAATCTAAATATAAATCTGAAAAATTGTAAACATCACCTTTTTTTGTGAATTTAGCATAAGCATTTTTTACTGCTAAACCATTAGTGTTATACCCTGGTATAGAGAAGGTTACAAGGGATGGAATAGTGTTTATAAAAGCTAAAATATTATTTAAGAGTTTATAGTCAATTAATATGGTATCTGAAAAATGGATTACTCCATTAAAATTGTTAAGTGGACCTACTAAAGAGAAATTGAGTTTACCACCTTTAAATTTAGAAAGAGCAAAGAGTTCATTCATGAATCTATCATTAAAATTACTTCCATAGAGATAAAGTTCATTTTTATCATCAAGTTGAAATTTTGCTTCCCCTTTTTTATATTGGAGAGTTGCAACTGTTTTGTTGTCTCCAAAGTGTAGCCACATTGTATCTGCTAAGGCACGTCTATTTTCAGAAAGATAAACATAACTTTTTTTAGCATTAAAATTGATCTTCAAGTTACTATTTTTTTGATTTTTAGTTTTTTTCTCTTTTATAGCATCTAACATATCGAGTGTTGCTTTAAGGTTAATACCACCATTTTTTAAAGAGAGTTGTAGATTGTTTTGTTTATAGTTAAGGCTTAAAAGTTTATTAAGTTTAAGAGCGATTAAATCATTATTTAAAGAGTAAGTACCATTAAAAGTATAATTGTTTATAGGCTCATTATGTTTTACTAAAATTTCAAATGGATATTGAAATATTCCATTATATTCTATATAGTTTTGAGAAGATGTTTTAGAAAGAGTAACTTTTCCTTGTTGTAATTTATATTGTTGTAATAATTTAGAGTAGGGTGCTAGTTTTGAAAGATCTAATAAATCTACGAACCATTGCTCTTTTTTTGTATAAAAATTGAATGCTAATTCTTGCGAATGAAGTTGTAATTCATTATTGTAAAAAGTTAAGTTAAGATTTGTTTTGTTTTTGCGTAAAACTTCTTTTCCTAAAGATGGTGGAAAAACAATGAGATTATTAAGTGTAAGATGTGCTTTTTTTGTTTTAAATTTATGATGGAAATCAATTTTTGCATTTGCTGTATTGTTAACATCAAGAAAACCCTTGAGTGTTAAAGAGTCACTATCTATAGAGACATAGCTATTTTTAAGGGAAAAAGGAGTTTTTTCTAATTGTAATTTAGCTTTATTTTTAAGGAAAAAATAAAAAGATTTATCATGAATAAAGTGTAAATTTTTTACAGTTTGTGTTAATGTAATATTTTTATATTGAAATTTTGTTATATCAATGTTAAGTTTTGTAATTTCTGTTTTAAAATCTCTTGAACCAGTAGCAAAAAAAGTAAGATAATCTTCTACAGTTACTTTTGTTGTTGGGATATGAAGGAGGAGTTTTTCTGTATCAAATGGTAATGTAATAGGTTCTATAGTTACATTTTGATCTAAAACTTTCCACTGAGAAGGTGTTGATATTTTTATATGATTATTGTTTTTTTCTATAAAATATTTTGCAACTACTGGTTTTGAGAGTGAAGTTTCTGGTAAATGAATATTTTTAACATAAAATTTGATAATACCTTTTTGTGTTAAAGCATCAAATTTTACTTTTACATTAGCATCCATAATATTTTCATAAGAAGCATCCATTTGAGGGATTGTAACTTCATAATTATTGAGTAAAATTGTAGCACTATGAAGAGTAATATCTAGTCCTACATAATTAAATAAAGAGTTTGGAGTTGGTATAAATTTTCCATTTGCTTTTACATCTAAATTGTTAAGGTTAATTGTGAGTAAAAGATGAGTATCTGTTTTGCCCTTTTTTTGTAAAAATGGTAAATCAATGTTGTAAGCTTTTAAAATTTTTAGAACATCTTTATTTAATTTTGCTTTGAGTTGTAAAAGAATATTTAAAAAGATATTTTCTTTAGTAAAGTCAAGTGTAATAATATTTTTATTGCCTAAATATTGTTTGTAAGTGTAAGCTTCTTTTGGTTCGATAATCAGTTTTCCATTATGAAATGATAAAAGGGTATGCTCTGTTTTAATAGGTGCTACATCTTTGTTGTATCTATAATTTAATTTTTTAATATCTGCAGAAATATTAAGATTTTTATAGCTATTTTCTATATCATCATAAGCTAACCAGCCAGAAACATTATTTATTTGAAGTTCTTTCATATCTATAGCATCGATAATCCATTCTCTTATATAAGGTGGAGTATTCAAAAGGTCATCTACAATGTATTTAATAGATTTTATAGGCTTTAATGAATCAATTTTATAATAAAGTTTTGTTTGTGAAGATTTTAAATGAGCAACAAAAGAAGCATCTTCATTGATATCTATTTTTAGTTTAGATTGGACATTTTGTTGTGTTAATTGTAAAACACCTGATAGATTGATATTTTTATCCTTGAAGGATAATTGTTTTATTTTTATAAAAATAGAATTATTTTGAGTGTAAATAGATGAAAAAAGTTGAATTTCTTGAGCATTTATAACAAAAGAGCCCTGCTCTTTTTCATTAAAAATAAAAGAAGCTTTGACATCATCTTTTAAAAGAATATTTGGAAGTTTTAAAGTTTGAAAGAGAGTAGGAATATACTTTAAATTTTGTAATTTTTTATGTAGTTTAACTATACTAAAACTTTCATCTTCACCTTTTAGGTTACGTAAATCTATATTTTGTATAGAAAGATTAAGTTTTTTATCCCATTTTATGTATAATTTCTCGATTTTTAAATCTGCTATTTGTATAGAATTTATAGAAATACCAAGAAATAAAGAAAAAATAAAACTAAAAAGTAAAAAAGTAATGGTAAGAAAAATTTTTAATATACTTGATTTCATCTTGATGATGCTTATAATCCTAATTTTATCATTTGTTTATTATGTTGCACAACCAATTCAGACACAAAAAATACTCTACGTTCCAAAAGGCTCTATTAACAAGATTATAACACAATTTCAGGAGAAAAACTATAATCTTTCAAAGATAGATTCTCTTTTATTACGTTTTTTAGGGACACCACAAAATGGATGGATCTCATTTGAGAGTACTCTACAAACAAGAGGTGATTTCTTATATAAGCTTACAAAGGCAAAAGCATTAACACAAAAAGTTACAATTATCCCAGGGGAAACAACCTATTTTATTTTACGAGAATTTGCAAAAAAATATCATTTTAATCTTCATAAGTTGATTGTTGAGTTTAAAAAGCAAGCACCAATTCAAGAGGGTGCATTTTTTGCTGAAACTTACTATATTCCTAAAGGTTTGGATGAAAAAAGATTTATTCAACTCCTTTTAGAACTTTCCCAAAAAAACTTTAAAAAGATTTCTCTAAAATATCTAGGTTATTACAAACAAGAAAAATTTCTACCTTACATTATTATAGCCTCTATAATAGAAAAAGAAGCAGCTTCAATTCAAGAGATGCCACTTATTAGTTCTGTAATTTATAATAGATTAAAAAAAGGGATGAAATTACAAATGGATGGTACATTAAATTATGGGAAGTATTCCCATACAAAAGTAACTGCTTATAGGATTAGACATGATAAAAGTATGTTTAATACATACAAATACTCTTCTCTTCCAAGTGTACCTATATGTAACACAGGTAAATATGCACTTATAGCTGCACTGCGTCCACAAAAGAGTAACTATCTCTATTTTATGAAAAATAAAAATGGCACACACGATTTTACATGCTACTATTCTACACACCTAAAGAATATTAGACGTGCTACTAAATGAAACAAATTATAAATTATAAATATTCTTTTTGTGTGCTAATGAAATATTATTTATCTTAATGCTATCATTGACTTGTAAATTTTAATTATAGAAAAAAAGAGGACAAATCATGTCAAAAATTATTTGGTCAAAAATTGATGAAGCTCCGGCTTTAGCAACATATTCATTACTACCAATCGTTAATGCTTTTACTAAAGCAGCTAACGTAGAGGTAGAAACAAGTGATATTTCACTTGCAGGTCGTGTTCTTGCTGCTATGGGTCTTGCAGAAGATGAACTTTCAAAACTTGGTGAGCTTGTTTTAAAGCCAGAAGCAAATATTATTAAACTTCCAAATGTTTCTGCTTCTATTGGTCAGCTTAAAGATTGTATTGCTGAACTTCAAGGTCAAGGTTTTGATATTCCTGATTTTCCAGAAAATCCAGCAAATGCTGAAGAGGAAGCAATTAGAGCTAAATATAATACTTGTTTAGGTTCAGCAGTGAACCCAGTTTTACGTGAAGGTAACTCTGATCGTCGTGCTGCAAAAGCTGTTAAGAAATTTGCTCAAAATCACCCACATAGACTTAAGCCATTTGCTGAAAATTCAAAAGCTTATGTAGCTCATATGGCTGGTGATGGTGATTTCTATGGTAATGAAAAATCAGTTACTATGGAAAAAGGTCAAAAAGTAACTATCGCTTTAAATGGTAAAGAGTTAACAACTATCGATGCACTTGATGGTGAAGTTCTTGATGGTACTTTTATGTCTGTTGCTAAACTTAAATCTTTCATCGCAAAAACTATTGAAGATGCTAAGAAAAATGGTGTTTTATGGTCAATCCACCTTAAAGCTACTATGATGAAAATCTCTGATCCAATTATGTTTGGTCATGCTTTCACTGTTTTCTTCCAAGAAGTATTTGATAAATATGCAGATGTTTTCGCAGAGTTAAATGTTAATCCTAATCTTGGTATGAGTGACTTAGAGAAGAAAATCGCTGGTCACGCTAAAGAAACTGAAATTAAAGCAGCTTTCCAAGCGGTTGTAGATTCTGATAATCCAGAAATTGCAATGGTAGATTCAGATGCAGGTAAAACTAACTTCAATGCATCTAACGATGTTATTATCGATGCTTCTATGCCTGTTGTTGTACGCGAAGGTGGTAAGCAATGGAACCGTAAAGGTGATGCAGTAGAGTGTGTTGCTGTTATTCCAGATTCTACTTATGCAATGTTTCACGAAGAGATGGTAGCAGATTGTGTTAAAAATGGTCAATTTGATGTAACTACTATGGGTACTATGCAAAATGTTGGTCTTATGGCACAAAAAGCTGAAGAGTATGGTTCTCACCCAACAACTTTCGAACTTGCTGAAGCTGGTACTGTAACTGTAACCGCAGAAGATGGTACTGAACTTATGAGTTTTGAATGTGAAAAAGGTGATATCTGGAGAATGAGCCGTGCTAAAGATATTCCAATTAAAGATTGGATTCGTCTTGCAGTTGAGCGTGGACAAATTGAAAAAATTCCTGTAGTATTCTGGTTAGATAAAAACAGAGCTCACGATGCACAAATGATCGCTAAAGTTGAAAAATACCTTCCAGAATTTGATACTGAAGGTTTAGAGATTCATATTATGGATATTACATCTGCTACAAGATTTACAAATGAAAGAATCCGTAAAGGTGAAAACACTATCGCTGTAACTGGTAACGTACTTCGTGACCACTTAACAGATATGTATCCAATTTTAGAGCTTGGAACATCTGCTAAAATGCTTTCTATTGTTCCATTATTAGCTGGTGGTGGTTTATATGAAACTGGTGCTGGTGGATCTGCTCCAAAACATGTTGATCAATTCTTAAAAGAGGGTCACCTTCGTTGGGATTCACTTGGTGAGTTCTTAGCACTTGCTGAGTCTTTACGTTTCTTAGGTCGTAAACATAGCGATGACAAACTTGAAGCTCTTACAGCAGCCTTAGATAAAGCAAATGAAGGTTACTTAGATAACAACAAAGCTCCTTCACGTAAAGCTGGTGAGCCAGATAATAAAGCTTCTCACTTCTATGTTGCACAATACTGGGCAAAAGCACTTGCAGAAGGTGATAATGCTGAGTTAGCAGAAAAATTTGCTCCTGTAGCTAAAGCTCTTGAAGAAAATGAAGCTAAAATTATGGAAGAATTACTTTCAGTTGAAGGTAAAGCTCAAGATATTGGTGGATATTACCACCCAGATGATGCTAAAGCAGAAGCAGCAATGCGTCCTTCAGCAACACTTAATAATATCATCGATAATATTTAGTTCTCTTTTACGTTTGGGTAAAACAACCCAAGCGTAAACTCTAACTTTTTGTTTTTGGCTAAAGGTTTTTAGCTAAAAATTGAAAGTTAAAAATATCAAAAGGAATTGTATGGCAAATAAAGTAACAATTATTGGAACTGGTAACTTTGGTTCTACTGTAGCTTTTATTTTAGCGATGAATGGTTCTTGTCATGAGGTTGTTCTTCGTGGTAGAAGTATTAATATTGCAAAAGGGAAAGCTCTTGATATGTCTCAAGCTGCAAATGCAGCTCGTCAACATACGATTGTAAGAGCAGCAGAGGGTCCAGAAGATATTGCTGGAAGTCAAATTGTTGTATTAACAGCAGGAGCTCCAAGAACTCCTGGTATGAGTAGAGATGATTTACTTTTTAAAAATGCAGAAATTGTAAAAAATTATGCATTGGAAATTAAAAAATATGCACCAGATGCTATTGTTGTAGTTGTAACAAATCCACTTGATGTGATGACATATGTAACATATAAATATACAGGATTTCCAAGAGAGCGTGTTTTAGGTATGGCTGGTATTTTAGATGCAGCAAGAATGGCTCACTTCATTTATGAGAAACTAGGTTATGGAGCAGGGCAAATTCGTGCTACTGTAATGGGTGGACATGGTGATACAATGGTACCACTTCCTAAATTTACTACAGTTGCTGGTGTTCCAATTGATGATCTTCTTGATTCTGAAGAGATTGGTGAAATTGTTCGTAAAACAAAAAATGGTGGAGCTGAGATTGTTAATCTTCTAGGTGATGGTTCAGCATACTATGCACCTGCAAAATCAACAGCTGTAATGGTAGATGCTATTTTAAAAGATACTAAACAAATTCACTCTTGTGCTGTATATTTAGAGGGTGAATATGGATATAGTGGTGTTGTAAGTGGTGTTCCCTCTATGATTGGTGCTGGTGGAGCTGAGCAAATTATTGAGATGACTTTAAAAACTCTTCAACGTACACGTTTTAAAAATTCTGTAGAATCAGTAGTAGAGATGATAGAAGCTTTAGAAGCAAAAAACTTTTTTGATGATTGTGAAAAAGACTATGTCAACTTAGATGGTTCTGAAAGTAAGAAGAAAAATGAAAAGTAGAAAAGTTGGTATTGTAGGAGCAGGTGCCGTTGGTGCAACTGCTGCTTATACACTTAGTATGATGGGGATTTGTCATGAGATCATCCTTTTTGATATTGCAGAGGGTGTAGCACAAGGAAAAGCTATAGATATATCTCAAGCTTCTTATTACGCTCCACAAGGAACAATTGTAACAGCTGCAAATGATGCAAGTGATTTAAAAGATTGTGATATTGTAGTGATTACTGCTGGTGTTCCACGTAAAGGGGATATGACAAGAGCAGATCTTTTAATGATTAATGCAAAAATCATGAAAGATGTTGTAAGTAATGTTCAAAAATATTCTCCAGATGCTATCATTATTTGTGTTTCAAATCCACTTGATGTTATGACTTATGTTATTCATAGATTAACAGGTTGGAAAAAAAATAGAATCGTTGGTATGGCAGGTGCACTTGATGGTTCACGTATGGCATATCAGATTCAAAAAGAAACAGGATACAGTGCACGTCAAACTGGAAGTTTAGTAATAGGAGATCATGGTGAAAATATGATTCCTCTTCCTCAACATATTTCTGTTGGCGATATTCCACTTAGCGATATTATTTCTGAAGAGACTATGGAAAAAATTATAGCTCGTACAAAAGATGGTGGAGCTGAGATTGTTCGTTATCTTGGAACATCAGGTTATTATGGTCCTGGTCGTGCGATTGTGCATATGGTAGAGGCTATTTTAAATGACTCTAAAACAATTGTTCCTTCATCTGTTTTACTTACAGGTGAATATGGATATAACGATGTATGTGTAGGTGTTCCTGTTGTTCTTGGTGCAAATGGTGTTGAAGAGATTATTGAGTTAAAACTTAATGATTCAATTCAAGAAAAATTTAAAATCTCTGTTGATTCTATTCGTGAAGGTATTGAGATTTTAGAAGAGAACAAATTTTTTGACTAGGAGTAGAATTTGAGAGAGATTCAATATAAAGAGATTGTAAAAACTGTAAGAGATATTATAGTTTATTCTGCATCAAATCTTCCGCAAGATGCTTTAAAAGCGATGGAAGAAGCGTATGAAAATGAAAAAAGTCCAGTAAGTAAAGAGGTTTTAAAACAACTTCTTGAAAATGCAAAGATTGCAAGAGAAGAGGCTCGTCCACTTTGTCAAGATACTGGTCTTGCAGTATTTTTTGTAAAAGTTGGTGCTGATGTTAAAATTGTTGGTGGTCTTTTAAAAGATGCTATTAATGAGGGAACAGCAAAAGGGTATGAAGAGGGTTATTTAAGAGCTTCTACATGTGAGCCTTTTTCACGTGCAAATCTTAAAGATACTGTAGGATATAACCTCCCCGCAATTATCCATTTGGATATCGTAGAGGGTGATAAGATAGATATTGAATATGCTGCAAAAGGTGGGGGGAGTGAAAATGTTTCTCGTGCGCGTGTTTTTCCACCAGCTGCTGGTAAAGAGGGTGTTATTGAGTTTGTAAGAGAGTGTATCTCTGATGCTGGACCAAACCCTTGTCCTCCACTTACTGTTGGTGTTGGTATTGGTGGTACTTTTGAAAAAGCTGTAATCTCATCTAAACATGCACTTTTTAGAGATATTGGTAGTGTAAATGAAGATCCAGAGATGGCAGAGCTTGAAGAGACTATTAAAACTGAGTTAAACAAGCTTGGTATTGGTACAATGGGAATGGGTGGAACTCAAACTGTTTTAGCTGTACATATTGAAGCGAATCCTTGTCATATTGCGTCACTTCCTGTTTCTGTAAATGTTCAGTGTCACAGTTCACGCCATACACATATTACAATCTAAGGAACTATAATGAGTAAAACATACTATTTAACAACTCCTTTAAGCGATGAAGAAGTTTCACAACTTGAGAGTGGAGATATTGTTTATTTAAGTGGAACTATCTACACAGCTCGTGATGCTGCACATAAACGTTTAGTAGATTTACTAGATGAGGGTAAAGAGCTACCTTTTGATATTAAAGGAGCAGTAATTTACTTTGTTGGGCCAACACCACCAAAACCAGGTGATCCAATAGGTAGTGCGGGACCTACAACGTCTTATAGAATGGATTCCTACTCTCCACGCCTTATCGCTGAGGGTTTAAAAGGGATGATAGGAAAAGGAAAACGTAATAAGGATGTAACTGATGCTTGTCAAGAGCATAAAGCTATCTACTTTGGTGCAACAGGTGGAGCAGGAGCTTTACTTGGTAAACTGATTAAAAGTGCTGAAGTTATTGCGTATCCAGAACTTGGTCCTGAGGCAATTAGAAAACTAGAGGTGGAGAATTTCCCAATTACAGTTATTAATGACACTCATGGGAATGATCTTTATCAAATTGGTCGTTCACAATACGAAGTAAAATAATTTTTCAATCTTAACAAAGGAGAATAGATGAATATACATGAATATCAAGCAAAGCAAATCTTTGCTAAGTATGGTGTTCCAACACCAAAAGGTAAAATTGCTCACACTGTTGAAGAAGCAGTTGAAAATGCAAAAGAGTTAGGTGGGCCTATTTGGGTTGTTAAAGCACAAATTCACGCAGGTGGACGTGGTCTTGGTGGTGGTGTTAAACTTGCTAAGTCTTTAGATGAAGTAAAACAATTTGCAGATGAAATTCTTGGAATGACTCTTGTAACACACCAAACAGGTCCAGAGGGTAAACTTGTACAAAAAGTTTATATTGAAGATGGTGCTGATATTCAAGATGAGCTTTATCTTTCAGTTGTACTTGATCGTGCTGCAGAGATGCCAATTATTATGGCTTCTACTGAAGGTGGTATGGATATTGAAACTGTTGCAGAAAAAACTCCAGAAAAAATCATTAAAGTTCAAGTTGACCCATCTGTAGGTTTCCAAGGCTTTCATGGTCGTGAGTTAGTATTTGGTCTTGGTATTACAGACAAAGTACAACAAAAAAATATGATTAACTTTGCTAAAAAACTTTATACTCTTTATATGGAAAATGATGCAGAGATGATTGAAATCAACCCACTTATTAGAACAAGTGAGGGTGAGTTTATTGCACTTGATGGTAAAATGGGATTTGATGATTCTGCACTTGGTCGTCATCCAGAAATTGAAGCTATGAGAGATTTAAGTGAAGAGGATCCAGATGAGCGTGAAGCTGGTAAATATGGTCTTTCTTATATTGCTCTTGATGGTGAGATTGGTTGTATGGTAAATGGTGCTGGTCTTGCAATGGGTACTATGGATACAATTAACTACATGGGTGGAACACCTGCTAACTTCCTAGATGTTGGTGGTAGTGCAAATGCAGAGACTGTTGCAAAAGGTTTTGAGATTATTCTTAAAAATCCAAATGTAAAAGCTATTTTTGTTAATATTTTTGGTGGAATTGTTCGTTGTGATAGAATTGCAAACGGTATTTTAGAAGCTACAAAACTTGTAGATGTTCATGTTCCAGTTGTTGTTCGTCTTGATGGTACAAATGCTCCAGAAGCAGCAGAAATTCTTAAAAATGCAAACATTAAAAATGTTATTCCAGCAACAGATTTAGCAGATGGTGCAGCAAAAGCAGTTGCAGCAGCGAAAGGAGAATAGTATATGAGTATTTTAGTAAATAAAGATACAAAAGTTATCGTTCAAGGTTTTACAGGTAAAGAGGGTAGTTTCCATGCTGAGCAATGTATTGCTTATGGAACAAATATCGTTGGTGGTGTTACACCAAACAAAGGTGGACAAGAGCATTTAGGTAAGCCAGTATTCAATACAGTTAAAGAAGCTGTAAAAGCTACAGGTGCTACTGTTTCTATGATTTTTGTTCCACCTGCATTTGTTGCAGATGCTGTTATGGAAGCAGCAGATGCTGGAATTGAGCTTGCTGTAATTATTACAGAGGGTGCACCAGTACGTGATATGATGTATGCAAAACAATATGCTACTAAACACAATATGAAAACTATTGGGCCAAATTGTCCAGGTATCATCACTGCAGATGAGTGTAAAATTGGTATTATGCCAGGTATGATTTTCAAAAAAGGTAATGTTGGTCTTATCTCTAAGTCTGGTACATTAACTTACGAAGGTGCAAATCAAGTTGTTAAAGAAGGTTTTGGTATTACTACTGCAGTTGGTATTGGTGGAGATCCAATTATTGGTCTTTCATATAAACAACTTCTTCCAATGTTTGAAGCAGATCCAGAAACTGAAGCAATCGTTATGATTGGTGAAATTGGTGGAGATCTTGAAATTCAAGCTGCAAAACTTATTAAAGAGCAAATCACTAAACCTGTTGTTGCTTTCATTGCTGGTCAAACAGCACCAAAAGGTAAACGTATGGGTCATGCTGGTGCTATCATTTCTGGAAGTGCTGGTACTGCAAAAGAGAAGATGGAAGCACTTGAAGCTGCTGGTGTAAAAGTAGTAGTTTCTCCAGCTGAAATTGGTAAAGCAGTAGCTGAAGTTTTAGCTAAAAAATAGTTTTTTTCTTTTGTGTGAGCCCAAAAAAGTAACATTTTATGTAAAAGTAGGGCATTTGTAGCACAGTTGAGAAAAATTTTAATAAAAGTAAGTTATCCTTTTTCCGACAAAAGTGATGTTTATTCTTTTTTAAGGGATAACTTCTCTTTATGAATGGAAAAAGTATAGTAATACAATGATATTGTATTTTAATAATTTAGGAGAATAAATGGGAACTTTTACAACTAAAAACCCAGGTAATCAACCTGTATGGGTAAATACAGATAACTGTAAAGCATGTGATGTTTGTGTATCAGTATGTCCATCTGGTGTACTTGCAATGAGATATGAAAAACACTCAACACTTGGAGCTATGATTGCTGTAGAGCATCCAGAGTCTTGTATTGGATGTAATGAATGTGAGCTTTCTTGTCCAGACTTTGCTATTTTTGTAGCAGATAGAAAAGAGTATAAAGAAGCAGGTTATAGTTTTGCTAAACTTACTGATGAAGCAAAAGCTCGTCAAGAAGCTATTAAAGCGAATAAATATTATTCAATTGAACAAGGGGCGAACTAATGGCAACAAGAGAAGTAATATCTACAGGTAATGAATTAGCTGCTATGGCAGCTGTTGATGCTGGATGTATGTTTTTTGGTGGATATCCACTAACACCTTCAAGTGAGGTTATGCATGTTATTTCTGACCTTTTACCAAAAAAAGGTGGAGTAGCAATTCAAATGGAAGATGAAATTGCAGGTGTTTGTGCTGTAATTGGTGCTGCAATGTCAGGTCAACGTGCACTTACTGCAACTTCAGGCCCTGGTATTTCATTAAAAGCTGAGAACTTAGGTCTTGCTCAAATGGCAGAGGTTCCTATAGTTGTAGTTAATGTTATGCGTGGTGGTCCATCAACTGGTCTTCCAACTCGTGTATCTCAAGGGGATATTGCGCAAGCTAAAAACCCATCTCATGGTGATTATAAATCAATCACACTTTGTGCTGGTTCTTTAGAAGAGTGTTATACTGAAACTGTAAGAGCATTTAATCTTGCAGATAGATTTATGCAACCAGTATTTGTACTTTTAGATGAGACTTTAGGTCATATGCATGGAAAAGCAATGCTTCCAACAAAAGAGGAAGTTGAAGCTGGAATTGTTCCACGTAAAACTTTTGATGGTCCAGCTGATGAGTATTTCCCATATGAATGTGAAGCAGATCAACCAGCAGTTCTTAACCCAATGTTTAAAGGTTATAGATATCACTTTACAGGGCTTCACCATGATAAAAATGGTTTCCCAACTGAAGAGATTGAAACTTGTCGTAAACTTATTCAACGTTTAGAAGATAAAGTTGAGCTTCACAAAGATGAACTTGAATCTTACGAAGAGTTTATGATGGATGATGCAGAGATTATGATTGTTGCTTATGGTTCTGTTTCTCTTGCAGCTAAAGAGGCTATTCGTCACTTAAGAAATGAAGGTATTAAAGCAGGTCTATTTAGACCAATTACTATTTGGCCATCTCCTGCAGAAAAGATGAAAGAGTATGCAGATAAAATTGAAAAAGTTCTAGTAGTAGAACTTAATATTGGTCAATATAGAGATGAAGTACAACGTGCTACTTCAAGATTAGATATTGAAGGTCTCTTTAAAGTAAATGGTAGACCACTTTCTCCTTATGAGATTGTAAATAAAGTAAAGGAGCTATAAGATGGCATTTAATTATGATAAATACTTAAGACTTGAAAAGATGCCAACATTATGGTGTTGGGGTTGTGGTGATGGTGTAATTTTAAAAGCATTCATCAGAGCTATTGATAAAATGGGTGTAAGCCAAGATGATGTTTGTGTTGTTTCTGGTATTGGTTGTTCTGGACGTTTCTCATCTTATGTAGATTTTAACACTATCCATACAACTCACGGTAGAACAGTTGCTTATGCTACAGGTGTTAAGCTTGCTAACCCAGATAAACTTGTTATTTGTGTTGCTGGTGATGGTGATGCACTTGCTATTGGTGGTAACCATACAATTCATGGTTGTAGAAGAAATATTGATATGACTATGATTGTTATTAATAACTTTATTTATGGTTTAACAAACTCTCAAACATCTCCAACTACTCCAAGAGGTATGTGGACTGTTTCTCAAAAAGCTGGTAATATTGACCCAACTTTTGATTCTTGTGAGTTAGCTATCGCTGCTGGTGCATCTTTTGTTGCGCGTGACAGTGTAATTGATCCTAAGAAATTAGAAAAAACTCTTCTTAAAGCGATGGAGCACAAAGGTTTCTCTTATGTTGAAGTTCTTTCTAACTGTCATATTAACTTAGGACGTAAAAATAAAATGCTTTCTGCAATCGAAAATCTTGATTGGATCGATAGCATCTCTATTGCTAAGAAAAAATATGATACTCTAAGTGAAGAGGAACAAATGAACCTTCTTCCTTTAGGTATCTTAAAACAAGATAGTGAAGCTGAAGAGTATTGTGAAATGTATGCAGAAATCCAAAAAGTACATCAAGGTGAGAGAAAGAAAATCACTCAAGATGACTTTGCTAAGAAAATATAAGGAGACACACAATGGCTAGAACATTAATGAGATTTACAGGTGTTGGTGGACAAGGTGTTCTTCTTGCTGGTGAGATTTTTGCTGCAGCTAAAATTAAAACTGGTGGTTATGGACTAAAAACTGCGACTTATACATCACAAGTTCGTGGTGGTCCAACAGTTGTTGATATTACTTTAGATGATGAAGAAATTTTCTATCCATATGCGAATGATGGTGAAATTAACTTTATGCTTTCTGTTGCAAATGTAAGTTACAATCTTTTTAAAAATGGTGTGAAAGAGGGAGGTACAATTGTAATTGATCCTAACCTTGTTCATCCAACTGAAGAAGATAGAAAAAGATGGACTATTTATGAAATTCCAATTATTACAATTGCAAAAGAAGAGGTTGGTAACGTTATTACTCAATCTGTTGTTGCTTTAGCAATTGCTAATACTATTATGAAACCTCTTGATAAAGAGGTACTTATTGAGACTATGCTTTCTAAAGTACCTGCAAAGGTTCATGATGTAAATAAAGTTGCATATGAACTTGGTGAAAAATACGCTTTAGAAGCAATGGCTGCTAAAAAATAATTTTTTACAAAACACCACCTTAAAAGTAGGGCGACTGCCCTACTTTTTTCTCCTTTTTTTATCTAAATCACAACCTTTTTTTTGTACAATACTTATACTTTTAGGGTATAACATATAGTTACTTGTTTTTTACAAGAGGAAAGTCCGAGCTGCTCTAAGACAATGTTCCATTTAACTAATGGCCGTAGTAATACGAGGGAAAGTGCAACAGAAATATTACTTCCACTTTTTTGTGGTAAAGGTGAAAAGGTGGTGTAAGAGACCACCAGTTCTTATAGCAATATAGGAAGCTTGTAAACCCAACATGGCAGCAAGAAACAGATGGTTAGCGTCTTAGTTTTGTGCTATTGTTTCGCTGGAGATACTTTGTAAAAAGTGTAGTAGATTAATGCTATAAAGACAAAACTCGGCTTATAGTTATGCCCTAAAGTACAAAATATAATATTCAAGAGAATTTACATTATGTTAACCAATAAAGAAAAACTGATTCAAGAGATACAAAACCTGCTTAATTCTTATGACAATCAAAATACAACTTCAATTAACCCTTCTCTATTAGAATTTATGGATGAAATCTCTTTAAAGCAAATTTTAGAAGATTTACTTATTCAAAAAGAACAATTAGCAACACCAGATGAAGAATGGTTGCAACAATTTAAAAAAATTGCAGAAAATTGAAAGAAAATGTAATATTTTTGCAATAATTAATAAAAAACAGTGTATAATTTAAACATTAACAAACATTACAGGAATATAATATGGCAAATACAGATTTAATTCAATTAACACAACAAACAAAAAAGTTAACTGCAATGGTAGTTGAAGATGAAAAAGTAACAAATGAGTTATTAACTTCTACATTTAAAAATTTCTTTGCAGGTGTAACATCATGCCTTAGTGCTGAGGAAGCAATTGAAAGTTATAAAACAATCAAACCTGATGTAATTTTTGTGGATATTATTATGCCTGGTATTGATGGTATTGAGTTCGCACGTAGAATTCGTGCAATAAACCCTAATCAAATTATTATAGTAATTTCTGCAAGCAATGATATTACAAAAGTTTCTGAATCAATTGAAGTTGGTATAAATAGTTTTATTCAAAAACCAATTGATACGAAAAAAATTATTGAACTTCTTACAAATGTTGTTTCAATTGTAACTAAAAAGAAAAAAGTTGAAACAAAAACTTTTTCAATCTCTTTACCATTAGATCTTTATGATATTGTAAATGAAAATGCAAAAAGTGAAAGTATTTCTAAAAATGCTGTAATTATTAGAGCTTTACGTAATTTTTATGAATAAAAATCATAGATATTAAGCAATTTATAAGCTTAATATCTATATAATTCTTCCATCAAACAAAGATGGCCCCTTCGTCTAGCGGTTAGGATCCATGGTTTTCATCCATGTTACAGGAGTTCGAGTCTCCTAGGGGTCACCATCCTTCTTTTTAAACAATCAAAACTTTTTCTCAGTTCTTTTTAGATACAATCACAGAAAAATATTATAACGCAGGAAAATAATTTATGCTTAGATTTGCACCAAGTCCAACAGGTGATATGAATATAGAAGATTTACGTATTGCCCTTTTTAACTACATTATTGCTAAACAAAAAAATGAAAATTTTATAGTAAGAATTGAAGATACTAATAAAGAGAAAAATATAGAAGGGGAAGATCAAAGAATTTTAGGATTACTAGAACTTTTTGGTTTAGAGTATTCTCAAGTCGTTTATCAGACTCAAAACTTCCGTTTTCATTCTGCTATGGCACTTGATCTTTTACATAATAAAAAAGCATTTAATTGTTTTTGCTCAGATGAATACCTGGAGAAAAAACAAAAAGAAGCTCAAGAGGAACAAAAAACATATAGATATGATGATGCTTGTATGAATCTTCCTCCAGAACTTGTTATAGATAATGAACATCCCTTTAGAGTGAGAATCAAACGCCCTACTTCTCCTATTGTTTTTAAAGATTACATAAGAGGAGAGGTAAATTTTTCTATAGAAGATATGGAGAGTTTTACTATTTTAAATATGGATAAAACTCCAACACAAAATTTTGCTTCTGCTGTAGATGATATGTTAAATGATATATCTATTATTGTTCGTAAAGAGGAGTATATAGAGGATACACCTAAGCAAATTCACATAAGAAATGAGTTAAATTATCAAAAAGAGATAGTGTATGCTCATCTTCCAGCGATAAAAAATGCAAAAGATTTTACTATAAAAACTCTTTTAGAAGATGGTTTTTTACCTGCTGCAATTAGTAATTATTTAGTGTTACTTGGAAATGAAACTCCTCAAGAGATTTTTACACTCAGTGAAGCTATAGATTGGTTTAATATAGAAAAAATTGCACCCTCTTCTATCGAATTTGATCTTGAAAAATTAAAAAAGATTAATCAAGAACATCTTAAAATGTTAGATAATAAGGAGTTAAGCCGTTATGTTGGATTTGCAGATGCAAGCATAGGAGCTTTAGCAAAAGTTTATCTTCAAGATATAGCAACAACAAAAGAGTTACGCTCAAAAATTGAACCTATTTTTGCAAAAAAAACAATTCCTCAAGAGCTTCAAAAAGAGGTAAAACTTTTAAAAGAAACTATAAATCAAGCGACACATTTTGAAGAGTTTGAAGATTTTAAAAATTATCTTCTTAAAAAAACTGCAATAGAGGAAAAGAAACTCTTAGAGTCACTCTCTATACTTTTAACTGGTTTTAAAGATGAAAAAAATATTCAAGAGGTGTATAAACATCTCAAAAATTATTTAGGAGAGATTATAAAATGAGTAATTTAGGTATAGCTATAGCACAACTTGGTAGTTTAGTAAATGGTTTAATTGAAGTTTATATTTGGGTTATTATTATTAGTGCTTTTTTAAGTTTTGTAAATCCTGACCCTTTTAATCCTATTGTTCAATTTTTATATCGTATTACAAACCCTGCATATGCAATGGTAAATAGATACATAAGAACAAATTTTAATGGACTTGACCTTGCTCCACTTGTTGTGGTTATTGCTCTTCAGGTTCTTATGATTTTAGTAAGTTTAGTTTTTAATACTTTAGCAACTACTTTATAAAAAATTTATGCTTCGTTTTGTTGTTCTTGTAGGGTTGTTTAGTGCTACTTTATTAGCTCAAATAACCCTACGAGAGATCAATTCAAAACCTTCAAGTATAGCTAAAGATTTTCTTATTTGGCAATATCTTCAACAAAAAAATATCTCTAAAAATTCTGCCATTGCTGCTTATAGACAAGTAAAACGACATACTAAAAAATTACAAAGACTTTATTTAAAGAAAAATCCAAATGATGCAAAATTGCTTTATAAAATACAATGTCAAAAAAGGGAAGATCTCTACAATATTAAAAATAGAAGATGTTTAGAATATGCATTTATGTCATATAAAACTCTTTATATGAATAATACTCAAAGGGAAAAAGTAAAAAAAAGGGTAAAAAAAAGTTGGCAAAAAAGGTTGATTGCTATTCAAAGTGAACCCTACTCTATTGAAGCATATAAAAAATATGATAATGATACAGTTTTAAGAATGTTTATTAATGTAAGTAAAACTTTTCGTCAAAAACATCTCGATTTATATATAAATAAAAATTATATAAATACATTGGCCCATTCTATAAAAATGGCACAGTTTATAGATATAGTAATGAGAGATAAAAAATTAAAAAACTTACAAAGATCACTTTACAATTTAAAACCAAAAAATTTAGATGCAAAATCAAACTTTTTAATGGCTCTGTTTTATATTAAGCAAGATAAAAAAAGAAAAGCTATTAAACATCTAAAAAAAGCATATAAAAAGTATAAAAAACATTCAGACAAAGATAAAACACTTTTTTGGCTTTACAAATTAACAAAGAAAAAGAGAGTCTTAAAAGCATTGTTATATAGTAAAAATATCAATATCTATACCCTTTATGCAAGAGAAGTTTTAAAAAAACCACCACTCAATTTTTTTACATACACAAAGACAAATAAACAATATAACTATGAAGATATAAAAGATCCTTTTATTTGGTATAAAATCTCAAAAAAATTAAAAAAAACACCAAAAGAGAAACTTTTTAAACTTTATTTAGAGTATCAACAAAAAAATATGGTGCCAATTCAAAGCTATATTTTAGAAAAAGCTTATGATTATAAATTTCATGCTTATGTGATGCCATATAATCAATATTTATTAGATGCTACAAATGATGAAAAGGCTTTAGTATATGCTATTATGCGTCAAGAAAGCCGTTTTATACCCTCTGCTATTTCACCATCTTACGCACTAGGTCTTATGCAACTTATGCCTTTTTTAATAGATGAAATTGCACAAAAAAAACATGAAAAAGTGCAATATAAAGATTTTTTTCATCCTAAAAAAAATATTGAATATGCACGTAAACATATTCAATGGTTACAAAAAAAACTTCATCATCCTCTTTTGATTGCATACGCATATAATGGTGGTATAGGCTTTTTAAAACGCCATATTAGAAGTGGTGCATTTAGTAATAAAAAATATGAGCCCTATTTAAGTATGGAGCTTATGAAAAATTCTGAAACAAGAGAGTATGGTAAAAAAGTTTTAGCAAACTATATTGTTTACAAAACTATTTTACAAGAGGAGGTTTCTTTAATTAATATGTTAAAAAAGTTAAAGAAGCAAGAGAATTTTGAGTATTTTCGCAACTAAAAAGAAGAATTTTTTTATCTACATTAAAAACAACTTTATAAAATTGGTTCCAATCTTCATTGAGCCCTAAAAGTTTAGCATATCGATTCTCTTTGGGAAGCTTTTCTGTATAGATAGCTTTTTTATTGTTGAGTAAAAAACTTATGTATTGATTTTTATTTTTAAGATAAAGTGCAATAAAAAAAACTTGCTTATTCCCTTTATAGTGATGAAAATTATTTAGATATGTAACATTTATGATACCTAGTGTTTCTCCATTTTGAAGTAGCTTTACTCTTTGTGTATTTGCAGCTAAAACTTTCTGCTCTTTGGAGATATTAAAAACACTAAAAGCAGTTTTATGGGAACATCCAGTTAAAGAAAAAACTAAGAGTGTAAAAAAAATTACCCTTTTCATTCTAAATCCTTAAAAAATCTACTGAATTATATCTTATTAAACTTTTCTTTTGTACAATCTTATAAAAATTTTCAACAAGAGATAAACAATTTGAAAAAAAGATTAGCTATTGCTTTTACAGGACCATCAAATAGTGGGAAAACGACGCTTATTATCAAGATAGCACAAAAACTTATGAATGAGCATAAAAAAGAAGTAGCTATTATTAAACATGATCCAGGAGACAAAGCACGATTTGATGTAGAGGGAAAAGATAGTTATAAATTTTCCCAAACAGGGGCAGAGGTTATTGTAGCCTCCCCTACTCGTACAACACTTTTTTCTAAACGAGCAAGAGAGTTAGAAGATATGGTTAAACTTTTTGGAGATTTTGATTATTTACTTGTTGAGGGTTTAAAAGATTTACCTCTCCCAAGAATCTCAGTTTTTCGAGAAAAAATAGATGAAACATATTTTGGTTATATGGATGCTTTAGCGACGGATAAAACAGTTCAAATAGCTAATTACAATATTCCAAAAGATGTAGCTCTTTTAGATTTAAATGATATAGATGAGATTATTTCATGGATTTTACAAAACGCAAAGGAAGTTTAAATGAATGATATTTTTAGTGCAATTCAAGCAAGTGCAAAACGTATAAAAGAAGCAATAGATGTTAAGGATATAGGTTATTCTCAACAAGAAAATAGTTCAGGTGAAACACAACTTGAACTTGATATTAAAAGTGATATGATCATTGAAGAGGAGTTTTCAAAAGTAGCTTCAATTCATACAATTGCAAGTGAAGAGAAAACGCATCAAGAGCTTTTACACGAAGATGGAAAGTATTATATTGCTTATGATCCACTTGATGGTTCTTCACTTGTAGATGTAAACTTAAGTGTTGGTTCTATTTTTGGAATTTATGAAGGTGGCTTTGGAGCAGATAAAATGGTAGCTGCTTGTTATGTTGTGTATGGTCCACGTGTAGAGATGGTTTTTGCACATAACAAAGTAAAACTCTACCTTTTACAAGCGGGAGATTTTGAATTTGTTAAAGAGATTCATCTTAATAACAAAGGAAAACTTATGGCTCCAGGTGGAACACAACAAAATTGGCCACCATACCATAAAGTGATGATAGATAACTTCTTTGCACAAGGGTATCGTCTGCGTTATTCTGGTGGAATGGTTCCAGACTTACACCAAATTTTACTTAAAGGTGGTGGTTTATTTAGCTATCCAGCAACGAGTGATAAACCAGATGGAAAACTTCGCCGTTTATTTGAAGTTTTTCCTTTTGCATTTGTATATGAAAAAGCTGGAGGTGAAGCTGTTAATGGTACAGAGCCTCTTCTTAGTTTAGGTTTTGCTCATGTACATGATACTTCACCATGTTTTTTTGGTTCTAAAAAGGAAGTAAGTGTTGTAAAAGAGGTTTATTCTCAAAATGTCTAATGAGGTTGAACAAAAAGATAAATTTGAACTTTATCTTGATGAGATGCTTCTAAAACTTCAAGAGTGCCAAAAACAAAAAGGTGTTCAAAGTTGTAGTGAATGTGACTCTTTTTTAGAGTGTAAACTGCGTGATGAATATATAGACGCGGTTTATAACTCTATGAGTAAAGGTGAAACAGGTGGATTTGAGTTTTAATACAAATCTAGTTAAAATAACAAAAAATAAAATATAGGTGAGAAAAATTGAGTAAATATGTAACAACACCAATCTACTATGTTAATGGGGAAGCGCATATTGGTCATGCGTACACTACTTTTATTACAGATACAGTTGCACGTTATGAGCGTTTAAAAGGTGAGGAAACTTTCTTTTTAACAGGTACAGATGAGCATGGTCAAAAAATAGAAGAATCTGCTAAGAAAAATAATAAACCAACACAACAATTTGCAGATGAGATTAGTGCCACATTTAAAAATTTATGGGATGAGTTTGAGATAAGTTACGATAAATTTATCCGCACAACCGATGCAGACCATAAAGCTGGTGTTCAAAAAGCTTTTGAAAGAATGTACAACAAAGGTGATATCTACAAAGATTTTTATGAGGGGCATTACTGTGTAAGTTGTGAAACTTTTTTTCCTGAAACACAATTAGAAGATGGTGAATTTTGTCCAGATTGTGGAAGAAGTACAAGTGTTATTAAAGAGGAAAGCTACTTTTTTAAACTTTCAAATTATGAACAAAAACTACTAGATTATTATGAAGCACATCCAGATTTTATCCTTCCACGCTCACGTGCAAATGAGGTTATTAACTTTGTAAAAGGTGGACTACGTGATCTTTCGGTAACTAGAACATCATTTAGCTGGGGTGTAAAAATGCCAGAGTCTATTAATGATGACAAACATGTAATGTATGTATGGCTTGATGCACTTATGAACTATATTACTGCTCTTGGTTACGGTAAAGATGAAGCAAAAATGGATTTTTGGCCTGCAGATATCCACTTTGTAGGGAAAGATATTTTACGTTTTCACGCTATTTATTGGCCAGCATTTTTAATGAGTTTAGATCTACCACTTCCTAAACATATCGCGGCACATGGTTGGTGGACACGTGATGGTGAGAAGATGAGTAAATCAAAAGGGAATGTTGTACACCCTAAAGAGGTAGCAGACGCTTATGGTGTTGAAAATTTACGCTATTTTATGATGCGTGAAGTTCCATTTGGTCAAGATGGTGATTTTTCTCAACGTGCTTTTATAGATAGAATTAACTCAGAACTAAGTAACGATTTAGGAAATTTACTTAATCGTATTATTGGTATGAGTGGAAAATATAGTGCATTTGTTATAGATAGTAAAGATGTACAAAAATATCATGAAAAAGAGATAACAGCAGCAAATGAGATTTTAGATAATCTTGATGCTTTTATGCAAAATATTCAACCACATAGATATTTAGAGGAGCTTTGGAAAATTTTTGGTATTGCAAATAAAGCAATCGAAGAGCATGCTCCATGGGCTAAAATGAAAGAAGGTAAAGAGGATATGGCTCTTGCAACAGTAGCACTTGTTGCAAACTTGCTTGCTAAGGCATCTGTTATGCTTCACCCTTTTATGCCAAAGACAACAAATAAAATTGCATCTGCACTTTCATTTACTATAGATACAAAAAGTTATGAAGATTTAGTGTTAAATAAAAATCTTTTAGAAACATTTACAATTGAAAAAATTCCACCACTTTTCCCACGCATAGAGGAGCCTTTAATGCCAGAAGAGCAACCAAAACAAGAAGTAAAAAAAGAGCAACCTAAAAAAGAGCAAAAAGTTGAGACAAAAAAAGAGGAAGATAACCTTATTGAGATTGGACAGTTTTTTGAAACTTCTTTAAAAGTTGGAACAGTAGTTGAAGCTACAGAAGTACCAAAAAGTAAAAAACTTCTTTTATTACAAGTAGATTTAGGGGAAGAGAAACCTCGCCAAATTGTAGCTGGAATTAAAGAGTTTTACTCTGCTGAGTCTTTGGTAAATACACAAGTGTGTGTTGTAGCAAACTTAAAACCTGCAAAACTAATGGGTCATTTAAGTGAAGGTATGCTTTTAGCTGCAAAAGATGAAGATGGTCTTGCACTTGTTCGTCCAGAAAAACCTAAAAAGTCAGGAACACCTATTGGATGAGACTTCAAAATGTTTTAGCTCTTACTCGTGCAACTCTTTTAAATGAGCCTTTTGTTAGCCTTTTTAACAATCTTGTTATTGAGGCTAAAAATGTAAAAAGGGGTGATCTGTTTTTAGCTTTTGATAACTCTACTATAGAGCAAGCTGTGCAAAATGGTGCATATGGTATTGTTGTAGATAAAGAGGTTCCCCTTAGCGATACAGAGATAGCATGGATAAAAGTTAATGACTTAGAAGATGCTCTAAAGCGACTTCTACGCTATATTGTACTTGAAAAAAATGTAGAGTCGTATGAGTGTGACAGTGTAACATTTCATACAGCTTTAAAACTTTTTACAGATTCTACATTTACTTTTTTAGAGGGTGAAAATAAAACTCTCTTAAAAAGTATTTTAAACCTTTCTCAAAATGCAAAGGTGATTTTCTCCCCTGCTTTAGTAGATAAGGATATTTTTACACATTCTCACCTTTTTAAAGAGCCTACACAAAAAATAACTCTTTATGAAAATACAATTTTTGAATCTTCTTTTATTTATAGAGAGAGACTTTATGAAAAGGTACAATACCCTGCTCTTTTTTTAGATAAACTAGAACTTCTTTTAGGTGTTGCTAGTGAATTTAATGTAGAGGTGAAACTACAAAAATTACAACTTTTAAAACATTTTGAACCACAATTTGTTAATGCAAAGCTTCAACCAAGGGAGTATGGTTCAACAAGTAGAGTACTTATTTTCGAAACAGAACATTTGGTTATAAAACAAGAGATAGAGTTTTTAGAAAAAGAGGCCTCTTGGGCAAAAAAACTCTATATTTTACCGTTAGACTTAGAATGTAAATATGAAAATGTTTATAATTACAAAACAAAAAAAGATATTGTAAAAATATTAGAAAAATCTGATTTTAACTTTGCTCTTATTTATGGTGCAACAAAAGAGGAAGTGTTACAGTCTCAAACACAAGAAGCACAATTATCATTTGAATTTTAGGATAGTACCATTATGAACCGTAGAGAATTTTTAACTACAACAACAGCACTTGGTGCAACAGCAGCCTTAAGTGGTTGTAACGATAGTAACCATGTCGCAATAGACTACTCAAAACATCCAAAAAAGTCTGAGCATAAGAGTGTTCATTATAATCGTGGAAAAAAAACAATTATTAAGCTAGCTACAAGTTGGCCTGCTCATTTTCCTATTATGGGAACAGGTGTTGAGTATTTTGCAAAAAGAGTTTATGAGGTAAGTGGTGGTAACTTAGAGGTTAAACTTTATCCTAAAAATACACTTGTTCCAGCACTTGCAGTGTTTGATGCAGCAAGTAATGGTCAAATAGATGCTTTTCACTCTGGGCCCTATTATTGGAAAGGAAAAAATTCTGCTTTTTCACTTTTTAGTGGTATCCCTTTTGGTTTTACTGCACAAGAGATTAACTCTTGGATGCTTTTTGGTGGGGGTATGGAGCTTTGGCGTGAACTTTATGCAAAGTACAATCTTCATCCGTTTATGGGTGGAAATACCAATATTCAAATGGGTGGATGGTTTAGAAAACCGATTCAATCACTAAAAGATATGCAAGGGCTTAAAATGCGTATTCCAGGGCTTGGTGGTGAAGTTTTTGCAAAAATGGGGGTAAACCCTGTTTTATTACCAGCTGGAGAGATTTACACGTCACTTGAACGTGGGATGATAGATGCTACAGAGTGGGTAGGACCAGCACTTGATATTAAAATGGGATTTTACAAAGTTGCACCATATTATTACTCTGGTTGGCATGAACCAGGTTCTATTTTAGAACTTACTTTTAATAAACACTTTTTTGAAAAACTCTCACCTGAACAAAAAGCTATTGTAGAGGTGTGTGCAAACGATATGAACTCAAGAATGATTTATGAGTTTCATTCTCAAAATATTGTTGCACTTCAAAAACTTAAAGAACTTGGTGTAAAACTTGGTAAATTCCCAAGTGATGTTAATGAAGCAGGAAAAAAGGCTCTTGTAGAGGTTATTGCAGAACAAAGTGCAAAAAATAGTGCATTTAAAGATGTTTATGCTTCAATAGATAACTATTTACAACTCTCTAAAGCATGGAGTGATGTAAGTTTAAAAGCATATTTAAATATTAGATAGGAATTTTATTGAAATATTACTTTTTATCTATTTTTCTTTTCACTTCACTTCAAGCTTTTTCTGGATTTATTATTGATGCAAAAACTAAAAAACCTGTTGTTGGAGCAGTTATTGGAGATGCAACACATTTTACTTATAGTAGTATAAGTGGACGTTATTATTTTGAGTCTAATGAAACAGAGTATTTTGTGAAAGCATATGGCTATAAACCATACCATTTTAATAAAAACAATAAGAAAGTTTCTATATATCTTCAACCAATTAAAGTTAGAGCTCTTTATCTTTCCTTTTGGAATGCAAGTAATAACTCTAAAAAACTTAAAAATATTCTAAATATTATAGATTCCACACAACTTAATAGTATTGTAATAGATGTTAAAAATGAATATGGTCTTACCTCATTTAGAACCTCTTTTGCTCAAGCAAATAGTTATGGAGCTGCAAAACAAAGAACAAATAAAAATATCAAAAAATTTATGCAAGAGTTAAAAAAAAGAAAAATTTATACAATTGCACGTATTGTCACTTTTAAAGATGAGTTGCAAGCACAAAATAATCCTGAGTATGTAGTACGAGAGAATAATGGAACAATTTGGCGTAACCATGATGGTATGGCTTGGGTAGATCCTTTTGATAAACGCTCTCATAAATATACAATCTCTATTGCAGAAGAAGCTGCAAAAGTTGGATTTGATGAAATTAATTTTGACTATATCCGTTTTCCTGCTAAATCTTCTTTAAGATTTTCAAAAGCAAATACTCAAGAAAATAGAATTCAAGCAATAGAATCTTTCTTAGCCCTAGCAAAAAAACGTCTACAAAAATATGGTGTTTTTATCTCTGTAGATACGTATGGAAATGTATGTTGGAGTAAAGATGATTGCAATATTGGACAAACTGTTCCATCTTTAATAAAATATGCAGATTATCTCTCTCCTATGCTCTACCCTTCCGGTTTTGCAAGTGGAAGTTTTCGTGTAAAATATCCAGCAGAATATCCTTATAAAGTTATATATAATAGTATTGCAAATATTGAAGATGAAGTAGATCCTATCCGTATTCGTCCATGGTTACAACACTTTAAAGATTACGCACATACAAAAAAGCATTATAAAAAGAAAGAGATTTCTGCACAAATTAAAGCAACAAAAGACCTAAAAACAGGTGGATGGCTTATTTGGTCGCCATCAAATAGATATTACAAAGAGTATTTTAATTAACCCTTTGTAGTATGAACAAAAACACCTGTAAAATTTTTAGGTGGATTTTCTATATAGTGTTCACAACGTTCAATATAAATTTTATATATATTTTTATTTGTTTTATTTTTCCATGTTTCTATATCTTTAAAAATTTCTAATGCTTGTTTAAATTTTGCTTCTTTATAAAGTGCTATACCTTTATGGTAGAGATTTAACTCTTTAAAAAGTTGAGCTTTTGAAACAGGATATAGTTTATGGTACGATTCATCTCTATCATAATCATGAATTTGCCAAATCTCAACAGGTTCACTTTTCCCTTTTACTGTTACTAAATCTAAAAATCTAAAAATATATTTTGATTCATCAATTTGTGCCTTTGTAAAGTTAGAGATATTACATTTAGAGTTATAAAATTTACACAAAGATTCCAATCGTGAACCAAGATTAACTGAATCTCCAATAGCAGTATAGTCACTTCTTCTTGAACTTCCCATCTCCCCTACTATTGCCATACCTGTATTAATTCCAATTCCAATATCTATAATAGGAATCCCTTTTTTATCACTCATAGCAACAACAGCTTCAAAACGTTTATCTGCTCTTAATTTTTCATTGAGTGTATCGAGTTGGTGAAGTTGTTCCAATGTTGCTATAACTGCTTGTGTTGCATGATCTTTAATATCTAAAGGTGCATTCCAATACGCCATAATAGCATCACCAATAAACTTATCAACTGTTCCTTTATACTCAATAATAGTTTCAGTCATGGGATCCATATATTCATTTAAAAATTCAATAAGAACCTTTGCATTTGGCATAGCTTCAGAGATATTTGTAAACCCACGAACATCACTAAATATTACGGTTATCTCTTTATCCATCACTGCAAATGTTGAGGCCTCAGGATTTTGTAAAAGATTTTCCATAACATCTTTAGAAACTTTTGATGCAAATTTTTTCTTAATAAGTTGCTCATTTTTAACTTCAAACATATAGTTCATAAATGTTGCAATAATACTACTTAAAATAATAGCAACAAGTGGTAAAAAAATATTTACTGCAAGTCCATATTTAAAGAGTAATTCATACCCTATAAAGAATGTTCCTATTGTTGTTCCAAAAAAGATAAAAGGTATAAACCAAAAAGGTGTGTAAGCTGAAAGCAAAACTACAAAGAATGTTAAACTAACAATGACAATTAGATTCATTCCATCTATCCAAGTTGGAGAAGTTATAAACTCTTGCGTTAAGATATTATCTATCCCATTTGCATGCACTTCAACCCCTGGATAAACAGATTCAAAAGGTGTTGCTCGTAAATCTAAAAGACCTGCAGCACTTGTTCCAATAAGTGCTATTTTTCCATCAAGTTCTGCTTTGTTGAAATCATTATTAAAAATATCAACAGCAGAAATATACTTAAAAGTTTTAGAAGGACCTCTATAGTTTATAATCAATCTACCATATCTATCTGTAGGAATTTTAAAATCTCCTATTTGAATACTCTCTACACCTAATTGTGAATAGTTTACATAAATAGTGTTAATCCCTGTAGCAGCTCGAAACATTTCTAACATTAATGATGGATAGAGTTGTCCATCGTAACGTATAATTAAAGGAACACTTCTTACTACTCCCCCATCATCAGGGATATTATTAAAATACCCACTTGAATAGGCACTCTCTTGAATTAAAGGGGTGTTTAAAATGGTTCCTTTTGCCTCAATAACTTTGTCATCCATCCCTTTTGGTTTATTTCTCTCTATAATAATTGCCGGAATATCTACTACTCCTTTTTTTATAAACTTTTTATTTTCAAGCTCAAATTGATACCCTAAAATTGTAGGGGTATTTGCAATGGTATTTGCAAAAATTAAATCATAATCTGGAGCTTTTTTCTTAATACCTAACTCTCTTAAAATTCTAGCTGGAGAGCTTCTATCTTTTTCTGCAAAAACAACATCAAAACCAATAATACCTATGCCAGCATTTGTTAAATTTTCTAAAATTTTTGCAACTTTATTTCTTGACCAAGGCCATTGTCCTAACTCTTCAATAGATTTTTCATCTATATCTATAATAAAAACATTTTTACTATCTGGAACTTTTCCACGAAGTAAAAACATATAGTCACTAATCTTTCCATTAAAATTTTTCGAAATATCTGGATAAAGTATATCTACCCATAATATTGTCATAGCAAGAAAAAAAGAAACACCACTATAGAGAAGAAACTTTTTTAAATGTTTGTTTTTCATACAAAAGCCTTTTTTTATTTACTTTATTATTATACAGTAAAAAAAAATTAAAGAGAGTTGTATGGCACTCATAGATTTACAAAAAGTTTCTAAACACTATTCTGCACAAAAGATTCTAACAGAGGTTGATTTTCATGTAGATGAGGGTGAGCGTATTGTTATTATTGGAAAAAATGGAAGTGGAAAATCTACTTTAATGAAAATAGTGTATGGTTCTTTAGAGTTTGATGATGGGCAACGTTTAACACAAAACGATATTGAAATCAAAATGTTAGACCAATCACCAAAATTTAAAGAGCACCATAATGTTCGTGAAGCTATAGAAGATGGCCTTGTAGAGCTTAACCGCGCTAAAGAGCGTTACAATGAACTCTCTTTACTTCTAGCTGATGATTTTGAAAATAAAAAACTTCTTGATGAACATGAAAAGCTCTCACGTTACATTGAACACCACAATGCTTGGAATTTAGATGATAAAATTGAGCGTATTTTACAACGCTTTAACCTCAAAGAGTATGAGCAAAAACCCGTAAATCTATTAAGTGGAGGGGAGCAACGTCGTGTTGCTCTTGCTTCACTTTTACTTCAAAAACCTGATGTTTTACTCCTTGATGAACCAACAAACCACCTTGATGTTTATATGGTAGAGTTTTTAGAAGAACTTTTACTTAAAGAGTCTTTTACACTTGTATTTATCTCCCATGATCGTTACTTTATAGATAGAGTTGCAACAAAGTCTGTAGAGGTAGAAGATTGTGTTTTACGTGAGTATAAAGGGGGATATTCAGATTATCTTCAACAAAAAGAGCAATATCTACAAAACCTTCAAAAAAAACACGATAACCTTTTAAGACTTTTACGCAGAGAAAATGAGTGGTTTGCAAGGGGTGTTAGAGCAAGACTTAAACGTAATGAGGGGAGAAAAGAGCGTTTAATGAAACTTCGCGAGGAAGCAAAAACAAACCCTGCAAAAATTCGTAAAATGTCTATGGAGTTGGAGCGTGAAGTAAAACATTTTAACCGTTCTAAAAGTATCAATAAACAAAAAATGCTCTTTGAGATAGAAAACCTCTCTTTAAAACTTGGAGATAAAGAGCTCCTACACGATTTCTCTACACGTATTTTACAAAAAGATGTTATTGCTATTGTTGGACCAAATGGAAGTGGAAAATCTACCCTTTTAAAAGCACTACTGGGAAAAATTCAACCTTCAAGTGGTGTTATAAAAAGGGGTGAATTTAAAATAGGTTATTTTGATCAGCATCGTGAGATGTTAGATGATAGTAAAAATCTTATTGAAACTTTTTGCCCCAATGGTGGCGATAGAGTAAGTGTACGTGGAAAAGATTTACATGTTTATGCTTATTTAAAAGATTTTTTATTTCCACGTGAATTTTTAGATAAAAAGGTGGGAGTGTTAAGTGGTGGAGAGAAAAACCGTGTTGCACTTGCCCTACTCTTTACAAAACAGGTAGATATTTTAATCTTAGATGAGCCTACAAATGATTTAGATATTCCAACTATCAATATTTTAGAGGAACAACTTGTTAATTTTCATGGTGCTGTTATTATTGTAAGTCACGATAGATACTTTGTAGATAAAATTGCAAAAAAACTTTTTATTTTTAAACCAGATAAAACAATAGAGGAGTCTTATCAACTTTACTCTGAATACTTAGAGTTTCAAAAAGAGTTACAAACTCTTGATGCTATGGAAAAAACAGTTATTAAAGAGAAAGAAGAGGAACAAAAAGCACCTAAAGAGAAACCAAAACCTCTCAAGCTTACGTATAAAGAGAAAATAGCATTAGAACAACTTCCACTTGAGATTGAAGAGTTAGAGCTTCAAATAGAGGAAAAAAACAACTGTTTAGCAGATCCTGCTTGTTATCAAGAGGTTGGTTTAACACAAATTGCAAAAGAGTTAGAGGAGTTAGAGGAACTTTATGAACAAAAAGTGGAAGAGCTTTTAACTATAGAGGAGAAAGTTGAGCAAATAGAGTTAAACTCTTAGCTCACATCTCCAAATTTACCAACAACTCTTCCTATAATCTCCACTTCATCTAATGAGAGAGTCTGTGTTTCATAGATTTGATTTTCAGAGATAATATTTATTTTACCATCAAGTCTTTTTTCAACTCTTTTTATAAAAAGTCCCGCTTCACTTCTTAGTGCAAAAACACCGCCACGCTCAATATTTTTTTTGCTTCTGTTTATAAAAACAATATCATTATAACTAAGTAATGGTTCCATAGAATCGCCTGAGACATTAATTGCTTCTATATCTTTTAAAGCCTCTTCTCCACCTAAAAGAGAGACAAATTGTCTAGGTAAATTAACATCTTCACTATTTTCATGCTCACTAAATGCACCACCACCAGCACTTGCATTAATATCACTAAAATATTTTATTTTATAAAGGCGATTTGTTGCTTCTACTAAACTCTCAGGAGATTGTCCATAAAGCATCCAGTTAATAGAGATAGACTTTTTTGCACAAAAATCTAAAAGTTCCGCAAAAGGGATTTTGTTACGTTTTTTCATTGTAGCAAAGTTCATAGGTGTAATACCTAAAGCATTTGCTACATCTTTATCGAAAATTTTTCTATCTTTATGTTCAGTTGATAAAATATTTTTTATCTCTTCAACAATTGAGTGAAAATTGTTCATTACTCTTTCTCTTGCTCATGCTCACGTTGTTTAAATTTTGCTTTGTGGTAACCACCAAAAATAAAAAACATAAATCCAACAAAAGCTATTAAAACAATTATATCTACAATTTCATTCATAATTTTCCCTCTAAAGAGCTATCGTAAGTTTGACGAATAGCTTCATAAAGTACTATCCCTGTGCTAATAGCCAAATTTAAGCTTCTCCCCTCTTTTGTCATAGGGATAGTAATAGCACCTTCACTATACTTCTCTAAAACCTCTTTTGGAAGACCTGCAGTTTCACTTCCAAAAAAGATAAAATCACCCTTTTTAAATTTTGCATCAAAATAGGGTTTATTTGTCTTAGTAGTTGCAAAGTAGCCATTGCCCTCTATTTTGTTATTGGCAAAAAAATCATCTAACGATTCCCAAACTTTTAAATCTAACTTATCCCAATAATCAAGCCCTGCACGACGTACCGCTTTTTCATCTATATCAAATGCTATTGGCTTTACAAGATGCAGTGTTGCACCAGCATTTACGCAAAGACGCCCTATTGCACCTGTGTTATTTGGAATTTGTGGATTTACTAAAACTATATTAAAAGACATTAAAAAATCACCGTTTTATTTTGATATACAAAAATTCTATCTTCAAGAGCAAGTTTTAAAGCGCGTGAAAGTACAATTTTTTCTACATCTTTACCTTTTCTTTGCATATCTCTCCAACTATAACTATGGTCAATATGCACAACCTCTTGAGCGATAATTGGTCCCTCATCTAAATCGTTATTAACAAAATGTGAAGTTGCACCAATAATTTTTACACCCCTTTCATGCGCTTGTTTATAGGGGTTTGCCCCAATAAATGCTGGTAAAAAAGAGTGGTGAATATTAATAATTTCATTTTCAAATGCTTTAACAAAAGTTGGTGTTAAAATACGCATATATTTTGCAAGAACAATATAATCTACATTTTCGTATGAGTTTATATACTCTATAATCTTCTCTTCATGCTCCTCGCGTGAAAGGTTTTCATGTGAAATTGTTTTATATTCTATACCAAATTTTTCAACCAAAGAGCCTAAATCTTCATAGTTAGAAACAACTGCTAAAATATTTGCATCTAACTCTCCTGCTTCATGGCGAATTAAAATATCACCAAGGGCATGCATCTCTTTTGTAACCATTAAAATAATATTTTTCTTTTTAGGCTCAACTACTTTAATAGTAGCTTCTTGAGTTAAAATATTTTCGATAGCACTTTTTAACTCTTCTAAATCTACATCACCATCCACAACACTACGCATAAAAAATTTATTATTCTCTTTATCTACATACTCACTATTTGATAAAATATTAAGATTAAAATCATAAAAGATTGTAGAAACTTTATGAACTAACCCTTTCTCATCGTTAGCATCTATTAAAACACGGTATTGTTTCACTTATTTTCCTTGTTCAAGTAGAGTTATTCTTTGGTCAATATTTGCCAAAACGTACTCTAAAAAGTTTAATGTTAAATCTATTTTAGCTTCTAAAGAACTATTATTTGGTGCTTGAAACCCTTCAAATAAAACTAAAAGTCTTTCACGTAAAGCTTTTAAATACTTCTCTTCACTTTCAAAATGCCTCTCTTGTGGTGGTTGCTCTTCAAGAATAGTTTTTATTTTAGGTTTCTCCTCTACAGAGGGTTGTTCTTCTACAGGTTGTACCCGTTTTATTTCAGCTTCTTCCACAATTTCTGTAGAACTCTCTTTTTTACTAGACTCATTTTTTATTACTTTAATTTCAGGAGAAGGTTCTGTCTTTGGAGTTGTTGTTTCCATCTCAGCTAATGTTGAGAGAATCATATCTTTTAGTTCCATACTTTTAACAACCACCTTTCAAATTCATTAAACTCTACCTCACTATCCATCTTTACAAAAAAATCTTTCATCTCTTCATTTACATTTAAAAACTTTCGACGCATCCCAGAAAGACGACGAATAGCAACTTTTGCTTCAGAGTTTGTTGGATCTTTTTTTAAAATTTCTTTGTAAATATCCAAGGCTTCCTCACGGAAACCTTGAAGTTCATAGATATTTGCTAAAGTTAATGTTTTCATCTATCTTTCAATATAATTTGCAATAATAGAACCCATCTCACTTGTAGAACAGATCTCTTTTGCATCAAATTGTGCTAAATCTTGAGTTCTATACCCTTCACTAAGAGCTTTTTTAATTGCATTGTCAATTTTATCTGCTGCTTCATTTTCACCAAGTGCAAAACGTAACATCATAGAAGCAGATGCAATTGTAGCAATTGGGTTTGCAATTCCTTGACCTGCAATATCTGGTGCACTTCCGTGAATTGGTTCATAAACACCAATTTTAGCACCAACACTTGCAGATGGTAAAAGACCAATACTTCCAGAAAGCATAGAAGCTTCATCACTTAAAATATCACCAAAAATATTTCCAGTTAACATTACATCAAACTGTTTTGGATCACGAATAAGTTGCATTGCAGCATTATCTACATACATATGTGTAAGTTCTACTTCTGGATACTCTTTTGCTACCTCTTCAACAGTTTCACGCCAAAGTTGAGAAACATCTAAAACATTCGCTTTATCAATAGAACAAACTCTTTTACTTCTGTTCATTGCAATTTGGAACGCTTGGTGTGCAATACGTTTAATCTCTTCACGAGAATAAACCATTGTGTTCCACCCTCTTTCCTCATCACGCCCTTTTGGTTCACCAAAGTAGATACCACCAATAAGCTCACGAACAACCATTAAATCAACACCACGAACAACTTCTGGTTTTAAAGAAGAAGCGTTAGCAAGTTCATCATAAACAACAGCTGGACGAAGATTAGCATAAACACCTAACTCTTTTCTAAAACGTAAAAGTCCACTCTCTGGACGTTTTTCACGCGGAAGATTATCCCATTTTTCTCCACCAATAGCACCAAAAAGTACAGCATCAGATTGTAAAGATTTTGTAATAGTCTCTTGTGGCAAAGGATCACCTGTAATATCGTAAGCACATCCACCCATTAAAAGATCTTCATAAGTGAAGTTAAACCCACTACAAGAAGCAACAGCATCTAAAACTTTTACTGCCTCATCAACAATCTCTGGACCGATACCATCACCTTTAATAAGTGCAATTTTATAAGATTTCATCTACTTGTTTCCTTCTATTTCGTTTTGTGCATAATTCATAAGTCCACCAGCATCAATTAACTCTTGCATAAATGGTGGGATAGGAGTAAAGTTATATGTTTTACCCGTTGTTGTATTTGTAATAGTACCTGCATCCATATCTACACTTATACTATCACCTTCACTAATTTCTGCACTCTCTTGAAGTTCAAAAATAGGAAGTCCCATATTAAAAGCATTTCTATAAAAAATTCTTGCAAAAGTTGGAGCAATAACAGCAGCAACACCAGCAGCTTTTAGTGCTATTGGAGCATGTTCACGTGAACTCCCACATCCAAAGTTTTCACCTGCAACAATAACATCTCCAACACTCATTTTGTTAACAAATTCTGGGTCTGCATCTTCCATAACATGCTTTGCCAACTCTTTTGGATCAGATGTATTTAAATAACGCGCAGCGATAATTAAGTCTGTGTCGATATCTTTACCGAATCTCCAAACTTTTCCCTCTATTTTTGCTTTTTGCATATAAAAATCCTAATTAGTTTAAAATTAATGGCGCTATTATACCCAAAAATTTATTTATCGTTTGAGTTGATTTACAGTTTGAAGCATCTCATCACTTGTTGTAATAACTTTTGAGTTAGAATCATAAGCACGTTGCCCCGTAATAAGGTCTGTTAATTCAACAACAAGTTCCACATTACTTTGCTCTACAAAACCTTGACGTAAAACTCCAAGTCCATCAAGTCCAGGTGTTCCTTCTACTGGTTGACCAGAGCTATCTGTTTCTACATAGAGGTTGTCTCCCATAGAGTGGAGTCCAGATGGATTTACAAAGTTTGTAGTTGTAATTTGTCCAATTTGTGTAGCTTGTGTTTGCCCTGCTTGAATAACACTTACAGTTCCATCTGTACCAATACTAATATTTGTAGCATCTGAAGGGATAACAATCTCTGGAACAAGTTTATAACCATCACTATTTACAATTGTACCATTATCATCTACTTTAAAAGCACCATTTCTTGAATACACTTCTGTACCATCTGGAAGTTCCATTTTAAAAAAACCTTTTCCAGTAATTGCAATATCTAGTTCATTATCTGTTTGTTTTAAAGAACCTTCAGAAAAAATTTTACTTACAGAAGTTGAACGCACACCTAAACCAACCTCAATTCCTGTTGGACTTTTTGTAGATTCACTTGTTGCCGTTCCTGCATATTCCATTGTTTGATACATTAAGTCTGCAAACTCCGCACGCCCTTTTTTAAAGCCCATTGTATTAACATTGGCAATATTATTGGCAGTTACATCAATTTGTGTTTGCATTCCTAACATTCCAGTTGAAGCTGTGTAGAGTGATTGCATCATTTTTTAATCCTTAAGCTTTTCTTGCAAGTTTTTCAATTGCATCTTTATTCATCTCATTCATTTGTGTATCCATAGCACTTTGATACATCCCAACTAAACGATTTGTTTCTATCATTTGTGTCATCATACTTACTGCATTTACATTACTTTTTTCTAAAAAGCCCTGTTTTACTGCTCCACTTTCATCTAATGGCTCTAAAGAGGTGATATTTTCATATTTGTAAAGTGAAGAGCCCTCTTTTTGTAACATTTTTAGATTATCTGGTTGAGCAATAAAAAGTTGTTGACCTTTTACCATCTTATAACCATTTGGTACATTTGTAGAGAGTTGACCATTTTTATCTATTTTTAGCATTGCATAGTTATTATCTAGTGTAATCCCTTGTGGATTTGCACTTTTTAAGTCATCTGAAGCTGCTAATACTTCATAACCATCTTTAGTTACCAGTTTTCCTTCATCGTTCGTTGTAAAAGAACCATCACGAGTAAGGCGAATACCTTGTGGAGTTTTTATAGCAAAAAATATTCCCTCTTGAGTCAATGCTACATCTAATGGATTATCTGTTTTTTGCATAGTACCTAAAGATTGATTTGTATAAGAATCTACAATTTGTGGTGTACGAGTCATTGTTCTGTTAATAAATGCTGCTGCTTCTTTTGTGTCATTAGGGTTATCTAAAGTATCGCGAGACTCTTTAAATACACGCATAAAATCACCCACAACAACATCATCCTCTTTAAAGCCAACAGTATTAACATTTGCCAAGTTATTGGCGATAGTATCTAAACGGTTAAATTGTGTAACCATACCAGCTGCAGCGCTATAATAACCAGTTTGCATAAAAGACTCACTTTATTATGAAAGATATATTGAAAAATCTACAAGCATATTTTGTTCCTAAAATATTTTTAGCTTAATTTAAAATAATTTCGGTATAATCCATCCCTTACAAAACCAAATAAACCAACCTATGGAGCAACTGCCTAATGACAGCAAAAGAACTTACAAAAGCCATAGATACATTTTTCGCAGAAAAAAAAGAGACAAAAGATTGTGTCACTTATGAAGAACTCATAAAATTTTTCGAAAAACAACCAACTGCAGCACAATCAAAAAATATTTTTAAAACTGCTCAAAAGTATGGAGTTTGCCTCTATACAGCTTCGGAGCATGCAAAATTATTAAATGATAGAGAAGCAGAAGCGCGTCGTGATGCACAAAGAAAAATGCTTGAAGATAACGAACTTGAAGAGTTCGATATTTTAAAAGAACATGAACTTCTTGAGTGGTCACGTTCAGATTCTCCTGTACGTATGTATCTACGTGAAATGGGTCAAATTCCACTTTTAACAAAAGAGGAGGAAATTGAAATCTCTAAAAAGATTGAAGCAGGTGAAAGTATTATTATTGATGCTATCTGTTCTGTACCATATCTTATAGATTTTATTTTAGACTATAAAGAACCACTTATCAATCGTGAACGTCGTGTAAAAGAACTTTTTAGAAGTTTTGAAGATGAAAAAGATGATGGTGATGATGCAACAGATGATATCGATGCAGATGGAGAGGAAAAAGCATTAAGTGCAAAAGATAAAACTCGCGTAGAAAAAGTTACTACAAGTTTTAAAGCACTTGAAAAAGCAAAAAAAGACTGGGTAAAAGCAGCAGAAAAAGCTCCAGAAAATCTTGATGGTGAACTTAATGAAGAGATTGTACATTATTATATGACAATCACTTACAAAAAAAATATCCTAAAAGAGAAGCTTTTAGAGCTTGGACCAACTTCAAAATTGATTAATGAACTTGTAAAAGCTATGGAAACTGCACTTAAAAGTGAAGATGGTTACGACAAAGAGCTTCGCCGCTTGGAGTATAAACTTCCACTTTTTAATGCAACTCTAAAAGCAAACCATAAAGTTCTTATTGAAAAGATTCAAGACTTAACAAAAGAAGATATCGCTAGTATGGTACCAGAAGCTACAATGGTTTCTACATATATGGAGATTAAAAAACTTGTACAAACTAAAGAAGCGAGTAAAAATAGTTTTGATATGGAACCAGAAAAATTAGCTGATATTTTAGAACAAATTAAACGTGGTAAAAATATTAGTGAAAAAGCAAAAACTCGTATGGCTCGTTCAAACTTACGTCTTGTTGTTTCTATTGCTAAGCGTTACACAAACCGTGGACTTCCATTCTTAGATTTAATTCAGGAAGGAAACATTGGTCTTATGAAAGCGGTTGATAAATTTGAATACCAAAAAGGGTATAAATTTTCAACCTATGCAACATGGTGGATTCGTCAAGCAATTAGCCGTGCAATTGCAGATCAGGCAAGAACTATTCGTATCCCTATCCATATGATTGAAACAATTAACCGTATTAATAAAATTATGCGTAAACACCTTCAAGAGCATGGTAAAGAGCCAGATGTAGATACAATTGCAAAAGAGGTTGGTCTTTCTGTTGAGAAAGTAAAAAATGTTATTAAAATTACAAAAGAGCCTATTTCTCTTGAAGCACCTATTGGTAGTGAAGATGATGGACGTTTTGGAGATTTTATTGAAGATAAAGCATCACTATCTCCTGCTGATGCTATCTTAAAAGATGATTTACGTGTACAAATAGAGAGTGTGCTTGAGCAACTCAATGAGAGAGAACGTGCTGTTATTAAACTTCGTTTTGGTATTATGGACGATGAGAGTGATAGAACTTTAGAGGAGATTGGTAAAGAGCTTCGTGTTACACGTGAGCGTGTTCGTCAAATTGAATCGAGTGCTATTAAAAAGTTAAAACACCCTAAAGTTGGTCGTAAACTTAAAAGTTATATAGAGGAGTAAAAACTCCTTTATATAATCACTATATAAAAAGCTATTTAGTAATTTTTGTAACTACAATATTCCCTGCAACAATCCCCACAAGCAACATTGGTAAATAAACTTTTAAATCAAGATAATGATTATTCTCTAGTGCAATAAACCCTACAATTAAAAAAAGATATGGTACAAGACGAAATGGAGAAAATCCACCTTTAACACCCTGCTTCATCGCTGTTGTATTAAAAGTTTTAATTTTTGCTTTTTCCTCTTTTACTATCTCTTTAATATCTAACTCTTCAAGGGGAGCATTGTTTATTTTATCGTCATACAACTCATAAGGATCTTCTATTTTTTCTAAAGGATCACGTAACTCTTCATACTCTTTTTTCTCTACTTGCGTAGTAACCATTTTTTTATAGGCAAAGCTTGAACCAACTATAACAAAAAAAGAACTTAAAAATGCAACTTCACTATTTATAAAGAGTGAGAAATCATAAAAATAACTCACCCCTATAAGTGCTTCGATAGCAAGAAAAAGACTAATAGCTTTTTTCACCGTAGTCCTCATCATCGTCATCGTTATCTATTTGATTTTTCTTTTGCATTGCATAACGTGGTTGTTTTGCAAGCTCTTCATACTCTTTGTATTGTTTAGAGTAAGCTTTATACACATTTAAAATTGCTGCTGCAATCCCTATAAATACACCTATAAAAAATGTCCAACCAATATCTGTTAAGGAACGAAGTAAATACCCAATTCCAAGCCCCATAGCAATTGCAACTACTATGGAGATTCCTAAACTTAAATGATCTGCTGCTTCAATAATTGGTTTTATTCTGGGTTTGCGTGGTTCTTTATTTTCCATCTTTTATAGCCTTAAATACTCTTTTACTCGCTTCTATAGTTTCTTGTACCATCTCATCTGTTGTAGCAGTTGAGATAAAACCTGTTTCATACAATGAACATGCAAAGTAAAAACCTTCATCTAACATACCAGCATGAAATTTTGCAAAAAGCTCTGCATCTGAAGATGCTGCATTGTTAAAGTTTTTTACCTCTTTATCATTAAAGAAAAAGCCAAACATACTTCCTCTTACATCTGTTTGCATTGTAATGCCTTGCTCTTTAGCTGCTGCTTGCATACCAGAAACTAAAGTTTTTGCTCTTTCTTCTAGTACAGCAATAACACGTGGATTTTGTTTAAGTTTAGAAAGTGCTGCATATCCAGCTGCCATAGCAACAGGGTTTCCACTGAGTGTTCCAGCTTGATATACAGGTCCTTCTGGAGAGAGTTTTGCCATAACTTCACGACGTCCACCAAACGCACCAACAGGCATACCACCACCAATAACCTTACCAAGTGTTACTAAATCTGGTTTTACACCAACTAAAGATTCTGCACCATTTAATGTTGCACGAAAACCACTCATCACTTCATCAAAAATTAAAAGTGCTCCATTTTCATCACAAAGCTCTCTGAGTTGATGTAAAAACTCTTTATCAGCTGGAACAAGTCCCATATTTCCAGCGATTGGCTCAATAATAACACATGCGATATCTTTAGAATCAACAAAACATTTTTTTACACTTTCAATATTATTGTATTCTGCCAAAAGTGTATGTTTTGTAAAGTCTGCTGGAACACCAGGTGAGCTTGGTGAGCCAAACGTTGCAGCACCACTTCCAGCTTCTACAAGTAAAGCATCACTATGCCCATGGTAACACCCTGTAAATTTTACAATATCATCACGCCCAGTAAAACCACGTGCAAGACGAATAGTACTCATCACAGCTTCTGTACCACTACTTACAAAACGCACTTTTTCAACTGAATCAAAAAACTCAATAACAAGTTTTGCTAACTCTGTTTCAGCTAATGTTGGTGCTCCAAAACTAAGCCCATGCTTTACTGCATCAATTACAGCTTGTTCAATTGTTTCATCTCTATGTCCAAAAATAAGCGGACCCCAACTTTGAACAAAGTCAACATACTTGTTACCATCTATATCCTTAAGGTAACCACCCTCACCTTCAGCTATAAAAAGTGGAGTTCCCCCAACACTTTTAAATGCACGAACAGGTGAATTTACACCACCTGGAATAAAATTTTGTACTTCACTAAATGCTTTTTTTGATGCTTCTGTATTCATTAAATATACCTTAGTAGTTTTTTGGTATTATATCGAAGTTGTATTAAAAATCTATTTGGAGTTTTATGAAAAGGTATCTTGTTGCTTTGTTTATTGCATTTATGCTTCATTTTTTACTATTTACCTCACTTTACTTTTTTCTCCAACAAAAGCCAAAAAAGGAAAAAATAAAACAACAAGAACATAAAGTTAGAGTTTATCTTAAAAATCCAATAATAAAAAAAGATAAAAAAATGGGTATTAAAAAACCTAAACTAAAAAAGAAAAAAAGGGTTGCTCCACAAAAACAACAAAAGAGTGTAAAAAAAGAAAAAGTTCTTAAAAAGCAATCTAAATCAAAGCCAATTAAAAAAATAAAACCAAAAAAAGTTCAAACAAAACAATTAAAAAAACAACCACAAAAAATTGAGAAAAAATCACCTTTAAAAAAGGTAGAAAAAACACTACCAAAACCTAAACAAAATGATCCACTTGCTTGGATGTACAAAGATTATGCTCCACAACAAACACAACCTAAAAAACAAAGTAATAACCTATCTCAAAATATACAAGATTTATATGGAGAAAAATTTGCAGAGCTTACAAAGGGGCAACAACAATATATTTTAGATAATCAAGAGATTATGCGTCGTATAACTCAAGGAGTCTTAGAGCGTGTTGCTAGTGTTAATTTACCAAGAGATTTACGAGTAAATAGAACAAATACGATTGAGTTTTATCTTTATCCAGATGGACATATAAGTGATTTTAAATTTTTAGAAAAAAGTGGAGTTTTTATTTTGGATGAAACAACAAAAGAGACTATTGAATACGCTTATGCGAAGTATCCAAGGCCTCAAGAGAAGACCTTGATACGTTATAAAGTTTTTTATCAGCTTAAGTTCTAAACTCACCTAGTTTAGAATCTAATTCTCTAGTTCCTGTTTCAAGTGTTTTACCAAGAGCATCTAATTTCTCAGCTATCTCTTTTGTATGTTTTGTAGATTCTAATGTTTCTTGCATAATTTCAAAGAGAGATTTGATTTTATAACCAATAACAACAGTTTTTTCTGCAGACTCAACAGAAGCTATACTTGTTTTTTGAGATGCTTCTTTTGATTGCCCTAAAATATCTAGCATATAAGATGTTTTATCAGTTAATGAATGAATTTTTTCACTATTATCATTCATCTCTGAAGAGATCTCATAAACATTTTGAACAACTACTGTTACAGTTGCATCAATTTCACCAATACTACGTTGAGTTTTTTCTGCTAATTTACGCACTTCATCTGCAATATCTTTGATAATATCTAAAATATTTTTAATCTCATTTGTTTGTACAGCTAAAGAGTTAATACGCTCGGCCAATTCACCTTCTCTTTGAGAATCATCCTCAATCATATTAATAACATCTGTACTAATCTCTTCAAGATTTGTTAAAACATCAATCATTCTATTAACATCTTGAGAAGTTTTATTTGCTAACTCTTCAAAAATATCTAAATCATCTTTTGCATCTGCTGTTAAATGGTTTGACTTATCTACAGCAGCTGACTGCTCTTTAGAAAGAGATTCTAATTGGTTTGCATTATTTAAAATAGAACTACTTAACTCATTGTTGTTCTGAGCAATAACTTTTGCATTACTCACAAGTTCTTGAATTTTTGTTATAAATGCATTAATGTAAAAACTCACCTCTCCAAGTTCATCTTTAGATTCAACAGGTAAACGTTTTGTAAGCTCACCTTTACCACTTGCTAAATCTCTTACTAAATTTGTTTTAGGGTCAAGACTAGTTTAGAGGGAAAATTCTATAGTTTTTCCTCTTGCTCCTCTACCTCTTTTACCTTTTACTCTTTTTACTCCAAAGTAACTCTCATCTACCTCTATCTCTCCTGCAAAAGGTGAATCAATATTGCATAAATCAACAATTCTTACTCTAAATTTAGAATAATATTTATTAATGGTATTTCTATTTATACCTATTAAATTTGAAGTCTGTGTAACTGTTAAATCTATACAAAAACACTTCAAAATCTCTTTAAATTTTCTCTCTGAAATGTGTGCATGTTTTATATACTTGTTTTTTACCGTATTCATGGGCTTAGTTTAACATATTCTCTATGCTAAACTAGTCTTGACCCAAAATAATTATTTATGATGCAAATCCACTCTTAAACCCACACCCTTTTTTCACCACTATCTCTTTTTGTTTCTCTTTACGCCTTGTATCTTTCTCTACAAAAATTTTCTTTCTTGTTACTGGATCTAACTCTGTATAGTACATAACTGCAGAATATGTTCCAGGAGTTGGTATAAAAACTTGTGCTTGTTCAGGGTTCATTTTAAGCTCATGTGTAGTAAAACGTTTAAGCTCATGCATATCTTTTTCTCTACACCCTGGGTGTGCAGCTATAAGATAGTATGTTAAAAATTGGTTTTTACCTTCTTCCTTGTTGAGTTTGTCATAAAGCCTTTTAAATTTTACAAGCTCCTCTTTTCCAGGTTTTCCCATAAGTTCTAAAACATGTTGTTGTGTGTGTTCTGGTGCTACTTTCATTTGCCCAGAGATATGATGTTTTACCATCTCTTTTAAGTAGCTATAGCCATAAGCTTTATCAGCATTTATAAGGTCATAACGTACTCCACTTGCTACAAAAGCGTGTCTTACACCCTCAACATTTCTTACCCTTCTTAGAAGGTTAATATTTCTATCGTGATTTACACTCATTGTTTTACAAAGTCTATTTGCGTCAACACAACGAATATGCTCACATGTCCCTTTTTTAAGTTTTTTCTCACACTCATACCCATACATATTTGCTGTTGGTCCACCAACATCACTAATAACACCTTTGTAATCTTTATATTTATTAAACTCTTTTACCTCTTCTACAATATTATCTTCACTTCTTGTTCGTATGGTTCTACCTTGATGCACCCCAATAGCACAAAAGTTACACTCACCCCAACATCCATGGTGTGTCATAATAGAAAATTTAATAGTCTCTAAACATTTTACTTTTCCCATCTTTGCATAGTATGGGTGAAGTTCACGTGTAAAAGGGAGTTTTGAATTTGCATCCATCTCCTCTTGGTTTAAATAATCACACGGAGGGTTTTGAATAAGGTAACGCCCATCCACCTCTTGGCATAATCCCTCAGCAGTAAGGGGGTCATTATTTTTATAAAAATGATCAAAAAGGTCAATATATTTCTCTTTATCTTCTAAACACTCTTTATGGGAAGGGAGCTGAATATACTCATATTTTGGCTCTTTAGCAATATAAGAGACTCCACGTATCTCAGTTGGATCTTTTTTATTTGCAATGGCATACGTTAGCTCTTCAAGGGCAATCTCTCCCATTCCATAGATGAGATAGTCTGCTTTTGAATCAAATAAAATAGGTTTACGTAGTTTATTTTGCCAATAATCATAATGTGTAACACGACGAAGAGAAGCTTCAATACCACCAAGTACAATTGGAACAGTGTTTTTATAAAAACGGCGAATAAGGTTACAATATGCAAGGACTGCTCTATCGGGACGTTTGTTGTTTACTCCACCTGGTGTGTAGTCATCTTTATTTCTAAATTTTTTTGTTGCTGTGTAGTTACTTACCATACTATCTACACTTCCACCACTCACACCCCAATAAAGTTTAGGCTCTCCTAAGCGTTTGATATCAATATCGCTATGAATATCGGGTTGTCCTATCATTCCAACTTTATATCCCATTCGCTCTAACATTCGCCCTACTACACTCACACCAATATATGGAGAGTCTATGTAAGCATCACCACTTACTAAAATAATATCACACTGATCCCATCCACGCTCTATCATATCTTGACGTGTTGTTGGGAGAAAATCTTTTGCGCTAAATGTTACTGTGTTACGTTTTGGTTGCCTATTTTTATTTCTTCTACTCAATTGCAATACCTTTTAACCTATTTTCAATATAATAGTAAAAAATTTTATAATAAGAGATTAAAAATGAACTACCCTTATGAAAATTTCGATACCTTTACCCTCCCTAAACTACTTGAGCGTTCTGTAAAACTTTATGGAGAGAGACCATTAAGTGCTAAAGTAGGTCAAGAGCCTATGAGTTATGCAGAGTTTGACTATAAAGTTACGCAGATGGCAAAGCTTTTGCAAGAAAATGGGATTCAAAAAGGTGATAGAGTCGCTTTACTTGCTGAAAATATGCCACATTGGGGTGTTGCTTATTTTGCTATTACCTCTTTTGGGGCTGTTGTTGTTCCAATTTTAGTAGATTTTCATGCAAATGATGTTCATCATATTTTAAAACATGCAGAGGTAAAAGCTATTTTTGTTTCACAAAAACATCTTCAAACTATCGAAGAATATGAAGGGAAAAATCTCCTTTTTGGAATTGAGTTAGACTCTTTAACACTTCTTGAACAATTAACAAATAAAGATTATTTAACAACTCTAAAACAAAAAGCTAAAGAGCAGTTTGATAAACTAACAAATCAACAAAAAGAGGTTTTGCAAGAGGATATAGCAGCTATTATTTATACTTCTGGAACAACAGGACATTCAAAAGGTGTAATGCTTTCACATAAAAATTTAGTTACAAATGCTATGAGTGCTTATATTCAAGTAAAAATTTACCCTGAAGATAGTTTTTTATCTATTTTACCACTTGCTCATACCTTTGAATGTACTGTTGGGCTTATTATTCCTATTTTACATGGTTCTAGCGTTTACTATATACAAAAAGCACCAACACCAAGTGTGTTGTTAAAAGCTTTTAATGAAGTAAAACCAACAATGATGGTAAGTGTACCTCTTATTATAGAAAAAATCTATAAATCAAAAATTTTACCAAATCTTACAAGTAATGCTTTTTTAAAATTTCTTTATAAAATAAGCTTTTTTAGAAAAATACTTAATAAAAAAGCTGGTCAGAAGATGATAGACACATTTGGTGGAAGACTTCGTTTTTATGGCATTGGTGGAGCAAAACTTGCAACTTATGTAGAAGAGTTTTTAATTGAAGCAGATTTTCCTTACATTATAGGGTATGGCCTAACAGAAACTTCTCCTCTTATTGCTGGTTCTATTTTAGGAGGGAAGAAAAAATTAGGCTCAACAGGTGTTGCAATGGCTGGTGTTGAGATTATGATAGATAAAGAGGATGAAAATGCCCATGAAGGTGAGATTTTAGTAAAATCTCCTAGTGTGATGATGGGGTACTATAAAGATGAAAAACAGACTCAAGAAGTTATTCAAAATGGATGGTTCAAAACAGGAGATTTAGGATACTTAGATAATGAAGGGTATCTTTTTATTAGTGGAAGAAGCAAAAATGTTATTATTGGTCCAGCTGGAGAAAATATTTATCCAGAACAAATAGAATCTCATATTAATAAAAATGAGTTTGTTGCGGATGCATTGGTTTTAGAACAAGATGGAAAGTTAATAGCAAGAATTCATTTGGACTATGATTTAATAGATAAAAAATTTGGTACAAAAAATTTAACAGAACCACAAATAAAAGAGAAAATTGATGAACTTTTAGAGCAGATGAGATTGGAACTTAACAATAATGTTTCCTCTTTTTCAAAAGTTACTAAGTTTATAGAACAAAGAGAAGCTTTTATTAAAACACCTACAAAAAAGATAAAGCGTTATCTTTACACTTAATGTGATAAAATACAAAAAGTTTACCAAATAATAAAGAGAGGTTTGTGATGTTTGAAAATGTAAAAATGCCAGAAGGGATGAATCCTGAAGTGTTAGAACACCTTATGTTTCCTAAAAATTATGGAAAGTTAGATAACGCTAATGGAATTGGTCTTGCACACGATGAAAAAACAGGAGAGTATGTGATTTTTTACTCTTTACGTGAAGATGAGATTATAAAAGATGCAAAATTTGCTACAAATGGTTGTCAAGATACTGTTGTAATTGGTTCTATGTTTAGCGAGATGATTATAGGTAATGACACAGAGTATGCTCAAAAAGCAGTACAAAAAATGCACGAAAAATTGGGTGAGCTTACACCGCAACAAAAAGTGTGTGCAGATATTGTCTTTACTGCTTTTATCGCTTCTATGATTAACTATGAAAATAAATTAGAAGGTAAAGAGGAAGAGATGCATGTTCTAAAGATGAAAGAGAGTTGTAATGGGGAGCAAAAATAATGCAAGAGCTTTATAAACAAAAACATCAACTTTGGTTAAGTGTTCTTTTTGCCTCTTTTGCTATTAATGATGAAACAATTAAATCAAGACTATACGACTTCTCTACTATTATGTTTCGCCATATGAAATGGATTGGACAAGATATTTTAGCAAAAGGTTCTAACTACAACTATGATAGAGATATGATGCTTTATCGACAAGAAAAAGTTTTTCCTATTTTAGAAGATTTGCAAAGAGAAATTGCACAAGTGCAAAAACTATACACTACAGAAGAGCTATTTTTTAGAATAAAGAGTGATGAAAAATATCTTTTAGAATATATAGAATCTTTATTAAACAATCCCCAGAACAATCAAGAAATTACTGCATTTAATATGCAAAGAAAATGGCCAGATAATGAGCTTGCACAAGATCAAATTGATGCTTTAACACTCTTTTTATTTGATGAATCTTATAAAGAGTATGAGCTTATTTTAGTTTATGCCTATATGCAAGCAAGAACAAATGATGTTGTGCAGTTTGATGTTTTTCAAGATCTCATAGATGAATCTTATTTTCATTTAAAATCTTTTGGGAATATGATGGCAAAACTTGGCATTTTAGCACTTCCACGTGAACTCCATGAGCTTACTTATGTAGTAAAAGATTTTCAAAAATTCATTAAAGATGGTATAGCTGAAGAGGAAGCTGCAAAAGAGATGTGTTTAGAGTTAAGTGCAGCGATTAAAGATGAAGAACTTTCTAAATTTTTTGACTTTATCAACAACCAAGAAAGTTACCATATTAATTTAATGCAAAAACTATTGTAATTAACAAAATTAAATAGATAAAAAGCAAAAAAAAGTTACAATACCTCACTAAAAATTTTGTGGGGTATTATGCAAATTTCTAACACTTTTTTAAAAGATAAAAAAATTCTTCTTGGAGTTACAGGTTCTATTGCAATTTACAAGTCAGTTGAGCTTGCACGTAGTTTTGTAAAAGCTGGTGCTGAGGTTCGTGTTATTATGACACAAAGTGCAAAAAAGTTTATAACTCCTCTTACATTTGAAACAATCACTTCTAATAAAGTTTTAGATGATACAAATGAGTCTTGGGCGGATGATTTTAACCATATACAAATTGGTATGTGGGCAGATGTTTTTGTAATTGCTCCAGCAACAGCAAATACTATTGCAAAACTTGCTAATGCAATTGCAGATAATATTTTAACGCAAACTGCTCTTGCTTACCCAAAGAAAAAAGTGCTTGCACCCTCTGCAAATACAAATATGATAGAAAATCCAATTACCCAAGCAAACCTTAAAATGGTAGCTATCGCAAACTATGAAATAGTACAACCTCAAGTAAAAGAGTTAGCGTGTAAAACAACAGGTAATGGTGCTATGGCTGAGGTAAATGATATTTTCTTTGCAACTGCACGTGAACTTTTAAGTGATGATTTTTACAAAGATAGAATGGTGATGGTAACGGGTGGTGGAACTATTGAGAAAATAGATGATGTTCGCTATATTTCAAACTTTTCAAGTGGTAAAATGGCTTCAGCTATTGCCACTGCACTTTATTGTTTAGGTGCAGATGTAAATCTAATAGCAACACGTTTTGAGAGTGATTTACCAAATGATATTCATACAATTGATGTACAAGATACACAGGAGATGTATGAATATTTAGAAGATTCTATCCGTATTGCTAAGAAAGGGAAACTCTCTAAGGCTACATTAATGAGTAGTGAACAAATTCATCATATAGCAAAAAAACCTTACCTTTTTATGGCTGCAGCTGTGAGTGATTATGTACCTCAATTTGCTCAAAATGGTAAACTTAAAAAAGAGAGTTTGGGTGAAGTTTGGGAGCTAAAACTCAAAAAAAATAGAGATATTTTAGCTTCTATAAATAAAGAGGGAATTGTTACAGTTGGTTTTAAAGCGGAGATGGATCAGCAAAATGGTTTAAAAAATGCACAAAATATGCTTATAAAGAAAAATATAGATGCAGTATGTTTAAATATTTTAAAAGACTCTTCAAGTTTCGGAACAGATACAAATAGTGTTGAATTTTTAACACCAAATTCCCAAACAACACTACCAACACAAGATAAACTGCAACTTGCATTTAAAATTTTAGAATTATCTAAAGGTTTAGAGTAGTGAATATTCCAAGACATATAGCTATTGTTATGGATGGTAATGGCAGATGGGCACAAAACCAAGGAAAAAAAAGGGTTAAGGGGCATGAAGAGGGAGCTAAAGTTGTAAAAACAATTACAACATACTGCTCTAACCATCCAGAGATAGAGCGTTTAACACTCTATGCTTTTTCAACAGAAAATTGGAAACGTCCCCGTTTAGAAGTTGAGTTTTTAATGAAACTTCTTGATGACTACCTTAAAAAAGAGTTACCAGTTTACTTAGAAAATAATGTTAAATTTGAAGCGATTGGGGATATTAGTGCATTTTCTAAAAAACTTCAAAAAACAATTGCAATGGTTGAGCAAAAAACAGCTCATTGTAATGGACTTGTGCAATCTTTAGCACTTAACTATGGTTCACGAGATGAAATAGTAAGGGCTGCAAAAAAACTGCAACAACAAAATATTGAAATAACTCAAGAGAGTTTTAACGATGCTCTTGATGCTAGTATGGATGTAGATTTACTGATTCGTACAGGGGGAGATTTTAGACTCTCTAATTTTCTTATGTGGCAAGCAGCATATGCAGAGCTCTTTTTTATTAAAAAACTGTGGCCAGATTTTTCAACGAATGATTTAGAATCTATTATTGCACAATTTCAAGGGATTGAGCGACGTTTTGGAGGTCTTAAGTAGTGGAATTTGCTTTTGTAGCGGCTATCTTTGGTATTTTAATTGGGTCTTTTTTAAATGTAATAATTTTACGTTTACCAAAAGGGGAGGATATTGTTTTTGAACCATCTCACTGCCCTACTTGTAAAACAAAACTTAAACCTTGGCATAATATTCCTCTATTATCTTATATATTTTTAAAAGGAAAATGTGCATTTTGTCAAGAAAAAATCTCCTGGCAATACCCTCTTGTTGAAATACTTAATGGTGTTGTCTTTTTTTTCATTGCACTTAAGTATGGCTCTTTCTCTTTAGCTTTAATTTTTATACTGCTGAGTTTTTCTATGCTTTTAGCACTTACTTTTATAGATTTAAAATATCAAATGGTACCAGATAGTTTGAATCTTTTAGCAATTGTATTTGCAATTTTTGGAGCTTGGAATTTTAATGGCATTATACAAAACTTTCAAAACGCTCTTTTATTTGCTGGAGGCTTTACTCTACTTAGATTTACCCTTTCATACTTTTTAACATCATCTTACCATAGAGCAATGAAAAAAACGCAAACAAGTTGGAACAAACACTACGACAGAACCCCTTTTGTAGAAGCTATGGGGGAAGGAGATATTATGGTAGCAGCAACAATGGGCGCACTACTTGGTATCCCTTTAACACTTGTTGCTATTTTTCTCTCTGCTGTTTTAGCACTACCTATAATGCTTTTTATGCAACAACAAACAAATAAAGAGGTGCGTGTAGCATATGTTCCTTTTTTAACAATTGCAACATTTATTGTTATGCTTTTTGATGCACCAATAATGCATTATATAAATAATACACACTACTAGGAAATATTTTTATGAATAAATTAGAAAAATATCTTATAGCAAATCTTTCAACACTTTTTTTATCGATATTTCTTTCTTTGTTTGCGATTGCTTCTGTTATTTTTCTTATTAAACTAGCAACCTATACAGCAGTTATTCAACTCTCTATTTTAGAGATGGTAAAACTTTACCTTTTTTTCTTACCACAAATTTTATTTTATACTTTGCCCATTACTTTTTTTATAGCAGCTGCACTTGCTATTTTTAGACTCTCAAACGATAATGAGATAGTTGTACTTTTTGCATTGGGAATTAAGCCTAGTTTTTTAGTAAAAACATTAGCAAAACCAGCTTTTTTGCTCTCTTTTTTACTCTTTTTTAACTTTTTAGTTCTTTTTCCACATACAACAGTACTTTCTGATAATTTCATCTCTTATAAAAAGAGTGAAGCACAATTTAACCTCTCTGCATCGGAGTTTGGACATAAATTTGGAGACTGGCTTTTATACCTAGGGAGTAAAAATAAAGATGGAAGCTATGGAGATGTTTTTTTATTTAATAAAAACAAAAAAGAGGAAGTACTCATTGGTGCAAAAAAAGCGCAAGTTTTAAATGAAGATGGCATTCTACGTTTAAAACTTACAAATGGTCAAGGGTATAGCTATTCTAACGAATCACTTTCTCAGATTAATTTTTTAACAATGTATATTAACGATACACTTCAAACAAAACTTAAAACATACAAAAATCCACTTGAGTATTGGTTAAGTAATGATAAAAGAAAGTTTAAAAATGGAATGCTTATTACCAATACTCTTTTAAGCCTTTTTCCTCTTATCTCTGTTTTTCTTATTGTTAGCATTAGTGTAGTACATGCAAGACATCAAAAGAGTATGATATATCTTTGGCTTTTTGCAAGTATTATCCTCTTTTATGGTTTAAGTATGGGACTTCAAAAAGCTATAGGATTTTATACAATTACTCTTGTAGCTCCACTATGGCTTATAGCAACTTATACACTTTATAGAAAAACAATAGTTTCAAGATTTTAAGATGCGTGTTTTTTTAGATATAGCATATGATGGAACAGATTTTTTTGGTTCGCAAATACAAAAAGAGATACCACAAACTATTTTAGGGGAAATAACATCTGCTCTTTTACATCTTAAAATAGATTCAAAAGTTATCGCTTCAGGCAGAACAGATAAAGGGGTGCATGCCTTTTCTCAAATTTGCCATATAGAACTCCCCTCTTTTTGGACAAATTTAGATAAACTACAAACAGCACTCAATAAAATAGTTCCCCCTGCAATTAGAATCAAAAAAATTTACAAAGTAGATAATACTCTTCATGCAAGATATAGTGCAAAAAAACGTGCTTATCGCTATATTTTACAACAAAAAGAGCCTAATCCTTTTGAGAGTAGATATGTAGCATACTATAAAGATATAGATTTACAAAAAATAAAAGAAAATATAAAACTTTTTGAAGGAACACACGATTTTTCTTACTTTATAAAACAAGGAAGTGATACTAAAACAAATGTAAGAACTATCTATAAGGCATATCTTTATAACTATAGAGGAAAAACTATTTTATACTTTGAAGCAAATGGATTTTTACGTACACAAATACGTTTTATGGTTGGAGCACTACTCTCCTTAGAAAAAGAGCAAATTCAACAACAACTCTCTTTAGAAAAAAAGTATAAATTTAAACCCGCACAAAGTTGCGGGCTTTATTTGGCAAAAGTGAAATATTAAATCATCACCCTCCTCCAACAAAATCAAGAAGTTCTAACTTGTCACCATCTTTTGGTTGATAAGTTTTCCAATCTTCTTGTTTTACTATCTCCATATTAACAGCAGCTGCCATAACCTTACCATCAAGTTGCAACTCAGTTAAAACTTGTGCTAAAGTAACCCCAGTCGTAAAAGTTTTTTCTTGACCATTGACAATAAGTTTCATATAACTTTCTTTAATCATTCATTCTATATATAAGCTGGCCAGCAAGTTCCATATAAACACTCTTTTTAAGGGCCTCTATCTCTTCATAATTTTCCATTGCATAACGTTTTACCATATCATCAAGAGCTTCATATTCATGCGTTTTAGAGATAATAGACTCTAAAACTGCTAAACGCTCAACAACACCATCAAACTCATCTTCTATTAAATCATCACTTAATTGTCCTGCAATATCCCAATATCTTGATTTTGGAGTTCCTGCAAAAATATCATCTTCATCTTCAAAAAGTGCTGCAAATCTACTTTGATTCATACTTTTTCCTTATTTAAATTGTGGTTGCACTACTGGAACAACCTGTTTTTTACGGCTCATTACACCCTCGAGCCATGCCTCATTATTTTGAAGTTTTACACCAAATGCTGCTTCAATTTTTTGAGGTTCGTCACTTACACATAAAAGTGTTGAGCCCTCTTTCATAATATCTGTTAAAAGAGTCAGTACTGTATGCAACCCTTTTTCCTCTTTCATCGCTTTTAAATCTTCTAAAAGCTCTGCTTTTCTATTATCTAGTGCTGTAATATCTACCATCTCAAGTTGATTAATACCAACTTTAATACCATTCATCTCAAACTCTTTGTAATCTCTTGTATTTAATGAACGAGCACTTGCTCCATCTACAGCAGATTTAACAATAAACATCTCCATAGCAAGAGCTTTATAATCCTCTATACCACAAATTTCAGATAACTCTTTTACCGCTTTTGTATCTACTTTTGTACAAGTAGGAGATTTAAAAATAACAGTATCACTTAAAATCGCTAGCATCATCATACCAGCTAAATTTTTAGGAATCTCTACACCATAAGAATCAAACATCTCTTTAATTACAGTGTTTGAACAACCAATTGGACGAATCCAACACTCAAGTGGAGTATCTGTTGTTAAATCACCTAGTTTATGATGATCTACAATCCCTAAAATAGTTGCTTCTTCAATATCTTTTGGAGCTTGTGCTTTATCTGAAAAATCTACCAAATATACTTTTTCTCCAGCAACAGAAGTTTTAAGCTCTGGTGCTTCAAATCCAAATTTATTTAAAATAAACTCTGTCTCAGCTGAGATATCACCTTGACGAGTAGCAATACACTCTTCACCTAACTGATTTTTTAAATAAGCTAGTGCAATTGCTCCAACAATTGAATCACTATCTGGAGTTGTATGACCAAATACATAAGTTGCCATTTTTTTACGCCTTTTTATTTTTTTTTGTTATTATACATAAATTTGTTAATAGATTAAAAATCTACACCTAAAGTTACCTTAAATTGCAAACTATCTTGTATAAATGAAGCATTATTGTAAATATACTCTACTTTAATTGGTAATTCAAACGAATTTGCAAATACAGTTTGTAGTTGCACACCAAATGTAAGTTCATCTACACTATAATGTTTTGACTTAAAGTTTTCTATATCATAATGTCTATATTTTGAATATAAAGCTTCTCTTTGTAAAGAGAAAGGAAATGTAAAATAATATTGTGAAAAATAAAGTGTCTTATAGAGTGCCACATCTGTATAAGTCACCCCTTTTACATAATAAGAGATATCTAAACTAGGCATACTTACAGAAACTTTGTCATTAGTGTTTGCTAAATGTGTTAATTTAATACCTCTTTGAACACCATAACTACTCCCTGCTGTTGTATAAAGAGTATGAAAATTTAATCCTAAATAAAGCTCCTCCAACATATCGTGCATAAAAGAAAACTTTGCATTTAAAGCATAATCATCTCTCTCTTTCGCACCATAAACAGCCATAGAGTATTGTTCATTATTAAATAGGCTTAAGCCATATTTTTTTGTTTTATCCCACAAAAAACCAACACTTATTGGTTCTCTCTCTTGTGTTTGATAATCTTGAAAATAATCAAACTCTAAAGAACTTTTTTGGTATCCTTTAACAAACAGTGGATAATTTGCTCCCCCAGAGAGTGTAATGTCTCTATTTGTTTTATAGTTATTATCTATAGTTCCATAAAGACTAACATTATACGAGAGTCTATGTTGATAATTCTCATAAGTTATACCTCCAACTGTTGTATAACTATCTTTAGTATAAAAAAGAGCTACTCTATTAAATCCTAAAGGATCTTCAAAATTTACTTCAATATCTGTTTGAAAATCATCTAATGTAATATATGCTATATTTGTTGCACTATAGTGTCTTTCGTACTTTGGTAAATAAGGTTTTGGGGTTTTAAAACCTTCCAACGAGATTTTAGGTTGTTTTTGCCTTATTTGTTTTTCAAAGAAAAAACGTGTATTATAAGGTCTTTGAGCTTTTTTGATAAGCTTTTGAACAATATAGTAATAATTATCTGCACCAATTGCACTAACAAAAACTTCTTTATCGTTTAAAAGTTTTGCATCTCTGATATTATCTGCATCTAAAACTCTAAAAACTTTATGCTGCCTTATATCTAACATGTAAAGAGTTGATCCTAAATCACTGTTAGCAATAAAATAGATATTACCTTTACTATCAACATCACTTACTATCCCAAAATAACCTTGATAACTATAAAGAGCTCGTTTATTTTTATAAAGTGTTCTTTTTTTCCCTTTTTGTTTAAAATAATAGATATTATCATTTTTATCTACAAAAGCTGAAGAGGAAGTGGTTGCATAAAATTTGCCATCCACATAAAGTTGTGGCTTATAAAAAGATTTTTTTACATCAAAATAAACCATTTTATGAGAAGATAAAAAACCTTGAACAACTTTGGAATCTGTTGCTGACTCCATTTGAAGATCTGCATCATACAATGCCTGTGTAATTCTATTTGGTTTATTTAAAACACTTGCTACACTATAGTACTTACCACCTATCTTAAAAAGTTTTCCAAATTTTAGAGATTGAGGAATCATAGTAACTGATTGCTCTTTTTTATTAAACACAATAACCATTGGTTTAGATGCTTTATTTGGAGATGCTAAAAAATAGATATTTTCCTTATCTTTACTCAATGGTGCAAAAAAGTGTGATGTTACAACAGGTAAACCTGTAGCTATTCTAAAACCACTTTTATAAAGCTTTTTATAATAATCAGAGAAATTTTTTAGTGAGTCCTCAAAATTAACACCTATACTCTCTTTCATTGGTTTGTTTGTTAAAAAAGGCCAATAGTAATACAAAGAATGGTTCATGAAATAACTATTGGTTTTTTTTAAACCATATTTTTGAGCTAAATAAAGTTGATAAAATCCACCCTGAATATAGCTAATGTCACCATAAGGAAAGTTAAGTGTTTTATTGTAAACTAAAGCAGGTTGAATTTTATTTTCATACGCTTGTATAATTGTCTGAGCTTTATAAAAACCATTATAAAGTCTTCCACCATTACCAAATAACGACTCACTTAAAACAGCATTTCCTTCTACTAAAAAGCTATTTTCCATTAAATTTGGTACAATGATTGGATAAGGGAACAAAACTATACCATTACCAAGATATTTATGAAGTGTTTGCGAAACTTCACTCCCTTTCATATTCATTTGGTAATTGTGTGCACCTTCGTGGTAGAGTAAAGTATCAAGCCATGAGATAGAAGCAAATTCATCAACTAAAAGAGTTCCACCCATATAGTTGATTTGTCTATTATTTGGGTATTGAGAAGAAAAAGCATTTGCAATTTGGTTATTACTAGATATAAGTCCTACATAAAGTTTTTCATCTAAATTCCAGTTGTAGATATCGGAATATTTTTGCTCAATAAGCATCTCCTCTTTTGCTGTATGTTTTGCAAAAGGGAGATGCTCTTTTGTATAGATAATCTCTAAATTTTTTGTATCATACTTAAAGTAAGGTTTATCATCAAAAACAACATCTGCTTCTAATGACCCTACTAAAAAGAGACTACAAAAACTTAAGAATCTCGTCTTCAATATTTTCCTTCTCTATAACAGTTTTTTGTGCAATCTCTTTAGAGAAAAGATCTTTTACCATTTGAGGGATTGGAAGGGATGCAGTTTTAGAGATAGTCTCTAACGCTTCAATATCACTCATATTTTGTGCACCTGTTAAAGCATTTGCAATTACAGGAGAAAATTTTGTCCACTCGGCTGTTGAGTATGCAATAGTTTTAATTCCATCTTTTGTACATGTTTCGTAAGATTTCATACAAGTAGCAGTATGTGGATCCATAAGATAATTATTTTTCTCAAATGTATCTTTAATATACTTTTTACCCTCTTCTCCTGTACAAAAATCTGCATCGAAACACTCTTGAAGTTTAATTAACTCCTCTTGAGTAAGCTCATAAAAATTTTGTTCTTCTAAATTTTGCATAAGCTCACGCGTACGCTCAGTTCCAAAAAGATCATAAAGCACACGCTCAACATTTGAAGATTTTAAAATATCCATAGCAGGTGATGTAGTTGAAACAACTTCACTTTGACGTAAATCATATTTTCCATCTTTAATAAGACGTGTTAAAACATTGTTCTCATTTGAAGAGATAATGATTTTTTCAACAGGAAGTCCCATTTTCCAAGCATAATAACCACCAAGAGCATTTCCAAAATTTCCACTAGGTACATTTAAATATACTTTCTCACCCATTGTAATCTCATTTGTACGAACAAGTTCTAAATAAGAGTGGATATGATAAATAATTTGAAAAATAATACGCCCAAAATTTACAGAGTTCGCTGCTGAGAGCATTGTATGTTTCTCTTTGAGTGTATTTTTAAAATCTTGTGAAGCTAAAAGGCGTTTTAACGCACTTTGTGCATCATCAAAAACACCATGAATACCAATAACTTTTAAGTTTGGTGCATCCTCTGTAACCATTTGAAGACGTTGTACATCACTTGTTCCACCATCTGGATACAAACAAGCTACTTTTACATTTGCTCTATTTTTAAATGTTTCAAGTGCAGCTGGACCAGTATCTCCACTTGTTGCTGCTAAAATAAGATAATTCTCATCCCTTTTTTGAGCAATAGAAGATAAAACTACACCAAAAGGCTGTAGTGCCATATCTTTAAAAGCACGTGTTGGACCATGATAAAGTTCACTTACAAAAAGATCCTCTTTCACTTTTACAACAGGTACAGGATTTTTACCATCATCAAACTTATCATACAATGCAAGTGCTTCTTCTAAAATCTCTTTTTCAATATCTACTTCAAAACGGAGAAGCATATCAAGAGCTAGTTCTTTATATGATGATTGAAGATGTTTTTGTAAAAACTCTTCACCCAATTCTGGTAATTTTTCTGGGACATATAACCCACCAAAAGATGCGATAGGATCTAAAATAACTTCTGAAAATGCCGCTTTAGCAGGCTTGTTAGTATCAATACCACGTGTTTGTATAAAGTTCATTTTGTTTCTCTTTTTTCGAATTTTAAATTTTTTGCAATTATATCAAATTTATCTAAAAAGTTTTATTGGGTTTATATGATACGATTTTTGTGTAACTTCAAACACCAATTCCTTTTCAACTCTACCAATAACATACCCTTTTCTAATACGAAAACCTTTTTTTACATTAGGTGCAATCTGAGAAAGATTTGCGTAAATTGTATGTATTCCATGATGGTTCTCTACAATAACAATATTATCTAAAACAGCTGTTTTATCTGCATATATAACCTTTCCATTAAAAACATTACGCACTTTTGCGTTTGGTGTTTTTGGTTTTAGGGAAATAGACTCATTAAATATTTTTATACCATAAATTGGATCTGTATATGTCCCATATTTTTTAGTAATAGTATAATGTTTTAATGGTGCAATTGTTTTTGGACCACGATAACGTTTTGTTTTTACTGCTTGATAACTATCTGCATAACGTTTTACTTTTGGTAATTTTTTATTGTTTAAGCTCTCACGCTCCTTTTTTTGCTGTTGAAGTTTCTTTTTAAAAGCTAAACGTCTTGCTCTCTCCTCTTGCGCTTTTTTCTTTTTATCTATTTTAATAATATTAAGCCCAGCTAGTGTCTTTTTTAAAGTATCTTGTTTCTTCAAAAGATTTTTCAATGCCTGTTTATATTTTAATCTATCTCTATTTAAACGAACAAGTGCCTTTTTATTCTCTTTTTGAATTTTTTTAATTTTAGCACGGCGAGATTCTATATCTTTGATAGCTTGACGTAATTTTTTAGTTTCTTTGTTGAGTTCTTCTATATTTTGAGCATTGAGATAAAAATCTTCATTTAATTTTTTTGCTTTTTTCTTAAAGTTTTCAAGCATACTTTTTAATACTTCAGACTCAATAAGTGTTTGTGCAGTTTTTGTATTTTCATCTTCTAAAAGTAAAGATAAAGAGATACTTTTAGAGATAAAAAACAAAAGGTTATCCTCTATTTTTTGTTGTGTCTCTAAAAGTTTTACCTGTTTTGATGTTAATTTTTTTAAAGCTTGTTTATTTTTTTTATAATCTCTTTCTTTCTTTCTTAAAGCAACTTTGAGTTCATCTAAATAGATACTTTGTTTATAAAGTTCCTCTTTTTGCTTTAAAATTTCATCTGCAATCCGTGACATTTTTTTGCTAAGTTGTGCATAGCTTTTATGAAAACGACTTAACTTTGTACTTGTTTTTTTAATCTTTTTGTCAATGTCATCTTGAGCATTAGCAGAAACAAAAAGTAAACTTGCTACTAAAAATAAACTTTTAATCATACCTCTTCTTTATGCCATAAAACTATCATTGTTGCTAAAATTGTTGCAAGAATTACACTTACACCTAAAAACATCACCAAATCATCTATAGGATTAAAAATAACAAGCTCTATATTCAATGTTTTAAACTGCTCTAAAAGCCAACTATTTGTTGAAAGATAAACAAATACAACAAAAGAAACAATTGAAGCGATAATTGCATCAACGATTGCTAAACGAAAAAGTACAGCTGAGCGTAACCACATAGGTGCTCCAAAAAGCCCCATAATATTCATACGTTCACTATGTTTAAATTGCCAAATGCGAAGCTCTTTAAAAATAAGTAACGATGTAACTACAAAAACTGCTACAGTAAAAATAACTATAATTGTCTTAAATAACACCAATAGTTTATAAACTAAATCGTGTGTATGAGCAAAGTTTTCAACTTTCACAATACTCTTTTGTTTAAGAAGTTTTTTTGTTAAATCTTGCACCTCTTGAGGAGTTGGATAATGCTTTAAATGAAGTTTGTAAAACTTTGGTAGTGTTAATTTTAAAAGCTCTATATTTTTTTTATCCATTCCACTGTTTAATCGTTTTATAACATCATCTGGAGAAAGAGCAGTCGCAGATTTTATTAGAGGATCCATTTTTAAAAACTGCTCCTGTTTTAAAGAAACTTTTGCAACGACAACTACAGAGTACTGAGAAGCTAATTGCTCTTTATAACTCATAATAGCTCTATCTGTAATAACAAGAACTTGTAGTGAAAATAAAATACTCACAAGAGCAATAACAAGAGATAGATGATTTTTAATTGACTTCACGAATACTCCCATACTCTATATGAAAATGTTTATAATTTACATTCATATTTTTTGGAATGTTGTGTGTTACAACAATAACAGTAGTTTTTAACTGTGTATTTGCTCCCTCTAAAAGGTTCCAAATAAGTTGCGATGAATAATCATCAAGGTTACCCGTAGGCTCATCTGCTAAAATTAAAATAGGATTATGTGAAAGTGCTCTTGCCATTGCAACACGTTGCTGCTCACCCCCGCTCAACTCTTGTGGATATTTACCAGCTTGATGTTTTAGACGAACATGTTGCAATAAAGAATCAACTTGACTTGTAATCACATTTTTTTCATATCCATTAATAATAAGTGGTAACATAATATTTTTTTCAATAGTCCACTCACGTACCAGCTTATAATCTTGAAAAACTATTCCAATATGTCTACGTAAAAAGTTTAACTTAGAATTAGAAACCTTTTTAAGCTCAACTCCACCAACAACTAAACTCCCACCATTTGGTTTTAAAGCACCATAAAGTGATTTTAAAAGTGTAGATTTTCCACTACCACTTGCCCCTGTAATAAAAACAAAACTTCCAGAATTAACAGAAAAACTTGCTCTATTTATAATAGCTTCACTTTGTGAATATGCAAGTGTTAAATTGTCTGCAATTATCACTTTATCCATAAATAACCTCTAAAAGATAATTATGTGTTTCTAAATTTGCACGTGTGCGAATTGGAGGAAGTGGATAATACTCAGGTTGTTGATTCTCTTTTAAAATCAAATAAAGATGTTCAGGTCTATCAAAACTTCCCATAGATATACGAAGCAATAAACCATCTTTCATTTTATAGATTCTCTCTATATGGATAAAACTTTGGGCAAATTTTTGTGTTTTTGCATTAAGAGATAAAAGTTTCTCAAAATCTACCTTTGCTTCTTTAAAATCAAAACTCCCCTCTAATTCTAAAGCTGGTGATTCTTCATCATTTATCATTACAACATCATAGATGTTTTTTTGCATCTTTTTCCATCTATCTTCATACTTAGAACTTACTGCTATCTCTTTGTTTTTATTGATTTGAAGAGTGATTTTATTAAATGCTATAAAAGTTTCATACGAATATGCATAATATTTTTCACTATCTGTTCTTAGCTCTAGTGTTCCACCCACTTTTAAAATACGCTTTGCTTCCTCTATAAATGCAGTAGAGATAACACGACGATGTGGCTTTTTATCCCAAGGTACTGGAAAATGTACATAAATAGTACGAACTAAATTAGATGGTACAAGCTCCATAAATAAACGAGCATCATAATCTAAAAGTAAAAGATTATCTATATTTTGGATATTTATCTGTTTTAAAACTTGCTCAATTGAAGGTCTATGGATCTCAATCCCAATAAATAAAATATCTGGATTATTAATTGCTTGATGTAAAATATGTCTTCCAGAGCCAAAACCAACCTCAATAGCTATCTCTTTATCTGTTGGAAACTCTTCTATAAAATACTCTATTTTTTTCAGAGCACTTACCTCTTGAAGGTGAATATTCTTTGGTTTTTGAGGAACATTTGAGCTTATAACTTCTAAATCTGCCAACTCTGCATATGCTAAAAGCGCTTTATGTACATTGTAAATAGAAGCGGGTCTTGTTAGTTTATCTGTTTTGAGCATCTTTTTATTATCTTCATCTACAACAAGAAGAAAAAACTTGTCTTCCCCTACTTGTGTAGCAATTAGCTGCTCATTATCATACTTAACATTATTAGCAATAAAATCAAATGCAACACCATCATGTGTTGCTGGAAAATCTATCTCTTTGAACTCTTTAATATGTAAATGTGGCATCTATTTCTCAGCTTTTTTATTTTGTTTTGTTGTAATTTGAAGTTGATTACTAGGTTTTGAAACAAGAAGATATTTATCGAGTGCATATACCTCATAAGTGTAAGTTGCACCACCTTTTATGTCACTATCTATAAACTCTTGTTCTTTAATATCTTCATAGCGTTTTACAACTTCATCAAACCAACCAATCTTTTCGTGTCTTAGAATCATATAGCTTTTAGCTCTACCATCTAAGGCAATCCAATGTAAAATTATTTTACCATCTTTTAACTTTAAATCTAATAATTTTGGAGCTTTTGGTTGTGCTAAACTCATCCCTTTTGTTGCAACAAAATCACTCTCTAAACCATCATTGTCAATAACTGTTAAATGATAATAATAAACCTCCCCATCCTCTTGTGTTTTATCTATAAACTTTGGGTTATAAAGTTTTGCTATAAGCTCATACTCTCCATCTTTTTGTTTTGCTCTATAAAGGTAATAACGTTTAAAATCTTTTTGCGTTGTTGGTTTCCATGTAAGGAGAATTTTCTTAGGTAAATTTGTTGTCGCTTGAAAACCTTTTATAGTAGATGGAGTTTTTTTCGTTACTATTTTTACAAAAGCACTAGCATGAGAGACAATACCATCAAATGTTTTTACACGTATTCTATATGAATATTGAGTTGCATCTTTTAAATCCCAATCAATATACTCTGCGTGTAATCTTCCATCAATTTGTGCTATCTCTTTGTAGTGTTTATCTGTTGGTGCTTTTCTTTCAATAATATAACTTTTTACTCTCATATTTGGATGAGGCCTCCAAAGTATTTTTGCACTTCTTGGCATATTTGAAACACCATAAATCCAAGTTACAGAGGAAAGAACTCCCAAGGAACGTAAAGGTATTTTTTTTGTTAAATGGGAACGTTTATCTCCACTATATGAAGAAAATTTATACACATAACGATGAGAAGGCTTTATTTCACTATCTACAAAGTGTGTTGCATATCTATTTGTTATCACTTTATAAGGAACATTGCTATCCATTTTCTTTTTATCATCAATTGATGATTTGTAAATATAGATACCTTCAACATTTGGATCTGTAATTTTTTTCCATTCAAAAGCGATTGCATTCATATCTAACACAACACCATGTTGTGTAAGTTGTGGCATCTCTAAATGTTCATCTACCGCTATAGTTTTTGGTTTTTTTGGCTCTGGGCTAATCCCACAACCACTAATGAAAACAATGAGTGATAAACTCGCTATTAAATATTTCACTATCTCTCTCCACTTGAAATTTTTCCTCAACGTATGCTAACATCTCTTTATCTAAAGGTGCTTGAAACTGCATCATCTTTTTTGTTTTTGGATGGATAAAATATATGGAATATGCATGAAGCATAATTCTATTTACATTACCTTCACCTTTAGTAGTTCCACCATAAAGATGATCTCCAATAATGTGACGACTCATGCTCTCTAAATGAACACGAATTTGGTGTGTTCTTCCAGTAAAAAGTTTACAAGCAATAAGCTGTTTTGTTTCATCATTACTTAGTGCTAAGTGGGCAAATGCACTTTTTGCATATTTTCCACTCTCATTACACCCCATTTTAAGTCTATTTGCACTACTTCTTGCAATACTACACTCAACAATAGTCAAATTCTCTTTAAGTTTTGGTGTAATCACTGCTAAATAGTAACGCCCCATAGATTTATCTTGTAATTGTTGTGACAAAAATTCATGCGATTCATTATTTTTTGCAACAACCATAACTCCACTTGTCCCCTTATCGAGTCTATGAACAATTCCATGACGCTCCTCTCCACTAATTGTTGAGAGTCTCACACCTTTATGCTTTAACCAATCTACTAATGTTGCATCTTTTACACTTGGTGCACCATGTACTGTTACCCCTGTTGGTTTATTAATAACAAGCAAATCTTCATCTTCATAAAGTATTTCTACATCAAAATCTACTTCTAATGGTTCTGTTTGTTTAGGTTGTGGTAAAACAACAACTATGCTTTGCCCCACTTTTAATTTAACACCAGCTCTATTAACAATTTTACCATCAACACTTACAACCTCTTGTTTAATAAGCTGTGCAGTCTGTGAACGAGTTTGATCTAGCTCTTTTGCTAAAAAAAGATCTAATCTAAAAGGCTCACTACATAAAAATTCTAATTTATTGTTCATACCATTTAACCTTTATGTTACAATTACTTTGTAACTTTATATTTAGGGGTTTTCTTTGTGGAGATTTTTTGATAAGCGTATTTTATCACAATTTGACTTTATTTCAATACTTTTACTTATCCCTCTTATTGTTACATCCCATTGGCTTATAGGTGAAGCAGTTCCAGCTCTTGCTCAAAAACAAAGTGCCTATGTTGGAATCGCTGCTTTAGTTTTTGTAGGTGTTTTTTTACTCCCTATTCGCCGTTTTAGTTGGGTTATTCCAATAATTTATTGGATAAATATAGCACTTTTACTTGCTGTTGAATTTTTTGGTCATGCCCGTCTTGGCGCACAAAGATGGATTGAACTACCCTTTATAAATGCTACTATTCAACCATCAGAATTTGTAAAACCTGCTCTCATTTTAATGCTTGCTTACCTTATCCATAAAAATCCACCTCCAGTTTTTGGTTATAGAATAAAAGATTTTTTAAAAATAAATTTTTATATATTACTTCCATTTTTTCTTATTGCAAAAGAACCAGACTTAGGAACAGCACTTGTTCTTTTACTTATTAGTTATGGTATTTTATTTTATGTGGGAGTTTATTGGAAAATTTGGGCAACAATCATCGTAGGTGTTTTAATTATTATTCCTCTTGCTTATAACTTTGTACTTCACGATTATCAAAAAACACGTATTAATGACTTTTTAAGTGAAAAACCCTCTTACCATGTACAACAATCGATTATTGCTATAGGTTCAGGTGGACTTACAGGAAAAGATAAAGAGGAAGCTACCCAAACACAAATGAAATTTTTACCAATTGCTACAAGTGATTTTATCTTTGCTTTTTTGGTAGAGCGTACAGGTTTTTTAGGTGCTCTTGGGATTGTTTCTGTTTATATTTTACTAATTCTACATTTACTAAGTTTAAGTGAATACAATAAAGACTATTACATTAAAGTGGTCTCTAGTGCTATTGCTTTTATGATTTTTATCTATATGGGAGTAAATATCTCCATGACTATTGGATATGCTCCTGTTGTTGGTGTTCCCCTTCCTATGTTTAGCTATGGAGGAAGCAGTTTTTTGAATTTTATTATACTTTTTGCTATTATGCAAAACCTTATTACCTTTAGATACAAAGATCTATACGACAAAACAGGTAAAAAAAGCTTTTTATAGGAGAAAAAAATGGAACAAAATATAGCAAATAGATTAAGAATTATGATAGAGAAAAGTTACTATCTCAACAGCAGATACCAAACTGCTTCAACATTTACACTACTCTATCATGAAGGGGCAATGGAACCTATAGATTTGGGTAAATATGTAAGAAAAAGTGATCATTTTTTAAAAATAGATGAAAACCACTATTTTATAAATTTTATGTATATTAACCAAGAACAAGCATTTAAAGCTGCTCAAAATCTTATACAATCTTTAGATAACCATTTTGGAAACAATAGCTCTTTAATAGCTATAGATACCTTTGCAGATTCAAAAACACCTACAATGGTATATAACCGCCTCAAAGAGATTTTAAAAGAGCTTCAAAGAAACTCTTTTAACAGAATAGAGGATGAATCTATTTTAGATTACTAATCTTCACAACAAAGTGTTGTACTCCACCCCTCATAAAATCCATGCTCTTTTGAAACTAAATCATAAAGAGTGTGGGTTATCTTTTGCACCTCATTAAATGTTACATTATGATTTGTCACAACAGCTATCCCATTTTCAAAACTATCATTTTCTATCTCATCTAAAAATGAAAATGTTTCATTTGTTTCTAACTCTTTAATAAACCTCTCTTTTTGAGAAGGTGTAGAAAAAAACAGATAATGTTCAACCTCTCTTGATTCTTCAATATTATCTCCTTCATTTTCAAGCATAGCAATAATCTGCTTACTTTGAAGGTCTATAAGTTCTAATGGTTTTGGTTCTAAAGATTTATAGTAAAAATTCCATTTTGGATCTTTTACTACTCCACTCTCATAAGCATAACCACTCTCTTTTAAAATATCACTTGCTGTTGTATTGAGCCCTTTAGAATCTCTTGCGTAAAAGTAAAGTTCATACCAACCATCTACAAATCTACTTCCAACATAACAAGCACTATCGTTATACTCAACAGCTAAAATAAGAGCCTCTTTAAGTTTTGAAAACTTTTCATCTTCAGGGTTTGTAATTTTTATAAAAATATTAAAGAGTGTTTTATACCCTTTTGGAGATTCTGGCAATGCTACATGCTCTATAAGTACTTCATTTCCATCTTCAATACGTGTAAAATACCCCTCTATCATAACTCTACCACTTTTTGAATCTCTAAACCAAAACCACTTAATGCTGAAAAATCTATCTGTTTTACGGAACTTAAAAGGTTCATTTTTGAAACACCAAAAGATTTTACAATCTGTGCACCAATTCCAAACTCTTTCATTGTTGCATCATCTTGATGAATAGTTTTATTGATAAACACTAAAATTCCACCATTTTGTTTAAGATATTCTATAGAGTCTATAAGATTATTATATTTTTTTTGATTTAAAAGTAGTTCCATATCAGAAATTACATTATGCACACGAATATTTGTAGTTGTTTCTATCTTTCCAAAACTTATAGCTTTATGCTCAACTCCATCATGATCTTTAAAGATAGACTCTTTTGCTTTAACTCCAAAAAATTCTATTTCAGATTCACTCTCTTTTTTAATCAAGCTCTCATTAGCTAAACGATACTCAACTAAGTCAGAGATAAAAACAGTTTTTAACTTATGCTTTTGTGCAAAAATATCTAAATCATCTCTACGTGCCATTGTTCCATCATCTTTAATAATCTCACAAATAACACCTGCTTCACTAAGTCCTGCTAAGTGACAAAGATCAACTGAACCCTCTGTATGCCCTGTTCTTACAAGCACACCACCATCTTTAGCAATAAGTGGAAAAATATGCCCAGGTCTTACAAGTTCATCTGCTTTGCTTAAAGGATTGGCTAAAATTTTAATTGTTTCATCTCTCTCAGCAGCAGAGATTCCTGTAAGTGCTGTTTTTGCATCAACAGAGACTGTAAATGCTGTTTCGTAAGAAGATGTGTTAGAACTTACCATTGGGTTCAGCTCTAAGCGTTGTGCAGTTTGTTTTGAGAGAGCTACACAAATAAGCCCTCTTGCATGTGTTGCCATAAAGTTTACATGATCTGGCGTAGAGAATGCAGCAGCATAAACAAGATCACCCTCATTTTCTCTATCTTCATCATCTATCATAATAACCATATTACCTTTTTTAATCTCTTCTATGGCTTCTTGAACTCTTTTTATTGGATCCATCTTACTTCTCTTTAGATTAATTTTTTTATAATTATAGCTTAAATTTTAACATCAAGATTAACAATAGCTTCATATGCAACATCAAACATCTTTGTTATCTCAGCTTCTGTAATAACATAAGGTGGCATAAAATAAATAATATGCCCAAGAGGTCTTAATAAAACACCATTTTTTAATCCATGTTGATACACTTTAAGCCCTATTCTCTCTTGAGGTTCATACCCTTGAAGTTCAATCGCACATACCATCCCAGTTTGGCGAATCTCTTTTACATTTAGCAACTCTTGAAATTTTTGAAGTTGTTGAGCCATAAATTGTGCTGTTTTTTTATTTTTCTCTATAATATTTTCATTTTCAAAAATATCTAAAGTTGCATTTGCAGCTGCACAAGCAAGAGCATTTCCTGTGTAAGAGTGAGAATGTAAAAATGCTTTATGCTCATTATAATCACAATAAAATTTGGCATATATTTCATTACTTGTAAGTACAACTGAAAGTGGTAGATATCCACCTGTTAAACCTTTAGAAAGCACTAAAAAATCTGGACTAATTCCAGCTTTAGCAGATGCAAAAAGCTCTCCTGTTCTTCCAAATCCAACCATCACTTCATCTGCTATTAAGTGAACATTGTATTTTGTTGCAATTTTACGCACCAAATGTAAAAACTCTTCATGGTACATATGCATAGAACCAGCACCCTGAATAAGAGGCTCTAAAATAATAGCACTAATTTGATCCCCTTTTTGCTTACAAAGTTCTTCAAACTCTTGTGCTGCTTCTTGTGCTGCTTTTATAGTCATATCTTTTGGAACTGCCGTTTGAATAGAGCGTATAAGTAAAGGTTTATAAGTGTCCTTATAAAGCTCTACATCACCTACACTTAAAGCTCCTATAGTCTCTCCATGGTAAGAGTTTTTTAATGAAACAAAAAGAGGTTTTGTTGCTCCATCATTTAAATGTGCATGGTAACTCATTTTAAGTGCTACTTCAACGGCACTTGAGCCATTATCTGCATAAAAACATTTATCTAAATTTGGGGGTGTTAATTTTACTAATCTTTCAGATAACTCTACAATGGGTTTATGAGAAAATCCAGCTAAAATAACATGCTCTAAAGTATCAATCTGCTCTTTTACTTTTTGGTTAATATACTCATTTGTATGCCCAAAAAGATTTACCCACCAACTACTAATAGCATCGATATAACGATTCCCCTCAAAATCTTCTAAATAAACACCTTTTGCATTTTTTATAGGGATGAGTGGCAAAGTTTCATGGTCTTTCATTTGAGTACAAGGGTGCCATAAAACCTCTAAATCACGTTCTCTTAGTTCGTTATTGTTCATAATAGTTGCCTCTTATTTATTTGTTTTACTTATTCTTCTTGTATTTTACTTGTTTTTACTTACTTTATCAAGATTTAATGCGAATTTTCATAAAATAGCACCAATATTATATTTAAGGTTACAACGTTAATGATTACTTGGATGCAAAAACATAAAAAATACCTCATTGTTACAATTTGGGTTTCAACTATCTCTTTTATTGGAGCAGGATTTGTAGGATGGGGGCAATACAGTTACGGAGATAAAGCAGGAGCAATTGCAAAAGTGGGAGATGAAGAGATATCTCAAGGGGAACTTCAAAAAAGTTATTCCCGTTTATATATGCAATATAGCCAGCTTTTTCAGGGTAATTTTGATGAAAAACAAGCAAAAACTTTTGGTCTTCAACGCCAAGCACTTAAACAACTTATAGATCAAGCACTTTTAATTAATCTTGCAAAAGAGTATGATCTTCAAGTAACAGATGAAGAACTTTTAAAAGCTATTACTTCTCAAGAATATTTCTTTAAAAATGGTAAATTTAACAAAGAAACATACAAACAAGTTCTTTCAAGAAGCAGAATGACAATTGCAGAGTATGAGAAAGATTTACGTAAACAACTACTTATTGAAAAGCTTTTAAAAATTTTAGAAGTAAAAGTGTCTCAACAAGAGCAAAAAGCTATTACAACTGCTTTTGACATTGCAGATAAAATCAAATACAAAGTATTGTCTCAAGATGACATTAAAGTAAAAGTAACACCTCAAGCACTTAAGGATTTTTGGGAAAAAAGAAAATCTGATTTTATGAGTGATGAGAAGTATGAAATAGAATATATCGAAGTAGCTATTCCTAACCTTAAGTTTAGTGATGAAGAGATTCAAACGTACTATACAGATAATAAATATAAATTCAAAAATGAAGAGGGAAAAATTGAACCACTTCAAAATGTAAAAGATGATGTAGTAAAAGCTTTAAATGCAAAAAAAGCTAAGGATCAAGCTTTAAGAAAATATATTGCATACAAGAAAAATAAACTTTCTCAAGATGTTACAACGAAAAAAGAGACTCTTTCACAACACAATAACTCACTAAATAGTGAAGCATTAAAAAAAGTAAGTACAACTCTTAGTACGCCTAAAGTTTTAAAACCAATTTTAGTTGGTAATGTTTATGTTGTTATTAAAGTGGTAAATAAAATTGCTCCTCAAGTGAAAAGTTTTGAAGAGGTAAGAGATATTGTGAAACCTCTTTATATTGCACAACTTAAAAAAGACAAACTCTTAGAATTAGCAAATAAACTTATTGATAAAAAAGAGTTTGGAAAAAACACAAAAGAGAGCAAACTTTTTAAACTTCAAGATGAAGTTAGTTTTAATGGTTTAAATGCTTTAGAAATTCAAGAATTTAAAGTAGAGCTTTTTAATAGTGAAAAGAAAAAATCTTTCATCGTTTTAAAAAGTGGAAAAATTGTTCTTTTTGACATTGTGGAACAAAAACTGCTTACTTCAAAAGAGGAAGATCTTAAAGATACTATTAAGAAATTAAAAAGTGCTCTATTAAATCAAGGTTTACTTAAAAACTTGAACAATAAGTACAAAACAGAAATCTACGTAGAAGGACTCTAAGTTGAGCAAAACTGTTTTAGCAATTGACATCGGATCAACAAAAGTATGTGCCATTATCGCACAAATTAATGATGATGAAACTATTGATATTACCGGTACTGGTATCGTTAGAGCACTAGGATTAAAAAAAGGAAGTATCACAAATATTGAACAAGCTTCTAAATCTATTAAAGCTGCTGTAGAGGATGCAAAACGCATCTCTGGAAGCGATGTAATCTCTGCAGTTGTTTCTATCTCTGGAGCATATACAAAAAGTTTAAATTCTACTGGTATTGTAAATATCCAATCAAAAGAGATAACTTTTAAAGATATTGAACGTGTTATGCAAACATCTCTTTACAATGCAAAAATTCCTCAAAATGATTATGATGTTTTACATGCCCTTCCATATAACTTCAAAGTAGATAATCAAGATTATATTGAAGACCCTCTAGGGATGAATGCTGCAAGATTAGAAGTAGAATCTCATATTATTACTACTCAAAAATCAAATCTTAACAATCTAAAAAAAGCTGTTAATGCAGCTGGAATCGAAGTTGAAAGTGTTGTTTTAAATAGCTATGCTTCAGCTATTGCTACACTCAATGAAGATGAAAAAGAGTTAGGTGCAGCTGTTATAGATATGGGTGGAAGTACAAGTAGTATTAGTATTTATGCTGGTAATTCTATTCGTTTTAATGAATTTTTAGGTGTTGGTTCAAATCACATTACAAATGATTTATCAACAGCTTTGCAAACACCATTAAACTATGCAGATACACTAAAACTACACTACACTTCTTTACTCAATCCTCCAGTGAACGATTCTGTAGAGATTCCAATAACTGGAAATGAAGAGGCTACAAAAGAGGTTTCTTTAGCAGTTGTAAGCGATATTGCTTATGCAAGAGTTGAAGAAACTCTTATGATTCTTGCACATTTTATTGAAAATAGTGGTCTTAAAGAGTTACTTGGTGCGGGTATAGTTCTTACTGGTGGATTTTCTAAAATGGATGGAATCCGTGAATTAGCTGGTGCTACTTTTGGTTCTATGCCTGTACGCTTAGCAAAACCAAAACCATTAGCTGGGCTTTTTGAGGAAGTAAGTGGACCAGAATTTGCTTCTGCTATTGGATTGGTTATGTATATGAGTAACTCTTACACAAAATATGAAATAGATGTAAACAAACGTGTACGTCATCCAAATGAGATTCCAGCAGAAGCAACTGCTATTGGAAATCTTCAATCAGCTACAGCTGTAGAGCAAAGTAATATTGGTGTTGTACCACCAGTAATTCCTCCTGTTGATCATGAGGAGAGTACACAAGTATTTGATCTTGATGCACAAAAAAAAGGTATGCAAAACACAAAAGAGCCAAATGTGTTTAATAAATTTATAAACTGGGCTACACAATTATTTTAAAGTTTAAACAAGGAGAGGAAATTATGTCAAATCAACCATTTGCAGTAGAAGAAATTAAAAATGTTCCAAATATTCAAGGTGCTAGAATTATCGCTGTTGGTGTCGGTGGCGGCGGTGGAAATATGATAGGCCATATGATTAGAGAGAATGTTACAGGCATCGAAATGATGGTTGTAAATACAGATGCTCAAGCGCTACAAAACAGCCCAGCAGAAAAGAAAGTTCAAATTGGTGTAAAACTCACTAAAGGTCTTGGTGCAGGTATGAAACCAGAAATTGGTGAAGAGTCTGCTTTAGAAAATGAAGAAGAGATTAGAGCTGAACTTCAAGGTGCAGATATTGTATTTATCTCTGCTGGTCTTGGTGGAGGAACGGGAACAGGTGCTGCACCAGTTGTTGCAAGAATTGCTAAAGATGTTGGGGCTCTTACAGTTTCTGTTGTTACAAAACCTTTCCAATTTGAAGGTAAAAAGAGAAATAGACTTGCATTAGAAGGTTTAGAAGCTCTTAAAGCAGAAAGTGATTCTATTGTTGTTATTCCAAATGAAAAACTTATCTCTATTATCGATAGAAAAGCAGGTTTAAAAGATAGCTTTAAAATTGTAGATAGCGTTTTAGCACAAGCTGTTAAAGGAACTTCTGGTATTATCCTCTCAAGTGGTGTAGATGACATCAATGTTGACTTTAATGACTTAAGAACTGTAATGAGCTACAAAGGTATGGCACTTATGGGTGTTGGTGAACATCAAGGTGAAAATGCTGCTTATGAAGCTATTAAAACTGCTATTGAGTCTCCTCTTCTGGATAATATCTCAATTAATGGTGCGATGGGTGTTCTTGTACACTTCCAATTCCATCCTAATTTCCCATTTATGGAGATTCAAGAAGCTATGAATGTAGTTTATGAAAGTGTAGATGAAGAAGCTGATGTTATTTTTGGTACATCAACAGATGAAGCTCTTGCTGAAGATTATGTAAAAATCACAATTGTAGCGACTGGTTTTGAAAAAAATGTAGCTAACAATACAGGTTTTGAATCTACTGAAAATGTAGTTATGCAAGAACCTACTGTTTCTCAACAACAAACTATCAATACTCAAGAAACAACTCTTTCTGGTAGACCTAGAAAAATTGTAGGAAGTGATATTGGAACTTTTGAATACGATCCAAATAGCTTAGATACTCCTGCATATTATAGACATAGACAAGATTGATTCTTGTCTATCTCCTCTTCTATTTTTTAACACTCATTGGTAAAATCATTAACCTTCTTACAAAAAGTACAATTAAACCTAATGCTAAAATTTTAAAATCTATTTCGCTTGCAATATGAATATTTGCAAATGTATCACTTTGTGTTGTTTCAGCACCTAATGCTTGCATAGCTAAAATTTTTGGCGAATAAACACCACTAAAAAGTAAAGATGTAAAAACAACTACAAATGCACTACCAAATGCAATTGCATCACGTTTTCCTGTTTTATAAAGTGCTGCTTCATATAGTATAACAAAAAATGCAACTGCATAAATCCAATAAGAAAATCTACGAAAAATCTCACCCATAATAATTCCAGCATTATAATGGTCAATTAACATTCCAGATAAAATTTTATCTGTATGAAATACAACTGGAGCAACAATTGCACCCAGAGCTAAAACAGCTCCAAATGTAGCTGCTAACATAACTAAATACCCAAAATCAAAGAACATTCTTTTATTCATACTAAACCTTTAATGTAAAACCTCTATCAAATCCACTCCAATCTTTATAAAAAGTGAGTGAATCAAATAAAGACTCCTCTAAATAAGAAGATATTTTACTCTTTTGATCATATCCCATTTCACAACTAAAAAATTTAATCTTTCTACTTAAGACTTCATCAAGAAGTTTTTTTATAATCTCATCCCCTACTCTTCCCCCAAATAAAGCATTTTGAGGTTCATAGGATAGATTAGATTCTAGCTCTATCCCATCTTCAATATAGGGTGGATTTGAAACTAAATAATCTATCTTTTCATCTACACAATCAAGTAGTGAACATTCTCTTAGTTCTATTTGTTTCTCTAAATGAAATTGAGAGATATTTTTCTTTGCCACTGCTAATGCTTTTTGTGAGATATCTATAGCGATAAATTTTGCATTTTTTAAATGTTTTGCAAGCATAATAGAGATTATTCCACTCCCTACTCCAACTTCTACAATAGTAAGTTGTTGCTCTTTGTCTGAAATATTTTGTAAAACTTCATCTATTAGTAATTCTGTTTCAGGACGTGGAATAAGTGCACCATTATCTATATAAAACTCTTGGGAATAAAAACTTACCCTATTTGTTATATACTCTAATGGTTCATTTTTAGCTCTACGCTTTATTAAATCAAAATAACTTTGAGTATTTTTTACAATAATATCTTGATTTGTCATAATATAGAGTTGATCTTTTTGAAGATAATGTTGCAAAAGAAGTGTTGCCTCTTTTGCAGGAGATGGGATATTTGCCTCTTTTAAAATTGTAGTAGCTTCTAAAAGAAGCTCTTTAATAGCTAAATCCATCTCTACTCACAGTAAGTTGCTAAAAGGCCACTTTTAAGTGTATCATATTTTGCAGGGTTTAGTTTTTTAACAATACTTAGTGCAAAACAAAGAGCAGTTGCAGGTCCACGTGAAGTTAAAATATTTTGATCTTCTACTACCATTGCACTATCTGCCATATAACCATCTTTTTTAATTTCCTCTTCAACTGATGGGTAACATGTGTATTTCTCTTTTAAAACACCAGCAGCATTGAGTGCATATGGAGCTGCACAAATAGCACCTATATTTTTCCCTTTTGTATCCATCTCTTGAAGAATATTTTGTACGTTTTTATCTTTAGCAAGAGCATGTGTTCCATCCCATCCACCAGGGAGAACTACCATATCTAGTTCATCTACATTTATATCTGTAATAATTACATTTGCTTCAATAACAATACCATTTGCTCCTTGCACTAATCTATTTTCATCGAGTGCAGCAACAAAAACTTCTATCTCTGCACGACGTAAAACATCTATAATAGATACTGCCTCAATCTCTTCAAAACCTTTTGCTAATGGAACTAAAACTTTACTCATTTTTGACTCCTTATTTTTGTGATAATTTTAAAATAATCTCTCTTATTTCATCTTTATCAAAAAAGATATTTTGAGAAAGTTCTTGGGAGTAACGCATTAAATATTGCTTTTTAATTTGAGGTTTCTCCTCTTCAGTAGTTTGAGATAAAATTTTCTCTAATTCTGTTTCATATTCATTTAAAATCTGTGCCCTTTTTTGCTCTTTTGTTTGTACATTTCTTTCTGTTTTAAATAAAGCAAAAAAATCTCCTAAAAAACTCATAGTTAATCCTCATTTGTATAGTTTTGAACTTTTGCACGTTGTGCTAAAAACTGAATATTTTGTGTTACCTCTTTATCTACAATATGATAATGTTCATGTAACTTCGACAAAGACTCATCTATTTTTTGATTAAGTGTTTGCGATAAATGCTCTATCTCTTGACGCATTTTTTGAATATTTTCATTTTCACTCAATTCTATTTCATGTGCTATAACACTTAATCTTGTTTGTGATTTTGTATATTGTTCATATACTTCTTCTATTTGAGATACTAAAACTTTTACCACATCATAAAGATTATATAATCCCTCATTTTGAACTTTTAACTCCTCCATTTTATTCGAAGAAAGCACCATTTGCTTCATAATCATTTCACTTTGCTTTCTAATAGCTTCAAGACGACTCTCACCCTCTAATAATGAAGTTTTAACACCTTCAGCCTGGGTTTTAAGTGTGATAATCTCCCCTTCAAATGCTTTTGTAACATCTGAAAGTTGTTGCAATGTATGGCGTGTAATAGATTTTGCAATACTATCTGCTAAATTTTGCATACTAGCAACTGCTCCTCGTAGCTCTTCAACCTCACTTGTAACATCTTGTTTACTTGCTAAAAGTTCATTAATACCCAAACGGAGTTGGTTGTAATGGTCTTGTTGTGCTACACGCAAAATGTCAATATGTTTATGCACAACACTATCAATTTGTGGCATTTGAATCTCTACAAAGTTTTTTAACTCTTTTGCTATGTAAATATTTCTCTCTTGAGCTTCATCAAATTTTGTAAAAATTTTTTCTTGATTTTGTTTAATATCACGTAAAGAGTGCATCTCATGCTGAAATTGTAAAAGCATATCTTGCTGCTGTTTTCTATCTTCTTGAGCAAAAAGAGTCATTCTTTGTTCTAAATCTTGCACAAAATTTTTAAGTTCACTCACTTGTTTTACAAGAACTATACTAAACTCTTCTTGAATTTTAAAAAGGGATGTTTGTTGTGTTTGGTGTAAAATATTCATAAACATATAAAGCGTTAAAGCTATAAAAGGGCTAAAAAGAGCCTCTTTAAAAACACTTAGAGAATCTTGTGTTGCATCTAAATATAATAACAAATGTAAAACACCACCAATAATTCCTAAAGTGATAACAAGTGGTGCATAATTTATTTTTGCGGGATCTTTAACTGTAAAAATTTGCCTTACAAAAAGCAAAACCATAAATGCTATAATTGCTAATGTATCAATATAAAACATCTAAAACCTCCATTGGAGTTTTTAATGATGGAGTAAAATTAGTTTTTGTAGTAAAACCCCATAACGCAAAATAACCTTCAATTTGTGCATTTTTTGCACTTTGCATATCTTTTAAAGTATCTCCTACAACAATTGCTTTATCTTGTTGTGCTTCAAAATAATAACCATCTAGAATTTTCACTACCATCTCTTTATCTGGTTTACTTTTTCTCACTTGATCTGCACCAACAATAAAATCAAACTTCTCTTTTATCCCTACACTCTCTAACATTTTTAACGCAAACTTTGTAGGTGCGTTTGTTGCAACACTCATTTTTGCACCTTTTTGTTCTAAAGCTTCTAAAAGTTCTAAAATACCATCGTAAAGTTTTGTATGTTGTGTACATTGTTTTGCATAAAAAGGCTCAAACAGCTCTCTATCTCTTTGTTCATACACTTCTGTTTCGTAAAAAAGTTTTGGTAAATTTCTCTCATAGAGGTTAATAGCTTCTACAACAAACTCTTGTGTAAGTGGTGGAAGATGATGGTTTTTTTCTCTTACATAATTTACTGAAATAGTTAAATCCTCTTTAGAATCTAACAATGTTCCATCCATATCAAAAATTACAATCTTTTGCATCATCTCATCTTTTGGTAAATCTCTACAAGTGCTTTTACAAAAAGTTCTGAATCGTTTGGTGCTTTTGCAACTTTATAGTTTTTAAACCCTAACTTTTGTGCTATCTCTTTGTACTCAATATGCAATTCATACTCTGTTTCTGAGTTATCTATAGTAAATGCAAGTGGAAAAATAACTACATTTTTATTACGCAACTCTTGAAGTTTCTGTTCTAGTGAAGGCTCAAGCCATTTCATAGGGCCTAAACGAGATTGATATGCTAAATGGGTACTTGAAAAATTGATACCCTTTTGTTTTAAACGTTTTTCTAAAATTGTTGTATGTTTCACAATATGCTTTTGGTACACATCACCACTATCTACAATTTTTTGAGGTAATCCATGAGCAGAGAAGATAATATCATACTCCTCATAACGCTCCCCTTGCATAACCTCCTCTATTCTTTGAATAATCGCTTCATTATATGTTTTATTTTCAAAAAAATGTTTTATCTCCACTAAAACCGCTTCATTTTTAGAGAAAAAATGTTTTTTTTCAAAATCTTCAAGTGAGGATTTTGTAGTGGTTGTTGAGTAGTGAGGATAAAGTGGAATAAGATAAATATGCTCTAAATCTTGTGGGAGTTTTTTAATAACATCTTGTGCAAAAGGTGGGGTGTAACGCATTGCAAAATCTACAATAACATCATTTGGCACCTCTTTTTGTAGTTTTTCTACAAGCTCTTTTGTATAACCAACAAGTGGAGATTTCCCACCCAAAGCTCTGTATGTTTCTTGAGCAGCTTCTACTCTGTTAAAAACTATCATACTCCCAATAAATTTACGCAAAAGTGAACTTTTCATTGTTAAAATGTTTTCATCTGCAAACATATTTTTTAAAAAAAGTTCCACCTCCTCTAAATTATTTGGTCCACCCATATTTAAAAGGATTATTGCCTCTTTTTTCATTTGTTATTCCCCACTATATTTAACTCTTTTGTTACTCTTTTGAACCCTTTTTGTACATCTTTTGCCTCTACTTTATGTGTTAAATCTACATAGTAACTAAACGCTAAAGAACCACGTTTATAAATAGAGAGATTTAAAAATGCTGAAGGAAAGTTTGAAGTAGCTTTAAGGGGTGCATTTTGGTTTGAATTGCATACAATATGACTTTTATCTGTAGCAACTAACTTATAATGACACCCATTTTTAAAATGGTAAAGTTGTTTGAGCGTTTTTGCAATTACTTCATTTTTTGACGTAACTTTTAACTCTAAACACTCAATTTTTTCCTGTTTTAAACTTTTATCATACAATGTTACTTGTGCATTATCGCTACACCCAACAAACAATAAAAAAGGTGCTAAAACAAGAGTTTTTTTCATTTTTAACGCTTTTGTAAAATAAGTAATGTTTTATCGTGTGTATCGTAAAGTGAAAATGTTTGTTTATCTATTAATTTTACAGCTTTATGTTTTTGAAAAGTTTTTATAGGATGAAAATATTGAACAATTTTATCTTGATACTTCTTATAACACCCATCTTGTTGTGCTTCAAAAAGTGTAAAAGTTGTTGTAAGAGTATCATTTTCAAAGATAGCATCTACATTTAAAAATTCCTTCTCACTTTCACTTGCCATACTTCCCTCTGCTACATCACTAAAGCCATAACGTGTATTTATATCTGCTATAAAAACTCCACCATCATTAAGGTGAGAAGCAACATCTTCTAAAAATTTCTCTAATTCCTCTTTATTAAAAAAGTTTAACACATCAAAAATAGAAACTATCGCATCAAATTTTCCATCTACTTCACTAAGAGGTTGTGCACTAACATCTAACCCTTTTGCTTGACACTCATCTACCATCACTTCACTTAAGTCAATCCCTTTTACCTCTACACCCTCTTTAGCCATAAGCTCCAAAAAGCCTCCACGACCACACCCAACATCTAAGAGAGTTTTTATCCCATACTGTTCTAACTCACTTTTATAAAGATTATGAAGTGCTTTTGTTGCTTCTTCTATACCTAAGAGATGTTCAGCTTTTGCATAAAGGTCTAAGTTTGTCATAACTACTGCTCTGCTTTTATAATTGCATTAATTTTTTCATAAATATCTAAAACTTCATCTTTTTTAGAAACATAGCTATTTTTATTTGCAATAAGGTATGTTGAACTTGTCATCATATCTTCTACAACTTCTAAACCATTTTGTTTCATAGTTGTTCCAGTTTCAACAATATCTACAATCATATCTGCAAGGCCAATAAGTGGAGCAAGCTCAATTGAACCGTAAAGTTTAATAATCTCAACACTTACAGCACGCTCTTCAAAATAGCGTTTTGTAATATTTACCATTTTTGTTGCAACTTTTAACTCTGGTTTGTTAAGATCTAACTTCTCACCTTTTTTCATACCAATAGCCACTTTACAAATACCACGTTTTAAATCTAAAAGACGCATAACATCAAGTCCCTGCTCTTCAAGAGTATCAAGCCCAACTACACCAATATCTGCTGCTTGGTGGTACACATATGTTGCAACATCTTGATTTCTTACAAGTAAAAATCTAAAATCACCCTGCTCTAAAATAAGTTTTCTATCATCAAATTGAAATTTATTACCAAAAATTTGCTCAAAAATCTCCAGCGTCTCTTTTGCAATACGACCCTTTGGAAGTGCTACTGTTAGCATATAGTTTTCCTTACTACTAAAATTATTTTATTTTATCTAAACTTCAAAAAAATATTGCTTAATACAACACCTATTGTTATCCCTATACCATCAGCTAAAAGGTCATATAGTGAAAATTCTCTCCCTATAAAATACTGCACTATCTCTATTTGCATTCCAAAAAGAAACAATAGCATAAATTTTTGCCATATTTTTAAAGAGTATGCTGTATAAAAAGTTATATAAAGTGTAAAAAATGCTATAAAATGATTTGCTTTATCCCACATACTCTCTACAACCTCTATATGCACTGTAGTTGTAGTTGCTAAAAATTCTATAACAAGTAACTCTACGTAAAGTGCTAATTGTGCAATTTTTTTTATACTTTTTTGCATACCACCCCTTTAACAGATTCCACTACACCATCATAAAAAAGTAAATCTTTATGCGATAGAGATTCAAACTCTTGGTAATGTACCAAATTTCTTACATAATTTTTTAGATTTCTTACATTTTGAATATAAGTTATCTCATCATCTTTACTTGCATAAAGATAAGTTGGTGCAGTTATATTTTTTACATACTCTTTTGTATCAAACTCATATTTTAAAAGTGGCTTTAAAGGGATTTTATATTTTTTCTTTGTTAAATTTGCTAAAGAATCAAAACTTCCTATTAAAAACACTCCCAAACTTCTATGCTCTTTTGCAACAAAAGCTGCCACAACACTCCCTATAGAAAATCCAAGAAGATAAAAATCTCCATAATTTTTTTGTACTAAAGAGGCTATTTTGATTCCATCTGCATACATATTTTGCTCGTTGACAACCCCTTGGCTTTCACCATAAGAGCGATAGTTAAAACTTATGATTCTACAATTTTTATATGTTTGTGCAAGTTTTGGCATCAGCCCAACAGCATCATGTGAGCGACCAACAAAAACTAAAAGTGTACTATGCACCTCTTTTGGTTCATAGACAATCCCCTCTAGCTCCACACCATCTTCTGTAGTAACACTCAAAAGTGTGCACTCTTCACATTCAAAGTTTTCTCTATAATATGTGGGAGTAAAAAGAAGTAAATCTTGTGTAAAGTAAAAAACAATCGCCAAAACAATAAAAGTAGTAAATAAAAAAGTAATATATATCATAAGAAAAATTATAGTATAATTTCACTTACAAAGGGGAGTTTTATGCAAACATTTGGAAAATATGCTACAAATTTTGATTTAGAATATTTAGTAGAACACTATATTTACATAAACGAAAAAGATGAAAACAATCAAGATATTTTAATAAGCACACAAGAGTTAGAGGCGATGTTAAAAAAACGTCGTAAACATATTGCGGGAACAATTTTTTTATTTAACCCACATATTGCACCAAAGGGGTATAACCTTAAAACAAGGTTAGCAGAACAAGGGTTTGAATTTGAAAATGAGTTTGTAGAGTTAGACCCTAACGATGAGATGAATGTTATTGCACGTGCAACAAAAGAGAACTACAAAGGGAAACTTATAGAGATAAAATATCTGTTTAACTACAACAGAGAAGATTTAGAGAAAAATCAATTTCTACTAGAAGAGTTACATAAAGATATAGACAAGCTTCGTTCTAACCAACTTACACGTCACGATAAAGAGCTTAACTACCATGACTACCTCAATATGCGTTATAACGGTAAGTTTATTTTCTTTGCACATGGACACAAGTTTGATCAAGAGTTTAAAAATATTCTCTATTATGCTCAAAACATCTCGATGCAAGCACAAAAAACTGGAAAAACAATAGCATTTGTTCACGATAGAAACTACGACCCAGAGGAGTGTATAGAGATTGTTTACTACCTCTCACCTGTTGCAAATGGAAAGATGAAAGATGTTCGTGCAAATGCTTTTATGAAAGCTTTTAGCAGTGTGCCACCTACTATTCAAAGAATTAACTAACTTCTTGCCTCTTTTGCAAAAAAACGAGCTACATCAAGCTCTTTTGCAAGGGGTTTTTGCTCTAAAATAAACTCTTTTAAAACTTTAGCCAAATAAGGAGCTAAAACAAATCCATACCCACTACTACCATTAATAATATAAAGTCCTTTATGATAAATAAACTTACTATATTCAATTTTTTTTCTACGTAAATTTAAACCACTCTCAAAAGTTTTTTGTGAATCTACTAAATTCCCCAAAATTGGCATATAATCTGCTGAGCCTGAACGCAGTCCTACATAATCTTTCACTATTTGTATATCATCTTTAAAAAGAAGTGTTTTAGAAGCTTTTTGTAAAAGCTCCTCTTGTCCTGCTTTAAAATCATAAGGCTCTTGTGTAGTTTGAAGATGGTATGAAAGATTGTGTGTTGCTCCAACTGCAATAATACCATCTCTATTTGGAGAGATAGAAACCTCTTGATGTAAAGAGATAGCATTTTGTGTTTGTGTTGCAATATCTACTCTATGACCCCAAACACCTCGCAATTTTACATATTTTTCTGGTAAAATTGAAAGATAAGCCCCAGTTGCTACAACGATATTTTTTGCTTTATATTTTTCATTTAAAAACCAAAAATCATCTTGATATTGAAGAGACACTATCTCCTCTTGAATAAAATCACTCCCACTACAAAGTGCTTCACACATAGCTTTTGCATCTACAACACCCGCTTCAATACCAATAGAGCAAGCCTCTTTTGCATTTTGCGTTAAATGCTCTTTTGAGAGTTGCAAAGTTTTTAATGGGGTTGTTTGTTTGTATGCTTGAAGCATTGCAGTTGTTTTTTCATTATGGGCTAAATGTAAAAGCTCTATTTGAGTAAAATGTTCAGGAAATTTTTGAGTATAAAACTCTTTTGCATACAAAAAGGAGTGATGAACCAACTCTTTAAGGGGTCCACTTTTAGAAAATTTTGGAGCTACAAAAGCCCCAGCAGCACCACTACCACCTGCTGCAATAGATTCTTTGTCAAAAACGAGAACTTTTTTTCCAGACTGTGCCAACTCATATGCTATGGCACAGCCATTAATCCCCGCTCCAACAACAGCAAAATCGTACAATTTAAACTGTTACCTCTTTAATATCTGCTATTTTTAAAATAGAGTTATAAATAGAAGCTACAAGTGCTTTTCTATTGTTTTTAATCTTCTCATCTTCTGCATTTACCATAACATCTGCAAAAAAATTATTAAGAGGCTCTTTAAGTCCAAACAGTGCATCAAGCTCCTCTTCATACGACTCATACTCTTTTGCAATTACCTCTTTGTAAGCATTGTAAAGCTCTTTTTCTGCATCTGCTTCAAAAAGTGTTTCATCTACTTGAGGAATTGCTGCTAAGTCCATATCTTTTGTAATATTTGCAACGCGTTTAAAAAGTGATGCAACTTCACTAAAATCATCCGATTCCACAAGAGTATTGAGTGCTTCTATTTTTTTACCAATACTTAAAAGTTCTCTCTCACCAGAAGCTAAAACTGCCTCTACAATAGATGGATTTACCTTATAATATTGTTTTACACGCTCTAAAATAAAATTTTCTAAAAGTGAAAAATCAAACTCTTTATAATCTTGTGCTAAAAGTTTTAATGTTTTTACAATATCAAACTCTAAATTATGCTCATTTGTAATACGGATAATCCCATTTACAGCACGACGAAGTGCAAATGGGTCACGTGAACCTGTTGGAATTTGGTTAATACTAAAAAGAGCTAGTAAAGTATCAAGTTTTAAACTCATTGCAACAATAGCACTAAGTTTTGTAGATGGTAATGCACTCTCCTCCCCTGTTGGTAAGTATTGTTCTGTAATTGCAATTGCAACTGCGTCACTTAAACCTTGAGCTTTTGCGTAGTATCCACCCATAATTCCCTGAAGCTCAGTAAACTCATAGACCATTTCACTCATTAAGTCTGCTTTTGCAAGAGTTATAGCCGTTACCAAGTCCTCTTTTTGTGAAGCATCTAAATTATAAAGTTCAAAGAGTTTTAATGCTATTTTTTTCTCACGCTCTATTTTATCTGCAACACTTCCAAGCCCTTTAAAGAAAGCAACCTTCTCAAGTCCATCTGTACTTAAACCTTTTTTGAGGTCATTATTGTAAAAGAAAAGTGCATCTGCTAAACGTGGACGTAAAACTCTTTCATTTCCTTCAATAACTTTAGAAAAATCATCTGTATAAGCATTAGAAACTACACAAAATTTATTTATAAGCTTACCATCTTTAAAAACAGGAAAATAACGCTGATGTTCTTTCATAGAAGTAATAATAACTTCAGGAGGAAGTGTTAAAAACTCCTCATCAAAACTTCCAAGAAGTGGAGTAGGATTTTCAGTAATAGCAACAACCTCCGCTAAAAGCTCCTCATCTATCTCAATAGTTACACCTTCACTCTCTTCTAAAGATTTAAAAGTATCTAAAATATCTTTCTCTCTTTGTTCTTGGAAAAGTGTTACACCATTATTTTTAAGTGTTTCAAAATACTCTTTTGCAGAATGAACTTCAAGAGCATCAAAATTTGCAATGCGATGCACAAATGTTTTTTTAGCAGATTTTACTTCAAAAAGCTCAACATCTACAAGTTCATTGTTAAACATTACATTAACCCAACGAATTGGACGGATAAAGCTTTTTGTTAAACTCCCCCATCTCATAGATTTTCCAAAATCTAAGGATTCAATCCATTTGTTAATAATCTCTTCTAAAAGCTCACTAGAAGGTTTTCCTTTTACCTCTTTTTTGTAATAAAGAACCTCTTTACCACCTTTTTCTCTTTTTAAAAGCTCACTAACATCTACACCACATTTTTTTGCAAAACCAAGTGCAGCTTTTGTTGGCTCTCCTTGCTCATCATAAGCAATAGCAAGTGGAGCTCCAAAGAACTCCTCTACACTATCTGCTTGAGCAATAGGAAACTCTCTATGCCAAAGCACTAAACGTCTAGGAGTATAGTAAAATTCAAATTCACAAAGAAGTGAATACTCCTCTAAGATTTTTGCATATTTTTTCTCAATATTTTTTAACTCTTTTAAAAGGGGAACAGCTGGTAGTTCCTCTACCCCTATTTCAATAAGAAGTGGTTGCAACATTATTTTTCTCTTTTAATATAAAAATTTATCTTGCGATTTTATCTTTTTTTTTGTTAAAAAGAGATTATATTTCTTCTTTAAATGCTCTAAAAAATAAAGTAAACTTTGTTTATGTTATACGATTAATAAAAATCACATAATTATTATGTTAAAATCAGGAAATTTCAAATCTCAAAAATCCAAGAAAAGGAAAAACATGGAAAAAAGATTCGCCACATTTGTGGCATTGACCATTTTTTCAAATGTTGCATTTGCAAGTGCATCTTTAACTTTGCCTAGAGCTATTGAGATTTTAAAATCTAACAACTTAGAGATTAAAATCGCAAAACTTGATCAAAAAATAGCAAAAAAAGATGTTAAAACTGCATCTGGAAACCACTACGGTAAAATTGATTTAACTCAAAATATTGCCATGTCAAATGATGCTGGAAATGTTTTTGGTTTTAAAATAACTTCTCGTGAGGCTACTTATAGAGACTTTGGTTTAGCTGAATACCAAAGAGATCAAGCAGCAATAGCACAAAGTAATGGAAATAATCAAATTGATACTCCTCAAGAACAACAAGCTGTTGATGCACAAAATGATAAAGAATATGATGCTCTCAATAATCCTGATGATAGAATGTTCTATCAAACACAAATTGAATGGCAATTACCAATCTTTACTGGTTACAAAATTTCTAGTTATGTAGAGATTATGAATGCCATGAGTCGTATGAAATCTTTAGAAAAAAAGAAAACAATTAACGAAAAAATCTATGAATTGAAAAAAAGTTTTTATAATATGGCCTTACTAAAGAGTTCTATTAAAAACTTAAATATTATTCTTGATAACATCAGCAAACTTGAAAATACAACAAAAACAATGATTGATGTTGGATATGCAAAGAAAGTTGACCTTTTAGAAGTTCGTGCTAAAAAAGGTAATGTTGAACGTTTACTTATGGATATGCACTTAAATGAACGTCTTCTTTATCATTACCTAAGTTTTTTATTAAACCAAAAAGTAACAAGTATTGTTGTTCCAACTAATAGCAGCGTTCCAATGCCTAGAATCAATGGTAAAACAATCATTGAAAACAATGTTGATATTAAACGTGCAGAAACTGGTTTAAAAGTTAGACGTGGAATGCTTAATGTTGCAAAAGCAGAAAACTATCCAATGGTTGGACTGTCTGTAAAATGGCAAACTGCTGATGATGACTTTGTAGATTCTTTGGCTCAAGCAGGCGAAGATGGTTCATACACAATTGGCGCTAGAATGACATGGAACCTTTATAATGGTGGTATTGATCAAGCAACAATTGAGAAATCTAAAATTGAACTTTTAAAAACTCAAACTCAAGTTCAACTTGCACGTAAAGGTATTGGCCTTATGGTAGCAAAGATTAAAACAGAGATTAAATCTGAAGATGAAAAAATTGTTTCTTTAGAAAAAGAGTTAGCACTTGCTAATGAAATTTATCATAACTACGAAGCAAGATATAGAGAAAAACTTGTTTCTATGAGTGATGTTATTATTAAACAATCGGAACAAATTCAAAAAATTCTTGAATTACAGATAGTTAAAAATAGAAGAAATGAGAGAGTTTTTGCTCTTGAAAAATTAGCAAATGGAGAAAAATAATATGAAAAAACTGTTAGTATCGTCACTACTTTTTATTGGTGCCTCTTTAATGGCAGAACCTATTGTGTTATCTGGTAGTATTATCTCAGATAATCAAAAAATGATTACAAGTCGTTTTATGGGCTTTGTTACATCTGTTAATGTTTCTGAAGGTGAACAGGTAAGAAAAAATCAAGTTCTTTACACTATCGATTCACGTGAAATAGATTCTGCTAAACGTCAAGCTGAATCTGGCTTACAAATTTATGAAAACCAATACCAAAATGTTATGAGAAACTTAGAGCGTCATAAGCGTCTTTTGAAAAAAGATATGGTTTCACGTTACGAAGTTGAAAATCTTGAACTTGCGGCTAAAAACCTTGAAGATATGATTAAAATCTCTAAAGCAAGACTAGGAGAAGTTAAAAATCAATATGCATATCTTAATGTAAAAGCACCAAATGATGGTGTTGTTGTACAAAAAAATATCAAAGTGGGTGAGATGGCAATGCCTGGTATGCCAGCTATTGTTCTTTCAGATTTAAGTAATTTAAAAGTTTCTGCAGAGATTGCAGAGAGTGACTTACCACGTATTAAACATGGGAAAAAAGTAACTGTTAAAATTCCATCCTTAAATATTACGACAATTGGGCGTGTAACAGCGATTATCCCTAATTCTAACCCTATGACACATACATTTAAAATTAAAGTTTCTTTTAAAACAAGAAATAGATCAGTTTATCCTGGTATGTATGCTACAGTAGAAATTGACTAAGGTTAAGAAATATGGCTATTCATCAAACAAAACGTAACAAACATAAACCGTATGAGGTTACAGACGTTGCAGGAAAGCTTGCAAAAGGGTTTATTAGAAACCCTTTAACAGCTGTTTTAGGTGTCTTTTTAATTATTATGGGTTATTTAGCACTTGAAATTATGCCTCGTGAAGAGAACCCTCAAATGGTTGTTAGTGGATCAAATGTTATTGTTGTGCTTCCTGGTGCTACTGCAGAAGAGATTGAAAAAGTTATTGTAAAACCACTTGAGCGTAAAATGAAAGAGGTTAAAGGGGTTGAGCATATTTATGGTACAGCTATGGATAATGTTGGGATTGTTGTTGCATCATTTTTTATTGGTGAAACAAAAGCAGATTCAAACCTTAAAGTTTATGATAAAATTATGCAAAACTCAGATATGTTCCCAAAAGGTACATTAAACCCTATGATCAAACCTCTTGATATCGATATTGATATTCCAATTGTAACAATTGCATTTTATTCAAATGATAAAGAGTTAGATCAAACTACACTTTACAATGCAGTAAAAGAGATTCAACACCATATTAACTCTCTTCCAAATGTTGCGGTAACAGACATTAAAGGTGGGCATAAAACTCAGTTTAATATTGAAGTCGATATCAATAAACTCTCAGGTTATAACCTTTCACTTGGTCAAATTAAACAAGCTGTTGAAGCATTAGCATATAATGCACCAGCTATTAAAAACCAAACAAAAGATAATAAAATTGCTATTTTAACAGTAAAAAATGCAATTGACACTGAAGATGATATTAAAAATATTATTGTAGCTCAATATATGGGTTCACCAATTTATCTTTACCAAGTTGCTAAAGTAACTAAAGGTATGGATATTCAAAATTTCAAATCTAGTTATATTAATGTATCTCGTAGGGATGGTACTTTCTCTCCTCAAATTCCTCAAGTTACATTAACTATTTCAAAACTTCAAGGTACAAATGCTGTAATTATTTCAGATGCCGTAATTGAAGAACTTGAACTTTACAAAGATTATTTAGCACAAAATGGTATTAGTTATGTAATTACAAGAAATGATGGTACACGTGCAGATGAAGCTGTAAATGAACTAGTATATCACCTTGTATTATCAATTGTAATTATTGCTATACTTCTTATTTTTGTACTTGGTTGGAGAGAATCTGTTATTGTAACAATTACAGTACCTATGATTCTTTCAGTAACTCTTTTTGTAGCTTATCTTGGAGGGCAAACAATCAATAGGATTACACTCTTTGCATTCCTACTTTCACTTGGACTCTTAGTTGATGCTGCTATTATCGTTATTGAAAATATTCACAGACATTTACACTCACCAGATTCCGCTCATAAAGATATGGATGAGTTAATGATTGAAGCAACAGATGAGATTGGTTCTGCCACAAACATTGCAACTCTTGCTATTATTATGACGATGGTTCCAATGTACTTTGTTGGTGGTATGATGGGTCAATTTATGAAGCCTATTCCACAAAATGTTCCTGTAGCACTTATTGCTTCACTTTTTGTTGCTTATATTTTTACACCTTATATGGCAGTAAGAATGTTAAAAAGACCTGAAGGAGATCATCACTAATGTATGATAAATTTGAAAAAATTCTCTTAGAGATTATACAAAATCCACTTGAGCGTCGTATTATTTTAGTTATGACGCTTGTTGCTTTTATTTTATCTGTACTTATGATTGCACCAACTAAATTAGTTCTTGCGAAAATGCTTCCTGGTAAAGATAATGATACATTTAATGTATATATTACACTAGCAAATGGTAGTTCCATCCATCAAACAAAAGAGGTAACAGATTGTGTAGTAAACCACTTAAAACAAGAGCATGATGTTTTAAATATTGAAACATTTTTAGGAATGGGATCCCCTCTTGATTTTGCTGGTCTTATTAAAGGTTCTGCATTTAAGAATTCTGAAAATGTTGCAGAAATTGTTGTAAATATTACACCTAAACACCATAGACATGAACCATCATTTTTAATGGTACAAAGAATTCGTCCAGAGATTCAACAAGAGTGTGAAAATATTTATAAAGATACTGTAATTTCATTTGTTGAACCACCTGCTGGTCCTCCAACACTTTCAGATATTGTTTTAGAAGTGTATGGTAGCGATGCTAATGGAATTAGAACAGTTGCAAATAAAGTGAAAAAGATCTTTGAACATACAGATGGTCTTGTAGATATCGATACAATGGAAGATGAGATTTATGATACTTTTGAAATAATTGTAGATAGCTCTAAAGTTTCAAGAAGTGGTGTTGATATTAAACAACTTAACAATATTTTATATCTTGCTTTCAAAGGTATGGAAATCACTGTTAAAAACTCTGAAAAATATAATGATCAAATTCCAATTTTCTTAACATTAAGCCCAAAATCTAAAGCTTTTACAAGAAAAGATTTAGCTTCTGTTAAAAGTAAATTAACATCTCTAAAACTAATGAATCGTCGTGGTATGATGACACCAGTTACAGAACTTGTTCGTATTATTCCTGGTAAATCTCATCCTAAAATTTTGAGTAAAAATTTACGCCAAATGACAAATGTACTTGCAATGACAGATATGGTTTCTCAAGTATATCCACTTCTTGATGCTAGAGAGATGATTATAGATACACTTTCAGATGACTACAAAGTTGAAACAACTGACATGTTTAATCTTCGTCTTACAGATAAGAGAACTCTTTTATCTTATGACTTAGTATGGGATGGTGAGATGAAAGTAACAATCGATACTTTTATTGAACTTGGTGGTGCATTTATTGCTGCACTTATTCTTATCTTTTTACTCATGGTTATTTACTATAAAAGCTTTGCACTTAGTGGTATTATTTTACTTGGTTCATTCCTTTCTATTATTGGAGTAATTGTAGGTCACTGGATTATGGATGTTTTCACTCGTGATACATTCTTCTTAACTGCAACATCACTAATTGGATTTATTGCACTTATTGGTATTAGTTCTCGTAATTCATTACTTCTTATTGACTTTACAAAACAGTTAATGCAAGAAAAAGGTCTTAACCAATTCGAAGCAATTGCATATTCATCTGCAACTCGTGCGAAACCTATTTTCCTTACAGCAGTTGCTATTATTCTAGCTTCAACTCTACTAGCTGGAGATGCCGTATTTGGTGGTCTAGGGGTTGCACTTATTTTTGGAACAGTTGCGGCAGTTATTGCTTCACTTTTAGTTGTTCCTGTACTTTTAAGTATGCTTGATCTTGAAGATCACTTCCACTTCCACGAAAGAAAAGCAGTTTCTATCTCTAAACCTTAGAGATTTACTTTTCTCAAGTAAGCCTTTTTGGCTTACTTCAAACTTCCATTTTTAACAATCAAGTTTTATTTTGCAGTTTTTCTAAAACGAATCATTTTAAATCTTTCCCCTAAAAAATCTGGAAGAATTAAAATCTTTACTTTTTCAAGTTCTTGTTTATAAATTTTTTCATCTGCTTTTTCACGTAAAATTTCAAGTAATTCTATTATACCCATATCTACAAGAGCTGTCATTTGAGCTTTAAGTTCTACAAACCCTACTCCAGCCTCTTCATAAGCATCTTTTATATGTTCAAAAGTTACATCATAAGTAATATCACTCTTTGCAAAAAGCTCTGCTCGTTTTTCTTTTATCTCTTCATCAAAAAATGGATACACTTTATGTTTTGTATAAATCCTAATTGAAAAATCTGGTCTTGCTTGCATCTCACCATAATCAAAACTCATAAACTCAAAAGTTTTACTAGCATTTGCCATCTCTTGTGCAAACTCTTCATACCCTAAAGCTATCTCACCTCTTTCTTTATGGTATTTTTTTGCTTTTGCTTCTACCCATTCATCTACTTCATTAAATTCTATGTTATGATTTTCATCTACAGTAGCTACTTTACCTTTATAGTAAAGTTCACATCCAAAAGCATCAAAAATTTCATTTGCTATAAAAAAAGTAGATTCTCTTTGCATTTCACTCAAAGATTTGTAATGTGTAAGCTTTACAACATCACCAAAAGATTCTTTAAAATAGTTCCTTTGAAACTCTTGTAAATCATCAAAACGCTCAATAATTACAAACTCTAAAGTTTCTAAAAGCTCTGGACGAAGAGTATAGATAAACTCTATAATATCAGCTAAAAAATAGCCGTGATGAGCACCTATCTCACATACTGTACCATCTTTTGCCAAAAAACCTTCATCTACTAAACTAATAATATGCTTAGCAACACTCCCACCAAAAAACTTACTACTGCTCACTGCAGTATAAAAATCACCCTCTTTTCCTATATTTTTATAGGTTGCATAGTAACCATCTTTACCATACAACCATTTGTTCATATATTCATTAAATCTCATCTTCTACCATCTCATATAAATTTAATAACTCAATATCTCTATCTAATTCTAAAATCTCTTTATCTATCTTTGCTGTTGTTAAAGAATTTTGTAGCATCAAGACATCAGCAGCAGTTTTATATCCACTTTGAAATAACACTGTTGTATCTTTTAAAAGTTTCTTATAAATTGCTACACTTTGAAGAGAAAGTTGCTCTTTATTTTTAAGATTTTGCAAGTTATGCTCTACTCTTTCATAAAGTGCTTGTAGTTCCCTTTTATTATCTTCTAAAAGAAGCTTCTCTTTAAACTGTTGAACTCGTTGTGCTTCCATATCATCAAAACTATTAACATTTAAAGGAAGTGTTACAGATACTCCATAATTATAATAATCTTGTTCTATTTTACCACCTATTGGTGCTGGTATTTTACTCCAATTATAACTACCTATTAAAGCAACTTGAGGTAAATATTTTGCTACTATCATATCTTTTTGATAACTACTACTTTTCACCTTCGCTTTTTGCATTTTTAACAAAATATTTTGCTGAAAAAACTCCTCTTTTGTTAAAAGTTTTAGCCTTGGCAAAGGAAATGTTTTATAGTCTATCTTAGAGAGTGTTTTAAGGCTAGAGAGAAGATTTTGTTTAGCTGTTTCTAAATCATACCGTACCAAAGTCATAGAGTTTAGTTTAATAATAGCATTATCTAAAAATCCTGAATCTATCTCCCCATTTAAGTAACGTGATTGTTTTGCATCTAAATCAAGTTGTGCATTTTGAATTAAAAGTTCTTGCTTTTGTAGTTTTAAATCTATCTGTTTAAGCTTTATAAGTAACTCTAAAACAGATTTTTTCATTTGTGTTTTTTGTAGATCAATTGTATAGTTTCCAAACTCTTTAAGAGCTTTTGCATACTTTATACCATAAACAATCCCACCCGTTTGAAAAATAGGTTGCGTAATAGATACAGAAGCAGCTTGAGAAGACTCATCACTAGAAGTAGCATTGCTTCTAGTGTAAGAGTAATTAAGCATAATAGGAGCTATCCAAGAGTTTTTTAGTAAATTACTTTGTGCCTTATTTTTTTCATAATCGTATTCAAATTCTTGAAGCTTTGTATCTAAAAGATACTCTTGCGATGATGCAACAAGAAGTGAACTACAAAGAAATATGCTTAAGTGCTTCAAAACCTTCATCTATTTCCTCTTTTGTAATTGTAAGTGGTGGTAAAAATCTTAATGTATTACGTCCAGCTTTTAAAAGCATAACTCCATTTTCCCTTGCAGAGTTTATAATGTTTGTTAATGTATCGCCATCTTTTACACGAAGTCCACGCATAAGTCCAAAACCAACACACTCTGTATAAAGCTCTTTATTTTGCTTGAAATACTCTTGGAGTTTTTTATCGAAATACTCTATTGTTTCATCTAAAGCTCCACTTTGTTTATACTCTTGTAAAATATCTACAACCTCACAAACAGCTGTTGCACTTAAATAGTTTCCACCAAATGTTGAACCATGATCTCCAGCACTCAAAACACCTTTGAGTGATGTCATAACAATACCAACAGGTACACCACCACCAACACCTTTTGCAAGTGTAATAATCTCTGGCTCAATTCCATAAGCTTGTGAAGCGCTAAACTCTCCTACTCTATAAGCTCCTGTTTGCACTTCATCTACAATTAAAGGGATCTTTTTTTCTTTTAAAAGTTTTGCTAAAGCTTGAACTTTTTGCTTATCTTGTGGTTCAACTCCACCCTCACCTTGAATAAGCTCTATCATAACTCCAGCTGTATGGTCATCTAACATATCTGCTATGCTTTCAATATTTTGTGCATAGACAAAACCATCTGGAAATGGTCCAAAATAATTATGCATCGCCTCTTGCCCTGTTGCTTTTACAGTTGTAATTGTTCTACCATGAAATGAATGCTTTAACGTAATAATTTTATAACGTTTTATCTCACCATCACGCTCACCATGTTTACGTGCAATTTTAATCGCACCCTCATTTGCCTCAGCACCACTATTTGCAAAGAAACATTGCATATCATACCCACTAGCCTCTACAACTTTTTGTGCTGCTTTTGCTTGTGGTGCAATGTAGTAAAGGTTTGAAATGTGTGTAATATTATTGATTTGATTACAAATTGCATCATTTACACGCTTGTTTGCATGCCCAACACTCACAACCCCAATACCTGATGTAAAATCTATATACTTTTTACCATTACTATCAAAAAGTGTCGCATTATTTGCTTTGACAAACTCAACTTCAACTCTTGCATAAGTTGGTAAAACATATTTCTTATCTAACTCTACTATGTTCATTTTTATCCTTTAGTTCAATTAAACTCATTACTTAGAGAATCTAAAAAGTGTAATATATTTTGATTAAAACTATTATCCTCTTTTGCGGATTCTATTGCTTCATTTAAAGAGATATTATTTTCTTTAATGATATCAAATAATGCCATACGAAACTCTTTTAAATAACTCGTAATTACTTCCCAAACTATATTTTCATCAATACCAAAATAACCATGGTTTATTTGGTTTCTAAAATCAACAATAACTCTATACTCTTGATTTAAAAAATTAAGTTTTAAAAGACTATTTGTCGCTTCTCCAACAATTTCTAATTCCCTTATAACAGCGTCCCATTCAAGTTCACTATAAAGTAACTCTTGAGCATTTGTAAATTTTTTAGAGTAACGTTCAATTTTATTAATAGCTATTAAAATATCCACTATATAAAGTTCAACATCCCTTTTAGACATAGATAATTTCCTTTTGAACTCTTTTTTTTACAAAACTTCTTAAAGTATTATCTAAACCTAAATCAACTTTTTTATGAAAATACTCCTCTAACGTGTGCTTTAATTCATAATAATTTTTAAAAGATGGAGGCATATCTACAAGTATATCTATATCACTATCATAAGAAGCACAATCTTTTGCATAACTTCCAAAAAGACCTATCTTCTTAAGGTTATACTTCAACATAAACTCTTTTTTATGTTCTTGTAAGTAATTTAAAATAATCTCTTTATTTAACCTCTGCATCTCTTTCCTCTATGATTAATCAATATTTGCTTCACAACTACCTTGCATAGCCTCTTTTTCATCTACACTTTTTAAATCTACACCTAAAGCTTTGAGTCGCTCTAACACCGGTGGATGCGTGTAGTGAAAGAAAATATAAAGTGGGTGTGAAAGTGGAAAACTTTTATTTTCCTCTACAAGTTTTTGTAGTGCATTTGCCAACTCAATCTCCCCTGCATTACCTACAAGCTCACTTCCCATTTTATCTGCTTCATACTCATTATGACGACTTACAATCCCCATAAGAGGCATCATAATAAATCCTAAAACAGGCATAAAAAGCATAAGTAAAATCATTGTAGCATAAGGAGTAGGAGCTATACCTAATTCTAAAAAAATCTCTTGTGGTAAATTTCCAAAAAGAGCAAACATACCAAAAAGCATACCACCTACTAATGCAATATTTTTGTAAATATCACCATGTGCAAAATGCCCTAATTCATGTCCAAGTACTGCTAAGAGTTCATTTGTAGAGAGTTTTTCTAGTAAAGTATCAAATAAAACTACACGTTTTGTTTTACCAAGTCCACCAAAATAAGCATTTAGGCGTGAATCTCTTTTTGAAGCATCACTTATAAAGATACCATCACTTACAAATCCTGTTTTTTGCATAAGTTGAGTAATTTTTTCATTGAGTGTTTCATCTTGAAGTGGTGTGAGTTTATCAAAAAACATTGCTCTAAATGTTGGATAAAACATATTTATAAGAATTACAAATGTAAAAATAAATAAAAAGCTCCATAACCACCATAATGAAAAAGTTGTCATAATCTCATAAATGCCCCACACTAAAAAAGATCCAAGTACAAGCGTAACAACTAAAGAGATAAAAGTATCTTTTAAAAAGAGTTTTAAAGAGGATTTATTAAAACCAAACTCAGCATCAATAACAAATTTTTCGTAGTAATCAAAAGGAAACGAGATAAGAGAGTTAATAAGAACAAAACTCATAACTATAGCTACATTCATAAACGCTTCATCTTGTGTAATAAATAACGATTCAAGCCATTTAATACCAAAACCAAGCCATGCTATAAAAACAATATAATCTACAAATGTTTTTACTAAAGAGAGCTTTTCTTTAGCAACACTATAGTTACCAGCTTTGTAAAAGCCAACAGGAGAGAGTAAAATAGCCTCTTGCTTTTTTGCTCTGTTTATAAAACCTATTTGCATCACACTTACATAAAGTGAAATTAAAACATAAAGTGAATAGATCACTACAAATGCCATCAGCATAAAAACCACCTTTCATATTGGTTATTTAGATGGCAAATTATAGCGAATCTATACTAATGAAGTGCCTTACTTACAGGAACTTTTGCTATTGGATCATCAATAGGTAACGCACCTTTAGCATTACCAAGAAAATTGTAAGATATACTATAAATAGCACCTATAATAAGCGATACAAGAACTACAATATAAACAATTTTTTTCTTGTCACCTTTTAACTCATTGTAATCATCTATTGCTTCTAATGTTGGTTCTGCCATAGAAAACTCCTTCTAAAATTTCCAAGCAGAATAACACAATTTCCTTAAAAGATTAACCAGAAGAAAAAACTATATTGACGACTTAAGTAGTCTTTTTAGTTATTTTATTCGTCAACTATTTCACTAAGAGGCATAGGTTTACCAAAAAGATACCCTTGTGTATATTGTACACCAATATCATCTAAAATTTGAAATACCTCTTCATTCTCAACAAACTCAGCAATAATTTCCATATTTTGTTTATAAGCAAATACAGCTATAGTATCTACCAAATCCCTTGAATAACGATCTTCTACAAGATGTTTTACTAAAGAGCCATCAATTTTTAAAATATCTGGCTCATAATCTAAAAGACGTTCAAAATTAGAGTAACCACTTCCAAAATCATCTACTGCAATTTTTACACCTAAATTTTTCACGTCACTAATAAATGCTTTAAAAGTTTTAATATCTCGTATCTCTTCATCTTCTAAAAGTTCAATTGTAACTCTTTTAGCATCCTCTTTAGCGTTACGAAGTAATTCTAAAATTTTATCTCGTGTTGCTTTTTTTTCAATATCTAAAGAGGAAACATTAATAGAAATATCCTCTTTAATTTGTTTAAGTGCTGCAAAAGAGTTTTCTAAAACTCTGTGTGTAATCTGATTGTAATATTTCCCTTTTTTTGCACGCTCAAGAAAGAAAAATGGAGAGATAACATTATCCTCTTCATCTATTAAACGTACAAGTGATTCATACTTTACAACCTCTTTTGTTCTATTATCTACGATTGGTTGAAAATAAGAAACTATTCTATTATCTGCTAAAGCACTTTTTATCATTTTTAGTGTTTTAATATTTTCATCTGCTTCTTTATGCATTTTATCTGATAAATTTGTTGCAGAAATAAAAATATTATGTGAATTTTCTAACTCTTTTAATCCATATTTTGCATTATCTAAAGCATCTTTACCAAAAGAGAAACTAATCAAAATAGAGATATTGTATTCAACTCCTTCAATGGTAATAACGGAATCATTTAAATCATTTTGAAAATCTTTTAGAATCCCTTCACAAACATCATGTGAATTCATCAAAGTTTTTACAAAGCCATACTCCCCTTGACCTAATCTAAAAAACTTATCTTTTGAAAAAGCAGCTGGAAGTTTCTCTAAAATAAGTTGTGTAATACTTTGTTCTATCTCTTCTATAAGAGCTTGTCCATAGTAATTATAAATATCATCAAAATCTTCAATTTTTAAAAGAACAACCATAGGCTCATCTAAAGATTTATATAAATCAGTAAACTGTTTCTCTTGATTCATAACATCTGTAATATCATCTGTTAAAGCAATAAATTCAATAATATTGCCATCTTCATCTAAAATTGGCTTTACTGTTGTTTTTAAGTAATAAAAACTACCATTCTTAGCTACATTTTTAAATGTTCCTTGCCATATCTCTTTTTTATTTTTAATTGTATCCCAAAACTCAGCATAATCACTAGGTGACATATGGTTTGATTTTATAAGAGCATGTGTTTTTCCAAGTACTTCCTTTTTAGAGTAACCCGAAACTTTACAAAATTCATCATTCACATAAGTAATTACACCATCAACATCTGTTTTTGAAACAATTGTACTTGCATCTGTCGCTTCTTGATACTGATGTAAAAAATTAAGATTTTTTTGTGCTTCCTTTTTCAACTTGACCTTTTCAACCACCTTAGAAAGAGTTGATAAAAACTGTTCTAAATCTATAGGTTTGAGCAAATAACCATCAACATCTAGTTTAATACTTTCCATAAAGAAGTTAGATTCATTGTATGCTGAAAGCACTAAAACAGGTATTTGCTTGTCTATTTCTCTAATCTTTTCTAACATCTCAAGACCATTAAGACGAGGCATATTAATATCTGTAATAATAATATCTATACTCTCTTGTTTCTGTGAAAAAAGTTCAAAACCATCTTCCCCATCAACAGCTACAAATATTTCATTAAAAAACTCTTCAAAAATAAAAAGAGAGTTTACTCTTGCATCTTCATTATCTTCTACATATAACAAATTGAGTTGTTTACTATATTTTATAATATTATCTAAATTTTCCATCTTAACTCTCTTTACTCTCCAACTCTATTCGAAAGATTGCACCCTCTTTATTATTGTATGCAATTAGTTGTCCATTACAATGATTTTCTATAATGGTTTTAGACATATACAATCCAAGTCCTGTTCCATCTTTCTCTTTTTTAGTAGAGAAATAAGGATCAAAAATTTTTGGAAGAATAGTTTCTTCAATACCACCTGCATTATCAGAAACTTCTAAAATAAATTTTTCTCCCTCTTTATATGTCCTAATCTTAATATAAGGATCTCTTATCGAAGCCATCAACAAAGCATCTTCTGCATTTTTAAGCAAGTTCATTACAACTTGTTTTACCTCATTTGGATAAGTTCTAATCTTCTCTTTTGCTTGCAAATCTAATTCCAATGTAATGCCTCGATTTTTAATCTGAGAACCAATAATCCTCAAAACCCCATCTAACATTTCATTAAAACCACACTCTCTTGTTTCTTTGTTTGCTTTGTAAAAATCTCTAAAGTCATTTATTGTACTACTTAAATATTGAGAAGAATATAAAATCTTATCACTTATCTCAATAATCGTATCATTTTCTACTTTATGTAACTGTGCTTTTACTTTTAAACCAGCTGCAGCACTACTAATAGCAGATAAAGGTTGTCTCCATTGGTGAGCTATCATACTTATCATCTCACCCATTTGTGCTAAACGACTCTGACGAAGAAGAGTGATATCTTTTTGACGATTTTTTTCAACCTCCTCTTGTACTTTTGTCTCTAGTTTTTCATTAAGCTCTTCTAACTCTTGAGTTGCAACACCAACTAAGTGTGTTAAAGCATTAATTGTACGCTTGTGAGTATCTTTTGATTTTCTCTCTACAAAATCTCCACTCACTTTAGAAGTACTCTTTTCACTAAGTGTAAGTACTGTCATTGTTTGGTTTAAAAGTTCATAAGAGTTATTGTGTGTAAAAAGTTCACCATATGTAAAAAAACCACTCAAAGGTGCCATTTTAGCAAGTGGAAGCATCTCACTTTCAATCTCTTTTCCAAGTAATCTTTTACGTGCCATACAAGAGTATATAAAAATACTCTCTACTGCATTTTGTGTAATCTTTTGCATTGTATGTGGAATTTTAGATTGAATCATATCTACATTTCCATATCCAAACTGTACATACTCCCCTTCTGCTACATTTCCAGCAAACTGCATAGAGCCATCTTCTTTATTTACACCAACAACAGCACGAGCTATATCTATACCGTTTCTATTTAAAATTAAAGGAAACTCTACCCCTGTTGCTGGTAAATCATTTGAAATATCTGAACCTAGATATTTTAAATACATATCAACTGCTGGAATATCTTCGATTGTATAAACAACATTCTCTTTTGCTTTTGTAATTTTAAGTTTTTTCCCTATTCTATTCCAACCAAAACTTAAATTTGTTCCAACTAAAAGCTCTGTAGAGTTTAACAAAACACCAACAGCACCTTTTTCCAAAATAGTATCTTGCGTAAAAACATACGTTTTTTGAAAATGGGCATTATCACCAGCCAAACCACCTGCAATAATCACGTCATTATTAAGAGCTCCAAACTCCTTAATATACTCTTCACCATTAATATTTAAACCATCTATAAAAGTTAGAAAAAGCCTTTTATTTTCTGTAGAAGAAAATTGTTTGTAAAGTTTTTTTGCTAATAGCTTAGGAGAGTTTTCATAAGGTTGATAGTAGGTTTGAAGTTGTGTTTTTTCAAAAGTAGAAAAAGAAAGCACAGTAGAGAGTTCTTTAACTTGACCATCTAAAATTTCACCATCTGTAGTAGAACCAATAATTTGGATATGTGGAATAATCTTTTTTAAAGAATCTACAAGATGTTGAATAAAAATTTCATCAACAAGACCTGTAAAGATTTGAACTAAAACATTTTTAGATGTTTCTATTTTATTTTCTCTAATAAAACCTTCTAAATCATCAAGTGTTGTAAGTAGAGTATTATAAGTTCTCATCATTCAAGTCTTTCAATTTTTTAAAGTTCTGCTATGATTGTATCTAACATATAGTAAAAACAAACACTGTTATTTTATATAATCAACAACTTTTGACTCAGATGTTACTTTTTTAATAAATTCAACAACTTCTAAATGTGCAGGATCTACTGCATACTCTTTTAAACCCTCTTTTGTTTCAAAAGTTGAATAAAGTGCTAAATCAAAAGCTCTTTCACTTTGGTTAAAATCTATCCCAACTTCCATACTCAAAAGTGGATCAATTTTACTTGGAAGTGCTTCTAACATCCCTTTTACTTTTTTTAAATTTTGTGCTTTGTTTTCATCGTTAAATTTAAACATTACAATATGTACTATCATTCAAAACCTTTATTAAATTTTTAAAATTATAACTTCATAACTCTTAAAATCTAAATTTCTCAAAAAAAATATGTTAAGATTCCACAAAAAAGGTTTGCAAAAATGTTAAATAAAATGTTTTTTAAAAAATTTAATAACTTCAAAGAATGGTTTGTTTTACAGCCTATTTTTATTCAAGTTAGTATCATCATTTTATTTTCACTTTTACTTATCGTATCTAGTAGCTTTTTTATAGGTTCTATTGAAGATACTTACACAATTTTTGTTGATCCAGCTTCTTTATTTATTGCAAAACAGTCAAACGCAACATTATTTTTCTCTTTAGTTTTAATGATTGTTGGTGTGGTCATTTTATCTTTTGTAGTCTCAGTATTAACCACTTTTTTAGAGGAAATTTTGCGTGATATTAGACTAGGGAAACTTAACTTTTTAGGAGAAAATCACACAATAATTATAAATTATAATGAAACGATTTTTAATATTTTAGAGGAACTCAACCATCTTTATAACTCTAAAAAAGAATCTCATGAAGTTATTTTACTGCTACATCACTATGAAGAAACACAACTTTTTTTGGAAAAAATAACATCAAAAGATTATAATGCCCTTACAATTCGTGTACGTATAGGAGATTTATATGATATAAATAAATATAAACAAATCTCTATTTTAGATGCTCATTCTCTTATTATTTTAAATGATCAAAGTTTTGAAAATGATTTTTTAAAAGATAATCATAATCTTAAAATCATCAATACACTTTACCAAGATAAAGCTTTTAAAAATAAACTAGAACAAAAACGTCAACAACTTAATCCTATGAAAATAGTTGTAGTTTTTTCATCACAAAAAGAAAATGATTTTGGAAAACTCACTAACAACCTTACAAATAATCACTTTTTTGCTATTACCCCTAAAAATATTTTAAATAGTCTTTTAAATATCTCAATGATAGATGTTAATTTTTATAATATATGGTCTTTACTTCTCTCATTTGAGAGCTATCAGTTTTATTTTCTTGATCCAAAACAGCTCAATGTTGTTGGAAAAACATACAGAGAAATTGTAGCTGCTCAGCAAAATGGCATTTTATTTGGTATTAGTAGAGCAAATAATGGCGATTTTGATATACAGATTAACGTTTTTGACACTGTTATTCAAAAATCTGATTGGCTCATTTTTGCAGCAAAAAGTAAAGAAAATATATCTTTGAAAAAAATATCTTATCATTATAAAGAAACAATTAACATTGAGCAACCAGCTGATCTTTTTCAAAGGAATATTCTTATTGTTGGGGACAAAAGAGCAGTTGAAACAAAAGAGTTTTTAGACTTTGAGAATTCAATTATTCATAACATAAATCCATCTACAAAAGAACTTTTAGAAAAAGAGTTTTTCTCTAACCATTTAAATAATTACGATATTATCATACTAAATTTAGAAAATGAGCTAATCTATAGAATAGCACTTTATCTACGTATGTACTATAGTGAAATTCAACTACAAAAATTTGTATTTTTAGTAGAAGATGCAACAATAGCATCGCAAATTAAAAAAATGGAACTCTCAAATGTAATCATCTCTAATCAACTACTTGCTAAATATGTTGTTCAAGTCGCAAATCAAATCTCTTTACATAAACTTTTTCAAAATCTATTTGTTACAGAAGATGCCGAAATAAATACTATAACACTCTCAAATCTTGATAAATCGTTACAAACAAATATTGAAAAATTAAAATTTCATCTCGCTCAAAACAATCTCACATTTCTAGGGACAATCAATAAAAATCATTCCATCTCGATTGAATCTTCATCCCTAGAAAATGCTAAAGAGATTGTAGTTATTAGTACAGGAGAAATTTAAATAGTGATACTTTGAACACTCTCATCTTCATAATCGTTCAATAAAGACTGAACTCCTGAGAGTGGAGATTCTTTAGCGATTGCAACTACACCAGCTAAACTTTGTTGAATTAATGTTGTATCACCCTTTTGTATCCCTTGATCTAAAGTATCAAACAATTTATGAATCACCTCTTTACGTTCAGCAAAAATATTGGATAAGTAAGCTTGCAAAATCTCTTTTTGTGAAGAGATTTTTGCAAGCTCCACCTCTTTATAAGCTGCTATTTGTTCACGCTTAGTTTTCTCTTGCTCTGTAACTTGATGGTTTTTTTGATATGCTTCTGTCAATATCTTAAAACCCTCTAAAGCTTGTGCTGGTGTTGGTTTTGGGATTATTTTCTTTTTCATAGTTTATGCTCCAAGTTTTAAAGTTTTTTCAATTTTTTGTGTTACTTTTGCATTCGCTTCCCCTTTTTTATTTAAAACAGGGATATCAAGTAAATTTTTTAATATTTTTGCAGTTATCATTAATCTTTTAAACTCTTCTGATTTACAATAATTTGATGATGGTAAATTCTTTAACATTTTATTAAAACGCTTTCTTGTACTTATAAGAACATCTTGAAGTTCATCTACTCTTAAAACTATACCATCTAAACTTATCACTACTAAATCCATTTGCTCTACGGCAATATCAACCTCTGCTTCTTGTTCTCTTGCTTGAGTTAAATTCTCTTCTGCTTTAGTATCCAAAAACATTCCACCAACAGCCAATAATGGGCCAGCAACTAAACCACCTAAAACAGCTGTTCCACCTACCATTCCAAGTCCACCTGATGCTAAAGAACCTCCACCAAGCCAAGCTAATGTTGCATTTGTTGCAGCAGCACCACTAAGTGTACTAATTGCAGTTCCAGTTGAAGCAGAAGCTAACATTCCTACTGCACCATAAGCACCCATACCAGTAAGTGCACCAGCAGTTGCTCCACTAAGAAGCCCTGATGATATTTCCAAAGAATTATCTACAGCTACAACAAGATCTTTTACCTCATTTTGTGTTAAATATCTTTTATCTTCATAAATAGAATCTCCCTTTTTACACTTATTAATAAGTTCTATAAAATCTTTAATTTGATGTGTAAAAATTTCCACTTTTAATCTACCAAGATCTTCAAGTTTACTATTTGTAAACTCTTGTTTTTGCTCTAAAGTCTCTTTAGACTCATTATAACGACGCTTTGCACGTTTTATAATTCTTTTTGCTTTATCATTTTTCTCTGAAGCATCTAAACCCTTTTTTACTCCATAACCACCAGCAGCAAGTGCTAATCCACCTAAAATGAAAGGAATTGGCATCTACATATCTCCTATTATTACTCTAAAACTCTTATCGAGTTGATATTTCTCTTGCAACAAATTGCATACCTTTGCATTTTCTATAAAAAACTCTTTTTTAGAAAAAAATTGCTTATATTTTCTTTCAAACATCTTCTCAATGTTACAAATTTCTGGTCTTGTATCATATATATTACATTTTTTTGTTACTGTGTTGTAATGTTTACATACACCATTACCAAGATCAAAAGATTTTAACTCCTCAATCCCCGCAATATTTTGACAACATAATCCACATTCACTACAAGGAAACATTATAGATCTATTAATGCTTGCCCTTGAACATAAAGTGCTAAAATAGATTTACTCCACTGTGCATAAATAACACTTAAAGATTCATTGAGTTTAAAACTTTTAATCATTGTATCTAAAATTTTTTTCTCCTCTTTATGCAAATAGTTATCAGAATAAATAAGAGCCATAATCTCTAGTAATACAATTTTTTGACTCTGTTTTGTATCAAATTTAGCAAGAGTTTTTTTAAGATTAAACTTCTCCTCTTTGAATGTAATATCTTTTATCTGCATCTCTAAACAATACTGAGATATAATATCCCTTTGAGATAAAGAAAAATCGCTATCACTACGGGCAATATGATGTGCTAATTGTAAAAAAGCTTTTTTTTGTTTCTTTTTAAGTTGATTTAAAAACATTTTTTAATCCTTCGTTAAATTATATGCTATTATAACGGAATGATACTTTCATTACAAAGAATAAAAAGATGAAAATAAAAAAAACACTTACTACTGGAACACATATTATCTCTATTCCATCTGGGAGACCTGTAGATTTAGATGAGATTTTTCCAAAAGAGATGTCAGGTTCAACAATAGAACTCTTAGAGAATGAGGAGTGGAAATATAAAGAAAAAATTTATTTCCAAAATAATAATTTTTCAGTTTCAAAACACTATAAAAAACTAAAACCCCTTACAACTTTACGTTTAACCCTTAAAAGAGAGATAGAAATTATATGGGATATCTCTTTTAAAAGTTATAGTGGGTTAAAGCTTTATAATCCAATTTTTAGAAAAGGATTTCAACTTAATGAAGCTCTTCTTTTAGCACAACTCTCTAGTTTGGTTTATGAAGATAAAAATGTTGTTGAAAAAATATTAAAAGAAAATTATGATTTTGATCATTTTGAATACTACTCAAAACAAAACTACACACTTTTTAAAGATTTTGGATGGTTTAAATCGATTTTTGCATTTTTTAAAAGAAATGCTCCTCTTGTAGATTTACAATTTTTAATTCTTTCTAAAAAAGACAAAACTACAAATATAACAACATATACTATTATATTTAGAGGTTCACAAGAGCCTCAAGACTGGATTACAAATTTTTCCCTTAAATATCAACTTTTTTTAAATAATCAAAAAAAAGGAAAAGTTCATGGTGGGTTTTATAAAGCTTTAACACTCTTTTTCCATACATTAAAGACAAAAAAGAAAATTTTAAAAAATAAAGAGTTTCTTCATGACATTCAAGAGTTAAAAGATGCAAAATTTCTTATTGCTGGACATAGCTTAGGTGGAGCTCTTGCAACACTTCTTGGTTGCTACCTTTATGAAAAAGGATTAGCAAAAGAAAATTTTGAAATCTATACATTTGGTGCTCCCCCTATTGGTACAAAACAATTTGTTCAAGAATATGAATCAAAGATTAAACTTTTTAGAATTGTAAATGAAGATGATATTGTCCCAAAACTCGATAAAATTACAAAACTTTCCCATTTTGGAGAAAAAATTGTGCTAAAATCAAATGAAGGGGAAATACACACCTGTGATGGATATATTGATAATATCATAGATGCTATTGCAAAACAGGAGAAATAGTTATGAAAAGAACTTTACGTGAACTCTACGGAGCTGGAATTTTATTTTTTTATTTTTTAAAGTGGCCCTATTTTTTAGGTTTTATTTACCTTTACAACCATGGGTTAAATAATAACCCAATTTTAAATGCACTTTGGTTTTATTGTCTTTTTTTAATTTTTAAAGATTTTTATATGCTACTACGTAAAAGAGATTCTACAAAATAGCTTTCCAAAAAAACTCAGCAAAAAGTACAATATAAAAAAGACCTACTATATTTAAAATAAGTCCATATTTTGCCATATCTTTAATACGCACTGCCCCACTACTCATAGCTATAGCATTTGGTGCAGTTGCTATTGGCAACATAAAAGCATAACTTGAAGCGATTGTAGCAACCATCATAAATAGCATTGTATTTAAGTCTGCTTGAATTGTTACAGAGTAAATTACAGGTAAAATAATAGCTGTAAGTGCTGTGTTTGATGTAATTTCAGTTGTAAAAACAACAAGGGCTGCGATGCTTAAAAGTAAAAGCATTGGTGGTAAAGTTGTAAGAGCTAAAAGGTAAGATGCAACTTCATCTGCAAGCCCTGTAACACTAAATGCTTTTGCAATAGAAAAACCTGCACCAAATAAAAACATAATTTTATAAGGAACTTTTGCTTTATCTTCCTCCCATTCTAAAATAGAAAAGGGTGGCATAAAAAGTAAAAGTCCAGCAGCAAGTAAAACTCCAGCTTCACTAAGCCCTAGCCCACTCCAAAATGATTTAATAGGAGCGTTAACAAACAAAACTGTAATTAATCCAAGAAGCACAAATAAAACTTTTTTTTGATCAAATGTTAAATCATCTTGTTCAATATGTGTAGAGAGTGGAGTATTATCTACTCCTAATCCCAAAATATAAGCAACACTTACAAACATCATAAACGCAAGAGGTGCAACCATATAAACCCACTGAAAAAATGGTAGTGCTTCAAGGTTATGATCACTCATAATACCAAGTAAAATAAGATTAGGTGGTGTACCAATTGGAGTGATAATCCCTCCCACACTTGCTCCATAAGCAATAGCTAAGGCAAAACGCATTTTTAAATCTGTTTTATCTGTAATAAAAAGTGCAATAGACATTAAAAGTAGCGTTGTGGTTGTATTTGAAAGAATTGAACTTAAAATTCCAGAAGTGAGTGTTAAAGAAAATATCATACCTTTTGGAGTATTTGGAAATAAAGATAATATTTTATCTGCTATGTATGTATGAAGATTTGTCTTCTCTACTGCAATAGCAAGTAAAAAACCACCTAAAAAAAGGTAAATTATGGGGTGAGAATAATTAATAGAAGTTGCTTTAGTACCTAAAACTCCAAATGCTGGAAACAAAACAATTGGTAAAAGTGAAACTACTCCCAAAGGTAGTGCTTCATTACTCCAAAGTGTCACTAAAAAACCAATAAGCCCTAAAAGAGTTGCTTGTGTTTGGTTAAAAAGTAAAAGTGAAATTGCAAAAACAACCCCACCCACTCCAAAGCCAAGAGCTATTTTAAAAATTTGATTTTGCATAAAAAACCTTTACGATTTTAATAAATCTACTAAAGATTCTTGAGGATTTTTCCCCTCTAAAAGTTTATACACCTCTGTTGCAATTGGTTTATGTAAATCTTTAGCAATACTATGAAGTGCATACGCAGTTCCTATTCCCTCTGCAACCTCTCCTAACTCTTGAACAATCTCCTCTTTTGTTTGCCCTTTTGCCAAACCAAGCCCTACACGAAAATTACGACTCATTGTTGAAGAAGCTGTTAAAAAAAGATCTCCAGCCCCTCCAAGCCCAATAAAAGTTTCATCTTTAGCCCCATAAGCTTTTGCAAAACGGTGCATCTCCACAAGTCCACGTGAAATAAGTGCCGCACTTGCATTTTGTCCAAGATTTAATCCTTGTGCTACACCAGCAGCAATAGCTATAACATTTTTATATGCCCCTGCTATCTCTGCACCTACAACATCATCTGAGGTATAACCTTTAATAAAATCTGGTAAAAAAGATACAAACTCTTTAGTTAGAGTCTCATTGGTAGAGCTTACAACAAGTGCAGTTGGAAGTGCTTGTTTTACCTCTTTTGCAAAAGAGGGCCCTGAGAGATATGCTAAGTTTTCCTCTGGAATATATTGTGTATATATCTCATTTAAAAATCTTCCTGTTTTTGCTTCGATACCTTTAGAAGCTACTAAAATTTTTTGATTTTTAAAAACAAAATTATTCTCCAACCAAGCAGCAACCTCTTGAGCAGGTACAGTAATAACTAAATACTCACACTCTAAAGCCTCTTGTAATGGTACAAAATTTGGAAGATCTCTTTTTCTACGTGAAGTGATAACAACATCATTTTTCTGTGAAAATGCAAATGCTAAAGCACTTCCCCATGCTCCTGCTCCAATAATTCCTATTTTCATTTTACCACTCCTATACGTTTTTTAAACAACTCAATATCTGCTTCATATCCAACAACCACTAAACTATCTCCATCTTCTAAGGGATGATGACGCTCTTTAGAAGAATATAAAAATTCATTATTTCCATTTGTATGTATAACAGATAAAAGCATTATATTATAATCTAATTCCCATTTTACTTGTGTTGGAAACTCCCCTTTAAAATAACTTGCATCTTCAAGTTTAATTTCAGCTACTTTTAAATTACTTTGTTCATATAATAAACTGTGTAAAACTTCCGTAACTACTGGCTTATCTAGTATATCTGAAATCATTTGAGCTGTTGTTTGCACAACAGGTATTACTTTATTTGCACCAGCCATAGAAAGCTTATTAGCACTCTCTTTATCGCTTGAGAGTGCTATTATCATTAAATCTTTAAACTGTGAACGCAAAGATATTGTTAAAAAAATATTTTCTGCATCATCCTCTAAAACACAAAAAGCTACACACTCATTGAGATCATACTTTTTTTCAATGGAACTCCACTCATCGCTTAAATCAAAACTTTCAATAATATGCTCTTGCATATCACTACGAAGTTCATCATCATCCAATTTAAAAATTATAACCTCTTTATATTTTTGTATAATATTTTTTGCTATTTGTGATCCATAATCGTTATATCCAAAAATAAGTGCTACTTGCTTCATCTATTTAACTCGCTTTTTATTGAGATATTGTTCAAACTCTTTCATAAACATAACATTCCCAATAATCAATAAAACATCACCCTCTTCTAAAACCATAGAACCCATTGGATTAAAAAAGAAATGCTTATGAGATTTTTTATAAATTCCAAGCAGAAGTAATCGATATTTTCTATGTACTAACTCCTCTACAAAAGTAAAATTTTGTGCTATTCTCTGTGTTACTAAAAGTTCATCTATATTAATATTGTTAAGTTCTGAACGAAGTGCATGAATAGCTTCAAATGCAACAGGTTTTCCAACAAATTCACGTGCTACAAGTCCTACTAACTCTTTTGAATAAAGAATCTCATTTACTCCTGCGAATTCCAATTTTTTTCTATTATTATTATTTATTAAAAGGGATAATATAGAAACTTTTTTATTAAAAGAACGAACCGTCAATGTTGTGTAAACATTCTCAACATCACTTTCACGTAAACATAAAATTGCTTTTACTTGCTTATTCATATCGATATGTAATCTTTTATAACTCTCAATACTTCCTGGATCATAATTAAGTGCCTCAAAACCATCTTTATGGGCTTGTTCTATACGTAGAGGATCTTCATCTAAAATAAGAAGCTTATTGTTCTTTACTAAATTTTTACATACCTCTTGAGCTATTTTTTCATATCCACAAATAATATAAAACTCTTCAATTTTTGCTAAATCATCTATACTTTTAAGCTCTTTAATCTCATCTAACTTCTCTGTAAATGCTGATACCACTAAAGAAGTTGTAAATGCAAGAACTGCTATTCCCGCTGTAATAACCAACATAGCTACAAAACGAGACTCTGTACTTGTTGGTGTAATATCTCCATATCCTACAGTAGAGATTGTTACAATAGACCAATAAAAAGCTTCATATAAAGTATTAACTGCAGAATTAGGGTTATTAGCCTCCATAATGTAGATTAAAACAGAAGATACAAAAATAATAATAGAAGAGAAAATAAAAAGTGTAAAAAATTCAAATTTTTTACTAATTAAAACAGAAGCAAATGTTTGTACACTTCTTGCATAACGAAAAAGTTTAAAAACACGAAATAAAATAAAAATACGTAAAAGTCTTAGTTGATGGAAAAATGGTAAAATTGCAAGAAGATCGATAATAGCTGTGATAGAGGTCATATATTTTAATTTATCTTGAACAATACGCCAAAATGCTAACGATAAATTAAAATCTCTCTCTAATAAAGTATCTTTTTCTTTATGCTCAATAATTGTTTTTGAAACACTACTACTAATCCATAAACGTAACAAGTATTCAATAAAAAAAATAAAAGAGATGAAGTATGTATTTAAATCAACTATATAAGATGGAACATCATGTTTTACTTCACGAATTAAAATAGTTACACTCACAATAATGAGTACAACCATAGTAATATCAAAATAACGTTTATATTGAAAACTACTATTCTCTAAAAGATTGTAAAAAAACTTCCGTGTTTTTTGGTAACGATTGGATGTTTGTAAAGCATATGCCGCATCAACTATCCAATCTTTAAACATACCCTACCCTAGTTTAGCTTTTAAAATTTCATTTACAACTTGTGGATTTGCACTTCCTTTGCTTGCTTTCATCACCTGCCCTACAAAGAAACCAAAGAGTTTCTCTTTTCCACCTTGGTATTGCTCAACTTTTTCTGGGTTTGCATTTATCACTTCATCACACATCACTTCAATTGCACCTGTGTCTGTTACTTGCTTAAGCCCTAGTTTCTCAATAACATCATCAACATCTGCTTCATTTTCCATAAGGTAATCTAAAACCTCTTTAGCAGCTTTTCCTGAGATAGTTTTATCATCTACTCTTTGTGCTAATTTTCCAAGTTTGAGTGCATCTACTAAAGAGTTTGTAAGTGTTTGCTCCCCTTTTAGACGTCCTAAAAATTCAACTGTTAAAAGTGAAGTTGCAGTTTTTGGTGTAACACCCTCTAAACTCATCATAGTTTCAAAAAAGTTTGCCATCTCAACACTTGATGTAATTACAGAAGCGTTATATTCATTCATTTTATATTCATTAATAAAACGCTCTTTTTTAGCATCTGGTAACTCTGGAATTTGAGAATATTTCTCTAACATCTCTTTTGTAGCAACAACTTTAAGTAGGTCTGGTTCTGGGAAGTATCTGTAATCTGCAGCTTCCTCTTTTCCACGCATACTTCTAGTTTCTTGTTTTACTTGGTCAAAAAGGCGTGTTTCTTGTACAATCTCATCATCATAAATACCATCTTCCCAAGCATCTATTTGGCGAGCTACCTCAACCTCTATCGCTTTTTGGATAAACTTAAATGAGTTAATATTTTTAATCTCTACACGAGTATAAAGTTTTTCATCACCTTTAGGGCGAATAGAAACATTAACATCTACTCTAAAACTCCCCTCTTGCATATTTGCATCACCAATATCTAAATAACGAATAATAGAGTGAAGCTTTTTAAGGTATAAAATAGCCTCATCTGCGCTACGCATATCTGGTTCACTTACAATCTCAAGAAGTGGTGTTCCTGCACGGTTTAAATCAACTTTAGAGATATCTCCATCGTGAATATTTTTTCCTGCATCTGCTTCAATATGTGCACGGTTGATTCTAATAGTTTTATTTGAACCATCTTCAAAATCTATTGTTAATTTTCCATGCTCTACAACAGGAGTATAAAGTTGTGTAATTTGATATGCAGATGGAGAATCTGGATAAAAGTAAGATTTTCTATCAAAATAGGAAACTTCATTTATTGTTGCATCAATCGCTGTTCCAAACATAATAGACTTATGTAAAACCTCTTTGTTAAAAACAGGCAAAGCTCCTGGAAGTGCTAAACAAGTTGGACAAGTGTTTACATTTTGTTTATGATTAAAACTCGTTGGACACGAGCAAAAAAGTTTTGTTTTTGTGTTTAACTGTACATGGACCTCAAGCCCTATAACTACTTCAAACATAGATTTCCTTGAGTGAATGGATTATTAATTGTGCTATTTTACCCTATTTTAAATTAAATAGTTCCAAAAAACTTTGAAATGTTTCATCTTCTTTGGCTTGAAATGTGAGATACTCTTTTGTTTTTGGATGGTAAAAACAAAGTGTTTTAGCATGGAGTAAAAGTCTGTGACATCCAAACTCTTTACGTATAAATTTATTGTGTTCTCCTCTACCGTACTTTGTATCTCCTAAAATATGGTGAGAGATATGCTTCATATGGCGACGAAGTTGGTGTTTTCTTCCTGTTTTTGGTGTAAGTTCCACTACACTATAGCGAGTTTTTGCATACTTTCCAACACTAAAATCAAGTTCCACATGAGCTAAAGTTTTGTAGTGTGTTTGTGCCTCTTGAGCCTCTTTTTCTTTTGCATTTTTATCGGCTATTTTATCATTTTTTACACTTAATGGGTAATCTATAAACCCCTCTTGCTCTGTATAACCCCTTACAATAGCAATATACTTCTTTTCTATATTATGTGCTTTAAAATCTTCACTTAAAATTCTTGCTGTTTTTGAATCTAGTGCAAACAAAAGCACTCCAGAGGTTGGCTTATCTAACCTATGTATTGGATAAACCCATTGCCCAATTTGGTCACGTAAAATCTTCATAGCATAATAAATTTCATTTTTATCTATCGGAGATTTATGCACCAACATCCCTGAGGGTTTATTTATAACTACTATATATTCATCTTGATATAAAATTTCTAATTGATAATCTTTAAACATAACAAAATAGTAACATTATTTGGCTATAATCGCAAAAAAATTAAAAAGTAGAGTTGATGCAAAAAGAATTAGGAACTGTAAAGTGGTACAATCCTGTTAAAGGGTATGGTTTTATAGGGCGTGATAATAACGAAGAGGATATTTTTGTACATTTTAAAAATGTTGTATTTATAGATGATTTACGTGTAGAACTTCAACCAAACCAGCGTGTAAGCTTTGAGGTAAAAGAGGGACCAAAAGGTCTTTATGCTAGTGAGGTAACACCTCTTTAACCCCTTTTGGTTGTTTTTCTTTTTTTATTTGTTTTTGCTTGTGACTTTGAAAATGGCTGCTTTTTCTTTTTAGGTTTTTGAACAACCACTTTATGCTCAGATTTTAGTTTCACTTCCTCTTTATCTTTTCTACGTATATTTGGATCTGGTTCAAACCCCTCTACAACCTCTTTTGGTATCTTTTGCCCAATGTAACGTTCAATTGTTTTGATTTCATGCTTCTCATAAACATCTAAAAGTGATATAGCCTCCCCATGTTTTCCAGCACGACCAGTTCTTCCAACTCTATGTACATAATCCTCTGCAACTGCTGGAAGTTCATAGTTTATAACATAAGGAAGATTCTCTATATCTAATCCACGTGAAGCGATATCTGTTGCAATAAGTACTTTTATTTTTTTCTCTTTAAACTGTTGTAATGTTTTTAAACGACTTGCTTTTGTTTTATCGCCATGAATAACACCACACTTTAATCCATCTTTTGGTAGCTCTTGTGCTAAAATATCTGCACTTGCTTTTGTACGTGTAAAAACAAGCACTTGTTCAAAGTTGCGTGAACCTATAAGATATGCAAGAAGCGATGCTTTTTTATCGGCATCTACTTCGTAAGCTATTTGGTTAATTGTATCTACCGTTGTGTTTCTTTTTGCAGTTTCAATAAATGCGGGTTTGCGTAAAATTAGTTTTGAGAGTTTTCTCACCTTGTCACTAAATGTTGCAGCAAATAAAAGTGTTTGGTGTTTTGGTAGGAGTTTATCTATTGCCTTAATATCGTTAGAAAATCCCATATCTAACATTCTATCTGCTTCATCTAAAACAAATATCTCAATATTATCTAGCACTAAGCCACTTGTTGTAAGTTCACGCAGTCTTCCTGGAGTTGCAATAACAACATCACTTTGACGCACCCTTTTTCTTTGTTTGTCTATATCTTTTCCACTTACTACTACTTCTATTTTTAAATCTAAGTTTTTTGCATACGCCGTTAAATCTTCATAAATTTGAATTGTAAGTTCACGCGTAGGAGAGAGAATGATAGCTCTAACACCTTTTGGATTATGCTTTTTTAAACGCTGCAGAAGTGGCAAACCAAAAGCAGCTGTTTTTCCCGTTCCAGTTTGTGCTGTTGCAAAAACATCTTTTTTTGCAAGAACAAGAGGGATAGCTCTTGTTTGAATAAGTGTTGGTTCTTTGTAGTTTAATGCTTCTATAGCATCTAAAAGTGGTTGAAATACACCAAGTTTTTGAAATGACATTCTTTATTTTCCTTTGAAGTCTATAGTGTAAAGATTATGGCACAAAATCTCTTAAAGTACAATCTTTAATGAAAATTAATTATCTATCAATTCCAAGCTTTTATGCTATATCTTTTAACAGTAAAAGTAAGCTATAATTTAACCTTAAAGATTATGAGCTTCTCTGATTTGTTAGGTTTTGACTATCCAAATATAGCGTGTCAGGACAAAAATCTTGTCCATTTTGCCACTGCACACTATCCATAAAAGGTTTTACACTTTTAAAATAACTTTTATCCTTTAGTTGTTTAAAAAATCCTTTATCAAGATATGGTGTTACATCAAATATTTTGGTTTCTCCATTTGTAAAAGTTAAAATTAATTTATAATCATCAGTTGGCTGGACATCTTTAACTCTTGGATACATATAATTACCTCCTATTTTAATGGATCTATTTTAAATATCTCTTCACCATTGATTGCTAATTCCCAGTCTGCCATAAGCTCATCTTCATGGATTAAAATCCAAGCTTCTACAAGCTTTTTCTTACTTGATTTCATATTACCTTCTAAAATCTCTCCATCTGATATTGAAAAAACTGCTTCTTCTCCCTGATATTTCACATGAATATGTGGAATTTTATGTTGTTTATTATCAAAATAATACATAGAGATAATAATTCCGTAAAACATTGATATTATCGCCATCTTGTTTATTCCTTTTTTTAATTTATGTCCATTTCCATACGGATAAAGCAATTTTTGCTAAATCTTTTGAACGATTTTTGATTGCTTCAATATTCCATGTAATACCATTTTCATATCTTTGTATTATATCTTTATTTAGATAAGTTAATTTATGATATGTTAAAACTTTTTCCTTAAATGGATTGTTACTTGCATGTGAATTTGCTGGTCGACTTAATAAAAGAAGATTACCCATCGTGTGAATTACTTTCAACAATTCTTCATTCTGAGCATCATATTCTAAATATTTAGTCCAACCCGTTTCATCTCTACCATTTTGTGGGCAAATATGTTCAATTGTATTTAATGTTGAATAATCTGGATATTGTCCAAAAGAATGTTGTAATTTATCAATTTTTATCAAAATCATTCTTGTAAAATTTTGGTTATTGTTGGCATATAACTTATTATTTACAAAAGCATTTTCAAAATCTTCATCAGATATAAAATAGTCAAATTCTCTAAATCGTTGATGTAAAATTTCAATTTTATTTTCTTTATTTTTTATATATGAATATAAATTTGGAAATAAATTACTTATTTGAGCAGTATATTGACCAACAATTTTTACTCTAATTATCATAGTTAAAACTTCATTTAACACTAATAGTAATTCATTGAGATTAATATTACTATCAATATAATCTTTTAAAATTTCCATTAAAAATGGAGTAGCTGAATCCATAGAAGTTGTGTTTATATCTTTTAGTATATTTATAATTTTACTATCAACACCTTGCATATTTCTAGGATTTATAATCAAATCATAATATATAAAATAATCTTTAATTCTTTGTAAATGATTTAAACTATTTTTTTCATTTATTATTGGATAATGTTTTTTAAAAAAAGTATATATTTTATGACCTTTACCAATATTTTTAGATTCTCCTATTGAAAATAAGTGCATTAAGTAGTTATCAAATTTAATATTTTCTTTATTAGCAATATATAACCAATAATCATTATGAAGTTCTTCTATTGTTTCATTACTAAGATTTTCAAATCCTCTAAAAATATAATTACACAATAACTCTGAAGCACTAAGAGGAGTTCCTCTTGCATTTAAACTTTCAAATATTGCTTGTGCATTATTTGAATCTGGTGCAAGTGGTATCCATACAATTTTTAGACAATCTAGCAATATATTTGATAGTAATACTAATTCTTCTGTTGTCTTTTTAATTAATTTGTGTTTAGTATTACTTGTACCATACAGCCATTTTTCAAATAATGTAACTTTGCTGATATGATTTATAAATTGATTATCAAGTCTTACTAAATTATCTTGAGGGTCTGTATTAAATACAATTTTATAAGTTGAAAGTCTATCACCTTTACTACTAAAAACTTTTAATTTTTTATAATCACCTTCTTCGCCAAAATTTAAATTATTTTCAAGATATTGATTTAATTCTACTGCATAATTTTTAGCTTCTATTGATTCATTTCCTCGTTCTTGTAATATATTTTTAATAACTGCTAATAATAAATATATTGTAGTGATCCTCTGTTGCCCATCAATAATATCAAACTTTTGTATTCCATTTAAAGTACTATTATTTTTTGGCATCACAACAATTGAACTAAAAAAATGTTCAAATTCATAATATTTACTATACTTATCAATCTCACTTATAATTTCATTTTCTATATCTTCAAATAATTGCTTCCATTGAGATTTATCCCAAGCATAACCCCTTTGAAAAAAAGGAATAATAAACTGTATCCTATTCTTAAATAATTCTCTAAAATTTGTTGTTATTACATTATCTATCATACTTATCTCTTCTTACATTTTATTCTAAACATTAAACTAAAACTACCCAACCTAAATATTTATTCCAAAAACATTATATCACAACAAACTCAAGTTCACAAAATAAAAACTCGTTTCTAGCATTTCCTTAAAAATATTGCTATAATCACAAAAAAATTTGGTTGAATAATGATTCGAAAAGCCCTTAAAAAAGTTAGCAAAAATAAAAAGCTCCAACAATTTATTAAAAAATATCATATCTCCCCTGAATACCTCTCAACCAATAGACGTATGGTGAGTAATGCTGTTTTTGTTGGTCTTTTTATTGCGATGATCCCTATGCCTATGCAGATGGCAGCTGTTATTACGATGATGCCACTTTTGAAGTTTAATGTCCCAATAGCTTTAGCTATGTGTTGGCTTACAAACCCTTTTACGATGCCTCCACTTTACTATATTGAGTATTTAACAGGTTCATTTTTTCTAGGCACTAAAATTGAAGAGGTTGAGATCTCAATGGAGTGGTTTACAAACAATATAGACAATATTTTTATCCCACTTTATGTAGGAACGGCATTTTATTCTGTTGTAGTTTCTATTGGTGGGTATTTACTTGTAAATTATCTTTGGGAACGCTCAGTAAGAGCAGATAGACAAAAGCATAGAAAGCACCGCTAAAGCACAACCCTCTCTAGCTTTTGCAAAAGTGCTTCTAACTCCTCTTTAGAAGCCTCTAGTGTAAAAACAACATTATTTCCAAACTCTTTATTTAACACTCTTACATTAAATGCTTCAGCCTCATATGTTACATAACGCTCATCCGCATACGCAATCTCTATGCTCTTTTGAAATGTTTTTACATACTCAACAAGATTGGCTTCATTTATTGCTAAATTTACCGCATCACTATAAGCTCTTACAAGCCCTCCAGTACCTAGTTTTGTACCACCAAAGTAACGAACTACGATAACACCTACATTTATAAGCTCTGCACCACTAAGTGCCATTAAAGAGGGTTTGCCTGATGTCCCTTTTGGTTCACCATCATCACTTGAGTGTTCCACTATTTGGTCATACTCATTAAGATAGCGATACGCTACTACAAAATGTCTTGCTTTTGGATGTTGTGCTTTGAGGTGTTTGAGTGTTTCTTCGTAGTTACTATATGGAACTAAATGGGCTATAAATTTTGATTGTTTTACTTCAAGAAGTGTTGAAGTCTCTTTAGTTAGTGTAAACATAAAATCTCTCCACAAATTTGTGGAGATTATTCTATATTTGTAAAGACGTGTTGTACATCTTCATCATCTTCAAGTTTTTCTATGATTTTATCAACTTCCTCTTGTTGCTCTTCACTAATTGTTACAGGAGTGTTTGGAACACGTTGAAGCTCAGCTTTGTCAAGTTCAATCCCTTGCTCTTCAAGTGCTTTTTGCATATTTCCAAAATCAGTATAATCAGTTGTTACAATAACCTCACCATCTTCGGCTTCAATCTCTTCAAGTCCAGCATCAATAAGCTCTAATTCTAGCTCCTCAATATCTACACCCTCTGGTAATTTAAACTCAAAAATAGCTTTTCTTGAGAACATAAAGTCAAGTGAACCATTTGTTAAAAGCTCTCCACCATTTTTGTTTAAAATACTTTTTACATTTGCAACTGTACGCGTATTGTTATCTGTTGCACACTCAATAAAAAGTAAAACACCATGTGGTGCTTTTGCTTCAAAGTTTACTTCTAAAATATCTTTAGCATCTTTACCAGCTGCTCTTTTTATAGCCTTTTCAATAACATCTTTTGGAACGTTGTCACTCTTTGCATTTAAAATAGCTGTTCTTAACTTTGCATTAGACTCAGGATCACCCCCACCATCTTTTGCTGCAATAGTGATTTTTTTAGCATGTTTTGGGAAAAGTTTAGACATATTTCCCCATCTTTTTAGTTTCGCTGCTTTTCTATATTCAAACGCTCTACCCATAAAATTCTTTCCTTGAATGATTTTCTTTTGCAATTATAGCAAATCTATTTAATATAATGAAGTTCTCTTAACTTTTTATATATCTTTGAAACTATAGCTCCTGCTGCATGTCCACCATGCCCACCATGTTCTACCATTACAAGAACAATATATTGTGGATTTTTGTATGGTCCATAGGTTGTAAACCATGCGTGGGAGCGTTTATAGTATGCAAGTTCATGCTCTAACTTTCTTTTTTTAATATCTTGCTTAATCCCAATAACCTGTGCTGTTCCTGTTTTACCTGCTATTTTCATCCCATCTAAAGAGAGATAATGGTGCGCTGTTCCATGTGGAGAATTACACACTTGATACATCGCTTTTTGAATAATAGGAAGTTTTTTCTTCTCTTTTGGCGTTAAAACATCTTCATATTCTGCTTTTACCTCTTTTGAGCCTATCTCTTTAGCAAAATGGGGACGTGGAAGTTTTCCTGTTGCTAACAAAGCAGTAAATTGTGCAATTTGAATAGGTGTTACCAAAAAATCCCCCTGCCCAATGGCAGTATTAAGTGTTTCTCCAATATTCCAAGCACGATTATACTTTCTCATTTTCCATTCACGTGAAGGAACAACACCAATAAACTCATTTGGTAAATCTATACCTGTTTTTTTACCAAGACCATATCTCTTCAAAGCTTTGCTCATTGCCATATTCCCTATCTCTACACTCCCTTTGTAAAAATAGTCATCACAACTCTCACGTATCGCTTTTACAACATTTGTTCTTCCATGTCCTCTTTTTTTCCAACAACGAAATATCCTTCCACTCATTGGAAAATTAGACTTACAATAAACACTCCATTTCTCATTTAACTTTGTTGTAATATACAAAAGTCCCAAACCAGTTTTTATGGTAGAACCAGGTGGATAAAGCCCATGAACAAGTTTGTTTGTAAAGGGGTGTTCAGGGTTTGTTGCTAAGTCATTGTACATCTTATAAGACATTCCATTTACAAAAATATTTAAATCATAATTAGGGTAACTGCTTGCAGCTAAAATCGAACCATCAACACCCATAACTACAACTGCACCCGATTTTTTCTTAAAAAGTTTATCTATATACTTTTCAAGTTCCATATCGAGTGTTAGTTTTAGTTTTCTATTTTCTATTGGGTCTTTACTTGAGAGTTCCTCTATCTCTTGGTTACTTGCATTTACTTTTATTTTTCTATAACCTGCTTCCCCTTGCAAGTAAGTGTTATAATATTTTTCTAAACCTGTTTTTCCAATATGCCCAATAAGCTCTAAAAGCTCATCATCTCCAATATCACGTCGATTTGCACGTGCAACGTAGCCTATCATATGAGCACCTATATGCCCATAAGGGTAATAACGTTTTGGTGCAGAAACAATCTTAATATTTTCACGTAGATTTAAAAGAGAATAGACAGGCATCATTTTTTTATAGGGGATAAAACTAACAACATCTATAAAATTATGATTATAAAAAGAGTCTTTTTTCTTATAGTTTTTAATAATTTTCTCTTTCTTAAGTTCAGGAAAATAGTGAACTAAAAGATCCACCTCTTTTTGAAACTCTTTTATTTTACGTTTTGAACGAAGATGAGGTTTTAACTGTATTTTAAAACCTAACTGATTAATAGCAATAGGTTTATTGTTTCTATCGAGTATTTCCCCTCTTACAGGTGCAATTTTCTCTATTTTAATCGTATTGTTAAGACTTAGTTTTTCATAATAACTATTTGATTCAATAGCTAAATTAAAAACTCTTACCAAAAGAGCTATCCAAACAGAAAAAAAGATAAAAAGTAAAATACGTAATCTCATAATAAGCTCACAAAAAAGAATTCTACTACTATATAGTAAATTATATAATAACTAAACTCTGGAGGCTGTGCCATAAAAATATTTGCAAGGAATAAAGAGACAAAATAAAACCCAATATATGCAAAAAATACATAACTAAAGCGAATACACCCACTACATCCAAAATTTTGTACAACTTTTGGCATTACAAACTTTGCAATCAGTGTAAAATACAAAATGGAACTAAATGCTGTGTAACCTTTATCTGCTTCAAAAAATAAAAGTGCCAAAATAATCAAAAAAAGTGTGAAGTTTTTATGTTGTTTCAATGCACTTACATAAAGGAAAAAAAGTACAGAAAAAAGGGGTGGTAAAAAAAGATAGATACTACTTAAACTCTCATAGAGAATAAAAGCAAAAAGATATCCAATTTGTTTTAAAGTTTTTTTATCAGAGATATTTCGTTGCATATAGGAAAATGTTTACATTTGATGCAATCTGCCCAAATTTTATGTTCAGGAATCGATTCTTTTGGAATCTCTTCAAACCCTAAAAGTTTAAAAAACTGATCTTGATATGTTAAACAAAGAAGACGTTTTAACCCTAACTTTTGTGCATTTGCTATACTTTTTAAAACCAACTCTTTCCCAATACCAGCACAGCGGAAATCTTTATCTACAATTAATGAGCGAATCTCCGCTAACTCTTGGGTGTGGATATGTAAAGCACAAAGCCCAACTAAACGCTCCTGCTCATAAGCTAGAATATAAGAGCGAATATTTGTTGCTATTTCATCATCGCTTCTAGGTAAAAGTACACCACTCTCCACCTCTTGAGCAACTAGTTTTTGAATAGCACCAATATCACTAAGTTTTGCACTACAGAGCTTCATCTACTTCCTCTTGAATCTCTTCTTCATGCAAAATATCATAAATAAGTTGTATTACCTTGTGTAAACCCCTCTTTTTTGCACTAGAAACCATTAAAGCATTTGGAAATTCACGTCTTAGAGCATTTTGCTCTTTTTGATTGAGTTTATCTATTTTTGTAAAAATTTGTACAATATATTGACTCTCATCTGCATTGTTTACCAAAAACTCTGCAACATCTCTATCTATCTCTAAATGAGGATGGCGAGAATCTATAAGGTGAATAAAAATCTTAATATTTTTACGTTTTGTAATATAATCTGTTAAGTTTTTTTCCCAGTCATGCTTTTGAGACTTTGAAACCTTTGCATAACCAAATCCTGGTAAATCTACAAATTTCGCTATTGTTTTTGAAGAATCTTCTCTATTTAAAAATGTAACATCAAAATAGTTAATCAGTTTTGTTTTTCCTGGTGTTGAAGAAACTTTTGCTAAATTTTTATGATTAGTAAGAGCATTAAGTAATGAACTTTTACCAACATTCGATCTTGCCATAAAAGCAACTTCATTTTGTTCATCTGAAGGTGGTGCTAACTTTACATTTGGTGCTGATGTTATAAACTTCGCATCTACAATCTCTACCATTTTTACTCCTCACCTATATCAAATATCATTATAACAGGGCCACTTTTTTTACCCTTTGCATACGCTTTACCATCTACTGTTTGTAAAACCACTTCATCACCTTTTATCTCTTTTTGTTTATCTACCTGCATAAGGTGTACATCTCCAAAGAATGAATACGCTTTTGTTTTTGGAATATAAATAACCTTTTGTGCTTTGCCTCTGTATTTTTCATGTTTTTTTGTTTCAATAGCAAAGGAAACATCACCCTGTGCTTGAAATTTTGTAGGTTTATGGTTTTTATCTGTATAAATATATACCTCTGAAGCATTTAACTCATCATTTTGTTTTTTAATATGCACATTCCCACGAAAAAAAGAAACCCCTTTTTTCTCATCTACTTTAAAAAACTCTGCCTCTATTTTTAACTCTTGTGCCACCACAAAAACACTCAATAAAGATAATAATAAAAACCATCTCATACCTATAAACTCTCTTTCAAATCATAAACTATTTTTATATTTCTAGACTCTACAACTTCATCATCGATTTTATATAAAAGGTTTTCTCCACTCATATTGCTATCTTTATTTTTCGCAAAAAACTTCCCTTTTATTGTAAGAAGATCATCTTTTTTTTCATATTTTGCCGATTGGGTATGAAAAGTAAAACCATCTTCACGTACAAAAGAGATATCCCCGTTTAAAAAGATATTGTTATCTTTATAGATAGCCTTTTGAGCTTGAATATTTACTAAAAAATCTTTTTTGTTATCTGTATAATCTATATTTTGAATCTCATAACGATCTTCAAATTTTTTTGCATCTTTAGCTGTTAATTGTGTTCTTAACTTTACTCTATCTACCTCATAAAGTGTAAAATTACTTAACTCTACAAGTGGTAGTTGCTCCTGCTTTTTCAATGCTATATCTAAAGGTTTAAAACCAAAATAAACACCAAATAAAACAGTAATAATGAAGAGAAAAAATATATTTATATTCATAACCAGTGTGCTAAAAATGCCTCTTTTTGATTGTTTTGCTCAACTATTGAGTCTATCATCTCACGAACTGCACCCTCACCACCTTTGGCTTGAAGTACAACATCTACAATCTCTCTAATCTCTTTTACACCATTATTTGGTGTAAAACTCTTAGCAACACTTTGAAGCATATGGTAATCATTTAAATCATCCCCTATTGCTGCTACTTCACTAAGTTTTATCTGTAGTGCATGTAAAAGTTTTTCTAAAACTTTTTGTTTATCTTTTACACCTTGAAACAGATGAACAATCCCCAACTCTTTTGCTCTTTTTTCTACAATAGTTGATTTTCTGCCAGTGATAATAGCTACATCATTACCCATTTTTATCCATGTAGTAATAGCTAAACCATCTTTAACGTTAAAACTTTTACTCTCTACACCATTAGCATCATAAACAATTTTTCCATCTGTCATACACCCATCTACATCTAAAACAAGTAATTTAATCATAATACATCTTTCGTACTAGGGATCCCTATACGCTCATTCTTTGTAGTTGCACGACGTAATGCTACCGCTAAAGCTTTAAAAGCTGCCTCTATAATGTGGTGCTGATTTTTTCCACGTAGCTGAATAATATGTGCACTAATTTTTGCATTAAGAACAAATGCTCTAAAAAATTCCTCTACAAGTTCAGTATCGAAATTGCCAACTTTCCCTTGTAAATTAAGTTCAAAAACAATAAATGGACGGTTACTTAAGTCTAAGTCACAACTTACACACGCTTCATCCATCACTAAATTTGCACTTCCAAAACGCTCCATCTCTTTTACAGGGTAGATAACCTCTGCAAATAAACTTCCAAGTACAATCCCAATATCTTCTACACTGTGATGATCATCTATGTGTGTATCACCTTTACAAGTTATCTCTAAATCTATAAGTGAATGTTTTGCAAAACTCTCAAGCATATGATCTAAAAAACCTACACCACTGTTAATTTTACTCTTACCCGTTCCAAAAAGCTCCAATGAAATAGTAATATCTGTCTCTTTAGTTGTTCTTGTTTTTGTTCTCATTCTTCATCCTCTCTAATTACAAAAGCATAGCGAAAATCTGATTTATCTCTATAGTTTAATGCCTCTTGTCTTGACTTAAAACCTTTTAAAATCACTTTAAAAATACGTCCATACTCATCTTCTACATCTTTAATAACCGTTTTATAACCATCTATCCCATTGTAACGCTCTTGCATTGCAAGTGCACCATCAATTCTTGAAAAAGAGGCAATTTGTAAAGCATAGTTCCCTCTTTGTACCTTTTTTACTGGTTTTTTATAAGTATAACGATTTTTCGTGACTCTTTTTTTATGCACAACACGTTTGCGTGAACTTTTTTTTGTTGATTTTTTCTTTGCAAACCCTACCACCTTTAATTTTACGGAGGCAGTCCCTGTTTTTATCATATCTAACTTTCTTGCTGCTGCTTTAGAAAGGTCAATAATACGACTTGCTACAAATGGTCCACGGTCATTAATACGCACTCGAACCTTTCTACCATTGGCTCTGTTTGTTACTTCTACTATCGTATTCATTGGTAAAGTTTTATGTGCTGCTGTCATAGAGTACATATTGTACTTCTCACCATTTGATGTTAACTTACCATGAAAATCTGGACCATACCAACTAGCACGACCATAAAAAATATCCCCAATATTTACAGGTGTTGGATAATAGCGTACACCTTTAATTGTATATGGTCTCATTGTATAGTGTGAGTACTCTTTATTGTTTGGTGTTTCATCATCATAAAATCTATCTATATCATCATAATGAACTTTATACACTCCTTTTCCACGTGTACTACACCCAATAAACAAAGAACTTATCAATAATGCAACAAAAAAAAGCTTCATTAAATCTCATTCCTAACATAATAATTTACATTTTTTCTTTTTCCAACTTTTGATGAAGAAACTTTTTTCACTACAGGAATAACAAGCTTTTGTTTTACTCTTAAAAAAGTAGATTTTAAATGGTTAAAACGCATAATAGCTTTATATGGTACACCATAACGTCTTGCTAATATACTTAAGTTTTCACCAGACTTAACCTCATGAACATAATAAAAGTTTCTTATTTTTTTATTTTCATAACGACGTTTAAATAAAGAAAGTTTTTCATAAGGGATATAAACAGAATAACTTTTTACATTTGGTGGAACAAAGCCATATCTCAAATGTCTATTAAGCTTTTTAAGCTCCTCTAGTGGCATATCTAAAATATCTGCTAAATATGCCAAAGAAACACCAGCTGGTAAAGAGAGTGTTGTTACATTGTAAGTGTTCGCAACATTTAAAAGGTGCTCATAACGGCTAGAGAGTAAAAACTCTTCGTCGTTCCCCATTAAAGCAAATGCAACAATCTTACGTATGTAGTTACGACTTTCACGTGGAATATATTTTTTCTTTTCATCTAGTAACACACGAATATCATCACTTCCCGCTTTTTTAATAGCTCTTGAAAGCCTTCCAGCCCCACAGTTATAGGCAATAGCAGCTAAATACCACTTTCCAAATTGTTTATGAAGTTGATTCAAAAACTTTGCTGCTGCTTTTGTAGATTTAATAAGATCTCTTCTTTCATCTACATAAGTGTTAATTTTTAATCCATAATCTTTTGCTGTTGCTGGCATAAACTGCCAAAGTCCAGCTGCTTTTTTGTTAGAGTGTGCTTTTGCAGAGAAGTTAGATTCTGTCATAGCTAAATATAAAAACTCTTTTGGAATCCCATTTTTTACTAAAATATTTTTAATTGTTGGAATAAAAAGGTACGCACTATCAAATGCATCGAAGAAATATTTGTTTTTATCTTCAGAGCTATTTGATATACGAATATTCTCCATCAAAGGGTCATATAAAAAAGATGGTTCTATATCTAAGGACTCTAAAAGGGCTAACTCTTTGTTGTAATTAGACATATAATTTACATTTGCTAAAAGCAAAAAAGGAAATAAAAATAGTAAAATAATAGATTTCAAAATAGATAACTTCTTATAATTTTTTGCCTGATTCTACCAAAAACTAAATTAAAACTCTATATTAAAGAGCTTTTTCGCATTAAAAGTTGTTAAATCTTCTAACTCTTTTTCATCTTTTTCTAAAATTTCACCCATTTTTTTCACAACAAATGTTGTATAAAATGGTTCATTACGCTCCCCTCTGTGGGGAGTTGGTGTTAAGTATGGACCATCTGTTTCAACTACTAACTTCTCTTTTGGAATTTTTGGAAGAACATTTACAAGCTTTTTAGCATTTTTAAAAGTAACTACTCCCCCTATTCCAAAGTAAAAGTTCTCATTTGCTAAACTTAAGAGCTGCTCATCTGCATTAAAACAATGAAGTACTCCACCAACTTCACCTGCATTATTTTGAAGTAAAACCTCTTTTGCATCATTTGAAGCATCACGAATATGCACAATTAAAGGCTTTTTATACTTTTTTGCTAATTCTATTTGTGCAATAAAAACCTCTTTTTGCTGTTTTTTTATAGCCTCTTTCTCCTCATCACTTCCCTCTAGGCGATAATAATCAAGCCCACATTCTCCAACTGCTACACATTTTGTGTGTTGTAAGTATGCTTCAAAATCTAAAGTTTTAAAACTTTCTAAATCGTAAGGGTGTACACCAACTGCAAAATAAACATCATCATATTTTTGTGCAATCTCAACTGCACGTGGAAGTGTTTTTGGATCAGCCCCAGGGATAATAAAACGCTTTACTCCCCCTTCTCTTGCTCTGTTTAGAACCTCTTCTAAATCCTCTTCATATCTTTTATCATCTAAATGTATATGTGTATCAATTATCATTTTTCTTCTCTTGTTTTAATTTTTTTACATATTGAATATTTCGTATCATAAGCCAGAAAAAGAAGATAGCTACTGCCACACTTCCTAAACCTTGGAGATATTCCCCTAACATAAAAAAGTTATACGCTAACATCAATGCTACAATGGCAACAATAAGGCACATTAAAATTATCTCCAATTTTTTAGCTATAATTATACAAAAACTTTCTAAAAGGTAAGATATGGGTTTAGCAATAGGTCTTGTGGGACTTCCAAACGTAGGTAAATCAACAACTTTTAATGCACTAACAAAAGCACAAAATGCAGAAGCAGCAAACTATCCGTTTTGTACAATTGAGCCAAACAAAGCAGTAGTTCCAGTTCCAGATGAGCGTTTAAAAGAGTTAGCAAAAATCGTTAATCCAGAGCGTATTCAATACTCTACGCTTGATTTTGTAGACATTGCAGGTCTTGTAAAAGGTGCTTCTAAAGGGGAAGGTTTAGGGAATAAATTTTTATCTAACATCCGTGAAACTGAAGTTATTTTACAAATTGTTCGTTGTTTCGATGATGAAAATATTGTTCATAACGAAGGAAGCATTGACCCTTTACGTGATGTTGAGATTATTGAAGGTGAGCTTATCTTAGCAGATATTGAAGTACTTTCAAACAGAGTTGAACGCCTTAAAAAACAAGCAAAAGCAGACAAAAGTGCAAAAGCTTCATTAGAGGTTGCAGAGGAACTTTTAGAATTTTTAGCAGATGGTAACTTAGCACGTAACTTTGAAAAAGCAGATTCAGATGAATATAAACAACTTAACCGTGAAATTCGCCTTTTAACAGATAAAGAGATTATGTATGGTGCAAATACAGATGAAGATGGACTTTTAGAAGATAACAAATATGTAAAAGCTCTACGTGAACATGCACAAAAAAATAATTGTGAGCTTATTAAACTTTGTGCTAAAGTTGAAGAGGAGCTTATTGGTTTAGAGGATGATGAAGCGGCTGAATTTTTAGAAGAGTTAGGTGTAAAAGAGTCTGGTCTTGCACAAATCATCCATAAAGGTTTTGATAAACTAGGACTTATGAGCTACTTCACTGCAGGTGTAAAAGAGGTTCGTTCATGGACTATTAAGAAAAACTCAACTGCTCCACGTGCTGCTGCTGCAATCCACAACGATTTTGAAAAAGGGTTTATCCGTGCAGAGGTTATCTCTTATGAAGATTTCATAAAATATGGTGGTGAAGCAAAAGCAAAAGAGGCTGGTAAAATGCGTCTTGAAGGTAAAGATTATATTGTTCAAGATGGCGATGTAATGCATTTTAGATTTAACGTATAAATAAAAGGTTTTATCTTTATGAATAAAGTACAATATGTAGGACCAAAACCTATCATCTCCCATACAGGAATAGAGTTCGATAACAATAAAGAGGATAAATACAAATATCTCAATATTGCTGTACAACTCGTTAAAGCACTTGACCATGAATATTTTGAAGATAAAACTTATGTTTACAATGTAGAAGCAAGAAGATTATCTTCTGATGATTTAATGGATGAACTTTACAAGATTTGTCCAAATCTTGATGAACTTATGGATAGAGAAAATCATATTATTGAACATGAGATAGATGAAAACTTAAAACGAGCACATGAGAATAAAATTCTTAATGAAGATGAAAAAGATGTTTTAGAAACAAACATAGAAATTATGAGAGACTATCTTATTCAACGTTCAGTAAATAAAAGTGTTTACTATTGTGTTATAGAAAAATTAGCAAACCTTGTAAAAAAAGACAATCTTGATCATATTATTGCTCCAATGTATCAAAGTTTTTACCATGTTTTACACTCTATTCAGGGTGTATTGCTTCAACAAAAATTTCCAATCGACACCCGCATCGATATTTATGCACAAGATGGACAACTTTTTGTAAAACTACAAGTTATAAACACTAAAAAATAGTGTTTATAACTTTAAATGCCCAATAGTTTGAGCATACTTAATATGCTCATTTTGCTCAATATGAATATCTGCAAACATATCTTTTTGAGCAAGTAACACTATTGTTGAACCCATCTCAAAACAACCAAAATCTTCCCCTTTTTTAAGTGTAAGGTTTTCAAATTCATACACTTGTGGAGTTGTAGCACTTGCATTTGTCTGAATTCTAGGATCAAAACTCACTTTCATAACACCAACATTTAAAGCACTCACAAGTACCATATAAAACTTCTTACCTTGCATTGTCTCACAAAAAATTACAACTCTTTCATTCTCTACAAAAAGATTGAGTTTCTTTTTAAGTGATGGAACATTTACAGGGTAAAATTTTCCAGGAATATGTACTGCTTTTAAAATTTTTGCATCTGTTGGCATATGGTAGCGATGGTAATCTTTAGGTGAAAGATAAAAGTTTATAAACTCTCCATCACGAATAATATTTTTCTCTTTGTCACTAAATTTATTTCCAATTAAATCACTACACTTATAACGCATCCCCTTAATTTGCAATGCATAATCATCACGAATTGGACCAAGCTCAGATACCCATGAGTCACATGGAGCTATAAAATCTTTTGGGTCTTTTGAAAACTCTCTATCTTTATTGAGTCTTCTTGTAAAAAGTGCATTTAAAGATTTATATGAAGATGGTGATTGAAACTCACTCATATCTAATCCCATAAGTGAAACATACGATTGATTCACTATAACTTGAAACCACTTTGGAAACTCTTTTGATGCAAACTTTCCAAAAAGTTGTGAAATCGCAGATGTTATATGTCTTTTTTCCATTCAATACCTCTTATATTAATTTTTTCTTTGCTAACTCTTCTACAAGTACTGTTGCATAAGAGCCTTTTGGCAGCGTAAAATGAAGCTCATAATGTGCCTCTACTGGATTATGTTTTCCCTCTATATCTGTTGGATAAATCCATGCAAAACGGCGTGCTCCATCTTCATTTGTAATAACATCATAATCTTTTTCAATATCTCTAGCTATTGAGAGTGCTGTTTTTGCTCTTTTTCCACTTAAAAGACCAGTAACTGTTATATCTCTGTTATTGAATCTCTCTATATCGGCACTTTCCCCCTCAAAATGAAATAATTTTCCATACGGATAGTGCTCCATAACATCACCATCTAAAAGCTTAAAGAAATGTTGTTGGTTTTTTAAAGATTTTATTTGCCCTTTTGGTAAATTAAGTAAACTTTCCAACTCATTTTCACTAAAATTTGCAACAAGTGTACTCATCTCTAAACGTTTACTAAGCCATAAATTAAAAAGGTGTGATTGGTAAGCATTAATAAGTAATCTTTTTACTCTAGGGTTACGCTCTTTATGTCTCCCTTCTACAATTTTTTGCCCTAAAATATGGTTGTCTTGATCATTACCAAAACGTTGATAACCAAAATAGTTTGGTATCCCCTGCTTTTCAATATTTTGTAATGCTTGGTCAATTTTGAGTGCATCTGTTTTATTTACTTTTTTAAGACGAATATAGAATTTATTCCCTTTAAGATGCCCTATACGAATTTTATTGTTATGATACGTTTTAGATAAAATCTTAATATCTGGTGCATCAAATCCCTCTAGCTGCTGCTCATATTTTTTATGTAAAGAGATGTACTGCTTTGTCATTGCATGTTTATCTTTAAGTCCTGCATACCCTATCTCTTTATTTTTAATTCCCAAATATCTTGCAATTTTTCCTATCATCTCTGGAGTTGAAAGATTTTTTTTACGTATAAATAAAACTAAATGCTCCCCTTCACCGCTAAATTCATAAAGTGGTATCTCCTCAACCACAAAATCACGTGGAGATTGTTTAAAGTAAAAATCTATGCTTGCATGCATTAAAAAATAAAATCTATCCATTATGTCTCTCTTTTTTTAAAAATGGTGTGCTTTACACCTGTTTATATATCTTTTTTGTTTTGTAGCTTGTGCAAAAATATGTAAAGGTGTCCGCGTTTGCTTTGAGTGACGAAGTAACGCTTTTTTATTGCGTCTGTCAAAAGCTATTAACATCTCGTACTCTTCACCACTGCAACCTACATTTTTTTCTATTTTTGTTAAAAACCTAAATCCTATCTTATTTACATTTGCCAATTTTTCTAAGTCACTCAATAAACCATCTGAAATATCCATACCACTTTTTAAAAAACGTATAGAGTTTGCAATAAACTTTTGACGTAAAGTGATGTTGATAAACTTAGATTTTTTATGAATTTTTCCACCTCTAAAAAGTTTTTGTAACTCTTTTTTACTTCTACCAAGTTCCCCTGTATAAGCTAAAAGATACCCCTCTTTTATACCTTTACGTAGAAGTGGTTTTTTTGTTTTACTAATAATAGTAACACTAATATCTACCTTTGTATTGCTTAATGTATCTCCACCTATTATCTCTACGTTATACTCTTTTGCAGTTTCATAAAAACCTCTACTTAACTCTTGAGCCTCTTGTTTTGTAAAATGTTTTGGCATAGCTACTGCTAAAAGTGCATATTTTGGTATTGCATTCATAGCAATTGCATCAGAAATATTTACCACCATAGCTTTTTTAGCAATATCATATAATGTAAGCCACTCCCTCTTAAAATGGACATTTTCAAAAAAAGCATCCTTTGAGTAAACATACCCATCACCCATTAATGCTCCATCATCTCCAATGTGACTATTTTTTAAGGTTTGAATAAAATAGTTTTCTAAATTCATAAATTTATTATACTATATAATATGTCCAAAATCGTAACAAAATAGAAGTTAATGCTATTTAATTATAATTTTAACCTATACAAAGCCAAGTTAATGTATAATGGGCATTATTTTAGTTCTACAATTGAAGGAAAGTTAATGAGTATTCCTATTTATACTTACGATGCAATCGTTGTTGGTGCTGGTCTTGCGGGATGTGCAGCAGCAAGAGAGTTGCAAAATGCAGGAAAAAAAGTTGCTGTTATTACAAAGTTACATCCTTTAAGAAGCCACTCAGGTGCGGCTCAAGGTGGTGTAAATGCGGCATTTAGTGATGAGGATAGTGTTGAACTTCACGAGTTTGATACAGTAAAGGGTTCAGATTATTTAGCAGACCAAGATGCTGTTGAATTTATGTGTCAAAAAGCACCAGAAACAATCCGCTGGGCTGAAAGAATGGGTGCAGCATTTAGTCGTACTGAAGATGGTAAGATTGCTCAACGTCCATTTGGTGGACAAAGCTCACCTCGTGCTTGTTTTGCAAAAGATAGAACAGGATTAACTCTTCTTCAAACAATTTATGAGCAAGCACATCGTGCTGGTGTAAAATTTTGGGATGAGTGGTATGCTGCAGATATCCTTTACAAAGATGGTAAAGTAAGTGGTGTTGTTGCATTTAATATTCGCAATATGAAAACTGCTATTTTTAATGCAAAATCTGTAATGTTTGCAACTGGTGGTTATGCACGTTCTTACAAAATCAACTCAAATGCTCATGCAAATACTGGTGATGGTTTAAGTATTGTTGCTCGTCATGGTCTTCCTTTAGAAGATATGGAATTTGTTCAATTCCACCCATCTGGACTTAGTGGAAATGGTGTACTTATCTCTGAAGCGGCTCGTGGTGAAGGTGGACGCCTTTTTAACTCTAAGGGTGAGCGTTTTATGGAAAAATATGCACCAAATGCACTTGAACTTGCTTCACGTGATGTTGTTTCTCGTGCTATTTTAAATGAGATTAGAGAGGGACGCGGTGTTGGTCCACGTAAAGATGCAGTTTACTTAGATGTAACACACCTTGGTGAAGAGCTTATTATGCAAAAACTTCCTGAGCTTCGTGAACTTGCTATGACTTTCTTAGGGCTTGATATGATTAAAGAGCCTATCTTAATCTCTGCAACTGCACACTACTCTATGGGTGGTATTCCTGTTGATATTCCAGGGCATGTTCGTAAGAATAATGAAGAGTTTGTAGAAGGCTTCTATGCTGCTGGTGAGTGTGCTTGTGTATCTGTTCATGGTGCAAACCGCCTTGGTGCAAACTCTGTACTTGAAGCATTACTTTTTGGTAGATTTGTTGGTAAGACAATGGTAGAAGAGATTGATGATATCGAACTTCGTCCAGCTACACAAGAGGATGCCCAACGTGCACTAGATGAGATTAACTTTGTACTTAACAACAATGGTGATGAAAGTGTAACTCAAATTCGTGAAGAGTTACAACAAACTATGAGTGCAAACGCTGGTGCATTTAGAACTAAAGAAACTTTAGAAGAAGCTACAAAAGTAGTAAAAGAACTAAGAGAAAGATTTAAAAATATCCGTATTAAAGATAAATCTAAAGTATTTAATACTGAACTTCAAGAAGCAATTGAGCTTGGACATATGTTAGACTACTCTTTATTTATTGTTGAGAGTGCTATTCCAAGAAATGAGAGTCGTGGTGCTCACTACCGTGAAGATTTCCAAGAAAGAGATGATAAAAACTTCTTAAAACACACAATGGCATATATGGATGAAGATGGTAACATTAAACTAGACTATATGGATGTTGTTCTTGGTAAACATGAACTAAAAGCAAGAAACTACTAAGGGAAACTTATGAGTACAAATATTACAACACAAAAAGTAAACTTCAAAGTATTTCGTTTTAATGCTGATGAAGATTATCTTCCATATTATGAAGATTATACAATGGAAGTAACTTCTGAAGAAGTTGTTTTAGATATTTTAAATAGAATTAAATGGGACCATGATGGAAGTTTTTCTTACAGAAGAAGTTGTCGTCATGGTATCTGTGGAGCATGTGCTATTAAAGTAAATGGTAGAAGTACTCTTGCTTGTAAAGAGAGTATGAATACTATGCTTGAATGGTTTGGTAACGAGCTTATTATTGAGCCACTTAGCAAAAAACGTGCTGTTAAAGATATGATTATCGATAAAACAGACTTCTGGGATAAACATGAGGAGATTCATCCTTACCTTATTTCTGATGTAGAAGAGCATCCAGAGCATGAACACCTTGTAACTCCAGAGGAAGCTGAAGAGCTTAATGAAGCTGACCTTTGTATTCAATGTGGTGCTTGTCACTATGCTTGTCCAGTTGTAGAGGCAAATGATGAATTCTTTGGTCCAGCTGCATTTGCAAAAGCTTACCGTTTTGAAGCAGATGTTCGTGATGATGCACACACTTCACGTTTAAAACTTCTTGGTGAAGAGAATAAAGGTGTTTGGGATTGTGTAAAATGTTACGAATGTGCAGAGGTTTGTCCAAAAGATGTAAATCCAATTGACAAAATCACTAAACTTCACCAAATGTTATTTAAAGAAAATGTAGTACAAAGCAATGTAGCAACACGTCATGCTGTTGGATTTAAACACTCTATTGCAAAACGTGGTGTACTTGATGAGGGTGGACTTGTACTTTACTCTGAAGGTACAAAAATTGTTAAACATGTACCTGTTGCATTTAAAATGTTCAAAAAAGGTAAAATTACAATGCCATGGAACATTCCAACATCAGACAATATGGATGAGATCAAAAAACTTATTGCATCTTCATCAACTGTAAAAGACAGATTCTAGGAGTATAAAGATGGAAAAATTAAAATATGCACTTTTTACAGGTTGTACAGCAAAACAAAGTACTCCTGAGCAGATGATGTCAACAATGGCAGTTGCTAAAAAACTTGGTATTGAACTTATTGAGCTTACAGAAGCATCATGTTGTGGTGCTTCTCACCTTCAAGATTATGATGACTTTTTATCGGTAGTTTTAAATGCACGTAATATTGCTTATGCAGAGCAAAAAGGTTTAACAATGGTTACTATCTGTAATACTTGTCAACTTAACTCTGCAATGACTAAACACCGTTTAGATAATGACCCAGAACTTAAAGCTAGAGTAAATGAAAAACTAGCTGAAGTTGGTTTAGAGTACAAAGGAACTTCTGAAATTGTACATTTCCTTTATGCAATTATTGATGATTTTGGTTTAGATAAAATCAAAGAGATGGTTGTAAAACCACTTAGCGAATTTAATATTGCACCATTTTATGGTTGTCACAATATTCGCCCTTCAGAATTACACAAAAAAGACAACCCTTATAACCCTACTTCACTTGATGACTTAATCATCGCTTGTGGTGGAGAAAGTGTTGATTATGAAGAGAAAAATAAATGTTGTGGTTTCCATGTAGAACTTCAAGCACCAAAAACTGCTGCAACACTTAGTGGTAATGCTATTGCTGGTGCAACAGATAACAATGCAGATATGATGGTAACTCCTTGTCCATTATGTCACCTTAAACTAGATACTCAAGCAGAACATGCAGGTGAAGCTGTTGGACGTGAGTTTGATATGCCTGTACTTCATATGCAACAAATGGTAGGACTTGCTCTTGGTTGTTCACCAGAAGAGTTAGGTTTACAACACCATGTAGTTGATGTAAACTTTACAAAATAAATAACTCCTTATTAGTAGGCTTTTTGCCTACTATCTAAATGCTATCTTAAACAACTTTTACTTTTTTCTTTTTTATAGTTAGTTCAAATTTTTCAGCTATAATACACTTATAAAAATTTTAAATACAAGGATTTAATATGCCAAAAATCAATAAATATGTTGATATCGATACAGTAGAGCGTGAAGCTAAAAAAGATTTAATTGACCGTCACTCACCATTTATTACAGTAGAAGATGAAGCTAAAAAAGGTGAAATGCTTAAAGTAAATGTTAAAATGGGTAACGAGTATACTCACCCAGATGATTTTGATCATTACATTGAGTCTATCACTCTTTTTGATGGTGATACTAAACTTGCAATGGCAACATTTGTTCCAGGTACACTTGGAAATGAAAAATCTCATGCAGAAGTAACTTTTAACATCCGTCCAATGAAGAAAAAACTTAACCTTGTAGCTCATGGTTATTGTACTAAACACGGAATTTGGGAATCTACTCCAGTAGAAGTTGAAGTAGCTGAATAAGCCCTCTTTTAAACCCCTTTTTTAGGGGTTTACTACTTAAGATAATCTTCTTTTATACTCCTCATACCCAAACTCTTTTATAAGCTCTATTGTTCCATCTTTTTTCTTTATGGCAAGTGATGGTAGTTTAATGCCATTGAATGTTGTACTTTTTACAAATGTGTAATGAATTTGGTCTTCAAAAATTATCTTATCTCCAATTTTTAAAGGCTCATCAAAAGAGTAATCTCCCATAATGTCCCCAGCTAAACAAGTGTTCCCACCTAAGCGGTATGTGTAAGGTTTTTCCCCTACTTTGGCAGAACCTCTAACTTCTGCACGATATGGCATCGCCAAAGTATCAGGCATATGTGCTTCTGCAGAAGTATCTAAAATAGCTACGTACATACCGTTTTCAAAAACATCTAACACTTCACTTACTAAATATCCAACTTCCCAACCAACAGCTTCACCAGGTTCTAAATAAACATCTAAATGTGGGTATCGCTTTTTAAAATCTTGTATAAGTTTTATAAGCTTTTGCACATCATACCCTTTACGTGTAATATGATGTCCTCCCCCAAAATTAACATATTTTAAATTTGTAAAATATTTTGCAAACTTCTGCTCAAAACTCTCTAATACCTCTTGCAAAGCATCTGCATCTTGCTCACACAGTGCATGAAAATTAAGCCCATCTAAAAATGGGACAACAGACTCATCAAAATTCTTAAGTGTTGTTCCTAGTCGAGAGTAAAGTCCACAAGGGTTGTAAATATCTACAGGAGAAGCAGAAACTTCAGGATTTACACGCAAAGAGATTTTAATATCTGGATTTATCTTTTTTACCCTATCTTTAAAGCGTAAAAGTTGCGACGGAGAGTTAAAGACAATATCATTAGATATTTTTGCAATCTCATCAATATCTTCTGCTTTAAACGCTGGAGAGTATGTATGTACCTCTTTACCAAATGTTTCGTATGCTAATTTTGCCTCATGCAAACCACTTGCAGTACACCCTTTGAGGTACTTACGCACCAAAGGAAAAGTTGCAAACATAGCAAACCCTTTAAGTGCTAAAATAATCTTTGCGCCACTTTGTTGTTGCACATAATCTAAAAGCTGTAAATTTTTCTCTAAAAGTTCCTCTTCACAAAGGTAGTATGGTGTTTGTAGGTTTTGCATAATTTTTTCCTAATTTAAAATAACTTTTTAAAAATGTAAGCTCTATAATTTTGAACTTCTATATTCGTTTAAAATAAATTCCTTAACGGGTTCCCATAAATAAACATTATTCTCTTCAATTTCAAAAACTTTTGCATGATTTCTTTTACCAAAATTATGCATCTGCTGAAAATTTGTTTTAAAAGTTTTCACACCACATCTATGCTCAACATTCTCAATCATGACACTACCATCTTCTTCATATAATTCTAAAAAACTTAAAAGAATTCTACTATTAATCTGATTTTTGTTTTTAAACCATTTTGGAACTCTTATTTTTACCTTTTCAATCTCTTTATCTTGTTCTATCATGTTTTATATTATCCTTATAGTTTGTAAACAATTATAAAAGAAAAAACTTAAAATATAATCTCAATTTAACATATTCTTTAAAACTTTTTTCTTTAAAACCCCATCAAGCAATGGCAAAAGCATTGCACCCATAGTAGCACTGCCATACACAAAAGCCCTTTTTTCTAAAAAAAGTTCCAAATTAACATAGGCCAAAAAGCTATCGAGTTTATCATCATTATCTATATAATTTTTTATATAACTATATTTTTTAAAAACCTCTTTTTCAAAAAGAATCTCTTTTATTTGCTCAAAAATCAACTTTGACTCTTTTGAACCTTTGTATTTAAAATTCTCTAAATCATCTTTTAAAAATACCCAAAGTGAGTATGCTGGATGTGTTTCAAAAAGGTTTGGTTTTTCTTTTGTTGTATCATCATTACTTTGCACAAGACGGTATTTAAGTTTTTCTTTATTTATAAGCTCATTATTTACTATGGGATACCCCAAAACATATTGTGAAATACTCCAGTGAGGACATGAGGCAAAAGGGAGTGTAGAGATTCCACGTGGAGGTTTTTTACCATCTATATAGGAGTTTTTTGTATTTAAAATTTTCTCTATTGGTTTATATGAAAGGCTTGCACTAAAATCATCTCCCAAAGGAGCATCCCATGAAATAAAAGTGTTGTTATCTACAACATCTTCTAAAAATGGTTTGAGTGCAAATGGTTCTAAAGAGAAAAATTGCTCTCCATCAAAAACAACACTTTGTTTTGATGGAGCTGGGTCTATTCCTAAAAGTTTCAACTACAATACCTTTAGAGCTCTTGAATTTTCCAAGGAAGCCCTTGTTTATTAAGCTCTTCCATAAAAGGATCTGGATCGAACTCTTCCATATTCCACACACCCTCTTTATACCATTTTTTCTCTAGCATAAGTTTTGCACCAATCATTGCAGGAACACCCGTTGTGTATGAAACTGCTTGACTTTTTACCTCTTTGTAACACGCTTCATGATCGCTTACTTGATAGATATAAATTTTTTTCTTCTTGCCATCTTTTATACCCTCTGCAACAATTCCAATGTTAGTTTTCCCTTTTGTGTGAGGTCCAAGAGATGCTGGGTCAGGTAACAATGTTTTTAAAAACTCAATCGGTACTATTTTTTGCCCTTGATGCTCTATTGGCTCAATACCTAACATTCCAACATTCTCTAAACATTTCATGTGAGTCAAGTAACTCTCACCAAAAGTCATAAAAAAGCGTATTCTTTTTAAACCTTTTATGTGTTTTACAAGCGATTCCATCTCTTCATGGTAAAGTAAGTAACTATCTTTTGGTCCAACTTCAGGATAATCCCAAACCATTTTTATCTCCATTGGTTCAGTCTCTATCCACTCTCCATTTTCCCAATAACGCCCTTTTGCACTCACTTCACGTAGATTAATCTCAGGATTAAAATTTGTTGCAAACGCATAGCCATGATCCCCTGCATTACAATCTAAAATATCAATAGTATGTATCTCATCAAAATAGTGTTTTTGCGCATATGCACAAAATACATTTGTAACACCAGGATCAAATCCACTCCCTAAAAGTGCCATAACACCCGCTTCTTTAAAAGCTTCATCTCTTTGCCATTGCAATTTATACTCAAATTTCGCTTCATCTGGGTGTTCATAGTTTGCTGTATCTAAATAATCTGTTTTTGTAGCAACACATGCGTCCATAATTGTTAAGTCCTGATATGGCAGTGCAACATTTATAACAATATCTGCATCATATTTTTGAATAAGATCTATAACATTTTGCGTGTTATCTGCATCTACTGTATCTACTTCTAGTGAACCTTGAGGAAGTTCACTTTGAATCTCTTTGCACTTACTTAGTGTTCTACTTGCTAAAATAATTCTGCCAAAAGTATCTTTGTTTTGTACACATTTATGTGTAACAACACGCCCAACGCCACCAGCACCAATAATAATAGTTGTTTTCATCATTAAGCTCCTTTAAGATTGATAACCCACATCATCTTTATCTATCTCCTCTTTTAGAGGAATTGCAATACTTATAGCTACTAAAATAAGACCAAAAATAAGTGCTACTGTTCCCTCTGTATCTTCAAAGTAACCACTTAATGAAATTTTTCCAAAGTCTGGCCCCATAAAAATATGAAAGTAATCATAAAAAATTGTAAAAAATGCCCCACCTAAAATTCCACCAATAGCACCAACCATAATGTCGATTCTACCCTCTGCAACAGAGATTGGTCCAGTTCCAGGACATTTTCCAAAAATAGCCATAGATGCACCAAAAATAGCACCACCTAGAATAAGCCCACCAAGCATAATAGGCTTAACATGGTACGATGCCCAACCCATTTGAATCATAAAAAAGAGCCCAATACTCGCAAGACCAATAGCTAAAAATAACATTTTTGGTACAACAGTATCTTTAAGCATTGCAAAACCTGCAATTTTTTCAAACTTATGCACTTTTGTATATTGAATGAGTGAACCAAAAACCATACCTATAATGAAAACAAGAGCAACAGCACCATGCCCCTCCTCTTGTACAGTATGGAACATCCCCTCCATTCTCTCTAACATTTTTTGAAACATCATCTCATTCATTTGCATCACCTTTGTAAAATCTTTTTCCTGTTACTATAAGACTTACTAAAACAACTGCTCCAAAAATAATACTACTTACAGCTGTTTGTGCCATACCACTTAGAAAGTGTCCACTTGTACATCCACCAGCTAATCTTGCACCAATAATAAGAAAAAAACCACCAACAAAACTCCAAAAAAGTCTTGAAAGAATAGAGTTATTTTTGTATCTTTTCCAAGCATCTGGAACAATTGTAAAACGAAATGTTTTTGTAACAAAAATAGCATTTAAAAATGCACCTGTCAATACGCCTAAAAGTAAAACGCCTTCCCATGCACCTGGTGCTTCTATTTTTTGTAAATATGTATATTTTTGAGGATCTAAATCAAAAATAATTCCTGCAAAATAAGGCACATATGTTGAAGCCCCAATTGGTCTATCTGCACCAAAAATAGAAAAGGTAAACAAAAGTAACAAAGCCATTAAAATCCCACCAAGCCACCATGGCATCTTTTTTATCATCAAAGTATCCTTTAAAAAAATTTATGCGATATTATAGTTATTTTTTATAAAAGTTTCTCAATATCTTTAACAATACTACTAGGGTTTGTTATGGGTGCGTAACGTTTTAGAACATTCCCCTCTCTATCTATCAAAAACTTCGTGAAATTCCATTTTATTTCATCTGTTAAAAAACCACCTTGTTGCTCTTTTAAAAATTTATACAGTGGTGCTGCATTCTTACCATTTACATCTATCTTTGCAAAAAGATCAAAAGTAACATTGTAATTTTCTTGACAAAATATTTTAATCTCACCATTAGATTTTGGCTCTTGATCTCTAAACTGATTACACGGAAAAGCTAAAATCTCAAACCCTTTGGAGCTATAACGCTCATAAAGTTCTTGTAACTCTTTATATTGCGGAGTAAAACCACACTCACTAGCTACATTTACAATAAGCAAAACTTTATTTTTATATGTAGAGAGTGAAACTTTTTTACCATCAATTGTTTCTACGTTAAAATCATAAAGAGTCATTTTTGATGCAACCTTCTTTTAAACTCTTTTGGGTCTATATATTTTCCCATTTTTTGCAATTCTGATTGCTCTTGTTCATAAATAACTCTTTGTGTCTTTGGTTGATATCTTGTTGCTTTTTGCTTAAACTCAGAACCTTGGGAGTTTACTTCCATTTTTGCAATAAGCCCCTCTTTAAGAGAGTTAAGCACTGTTATAACAGTTCCTAAATCTTTCTCTTGCACATCTAAAACTATCTTTGCCATCTATACCACCTCAAACGCTACTAAAAGTGTACTTCCCCAAATAAGTGCTGTTACAATAATACTTAAAAGAACAAATGTTGCTCCAGCATCTTTTGCTTTTTTTGCAAGTATATGATACTCCGTTGTTACCAAATCTACTGTTCGCTCAATTGAGCTGTTAATAACCTCTGCCATAACAGGGATAAATAAAGACAAAAATAAAATAGAAGCATACCCAAACGAAATTGGTAAGTTCCATGCCACAATGCTAAAAACAAAAAAACCTAAGAGTTGTAACTTAAATGAACTCTCATTTTTTGTAATATCTACAAACCCTTCTAAGGCATACATTCCATTTTTAAATAATGAATATTTTGGTTTATTAAGCTTCATACTCTCCCTTTAAATCTAAAACTTTTTTACGTAAATCTTCTGCTTTAATAGTTGCAGGTAAAGGTTTTGAAAAGTAAATATTAACTTTCCTTTTTAAAAATGGAAATTTTTTACCATTTTTACAAATAGAAAATAAACTTCCAAACATCCCCTCTATATAAAATGCAATTATAACAATATTTTGCCCAGCTACAATATGTTCATACCCTTTTTTAAATGGTTTTATTTCACAATCTGGTGTTATACCACCCTCACCAAATAAAGCAACAACTTTTTGTTGTTGTAACCTTTTTGTAGCCTCTTTTAAAGCCTCTTTTGAAGCTTTGGGAGATACCGGAATAGTTTGCGCTTTTTTTGCAAATGGATGAAACCATTTCCAGTTGTAAACCTCTTTATTAATTAAGTAATTAATTCTTCTTTGAATTGGAAGCTGCAACAAAAGCCAATCTAGCCAACTTACATGATTTCCAACTAAAAGTACTGCTTGATTTTGTGGAATATTTTCCAGTCCATAATAATTAACTTTGTAACGTAGCGTAAGTAAAATCTCTAAAAAGCTCCATATACTCTCTACAAAATATCTACGTAAAAGTAAAAATGCTAAAAATAAAGCAACCACTGCCATTGTATAAAGTAGTAACTGTGCATCTAAACCATAGTATGCAAACACAACTGTAAGCACCAAAAATGTAAACATAAAAATATTTTGAATAAAATTGTTCCCAGCTAAAATTGTCCCTAAATGCACATGGGGTGCTACCTCTTGAATGTGAGCATTGAGTGGAACTAAAATAAACCCAGAAAAAACACCAAAGAGTAAAAATAAAACAGCAACTATCTCCATAGAATCTAAAAATGGCAGTATCACTAAAAGTATAGCAATACCAAATGCACCAATACTACTTAAGCCCAAATGAACAAAGTATTTCGAGAGTTTAGCAGCTAAAATAGATCCAAAAACTATCCCAATACCAGCAAGAGCCATAACACCTTGCACTAAAAGAGCATTACCAACCCCTAAAGTATTTTTTGCATACTCCCCAAATACAGCTAAAACAACTTGAGATATAGACCAAAAAATACTTAGAGCCAAAATAGCAAATAAAATCTCTTTTTTTCTACTAACCATTAAAAGATTTTTACGCAAATAAAATCCACTTATATATCTTTTGAGATTAAACACTTTTTTATGTTTAACCTCTTGAAGTTTATTTGGTAAACGTGAAGCTAAAAACCACTCTAAAACAGAACCACCAACCAAAAACCAACCAAGAGGTGCTATCATATATAAAACATCCTCTTTGGTATGATACTCACCAACCAAAGAGTTCTCAAAAAGTGCACTATAAAAGATAATACCACCCAAAATAGCAACTGTTGTTACAGCTTGTACTGCTCCATTTCCACTACTTATAAATTTATCACCCACTAACTCTTTAATGTAACCATATTTTGCAGGAGCATAAATAGCACTCTGAAGTGCTAGTAAAAAGGTCATCCCAAAAGCAAAGTAAAACATCCCATGATAATACGCAAATGTAATACCTAATGTAATAACAATAGCAAAAAGTGCAGAATATTTCATAATAGAAGTTTTTGCAAATCTATCTGCTAAAAAACCTGATGGAGAAAACACCAAAATAAAAGGGAGTAATATAAGTGCATTAATAATCGCAGTTAAAATAATCTGTGTTTGACCATCATAAATTTTAAATATAGTATTTTGAATAAGAATTTTATGCCCTAAATCTGTAAAAGCATTTAAAAACACAACAACCAAATAGTTAATAAGCCCAGCAATTGCAAAGAATTTTTCATTTTTCATAACACTATTATTCCATATTTTGTATAAAACAAGCAACTTTTTGGTAAAATACACCCTATACTTTCTCTCTAAGGAATAAAAGATATGATAAATGGTATTTCTGAGCAAGATTTTGCAGCATATATTATTTTTGGGCTTGTTTTAAATTTTGTTTTTTCTATCTTATTTGGTATTTATCTTACAAAAAATATAGGTATGGAGGAGATGATACAATCTAAAGGTGATAAAAAACAACCTCTACTTGTTTCACTTAGTTTACTTATTCCTTACGCTAAAATGGCTGTAACACTTTATCGTGTTTCTATTTTACAATTTTACTTTTTAAATAAAGGGTATTCTCACAAAGATTTTTGGATCTATCTGACTCATGAAAGAGAATAATGAAAGATTTTAATTTAAAACTACTTCTTGCTTTTTTAAGTGGGACTATTTTTGCTTTTATTTTTATTATTTTAGCTCTTACTCTCCCATTTAAAGAGAAAAAAGAGCCAAAAATAATCTTTAAAAAACCTACAAACAGGCTTGAAAAAATCTCTAAATCTTTTAAAGAATAAAGATTAAATCTCTGCCAAGAGATATTTTTGAGCTTCTGGGTCAAACCCTTTTTCTACAACCTCTTGCACAAAATCGTACGCTTTATCTGGGTCAAGTTTAATAGTTACATACTCAAGCAACTCTAAACAATGTTCTATATATTCAATATCTTCTGTATGCATAATTTCATAAAGTAATTTTTGACCATCTTTTACACGTAAATTTCTTGCAACACCTAAATTTTTATGAGCTAAGTCACTTAACATAGAAAAATCAAGCTCCTTGCCAAGTGACGCATCAAGCTCTAACCGTCTTACCATAATATCAAACACAAACAAGGCTTCAAAAATTTGCTTAATATACTCATGAAGCATAATATCTATCATCTCTTCATCTATACAAAGTTCCTCTACAGCTTCATCAAGAGTATAACGATAATCACAAATCTCTAAAGATTGCAATACATCATCCTCTTGACACAACTCTTCTAACTCCTGAAGCACTTTTTGTATCTCTTGTTCTTTTGTTAATTCTTCTGAAAAAGTAAATTTAAACATAATGCTATTTTACCATACTTGCTTGATTTTAAACTGAACTATAAAATAATATTTTTTCACTTATTTAATCTTAATTTTCTCTATAAGAATTTTTAATTATAATTATTAATTATACAAAAAACAAGATTTCAACATTAAGAATTATTAGAAAATCTAATCTTTTAAGTTTTCTTAAATATAAATTATCGTAATATTACTTCAAACCAACGAACATAAGGAAAGATTATGAAAAGAAGAGATTTTTTTAAAACTTCTTTTGTAGCTTCTGCTGCAATTTTAGGTTCTAGCTCTTTAAGTGCAAAAGAGTTACAATCGCCACCAATAGACAATAGAAAAATAGGAGATGTTGCGTTTCCAGAAAAAAGACCACTCATTACATATTCTGATAGACCACCCCTTTTAGAATCACCAAGAGAAACTTTTGCTAAAGGTATTACACAAAATGATGAGTTCTTTGTAAGATGGCACCTTCCAGAAATTCCAACGCAAATAGATCTAAACTCTTATACTATTAGTATTAATGGTTTAGTTAAAAAAGAGATCAACATCACAATTGACCAACTCAAAAATGATTTTGAGCAAGTTGAAATCACAGCAGTATTACAGTGTGGTGGTAACTCACGCTCTGCATTTCACCCAACAGTTGGAGGTATCCAATGGGGAAGTGGTGCTATGGGTTGTGCAAAATGGAAAGGTGTACGACTTATGGATGTGCTTAAAAAAGCAGGTCTTCATAAAGATGCACACTGGATTGGTTTTAATGGTAAAGATAAACCAGCATACTACGAAGCACCTAAGTTTATTCGTGAACTCTCACTTGAAGAGATTGAAGATAACTTCATTTTAGCGTATGAGATGAATGGTGAAGATTTACCATACCTTAATGGTTACCCTGTTCGTTTAGTAATGCCAGGATACTACTCTGATAGCTGGATGAAAATGCTTAGCAATATTACAGTAACAAATAAATATAAATCTTATTTTTATATGGATCATGGTTACCGTATTCCAGATAATGACACAGAGAGTGAAACTCCAGAAAAACACTATAAACCTACAAAACCAATTACAACTATGAATGTAAAATCTCTTATTGGTTACCCACAAAATGGTTCAAAACTCAACTTAAACTCTCACGTAGTTGTACGTGGTGTTGCATTTGATGATGGAACAGGGATTAAAAGTGTTTCTATCTCAACAGATAATGGAAAAACTTGGCAAGAAGCACAACTTAAACAAGAAAATGGACGCTACGCTTATACAGAGTTTAGATTCACTTACAAACCTACACAAAAAGGTAAGCTAACATTTATGGCAAAAGCTACTAATGTTTTAGGTGAAGAACAACCATTTGCTAAAGATGTTTTATGGAACCATGGTGGATACAAATATAATGGTATCGATGAAGTAACAGTTGAAGTTATCTAGGGGTTGAAGATGAAAAAAATATTATTAATTACAAGTTTATTAGTTGGTTCTGCATTTGCACAAGTTAATGGAAAAATAGAAGTTCCTTACATCGACTACAAACTAAAAGATGGTAAAAATAAAGAGGTTGTAGAAGCAAACTGTTTTATGTGTCACTCTTTTGGTTATATGGAAAATCAAGGAGCACAATCACGCGACTTTTGGTATAAAAAAGTTATGAAAATGAAACACGCTTTTAAAGCACCGATTCCTGATGAAGATGTAAATAAAATTGCAGATTATATGTTTGCTAACTATGGAAATGGTAAGCTAAAGTAGAGGAGAGATTCCTCTACTTTTAAAGCACTAAAGTGCTTTTAACATAATACGGTTAAGTTTTTCAATAAACTCTACAGTATTATCTAACTCTCTACCATCAAACAGTTTTGCTTGATCAAGAAGTACCGCTGCTGCGTCATCTATTAAGTTTTTATCTGCTGAATCTTTAAGCTTTTTAATAAGCTCATGATTAGGGTTAATCTGTAAAATTGGTGCAGGCTCTTCAATATCTTGTGTTTGACCCATCTGACGCATCATTTGTGCCATCATATATGCAGGGTCCTCTTTATCTACTTTAAGAGCTACTGGAGATTCAACAAGGTCAAACGTTACCTCAACATCTTTAACGTCTTCACCTAAAGTATCTTTTACCTCTTTTACAAGAGATTCAAACTCTTTAGTGATTTGCTCTTTATCTTCTTGAGTTTTCTCATCATCTTCTAGTTTTGCATCTGTAACATTAACAAATTTATACTCTTTATACTCAGTTACCATTGGAAATACAATAGTATCCACCTCTTCATTGAGTAAAAGTACATCAATATTACGTGCTTTAAATTTCTCAAGAAGTGGAGAGTGTCTTAACATATCTAAAGAGCTTTTACCTGTAATGTAGTAGATCTCTTTTTTTTCTTCATCTACATTTTTAACAAACTCTTCAATTGTTGTTGGCTCAGTACCATTGAGTGTATTAAAATAAAGAAGTTCTAAAATCTTCTCACGATTTGCAAAGTCACTATAAAGCCCCTCTTTAATCACATTTCCAAACTCTTTATGGAAAATTTTGTAATCATCTGGACGTTTTTTCATCATTTTAGAAAGTTCTGAAAGCACTTTTTTTACAGATGAATTTTTAATTTTTGCCATAACTGCATTAGATTGTAAAATTTCACGCGAAACATTCAGTGGTAAATCTTTAGAATCAATAATACCACGTAAGAAACGTAAATATGTTGGCATAAGCTCTTTTTCATCATCTGTGATAAATACACGGTTAATATAGAGTTTAACACCTGGTTGGTAATCTACTCTGTACATATCCATTGGTGCTTTACTTGGGATATAAAAGAGTGTTGTGTACTCAACTGCACCTTCAGCTTTGTTATGAATCCAAGCAAGTGGTTCCTCATTTGAGTGAGCAAGTGTTGCATAAAAGTCTTTGTACTCTTCATCGCTAATTTCACTTTTTGGAAGTGTCCAAAGTGCACTTGCTTTATTGATTTGCACATTTTCAATCTCAGTACGTGCTGGTTCAATCTCTTTTCCATCATCATCTGTTTTAGCTGGAATATGTTTCTCTTTATCCATAAAAATAGGAAAAGGGATATGGTTAGAGTATTTTTTAATAATAGCTTCAACTCTATACTCTTCTAAATACTCACTCTCCTCCTCTTTAATATACATTGTAATAGTAGTTCCATGACCCTCTTTTGTAGTCTCTTCTATTTCAAATTCACCATCACCATTACTTCTCCATACATATGCTTGCTCTTCACCTGCTTTTTTAGTAGTAACTTCAACTTTATCTGCTACCATAAAACAAGAGTAAAAACCAACACCAAATTGTCCAATAAGGTTAGAATCTTGTTTTTGATCTCCTGTTAAGTTTTCAATAAACGCTTTTGTACCGGAACGAGCAATAGTACCAAGGTTATTAATGAGATCTTCCTCATTCATACCAATACCAGTATCGCTAATAGTTAATGTTTTAACTTCTTTATCTATTTTAATATCGATACGTGGATCAAAAGTTATATTTTTATATTTTTCATCTGTTAAAACTAGCATATTGAGTTTATCCATCGCATCAGAAGCGTTCGATACCAACTCACGAATAAAGATTTCTTTGTTTGAATAGAGTGAGTGAATCATAAGGTGTAACATTTGATTTACTTCTGTTTGAAATTGATGTTTTGCCATTTTCAATCCTTTTTTAGTTTAAATTTTTCGTAATTTTACCAAATGAAAGTTAATAGAATATTTAAACTATCAATTAACTTTAGTGCTAATGACTAAACTTTATTTAGCTTCTTTTAATTTTAAAAAAAATTAATTTTTCTTTGCTACAATCTTTTTTATGATAAATGAAACTACAATTATAGATATGCGTGAACCAACACCACAACTCTCTACACTCTGGTGTAAAATACTAGCATTTAGTATAAGAAGTGTGTTACAATTTGGAGTATTTATTGTTGGTTTTTTAGGGTGGTACTTTTTTAACTACTATATCGCCTTGGCATCTGCTGCTGTTGCTTTTATTATGATCGGTGTTTTACGCTCAGGTCTTAGCAGGGCTGCAATTGCACCAACACAACTAGAGTATCACTACACAGACCAAGAGGTAGCACAATGGTATGTTGCTAAAGAGGTCTGTTTTACAGATTTGAAAGAAGAACAAGATGAAAACAAACTATATTGAATATTCAACACTAAAAGAGTTACAAAAAGAGATACAAAAAGTTAAAAAAATTGAGCATAAATCGCTTCTTATTCAGGTCTATACAGGTATTTTAGATGAAAAAATTTTACAACCTATCTTAAATACACTTCTAAAAGAGCTACCACATGGAGTTGTTATTGGAGCATCAACTGCAGGTGAAATCCATAATGCAAAAGTGAGTGAAAATAAAATCATTATAGGCTTCTCAACTTTTAGAAAAACAAAACTTAAAGCTGCCTATGTTCCAAAAACGGATGCAAAACATGCAAAAAAACTTATAAAAAAAATAGACCATAAAAATATTAAAGCTGCTATTTTATTAAGCAATGGTTTATGTGGTGAACATCAACCATTTTTAGAAGAATTTAACAACTATAAAAAAGATCTTATTGTTTCTGGTGGATTAGCAGGAGATAACTTTAAACTCCAAAAAACATTTATTATTTTACAAGATAAATTTTACCATGAAGGCTCTTTAGCTGTATCTTTTAGTAGTAAAAAACTTTTTGCAGATAACCAATACACTCTTAGTTGGTACCCAATAGGGAAAGAGTTTACAATCACAAAAGCAAAAGGAGCAACTGTTTATGAAATAGACAACATTCCAGCTGCTACTTTTTATGAAAAATATCTTGGTAAATCTGTTTTTGAAAAACTCCCAAATTCCCTTTTAGAGTTTCAACTCCTATTTCAAGATGGAAACACTACAGTTGCTAGAACTCCAATGGCAAGAGATGGAGATACCCTTATTTTTGCTGCACCAATTCAAGAGGGGCAACAAGTACAGTTTGGTTTTTCCAATGCTCAAACACTTCTTTCTAATGCAACAAATTTAAAACACGAAATAGCAAAACAACCTGCACAAACTATTTTTATTTTTTCATGTATCGCACGTAAAGCTCTTCTTGGAGAGTATTTAGAAGATGAGATTTCAAGATTTGAATCTTTAGCACCTACTATTGGCTTTTTAACTTATGGTGAATACTACAAAACAGACCAAAACAATGCACTTTTAAACTGTACTACTACTATGCTTATACTCTCAGAAAGTACAAAAGTAAAGAAAAAACATCAAGAGCTTAAGGAACATTCTCAATTTAAACTTGGTGAGAATACTTTTGAATCTCTTTTATATTTTATCTCCCAAACAACAAATGAGCTTCAAGAGCAAATGACACTGCTAGATCAGTACAAAAAAGCGATAGATGAATCTTTGCTTATCTCTAAAACAGATAAAAAAGGGATTATCACCTATGTAAATGATAACTTTATAAAAGTAAGTGGTTACTCCAAAGAAGAGCTCATTGGTGCAAAGCACAATATCATTAAACACCCCAAAGATCAATCTAAAATTTTTAAAGATCTTTGGAAAACAATCTCTAGTGGAAAAATCTGGAGAGGTGTTGTTGAAAATCTTTCAAAAAATGGTAAATCTTACTATGTAGATGCAACAATTTTACCTCTATTTGATAAGCAACATAATATTATAGAATATATGGCTCTACGTCAAGATATTACAAAACAGATTAAACATCAAAAAAAGATAAAATCGAGTGAATCTATTTTGCAAGCAATTTTTGACAACCAAGAATCAGTTGTTATTTTTACAAGTATTCACGATGGTATTATTAATATAAATAGAAGATTTTTTGAGCTCTTCGATTTTACAGATATGAAAGATTTTAAACAAAAATACAACTGTATTTGTGAACTTTTTATAGAAGAAGATGGCTATATCTACCCTACCTCTAAAGTAAATTGGCTTGACTTTGTTTCAAAGAGACCAAAAGAGAAACACAAAGTAAAAATGAGAGACAAATTTGGAAAAGTAAGAACTTTCTCTTTAAAAGTAAATGCTTTTGATGATAAAGCTGTTATTAGTTTAGATGATATTACAGAACTTGAAGAAGCTCTTTTAAAAGCACACTTTTCAGAACATGCAAAATCTATGTTTGTTGCAAATATGTCTCATGAAATTAGAACACCTCTTAATGGTATTTTAGGATTTACAGATATTTTACTCCAAAGCGATAACTTAGGTGAAAAAGAGAAACACTACCTCAACATTATAAGTAAAAGTGGTGAAACTCTCTTAGGGATTGTAAATGATATCTTAGATATGTCAAAAATCGAAAGTGGCCAAATGGATTTAGACCTTCACAATGTAGAACTAAGTTCAGAGATAGAATCTATCGCTTCTATATTTGCTGCAAAAGCTAAAGAGAAACAAATCGAGTACAATGTTTTTATTGATCCTCAAATCTCAAAAACAATTAAATGTGATTCTCAACGTCTTAAACAAGTTCTTAGCAATCTCATTGGCAATGCTATTAAATTCACTCCACAAAATGGAGAGGTTAATGTAGAGATAAAAGTAAAAGAGAAAAAAGAGAATCAACTCCTCCTTTATTTTGAAGTAAATGACAATGGTATAGGGATTAAAGAGGAAAATTTAAGTTCTATTTTTAACTCTTTTACACAAGCAGATAACTCTATTAGTAGAGAGTTTGGAGGAACAGGACTTGGACTTCCAATTAGTGCTAAATTTGTAGAGATGATGAATGGAAAACTTCATGTAGAATCAAAAGAGCAACAAGGAAGTAAATTTTTCTTTGAACTTTGGTTTGATATTGTGGATGATGCACAGTACATTAATGCAAAAAATCAGTTTGAAAACCTTAATGTTTGTCTTTATGAACCAGAAGAATCAAATGTTTACAATATTTTAAAGGCATACTTAGATTCATGGGATATTACATATGTAATCTCAACAAAATTCCAAAAAGATTCAACACAATATGATCTTATCTTTACATACAACAAATTTTTATCTCAAAACTGTATTAAAGATATCTCCAAAAAACAACCAAATGCAAAAGTATTTTGTATAACATCCAACCAAAAAAAGAGTTTTGAAGGGATGCAAAAATATCCAAACTTTCATATTATAGAGCAACCACTTATTGCATCAGATCTTTACAATGAACTTGTATCAATCTTTTCTGAAGAAAGTTACGATTTTTATACACATAAAGAGAACCAAGCTCCCCATTTCAAAGCAAAAATTCTTATAGCAGAAGATAATACTGTAAACCAACTCCTTATTGGTGCACTACTTGATGAAAGAGAGATCGCTTACTCCATTGCAAAAAATGGTGAAAAGGCTTACGAGATGGCTACACAAGAGGATTTTGATCTCATCTTAATGGATATTAATATGCCTGTAAAAGATGGTTTAAGTGCTACAAAAGAGTTACGTGCAAATAACTATACAAAACCTATTATTGCACTTACTGCAAATGTAATAGAGAGTGATAAAATGCTTTATAATGCTTCTGGAATGGATGATTATTTAGCAAAACCAATTGATATTAAAGAGTTAAATAGAGTCTTAATACAATACTTAGGAAACAATACAAACTATTCTGAAGATGAAACTCTTTACGATGAGATAAACTTAGAAACACTTATGGAAGCTATTGAACTTTATGACAAAGATACTGTCCATAAGCTTTTAGAACAATTCTCCCTTTCAGTAGATACAATTACACCTATGCTTATTCAAGAGATGGAGTTAAGCTCTGCACAAGAACTTGCAAAAACAATTCATCAAATAAAAGGGATGGTAAGTGGCTTACACTTTGATAGAACATATAAAAATGCTATTGAGATTGAAAGAGTATTAAAAAGAGACAATCGTATATCTCAAGAGGTAACTCAAAAGTGTGACCTACTTATTGAGCAACTCTCACATTTAAGAGCACAAGCAGATAAGCTTTTAAATTAAAAAGGTTTTTAAACCTTTTTAATTTTTAGTAGGGTTTGGAATATCTTTTTTCTTTGCTTTTTTAACAACTTTTGGAGTCAATTTATCTTGATAATTCCAAATTTCACTTGGCCACTCCTCTTTTTTACGAGCTTTAACTTTTTTCATTTTGTACTTTTTATCTAGCTCATGAAGATATACTTTTTTCTTACCAAAGTTCTTTTTCTTCTTACCAAAGTAAGCACCATCAAAACTTTGGCTATATGCACCAAACTGAATATGACGCATTGTTCTTAAAAGTGAACTATCAATTTTACCTAACTCTTCCCAGTTAAACATTGGAATATGTGGTTTTCTAAAACGACCATCACTTAAAAGCCACATTAAATAAGCCCCAATCCAATCTCTTACATAAGGGAATGCTGCAAAAGCTGTTGCACACTCTAAAATACGCACCTTGCCATCTTTACCATAAGCAATATCACAAGCCCAGTACTCAGCTTTAGCTGCTTTACTAGTCTCTACTGCTAAATCAAGAACAGATTTTGGAACATCCATATAATCCATACTTCCACCTTGAGAAGTGTTTGTAAGCCACTCCCCTTCTGGTGCTCTACGCCAAAATGCACAAATTGGCTTATGCCCAATAAGCATTACACGAATATCTGCTTCCATTGGAACAAAATCTTGTACATAGACAGGATGGTATTTTTTCTCTTCAAAAAGCTCTTTTGCTTCTTTATAATCATCTACTTTATGTACAAAATACCCACCATAGTTTGATGCCCCATAAGAGCGTTTTACAATTTTTGGATATTTTGTTTTTTTCAAAAATTTATCTGCTGCTTTTGGATCGTAGTAGATATATGTTTTTGGTATTGGAAGATCATATTTCCAAGCAAAACGTGTTACATTCTCTTTTGATTTATTTGAAAATTGAGTATCTAAAGATGGGATAAACCTTACATGAGGAAGCTCACGAGCAATCTCACGAAATGTTTCATAAGCAGTTGCAGGAATATTACCAATTAAAACATCAATCTTTTTACGTTTTACCTCTTTGATAAACCTCTCTTTATCATTTTTCCAATGATACGTTACTATATCTATCTTATTTGGCCAACCTTTAAAATTAGAACGGTCAAAAAAACGAAGTACATGGTCTAAATATAACAAACCTATTTTTGGTAACTCTTTATTGCTTAATCCCATCTTTTATCCTTTTATTTTACTTTTTCTAAGTATTCACCCTCTACTGTGTTTACTTTAATAACATCACCCTCTAATACATGGTAAGGAACTTGTACTACTGCACCTGTTTCGAGTGTTGCTGGTTTTTTACTTCCACTTGAAGTATCACCTTTAAAGTTTGGTGGAGTATCTGTAATTGTAAATTCCATAACTTCTGGTACAGCTACAGAGATAGCATTTCCTTTATAGAAAATAATATCTGCACTTACACCATCTTTGAACCATTTTGAAGCTTCATCACATTGCTCATAAGAAAGACCTAATTGATCATACGTTTCATTATCCATAAATTGGTACATCTCACCATCATCATAAAGATATTGCATCGTTTTATATGTAATTTCTGGAACTTCAAATTTATCTCCAGCATGAACAGTTTTCTCAACTACACGACCATTTAAAAAGCTTTTAATTTTCATTCTAACAAATGCTGCACCTTTACCTGGTTTAACATGTTGAAATTCAACCACTTTGTACGGTACATCTCCAACGATTAAACGTACATTTTTCTTAATATCACCCATACCAATTGTTGCCATTTTTTACCTTTATAAAAAAATTCACTTCATTTTACACTATTTGTTCTTAGAATGGTATAATACATCTAAAAAAAGATATTATGCGCTATTTACAACTTGACTTGATTCGTGGTATTGCTATTATTTTAATGGTAATTTTTCATGTTAGCTTTGATTTGAACAATTTTCATTTTATATCTATAGATATCTACAACCATCATTCCCATTTTTGGTACTATTTCCGACTTATTATTGTGACACTTTTTTTAGTAAGTGTTGGTATCTCTTTAAGTTTAAGTTACCAAAATGGTATAAATTATGAAAAACTTTTAAAAAGAATGTCCACTCTTACTTTAGCCTCTTTGGTTATTTCAATAGTAACCTATTTTATTTTTCCTCACTCTTGGATCTATTTTGGAGTTTTACACTTTATTACACTTGCCACATTACTTGGATTACCCTTTCTTAAACATGAATATATCGCTCTTATCTTAGGAATTAGTATCGTTTTACTTTATAAATTCGATATTATCTCAATGCATCCAATTTTTAACTTTATAGCACCCTATTTAAACTTACCTCATCGTACAGAAGATTTAGTACCTCTTACTCCTTGGTTTGGTGTTGTTTTAATTGGTATATTTATAGGAGAAAAAAGACTCTTCTTATTCCCTCTTATAGAAAATAATTTTACAAAAAAAATAGCTTTTTTAGGAAAACATTCTCTTTTTATTTATCTTGTTCATCAACCTATATTTTTTGGAGCTATTTGGGCTATTTCAGCAATGACTCATTAAAACAATAGTAGTATTTAAACTAAAAAAACAAGGAAAAATATGGAACAATTTTTACAAAAAGCAAAAGATGCAAGTAGAGTTTTAAACTCTCTTAGTGGAGCAGATAAAAACAGAATTTTAAAAGAGATGGCTCAATCTCTTAGAGATAATACAACAACTATTTTAGAAGCAAATGCAAAAGATATGCAAGATGCAGATGCAAACAACCTCACTTCTGCACTAAAAGACAGACTCTTTTTAGATGAAAAAAGAATTGATGGTATGGCTGTAGCAATTGAGGAGATTGCAGCACTGAAAGATCCTGTTGGAAAAGTATTAGATGGTTGGGTTACAGAAGATGGTCTAAAAATAGAAAAAGTTTCTATCCCTATTGGTGTTATAGGAATTATCTATGAATCTCGTCCAAATGTAACAAGTGATACAGCTGCACTTTGTTTTAAAAGTGGTAATGTGTGTGTACTCAAAGGTGGAAAAGAAGCAGACAATTCAAATAAAGCAATTGCAAAAGTTTTACAAACAACACTAGAGAAAAACAACCTTCCAAAAGAGTTAATTTCACTTATTCCAGATACTTCACGTGAAGGTGTTGCAAAACTTATTAAAATGGATAAATATGTGGACTTAATTATTCCACGTGGAGGCGAAGGGCTTATTCGCTATGTAAGTCAAAATGCAACTGTAAGTGTTGTAAAACACGATAAAGGGCAATGTCACACATACATTGACAAAGATGCAAACTTAGAAAAAGCTATTGCTATTGCACTTAATGCAAAAGTGCAACGCCCAGGTGTTTGTAATGCAATGGAAACACTTTTAGTAGATAAAGCTATTGCAAAAGAGGCTCTTCCAAAACTTAAAACCGCATTTGATGAGGCACATACTTCATTAAAAGGTTGTGATACAACTCAAGAAATCATTGAAGTAGCACATGCAACGCAAGAGGATTTCGATACAGAATATTTAGCAAATATTTTAAATATTCGCGTTGTAGATGGTGTAAATGGTGCAATTGAGCATATTGTACGTTTTGGATCAGGTCACTCTGAAGCTATCATTACACAAAATATTGAAACAGCAGAGGAGTTTTTAAATAATATAGATGCAGCAGCACTCTATGTAAATGCCTCAACTCGTTTTACAGATGGTGGAGCATTCGGTTTTGGTGCAGAAGTTGGTATTAGTACCAACAAACTTCACGCTCGTGGTCCTATGGGGATTGAGGGTTTAACAACTTATAAATTTAAAATCTATGGAAACGGGCAAATTAGAGCTTAGCTTGAATTTGCAAAGCTCCATCTGGTGTTCTTGCTAAGAAGAGTTCTTGTTTGAACCCTTCTGGCACTAAAGAGACCTCTTCTTTTTGTTTTTGTTCAACAAATGTAACTTGGGTGTGACCATCATAACTTGAATGTACTATAATTTTTGCATGAAACTCTATTTCATAAAGTTTATCTAACTCTTGTTGCACTTCCTCAATAGCAGCCTCTTTTTTATCAAGCTCTACTTGAAACTCTTGAAGTGTTAGCTCCTCTTTTTTAAATTCACGTAAACGAATCATATCTTGCTTCATAGGGGTTTTACCCTCTTGTTTTGCTATAAGAACCCTCTTTTTAAAAACTTTTATACGATCTAGCTTATCGTTATGTTTCTCTTTTTTATCCTCTAAAGCTCTTTTTGCAACATCATACTCTTTTGTTAGAACTTTTTTCCTCTCTAAAAGGGTCTCTATTGCTTTATGGTGAGCCTCAATAGCATCTGGATTAATAATAAGCTTATTATCAACCCCTTCAATTGCCTTAATTTCAATAGAATGTGATGCAATAATAATCGAATTAGATAACAACTCATCAACCACAACATGTGGAGCTATTGCCTCGCCACCCAACATTTTTTTAATATGTATAGAATTTAATGCTGTAACTTTCCCTGTTTCTAAAATATCTATTTGTGCATCTTTTGCTTTTAAATCTCCCCTGTGGAGTTTTACATTTGCATTGTTTGCCACTTCCATTTTTGCATCTCTATGTGTTTGGGCATCAATATTAAGTTCAGAAGTTTCTATTTGTACATTTGCACCAACATTCCCATCTATATTTAACTCTTGAACATCTATATGAACACCACTTCCAACTGCATCTTCACTATGACTTTTTGAGTGTTTAATATGGACAGATATATCTTTATCTGTATCTCCTGAGTCTATCTCTGCACTCTTTTTAAAAGATGCTCCCTCCATCTGTAGAGCTTGAGATATGGAGAGTCTGTTTTGTCTAAAAACAACAAAACCATCAATTTTTGCAAAATATTCTATTTTATCTTGATCCTCTTTTGTTATTATTGTTTTTTCATCCACTTCTGGAAAAGGTAATGTTTTAGGTTCTCTTACTTTTATATATTTTCCATTACACCCTCTTGTATCTTTACCAGATTTTGGTTTTATGTAACGCATAACAAGTTCATCTACATCTACACCATCAATAATACTCTCTTTTTTATACCCCTGCCTTTGTTCATAAACCATCTCTAAATGAGCATCTATTGGCATCACTAAAGGTTGTGTATGTGTTACTAAAAATTTTACATCTTGCAAAAGTGGTTGTTTTGGTTTTACATGAGCAAAAAAACTTTTAATTTGTTTATTGATATCTGTTTCAAAAAAAGTTATAAACAATCCTGCTCTTAACTTCTTTTTGTAGATCTCTCTTCTTAAATGTTTTGCTTCCTCTACAGTTCTTAAAAAAACAGAACCTTTATGGATTGTTACCTGTGCTTTTGTTTTATATTTATCTACTGCTAAAGAAATCTTAAAGTGAGACTTTTTCGGTACAAGAGGTTTAATTTTAATGCTATACTCTTGAATAAGTGCAACATTCTCATTTAAAATTTCTTCCTGTGTTAAAGTTGAAAAGTTTTTAATAACATTATATTCTTCATCACCCTCTCTTTTAATCAATGTTTCATATTCCAAAAGCTCAAAATCTATTTTATTTATATCTATTTTGTAATCTTTTGAAAATTCTTTTAAAGTGTGCGGTACAGAGTGAGAAGTTCTAACAACAGGAGTAAATGGCATTATCTTAGTACCTTTTTTCTGCTAATTTTATCGAAACTATCCTTATATAATATATGTTATAATTTCACAATTAGATACTATGAGGATAATATAACTATGGAATTTACTCTTGACGCTACTTCAAAAAATGCTCGTGCTTGTACTATAAAAACTGCACACTCTACTATTAAAACACCTGTTTTTATGCCTGTTGGAACTGTTGGGAGTGTAAAAAGTTTAGATGTTCATGATGTTGTAGAAACACTTGGAGCTGAGATTATTTTAGCAAATACTTACCACACTTACCTTCGTCCAGGTGATAAAACAATTGCAAAAATGGGTAAACTTCACGGTTTTACAAAATACCCAAAAAGTTTTTTAACAGATAGTGGAGGTTTTCAAGCATTCTCACTTAGTGATATGAGTAAACCTCAAACAGATGGTATTGAGTTTCGCAGCCACATAGATGGAAGCAAACACCTTTTTACTCCTAAAAAAGTTATAGATATTCAACACAATCTTGGTAGTGATATTATGATGATTTTAGATGATTTAGTAGCACTTCCTGCAACAAAAGAGCGTATAGCACTCTCTATTGAGCGAACAACACAGTGGGCAAAGGAGTCTATTGAGTATTTTCGTGCAAAACAAAAAGAGGGAATTGGGGTTGATCAAAATATTTTTGCTATCATTCAAGGGGGAACAGACAAAGAGTTTCGTACAAAAAGTGCAACAGAGTTATGTGCACTTGATTATGATGGTTTTGCTATTGGTGGGCTTAGTGTTGGAGAGCTAAACAATGAGATGTATGACACAGTTGAACACACAGTACAATATATGCCACAAGATAAACCTCGCTACTTAATGGGTGTTGGAACTCCAGAGGATTTAATAGAAAATATTGAGCGTGGAATTGATATGTTTGATTGTGTTATGCCAACACGTAATGCAAGAAATGGAACACTTTTTACCTCTTTTGGAAAACTAAATATTAAAGGTGCAAAATATAAAGAGGACAATTCTCCAATTGATCCAGAGTGTAGCTGCCCAACATGTCAAACATACAGCAGAGCTTATCTTAACCACCTCTTTCGTGCACGTGAGATTAGCTATTTTAGAGCTGCAACACTCCACAACCTTCACTACTATTTAGAACTTATGCGTCAAGCACGCAAAGCGATTTTAGAAGATAGATATGCAGAGTTTAAAAAAGAGTTTTATAGTAAAAGAGGAAAATAAAAATGTTACAAAAAACTATTTCAGCAAATCAAGCAAGTACAAATATTTTACAACTTATTGAAGAAGCAATCCATTTAACTTCAATGCAAAATATAAGAGAAAGTATTATAGTATGGTATTAATACTCCACTTGATGAATGTGAAGAGTATCAATGGTAAAATATAAAACTATTCAAATCATTCGATTATGTTCACATTGCGAGTAATACTAGGATAAAAAATGACAATCAAAGAAGCAATACTAAAAAGTTTAGAAGATTTAAAAGTTCCTTCAGCACATAATATTATTTATAAGCATATAATCGAAAAAAGCTATTACATCTTTACAAAAGGAAAGACTCCAGAATCAACAATAGCTGCACTTCTTGGTGATTTTATACGAGATAATGATACAAGAGTAAAAAGAATTAAAAACATCAAAGGTCGAGGTTATTTATATTACTTATCAAAGTATGAAAATGAAATAAGTTTTGAAGAAAATGTAATATCAACTAAAGAGACTAAAAAATCACAAAAAATGAAGAATTCATACAATGAAAGAGACTTACATAAGCTTTTGAGTAGTTATTTGAAAAATCAAAATATTTATGCAAAAACAATTTTACATGAAGAATCTAAAAACTCTAAAGATGACCATCAAAAATGGATACATTCAGACATGATAGGAATTGAGTTTTTACAACTAACTTCACCAGTTAATAAAGCTTTTATGAAAATATTAAATAAAGCAGACACATTTAAAATAACATCTTATGAAATAAAAAAAGAGATTAATACAGATTATGAACTTAAAAAGTCCTATTTTCAAGCAGTTTCAAATTCAAGTTGGGCAAACTACGGTTACTTAGTAGCTCTTGAAATTAGTGATAATTTAAGAGATGAGATGGAAAGACTTAATCAATCATTTGGTATAGGTATAATTGAACTTAAATCGAACCCTTATGAAAGTAGAATTTTATTTCAAGCAAAATATAAAGAGTTAGATTTTAAAACTATTGATAAACTTTGTAGGGTAAATGAAAAATATGAGAAATTTATAGAACTAATAGAGCGAATTTTAACAATAGATGAAAGAAATTATAAATCGATTGAAAAAGAATTAAGTGACTTTTGCGATAGTTATTTTACGAGTGATTCTGAAATTGAAAAATATTGTGAAGAAAAATTTATTCCTTATGAGGATAAGAAAAATTATGAATAAAGAAACAATTTTAGAAGTATTACAATCTAAAAAAAGATTTTACCATTTAAAACATTTTATTTTATTTGGTTCATTTGCAAAAGATGAAGCAAACGAAAAGAGTGATATAGATATAGCTTATATAGAAGATGAAACACATAGGCTCTCCTTTGAAAAATATATAAAGTTAGAAAAAGAGTTAGAAGATACCTTCCAAAAGAAAGTAGATTTATTAAACTATAAAAAATTTAATCCACTTATTAAGCTTCATGCAAAGGATAGTTTTATTTATGTTTGACTCAAAAAATCTTGTGCATATCCTTACAATGTTAGAAGCAATAGAAAAGATTTTTATTTATAGTAAAGATTTTAAAGATAGCGAAACATTCTATTTTGCTAATAAGCAGTTAAATTTTAATGCTTCTGTAAATTTACTCATAGCAATTGGGGAAGAGAATAAAAAAATTGATGAAAATTTAAAAACTTCTCAAAAATTAGATTGGAAAAGTATCTCTGCTATGAGAGATAAAATATCTCATAATTATAGAGGTATTGACGAATATATGGTTTGGGAAATTATTACGGAGTATTTACCACTTTTAAAAGAGTTACTTATAGAGATGCTTTCTAAAATTCAAAATTATGAAATCTATATTCAAGAAGCATTAAACTCTTACTATTATGAAGATTTACACTACTTACACAAAATAATAAAGGATAAACAATGCAAATAGAAGCAAATTATGTAGATATCCAAAACAAAACAATCTACCCTGCCCATATAGAGATCAAAAACAATAAAATAGCCTCTATTACTAAAATAGATAAAGAGTGTAACAACTACATTTTACCAGGATTTGTTGATGCACATATCCACATAGAAAGCTCTATGCTTATCCCTTCAGAATTTGCAAGAGTTGCCGTGTTGCATGGAAGTGTTGCAACAGTAAGTGATCCACACGAAATAGCAAATGTCAATGGCATAGAGGGTGTAGAGTTTATGATTGCAAATGCAAATAAAACTCCATTTCATTTCTTCTTTGGAGCATCTTCTTGTGTTCCAGCTACTCCGTTTGAGAGTAGTGGCGCTACACTTGATGTAGAAGCGATACAAACACTTCTAAAACATAAAGAGATAAACCATCTAGGGGAAGTTATGGCTTTTCCAAATGTAATAAATGGCGATGAGGAGCTCCTAGCTAAAATAAAAGCTGCAAAAGATGCTGGTGTAGTTGTAGATGGTCACGCTCCAATGCTACGTGGAGAAGATTTACAAAAATATATAGATGCAGGAATAACAACAGACCATGAAGCCTCCTCTTATGAAGAAGCAAAAGAGAAAATTGAGCGTGGAATGAAAATTTTAATTCGTGAAGGAAGTGCTGCAAAAAACTATGAAGCACTCCACCCTCTTATTGCAAAATTTCCAAATGATTTGATGTTTTGTTCAGATGATAAACACCCTAATGATTTAGTGCATGGACATATTAATGAACTTGTAAAAAGAAGTATTGCTAATGGATATGATTTATTTGATACACTTCGTATCGCTTCACTTAACCCAATAGAGTATTACAACTTAGATGTTGGAAAAGTGCAAGTTGGAGATAGTGCAGATTTTATTCTTGTAAAAGATTTAGAAAATTTTGAGGTGCTTCAAACAGTTATTGCAGGAGAAGTTGTTGCACAAGATGGCAAAACACTCCTACCAAACATAGAGCAAAAAGCAATCAACAATTTCCACGCAACAAAAACAACTCCTAAAGATTTAGAATTTTTTGTAGAAAATGACACCCTTCGTGTTATAGAAGCTTTTGATGGGGAGCTTTTTACAAAAGAGAAAATCTACCAAACAAATATTACAGGAAATTTCTCTAGCGATATACAAGAGGATATTTTAAAAATCACTGTACTTAACCGCCACGCAAATACCCCTATTGCTATTGGGTTTATTTATGGTTTTGGATTAAAAGAGGGAGCAATCGCTTCAAGTATTGCACACGATTCACACAATATTATCGCTGTTGGTGTTGATGATGAATCAATCTCAAAAGCTATCAACACTATTATAAATTCACAAGGTGGTGTTTGTGCATTAAATAAAACAACAACCAAACATCTTCCACTAAGTGTTGGTGGCATTATGAGCAATGAAGATGGTTTTGAAGTTGCAAAAAAATATGATGCAATAGATAATTTTGCAAAACAAACTTTAGGCTCAACCCTCAAAGCCCCTTTTATGACACTCTCTTTTATGGCACTTTTAGTTATTCCAGAGCTAAAACTAAGTGATAAAGGACTCTTTGATGGAAGAGTTTTTGATTTTTGTAGTGTGAAAGCATAATGATAGGAATAGACTTAATAAAAACTTCACGTATGCAACAAATGATGGAGCATTTTGGGCAAAAAGCATTAAAACGCTTTTTAAATGAAGAGGAGATTGCACTTGTAAAAAATTACAAAACTGCTGCTGGTTTTTGGGCAGCAAAAGAGGCAACTTCAAAAGCTCTTGGCGTTGGTATTGGTGCAGAGTGTAGTTTTTTAGATATTGAAATCGCAAAAACAAAAAAAGGTGCACCTTACTTAAAACTCTCTAAAAAACTGATAGAAAATTTCAATATTCAAGACTCCTCCCTCTCCATCACCCACGATGGAGAGTATGCTATTGCAGTGGTTGCAATACAATTAAACTCATAAAAAGCGACTTTTAGATATAATCGCGAAAAATCATACTTACAATCAAGGCTATTTTATGTCAAATAAATACAATCCACAAGAGATAGAAGATAAATATTACAAAATTTGGGAAGAGCGTGACTACTTTGAAGTAGATGGTAACAAAGCAATTCAAGAAGAAGATAAAAAATTTGCTATTATGATGCCACCACCAAATGTAACAGGGCGTTTACATATTGGACATGCACTTACTTTTACACTTCAAGATATTATTACTCGTTATAAAAGAATGGATGGGTACAAAACTCTTTGGCAACCAGGAACAGACCACGCTGGTATTGCTACACAAAATGTTGTTGAGAAACAAATTTTAGCTGAAGGTAAAACAAAAGAGGAGATTGGACGCGAAGCATTTTTAGAGCGTGCTTGGAAGTGGAAAGAGGAATCTGCTGGTATTATGACAAGCCAACTTCGCAAAATGGGTGTTTCTCCTGCGTGGAAGCGTGAGCGTTTTACTATGGATAAAGGGCTTCAAAAAGCTGTAAAAGAGGCGTTTGTAAACCTTTATAATGAAGGGCTTATTGTTCGTGGAAACTATATGGTAAACTGGTGTACACACGATGGTGCTTTAAGTGATATTGAG
>JAMOSG010000038.1 GCA_027063225.1 Helicobacteraceae bacterium | reverse complement strand
CAAGCTGACCACCACTTGCTGATATTTCTCCTAATTGATTAACAGTCATAGGGATAGTATGTGATAAATTTAATAATTCATTCGAAAACTGTGCAATATCTTTTTTACCTGCAAAATTAACAGTTTTTGTAACATCTGCTATTGTTGTCTCATAATCAATACTTGCTTTTATAGGCAATACCATAGTAGAAGCAATCGCAACAGCTCCAACAACAGTAGATCCACTAACTTGAGAACTTTTAGCTTTTTTATGCATTGTCCTACTTTGTGCATTTGCACCAGCTCTTAAATTTTCACTTGCTTTTTTTGTATAAAATGCAACTTGTTTAGCATCATGCTCAATCGCAGTCATATCCTTACGAGCCTCTTTTAATGAGTCCCTTGATGTTTTTATATCAAGTTTTATAGGATTAGCTGAGATTTTTGCAGTTTTACTTCTTATTTTTCCAAGATGATTATCTAACTGTTTTATTTGTCTATTAAGAAGAGGGAATTTTGTAGCACCTAAAATATTAACTTTATCTAATTTTGTAGCATAAGTATGTATCCCTTTCATACTTGCTTGGAGGAATGAACTCCCTTTAATGCTTGGGCTCCAAAACATGTTCAACGATATTGCACCTAATGCCATTTTCTACCTACTTTTACTAAAATTAACTAATTTTGAATAATATTGACAAAAAAGAGATACATTAATCAATAGGGAATTATATTTTTATTGCAAAGCTTATCTTAATTTATATATTAGTATAATTCTATACATACTATTATACTAATTATTTTTATTTCTATAACTGTATAATTACATCAAAAAGAGGAACACATGAAAAAAGAGGAACAAAACAAAATAATCAAAGATATTTGCAAAGAGTTTGAATGCACACAAATAGAGTTAGCTGAAAAAATTGGAGTGAGTACAAGTGCCATCAGAAAATGGAGTGAAGGTTCAAGAGAAATTCCAAATCACTTTTATAAATCAATCTATTTTATGAGAGAAATTAAAAAACTAAACCAAGAACTAAAAGAAAAATACTCTAAATAATGCCCAATGGGTATTATTTAAGCTTTAAAATATTATACTTTTACCTATAAAACATCAAAAAGGTAAAATTATGAAAAACAAACTTACAAAACCACTCTCTACAGATGCAGAGCATTCTGCATTGGATTTATACTTCCAAGCTATAAGAACATCACAAGAGCTTCAAGATATATCAGACTATATCTCTACTAGAAAGGAATCTTTAGACTTAGTTATAACAAGATTTAAACACATTCATAATGTAGATGAAAATCTAAATATTAAAACAGAAACTTTTTGGATAAAACTCAACACAAATGCCATCAAAGCTCAAATAAAAGCTTATAAAAAATATCTTCGTAAGATACTGAATTCATAAGGTATAAGAAGATGAACAATTCAAATAAAATAAAAAAATCGTGTATTCATTGTAATAATACATTTTTTGTTTATCCATCAAATAGTGAAAAAAAGTTTTGTTCTAAAGAATGTTATCATTCACATCCAAAACCAAAAGGAAAAAATAGTAAAAAATTTTCCAAGGTAAAAGTAAAATGCGATTTTTGTAATAAAGGATTTTACAAACATCCTTCAGCAATTAAAAGAACTAAACATAATCTGTGTTCTACAGAATGTAGACAACATTTTCTTGCAGAGAATAGAAAAAACAAAACGAATAAAAAGGTAGCATATTGCCATACATGTAATAAAGAGATAATAAGAACAGAAGCAGAGTTTAAAAATAGACCAGCAAAAAATTACTTCTGTTCAACAGAATGCAAAGATGAACATCTAAGGAAAGGAAGAGGTGGTTTTACACATAAAATCAAAAAATGTGAATATTGTAATAAAGAGTTCACGATAACCTCAAGGAATAGAAGAAAAGTTAAATACTGCTCTAATGAATGTAAAAAAAATGGTTTTCCAAAAGGAGAAAAACATCTTAGTTTTAAAAAAGAACTATCAAGAGATTATCGTTCAAAGCATAGACTAACTCATGAAAACACTACATGGAGACAAGAAGTATTTAAACGCGATAACTTTACTTGTGTTGTATGTTCTAAACACGGAGACAAACTCAATGCTCATCATTTAGAAAATTATGCCTCTTGTAAAGAAAAAAGGTTTGATATAGATAATGGAGTTACATTATGCATTTTATGTCATAAAAACTTCCATTCTAAATATGGAGTAGTTAGAAATACACCTGTACAGTTTAATGAGTTTAAAAATTCATATAAGATACAATGCTAAAAATTATTAAAGGATCAACATGAAAAAATCAATAGCTCTATTAATTATAGGATTAGTATCTTCATCACTATTTGCAGACGGATGGAATGATATGCGAAAATCAACAGGCACAAAAGCTACAACACAAAAAAATAAAACTGTAAAATCTTCAAAAGATGATAGATTTAAAAAATCAGATAAAAAAGATAAAAAAGAAGTAAAAAAGAAAGAAAGAAAACCACTCTGGTAAAGTGTACCATCGCCATATATAATTATACTTGAGCAGGAGAAATGACTCCTACTCTTTAGCATCTTATGCAGATACCGTGTTCATTGCAGTTAAAAGCTTATCACTCTCAACAAACTCTACATGGTAACCAGCTGGAGCCGTACCTGTAGTACCATCAGGAAGCTTGTAGTTTCTCTCAGCATGAGGACGGATTTCAAGAGTTCCAAGACCACTTACTTTGATACCTTTACCACTTGCTAAAGCATTGAAAAGCAGGTCGTTTTGCTTATCCATGATTTTATCTACCAAAGTTTTTGTAACTTTGACACCATCAGCTTCAAGTGCAGTCCATACCGCATCTCTTTGCTCTTTTTCGTTCAATGTATCTAATTTGTTCATGACAAATCCTTTATAAAAAATTTGTTTTACAGCCTAGCCAACCTACTGAACTGTAGGGAAGTTTGCTACCTATTTAAACTTAGTAGCTCTATCTTTTGCTTGTGTTTTTTAAGTGCGACCTCAAAATACTCAAGCCACTCTCTAACAGGTAAAAGCTTTTGTTCATTTACCGATAGAAAGAAAAACTCAGTCACTAAACTATATGCTTCTAGTCTAGTAGCTCTATCTCCTCCGAGCCGTACAAAAAACCTTGCTGAACCTCATTAATGAGTTGTGCATCTGTACGAGTTAGCTTTTTAGCTTCCTCAACTGTAAGACCACACGAAACAGCAATCTCATCATAAACAGATGGGTTCTCTTTTTTAAGCAGTTGCTCATCATCGAGACCGTTTAACTCATTAACTGTAAGAACTGTTACATCTTTAGTAACACCACGAACTTTTGCTTTTCTTTTGTCTCCAAAAGGATAAACACGACTTAAAACTACTTGCTTACTTTCATAAATGCTTTTACTCATAAAAACCTACCTTTATATGTTATTTGAAAAATCAGGAGCCATCGGAATACCACCTAAAATGATGTTATACGGCTCACGAGTGTAAACAATCGTTGGAATACCATCAACAACCTCGTTGTACATATCCACACGAATTTCAAAAGTTCGCTTAGTTGCATCGCCCTCTTTTAATTCGCCACCTGTTTTCATAAGTTCGCCTTGAACTGTTACAAGTAGAGGTTTGTCCTCGCCATCTTTACGAGTATTCCCTTTTAAAACAAAAGGTAAACCACTTGCAATATGAGCTACATATTCAGCACCTAAGTCTAAAACTTCAAGAGTCATTTTAGGTTGTTTAACCAGCCCAGTGCTTTGCTCGTTTACAGTTTCAAACTCAAACTCAGGAGCTTTAGTCCCATCGCCTGTATAGCCAAAAGTATTTTTTCCAGCTATCATAATTGATAGCCCTGTTAATAGTTGTGCATCAGCACCTAATCCGTTCTTAGTCATTATTTAACCTCCACAGTGTAGTAGTCATTCGTAG
>JAMOSG010000037.1 GCA_027063225.1 Helicobacteraceae bacterium | reverse complement strand
TCTATAAACAATCCCGATTACCTATTGAACATATTAATGCAAAAATAAAAGCATTTAAAATAGTTGCTCATAAATGATAGAAACCGAAGAAAACGATTTGGTTTACGATTTAATCTTATCTGTGCTTCTATTAATTTTGATAGAGGTTTTAATGTTAAATGATGGGTTATGCAAGAAGTCTATTCTAATTAAAAAGGGACTTTGATTTTGTAGTCACATTAAAGTTATTTGGACTAAAAATGCTGAACTTTTTTAAGTAATCTTTACAAAAAAATACAAGTTTAATTTTTACATAAAGAAAAAGCAAGATTAAAAAAGAATGGAAACATAATCGCAGATATGGATTTAATGATAGCTAGTATAGCTATTGAAAATGATTGCGTCTTAATTAGCAACAATATAAAGCATTTTCAAAGAGTGCAAAATTTAGAGTTTGAAAAAAAGTTTTAATTTTAAGAGTAATGAATGATATAACAGTATTACAAAAATATTACTTTAAGAAAAATTGTTCTACAATAAAGAAAAAAGGATAAAAGATGCACACAATTACTTTAAAATCTGATGATACTTTTTACAATACACTTGAAGAAATGGTTAAAACTTTACATACAACAAAAAGTGACCTAATCAGAAAAGCGGTTGTTTATTATAAAGACGCCTTAGAAAAAGAGAGACTCAAAGAGCAAATTAAAAATGCTTCTTTCAAAGTAAGAGAAGAGAATCTTAAAATCTCTCAAGAGTTTGACTCAACTTTAAATGATGGTCTGTAATGTTTCAAAAAGGTGAAATATATTTAGCGAAACTTAATCCTAAAAAAGGAAATGAAGTTGGTAAAATACGACCTGTTTTAATTTATCAAACAAATATTTTAAATGAGTGTGAACATCCTACAACTATTATTTTACCAATATCAACAGTTTTGATAGATGATGCTTACCCTTTAAGATATAGAATTAATAAACGAGATAATTTAGAAAAAACAAGTGATGTTTTATGTGACCAGATAAGAGCTTTGGATAATCAAAGAATCTTAAAAGATTTACTTACCAAGCTTTCTTACAAAGAGATGTTAGAGATAGATAAGCAAGTAAAAATTGTATTAGATATAGAAGTTTAAAATGCCAATAAGGCAAAGTGATAATATATTGGCTATCTTCTAAATTATTCTCTCAAACATTTTAACCTCCTCTTAGCACAATCAAGATATAATTGCACAATTAATTTTTCCAAAAAGGGATTTTATGCGTGGTTATAAAATATTTGCTGGTAGTGCTAGTGTTGATTTTGCAAAAGAGATTTGTCAAGTTTTAGATGTTCCATTGGCTCAAGCTGATGTTAAAAAATTTAGCGATGGTGAAATTTCTGTTCAGATCTCTGAATCTGTTCGTGGGCGTGATGTGTTTATTGTACAAAGTACAGGGAACCCTTCAAATGACAATCTAATGGAACTTCTTATTATGACAGATGCACTTCGTCGTTCATCTGCTTCAAGTATTACGGCAGTTGTTCCATACTATGGGTATGCAAGACAAGATAGAAAAGCGGCTCCAAGAGTGCCAATTACTGCAAAACTTGTAGCAGATATGTATGAAACTGCTGGAATTGATAGAGTTATTACAATCGATTTACATGCTGGGCAAATTCAAGGTTTCTTTGATATTCCAGTAGATAACCTTTATGGTTCTATCACTTTTGAGCAGTACATTAAAAGTAAAAACCTTAAAAACCCAATTATCGCTTCTCCAGATATTGGTGGTGTTGCACGTGCTCGTTACTTTGCAAAACGTATGGGACTTGAGATGGTTATTGTTGATAAGCGTCGCGAAAAAGCAAATGAGAGTGAAGTTATGAACATCATCGGTGATGTAAAAGGGCATGATGTTATTATGATAGATGATATGGTGGACACTGCTGGAACTATGGTAAAAGCAGCGACTGCTCTTAAAAACAATGGTGCTACATCGGTGATGGCTTGTGCAACACATGGGGTACTTAGTGGTAAAGCGTATGACAACCTTACAAATGGTGAGCTTGATGAGCTTATTATTACAAATACATTAGAGAGTAAACCACACGATAAAATCAAAGTATTAACTGTTGCACCACTTTTTGCGGAAGTTATTCGTAGAGTTTACCATAATGAGAGTGTAAACTCTTTATTTATGTAATATTAATCTAGGAAAATTCTTTGGAAAATATTAGAAATTTCTCAATTATTGCACATATTGATCATGGAAAATCTACTCTTGCAGATAGAATTATTCAAGAGTGTGGAAGTGTAAGTGAGCGTGAGCTTACTTCACAAATGATGGATACTATGGATATAGAGCAAGAGCGTGGAATTACAATTAAAGCGCAATCTGTTCGTTTAGATTATGTAAAAGATGGACAACACTATATCCTTAACCTTATAGATACTCCGGGGCATGTTGATTTCTCTTATGAAGTAAGTAAATCTTTAGCGTCAAGTGATGGTGCACTTTTAATTGTAGATGCCGCACAAGGTGTAGAAGCACAAACTATTGCAAATGTTTATTTAGCACTCGATAATGACTTAGAGCTTATTCCTGTTATTAATAAAATTGACCTTCCAGCTGCTGAGCCTGAGAGAGTTGCGCAGGAGATAGAAGAGGCAATAGGAATCGATGCTACAGATGCTTGTTTAGTAAGTGCAAAAAGTGGTATAGGGATTCGTGAGTTAATTGATGCAATTGTCGAGAGAATTCCAGCACCACTTGGAGATAAAGAAGCACCTACAAAGGCTATTATTTATGATAGTTGGTTTGATTCTTACCTGGGTGCACTTGCACTTGTTCGTGTTTTTGATGGGGAGATTAAAAAAGGGCAAAACATTAAGCTTATGAGTAACAACGAAGAGCATACTGTACTTGATTTAATGTACCCACACCCTAAGAAAAAGATTAAAACAGATGCTATTAAAACAGGTGAGATTGGGATTGTTGTTTTAGGGCTTAAAGAGGTAAGTGTTGTAAGTGTTGGAGATACAATTACAGACGCGAAAAACCCAACTGCAGAGCCTGTTGGAGACTATGAACCTGCAAAACCATTTGTATTTGCTGGAATTTACCCAATAGATACAGATAAATTTGAAGATTTAAGAGATGCTCTTGATAAGTTAAAACTTAACGATAGCTCTTTATCGTATGAGCCTGAAACTTCTGTGGCACTTGGATTTGGTTTTCGTGTAGGTTTCTTAGGAATGCTACATATGGAGGTTGTAAAGGAGAGATTGGAGCGTGAGTTTAATCTTGATCTAATTGCAACAGCTCCTTCTGTAATTTACCATGTTTACTTAACAGATGGCACAATGGTTGAGGTGCAAAACCCTTCTGAGTTACCACCTGTTCAAAAAATAGAGCGTATTGAAGAGCCTTACGTAAAAGCAACAGTTATTACTCCAAGTGAGTATGTTGGGAATATTATTACGCTTTTAGTAAATAAACGTGGAAGACAAACAAAAATGAGCTACCTTAATGAGGAGAGAGTTCTTTTAGAGTATGAGATTCCAATGAATGAGATTGTAACAGAGTTTTATGATACTTTAAAATCGATTTCAAAAGGGTATGCATCGTTTGACTATGAGCCAATTGACTTTAAAGAGGGTGACTTGGTAAAACTTGACATTAAAGTAGCGGGTGAAGCTGTAGATGCATTAAGCATTATTGTACCACGCTCACAAGCACTTCCACGTGGACGTGCTTTAGTGAAAAATATGAAAGAGTTAATTCCACGTCAACTTTTTGAGGTTGCTGTTCAAGCTTCTCTTGGAAACCAGATTATTGCACGTGAAACTGTAAAATCGATGGGAAAAAATGTTACTGCTAAATGTTATGGAGGAGATATTACACGTAAGCGTAAACTTCTTGAAAAACAAAAAGCTGGTAAAAAACGTATGAAATCTATCGGAAAAGTGCAACTACCTCAAGAGGCATTTATGTCAGTTCTAAAAGTAGATTAACCTTATGAAGTGTCTTATGTGTGAGAGTTTTTCTCTTACACATATTTGCTCTCAGTGTCAAAAAAAATTTCTTCAACCTTCCCTTTTTAAAACACAACTTTCAAATGGCATTGTTGTTTACTCTTTTTACAAGTATGAAGATATAGAGGAACTTTTGTTAAGTAAACATACAGATTTGGGGTTTTATATTTATAAAATTTTAGTAAAGAACTCTTTGGAGCTTTTTGCTAAAGAGTTAAAGCTTGATTTTAAAGTGGTTTCGCTTGGGGTAGATGATATCCCCTCACCAGATTATTCCCACACGGCTATTTTAAATAATGCTTTAAAATCTTCTTCTATAAAACCACTTTTTGGAAAATTACGAGCACAAAATAAGATCTCTTATTCTGGAAAGTCAAAACAGTTTCGTTTGCAAAATCCACGTGAGTTTGTTTTGAAGCAATTTAAATATAAAGAGGTTATTGTTGTAGATGATATTATAACTACTGGAACAACACTTTTAGAAGCAACAAACCTCTTACAAAAGGAGCAAAAAGAGGTGCTATTTTGTTTAACATTAGCAAAAGTTTAAAGTTTTTTCCACTCAAACTTCTCTATATTTCTACTCTCTTTTGAAAAATTAATCCCAATAAGATAAATTGCTTTATTCTGGTTTTGATACTTTTGTGCATAGTTTTTTTGCTCTATCTGTTTTAGAGCATCATCACTTCCCACTTTAAACTCTATAATATAGATATTATCTTCTACTAAAAGGGTTAAGTCTATTCTGCCTTGGTTTGTAACATCTTCTGCAACTATCTTAAACCCTGTTGCTGCTAAATAAGCATAAAATACACTTGCATAGTACCCTTCATACTCCTCTATTTTATTACCTACATAGTTATTGTATGGAATTGATGCAAAAAGAGCCTCAAATGTTTCTCTAAAGGTTGCAATATCTCCTTGCATAAGTGCAAAATAAAGAGATTTTTTAATTTCATTACTTACATCATCTACAAGATACTCTAAAAAAAGGTTATTTAAACTTAGTTGTACCTCTTTATTTGGTACTTTAAGTTTATACTCATATCCTCCAAAAGGGAGCTCTAGTTGTTTTTCTATCGTTAAATACCCAGCTTGAAATAAAAGTACTTCAAGTCTTATCTTATCTACCTCAAAGCTATTTAAAAGCTCATCACCTATTGTTAAGTTTTCTAAGTTTGGAATATTATAATTTTTTTGTTTTAGTAATGTTATGAGGTAGTAAGGGTTTCCACTCTCCCACCAGTAATTTTTAAATAAAAAGTCATTTGTTAAAAATTGTAAAATATCAAAAGGGTTATAAACTCTATCTCCTAAGAAGTTATAACCATTATACCACTCTTTTACTCGCTCTAAATCTACACCTTCTAAGTATGGTAAAAAAGTTGTTTCTATATCATTTTGTGTATAGCCACAAATATTGCCATATTTTGGTTTTAGAGATATATCTGTAAGGTTATTAAGTCCACTAAAAATATTAGCTTTGCTAAATTTACTAATACCAGTTAAAAATGCAAATTTTATGTAGGCAT
>JAMOSG010000036.1 GCA_027063225.1 Helicobacteraceae bacterium | reverse complement strand
TCTATAAAAGATAGTTTTAATCTACATCTAAAAGAATGTGAATTTAGATTTAATAATAGGAGTGAAGACATATATAAAATTCTATTGAAAAACTTTAGAATTTTCCCTCTAAACTAGTCTTGACCCTTATTCATACAATTATATGAAAAGGATGAAAAATGCAGAAAGTTAGAAGTACATTTACAGTTTCAGATTTTATCATCGATGAGCTTAATACTGTTTCTTCTGAGTTAAATGAAAAAAAGAGTCATATTGTAGAAAAAGCATTAAGTATGTACTTTGATTATATTGATGAAAAAATAGCAGATAAACGCCTTGATAAACTCAAAGATGGCAAAGAAAAACTAATAGCGGCAGAAGAAGTTTTTAAAGAGTTAGGTATATAGAGTTGATTTATAAATTAGTTTTTTTAACAAGTGCTCAAAAAGAGTTTAAGAGATTAGATAGTATTGCACAAAAACTAATTAAAGAAAAATTATTACTATTGGCAAAAGATCCGGAGATTGTAAAAAATAATCTTAAATCATTACAGGGTAATCATAAAGGAAAGTTCAGACTTAGGGTTGGTAATTATAGAGTTATTATCAAAAAAGAGGACGATAAACTTATTATAACTGTTATTTCAGTTGGACATAGAAAGGATATTTACAAATAGTTGTGCAAAAGTATATTAGATTACTTAATACTATTAAGTATTTAAAAGTAAAACAGATTTATTTTAGACTTTTTTATTTTTTAAGAGCAAAATATAGAAAGCTTATGCGTTTTGAGTATATATTTTTAAAAGTATCAAATGTTACTCCCTTAACATTATGTGAATCTATTGAAAATAAATATAGTAACTTTACAGGTACTACATTGAGTGTATTAAATCTTTCTAAAAACTTTAAAGATAAAATAGACTGGAACTATGCAGAACATGGAAAACTTTGGACATATAACCTTACATATTTTGAGTATTTAAAAGAAAAAGAAGATATTTGGCTTATCTACGATTTTATTGAAAATATACAACAGCTTAGAGATGCTTTAGAGCCTTTTCCTATAAGTTTACGTGGAATTAACTGGATAAAATTTGTAACAAAATATCAAATCAAAAATAAAACTATAGATGATAGTTTATATGCTCAGTATTATATTTTACTAGATAATTTAGAGTATCATCTTTTAGGTAACCACCTCTTAGAAAATGGCTTCTCTTTACTTTTTGGAGCATATTATTTTCAAGATGAAAAGCTTTATGCTACAGCAAAAGAGATTTTACAACAAGAGCTGCAAGAGCAAATTTTAGAAGATGGTGGACATTTTGAACTGAGTCCAATGTACCATCAGCTTATGTTATTTCGTTTGCTAGATTGTATCAATTTAGTACAAAACAATAGTTGGAAGAAGAGAGAACTTTTAGAATTTTTCACTTTAAAAGCTCAAATGATGTTAAGTTGGTTACAAAATATAACTTATAAAGATGGAACTATTCCATTGTTGAATGATAGTGCAAATAAAATTGCCCCAACATCAAAAGAGCTTTTTAAATATGCTTATAAGTTGGGTATAACTTTTCAAGCTACACCTTTAAATGATAGTGGATACAGAAAAACCGTACAGGGAAGTTATGAAGCTATTGTAGATATTGCAGAGATAGGTGCAAGTTATATTCCTGGTCATGCACATGCAGATACATTTAATTTTGAGCTTAGAATTGATAGTAAACCTTTTATAGTAGATAGTGGACTAAGTACATACGAAGTAAATAAAATAAGGTTTTATGAGCGTAGTACAAAAGCACATAATACAGTTGAAGTTTTAGAAAAAAACAGTAGTGAAGTGTGGGGTGGTTTTAGAGTAGCAAATCGTGCTAAAGTAGTAAGTTTACAAGAGAAAGAAGATATTATAAAAGCTACTCATGATGGTTATAAAGGTATTTTACATACAAGAATATGGCAATTTTTTGAGAATAAAGTTATAATCAAGGATACTTTAAGCAAAAAAACACAAGCTATTTTTAGATTACATTTTCATCCAGATATTGTAAAAGATGAGATTCAAAAAAGAGTAGAAGCTAAAAACTGTACAATAACGACATATTCTTTTGCATCAGAGTTCAATAAAACTCAACAAGCATTAGTGCTAGAGATACCTTTTACACAGGAGTTAGAAGTGGAGATAAAACTATGAAAATTCTTTTTATAACAGATAACTTCCCACCAGAGGTAAATGCACCAGCAACAAGAACATATGAGCATGCAAAAGAGTGGGTAAAAAATAAAAATGTAGAAGTAACTATTCTTACGTGTGTACCAAATTTTCCTCATGGAAAAGTGTATAATGGATATAAAAATAAACTCTATCAAATTGAATACAAAGATGGCATAAAAATAATAAGAGTTTGGAGTTACATAACATCCAACAGTGGATTTATAAAAAGAGTATTAGATTATATAAGTTTTGCATTAAGTGCTTTTGTTGTAGGATTATTTCAAAAAACAGATGTTATAGTAGCTACATCACCACAATTTTTTACTACATGGGCAGGGTGGGGGCTTAGTAAAGTTAAGAGAAAGCCTTGGATCTTTGAACTACGCGATTTATGGCCAGAATCTATAAAAACTGTTGGGGCAATGAAGCAAGGTAAAGTTATTGAGATTTTAGAAAAAATTGAATTAGCTTTATATAAAGATGCAAATAAAGTTATAGCCGTTACAGATGCTTTTAAAACAAATCTTATAAATCGTGGAATAGAAAAAGATAAGATTGAGGTTGTAACAAATGGAGCAAATATTGAACTTTTTAAACCACGAGAGAAAGATACAAAACTTTTAAAAGAGTTAAATTTAGAAGATAAATTTATAGTAGGTTATATTGGGACTCATGGAATGGCACATAGCCTTGATTTTATAGTAAACTCTTTATCAAAGATTACAGATGAAAGTATTCATTTTTTATTTATTGGTGATGGTGCTATGAAACAAACTATAGTAGAGTTAGCAAAAAAGTTACAACTTAAAAATGTGACTTTTTTGGATCCAATAGCAAAAGAGGAAGTTCCAAGGTATCTGTCTGTTTGTGATATCTCTTTAGCACCATTAAAAAAAGAGGATAATTTTAAAACTGTTATACCTTCAAAAATATTTGAAGCTTCTGCAATGTTAAAACCGACACTATTGGGAGTTGAAGGTCAGGCTCAAGAAATTATAGAAAACTACAATGCTGGGCTATGTTTTGAACCTGAAAATGAAAGAGATTTTTTAGAGAAATTAGTAAAAATAAAAAATGATAGAAGTTTATATAAACAATTACAAGATGGTTGTAAAAAACTTGTTGTAGAGTACGATAGAAAAATATTGGCAAATCAAATGTTTTATTTATTTTTAGAGTGTGAAAAGAGGTTGTTGTTTGCAAAAAAATGAGATTCTTTTATTTCTTACATCGCTTATTTCCCCTTTTGAAAACAAATATGTAGAAAAATATTTTTTTAAAACTGATTGGGAAAAAGTTATAGAGATAGCAAACAAAGAGTATTTAATACCTTTAGTTTATACAAATTTAAAAAAGAAAAAACTTTATGATAAGTTAGATGATAAACAATTAAAAGAATATTTATTAGAAATATATAATTTAAACAAACAAAGAAATCAAAATATAATAGAGCAAATGCAAGAGATTGCAAATATTTTAGCACAAGTAAATATAACACCTATTTTTTTTAAAGGTTCTGCTGCTTTAAGTGAAGGAGTTTTTGAATATCTTGGTGAAAGGGTTATGGCTGATATAGATCTTTATATTGAACCTTCAAAAATTGATAGAGCAATAAAAATTTTAAAAATGAATGGATATAATGAAGTGGAACATGATTATTATTTAAAAGAAGATTGGCATCACTATTACCCTTTAGTAAAAGATGGTTTTTATGCATCTATTGAAATACATCGATATTTTTTAAATGATAAAAGTTCAAAATATTTTTTTCAGAAAATTTCATTCTTAGAAAGTGCGACTATTAATAATGCAAACGTTTTAGATGAAACATCTGAATTTTATTTATCTTTTTTACATTCTGAAGTTAGTCATGCTCACCATCAATATAAAGTTTTTGCTTTAAGATACGCACAACATTTTAATCAATTATTGTATACAAATAAAGAGAAAATAGAGTTAGAAAAAATTTATGAACAAGTATCAAATTATAGTTTTATAAAAAATTATTGGAATGAATATTTACTTTTACAAAAAAAATATTTTTATATACCTTTAAATATTATAGAAACTAAAAACTCCAGAAAATATATAAAAAATGTAGAATATTTCTTAAATTTAGATAATAATTTTTTGAGAACTTTTAGAGCATTTATTATCTATTTTTTTAATGTTTTTTCTGTATCTGGATTACAAGTACAGTATGGATTTCAAAATAAGAATTTATATATATTCTATTTTTTTAAGCACATAAAAAATACATTATTTAAGTATTTAGATAAGGATAAAAGAGAAATATTAAAAAATAAATTGAAAAATAAATATCTCTAATCTATATTTTTAAGAAAAAATATGCTATGATTGAGTCATATTAAGTAAACAAAGGTGGAAAATTATGAAAGAGAAAGACAATAAAAAAGCGCAAGAGACAACACAAAAGATTGCAGATGCTAAAAAGCGTGAGTTTATAAAAAAATTTGGTAAATATGCAGCTTCAGCACCTGTAGCTGGTTTTGCAATGATGACATTGGGTTCTTCTAAAGCAGCAGCTTCTGGTTTACCATGGGAAAGTGATTAGGAGAAAAAGAGTTTATTGGAGTATTTTACAACAAAGCATGAACATCTTATTGTGTTTAAGCTAGAGAGTGCAGATGTTATTTTCGTTTGGTCAAAAATCACTTATGCATTATATAGCTTTAGTACTCAATATGGTGTTCTTTTTTTCTATATGGAAGAAAAAAGAGATCCAATATCTATACAAGGATATTTAGAGGCATTACAACTGCCAAAAAACACTGCAACATTAGATATGGTGGAAACTATTGCCTCTTTATTGGATAAAAAAGAAAAAAAGGAGAAAGCTACTACAGTTTATGTAGAACGAGAAATCCCTAAAATAACAAAGGAGTGTATGACCCCTGTTTTATATTCATTATATGGTGTTGTTTTCTCTTTTGAACTTCCTTCTTCGATACAACAAGAGGTGTTAATAGTATTTCAACATCTTAAAGTTTTAGAGAAAAAAAGTAGATGTAAATATATCTTTAAAGTTACGCAAGAGGGTGATTTTTTTAGTATTTACATAAATGGTAAGCAAGTACATAAAAACATTCAAAGTAGTGTTGTTTTAGGGTATTTGCAAGATTTAGTACGTATTACTATTTATGAAAACAATAATTTTTTTATTGCTCTTCATGCAGCTATGTTTTCATACAATAATATACCCATTATTTTTCCAGCAGTTTCTGGTTCTGGTAAAAGTACTTTAAGTGCTTTTTTGATGCAAAAAGAAAACTTTAACTTTTATTCTGATGAGGTAACACTTGTCGATACAGAGTATAACATACACCCTTTACCTCTAGTTCTAACACTAAAAGAGGGTAGTTGGAAAATTCTTACGGGATTAGAAAAAGAGATAAAAGAAGCAAAAGTATATAGACGTTTTGATTATCAAAAAGTAAAGTATATTACGCCTAAAAATATTGCGACACATACTATATATGCACAAGAAGCATTTATGATATTCCCAAAATATCAAGAAGGGGTTGTGTGTAAATTGCAACCATTAAGTTTAGTGGAAAGTTTAAATTTTTTGGTAAACTCAGGGTATCATCTTCATCAAAGAGAAAATTTTGAAAGTCTAAAAAAATATTTAGAATACCTAGCCACTCTTAAAATATATACCTTAACATATAGTAGGCTTGATGAAGCATATATTACTGTTAAGCAGTTAATAGATAATAACTAACTCCGTATTATTTATACATCTTTTAGTTAGAATTAACTATAATGGCGTCACCTTTTTTAAGAAAGTAGGAAATAATTTAGCATGCATATGGTTTTTATTACAGTAATCTTTTCTATACTATTTTCAGCATGTAGTGTAAAAGATGATAGACTTTTTCAGATGAAAGATGGGGTAGAACGCAATTCAACATTAACTTATGAAGAGTATAAATATGAGTTAAAATATGAAAATAAAATTGCTCCAAATGATCGTGTTCTTATTCGTGTATATAGTAAAAATAGTCTCAACTCTCAGTTAATGAAACCAATTTTGTCTGATTCTTTTGAACTAGATACAACATTACAAGAGGGTGATGGTCTTTTAGTAACACAAAAGGGTACAGTCCGTTTACCTATTATTCAGTCAGTAAAGATTGCTGGTCTTACAGAAGATCAAGCAGCAGCAGCACTAGCGAAAGAGTATAGAAAGTTTATTAAAAATCCTTATGTAACAGTCAAAATTACAAATCAGCGTATCATTGTTATAGGTGAGGTTAATAAACCTGGAGTTGTTCCCATTTACAATGGTACTATGAACCTCATAGAGGTTATTTCAAGAACTGGTTATTTTACTTCCTTAGCAGAAAGAACAAATATTAAAGTGATTCGTGGAGATTTACGCAATCCAGAGATTAGAACTATAGATTTAACAAAGTTAAGTGCTATTCAACAAACAAGTTTAATTTTAAGACCAAACGATATTGTGTATGTTCAAGCAAGACAGATGGATGGATTTAATAAAGCCTTTAAAGAGGTTTCCCCATTTTTCAGTACAATTACAAGTATCTTAGCACCATTTGTTCAATGGACAACAATTCAGGGTGACCCAATTTATTAATGAGATTAGAATGAAAAATGAAAGAAATAGTGAAGAATTAGATCTTAAAGATGTTTTTAAAGTTATTAAAAAATATAAATTTTCTATCTTTTTTATAACACTTATAGCAACTTTACTTAGTGGAGTCTTTGCCTACTATAAACCAAATATTTATAGTTCACATACAAGTGTAGAAATTTTAGAAAGAAATAGTAGAAGTACACAAGCCGATATGTTAAGTATGGCCATGGGTAAAAATGGTGCTAATATTGACAATGAAATTGCTGTTTTACAATCAAGATTTATTGTTCAAAAAGCATTAGAGACACTTGATTTAACAATACGTTATTTTTCAGAAAACAAATTGCATAAAGAAACAGAACTTTATCAAAACACCCCTTTTACTGTTAGTGTTTTATATAAAACAGATTTTTTATTTGGTAAGAAATTTCAACTAAAACCAATAGAACAAAATCATTTTAGATTAGTTTTAAAGCCTATTTCACCTTATAGTTCTGATGCAGTTTTAGCAAAGATTGGTTTAAAACACTTAAGCGAAGAAGATCTTTTTAGTTACAATCAGATACATCGTTACAATGAAGAGATTACAACACCGTATTTTACATTAAAAGTCGAGAAAAAAGATGAACTTGAAAATCCTCTTTATACTTTTAAAGTTACAAGTGTTACAAAACTTTATGACAATTTTATTACAAATCTTTCTGTAAAGGTTGTGTCTGATTGGGCAAGTGTTGTTGAACTTTCTTATCAAGATAATGTTTCAAAAAGAGCAAAAGATATTTTAAATGCTATTACAAAAACATATATAGAAGAGGGGATTAAGCAAAAAACTATTGTTGCTGGTTTGACATTAGGTTTTATAGACTCTCAACTTAACGTTATTAATGCAAATTTGAGAAACTCGGAGAAAAATCTGGAGAATTATAAAATTCAACACTCTGTTGTTGATTTAAAAGGTAAAGTTGCATTAAAAACACAAAAAGTTGTGGAGTATGAAGCGCAACAACTTGAACTACAAACAGAGATAAATATTTTAAATAATATTAAACAATATATTCAAACCCATGATGATTTAAGTGGACTTTCTATAGGTTCTATGAAGTTTTCAGATGGAAGAATAGCACTGTTGTTAACAAGTTTACGAGGGCTTATAGATACAAAAGCAAAACTTTTAATGGAGTTTACACCACAACATCCAGAAGTTAGAAAAGTTGAAGTTGGTATTGAGTTAGCAAAAAAAGCTATTCGCCTTTCTATTGCAAATAGTTTAGAGCAGTTAAACCAAAGAAGTTTACATCTTGGTAATATGATTCGCAAATTTGATAAATCTTTACAATCTTTACCAACAGAAGAGAAAAAGTTGGCAGAACTTTTAAGACCTTTGAAAGTAAACCAACAAATTTATGAGTTTTTACTCCAGAAAAAGGCTGAAACAGCGATTTTAAAATCTTCTACAATTTCAAATGCTCGTATTTTAGATACAGCAATAGAAAATAAAATACCAATTAAACCAAAAAGGAAATTAATTGTAACAGTTGGATTTATTTTGGGTCTTATTATAGGGATCTCTTTAGCATTTTTTAGAGAGTATTTAATTGTAACTCTTCAAAGTAGAGAGGAGTTAGAAGAATTAACAGATATGCCTATTTATGGAGAAATTCCTCTTATGAAAACAGATAAAGACAAATCTTTATTTAAAGAGGCTTTTAGAAATTTACGAACAAATTTACAATTTTTACCAGGAAATGAGCAACATCGTATTATCTCTGTAACTTCTTCTGTTTCTGGAGAGGGTAAAACACTTCTAACTTCTAACTTGGGAATGATTTTAGCTACAGCAGAGAAAAAAGTGGTAGTTCTAGATATAGATTTACGTAAATCTTCATTACACAAAGAATTTGATGTTGTGAACAATATAGGAATTACAACATATCTTTCAGGTCATAATACTTTAGAAGAGATATTACAAGAAACTGGATATGAAAATTTAGATATTATTACAACAGGTCCACTACCTCCAAATCCTTCAGAGTTATTGTTATCACAAAAATTCAAGGAATTATTAGAGATTCTTAAGAAACAATACGATTATATTATCATAGATACAGCACCCGCAGGTTTAGTAACAGACGCAGTTATTATTATGAAATATTGTGATCTTTCTTTGTTTGTAACTCGTATAGATTATACACGTAAAGAGTTTGTAGAAGATATTGATAAACTTGTAAATGAACATAAAGATAATAAATTTGGTATGATTTTAAATGGTAGTAAGATTGTAACAGGCTATTATGGTTATGGTGGTGGTTATGGCTATGGGAAAGCTTATGGTGCACAACACTATTATAAATAGTTATTTTTAATAGTATTTGTTTGAAATATTTTTTGGTAGTTTTTACTAGTAAGGGATTTTTTGAAGACTTCTAAGTATTTTGAACTATTGTGTATATCACTTCCAAGAAAATCTACCAAGCCATTATCTAAAAGTAATTTAACTTTTTTGTAGCTTTCTTTTGAATAAAATTTTTCAAGAGAAAGTAAATTAATTTGAAAGAGTAGCCCCATCTCTTTTAGTTTTTGATATTCATCTAGAGTGTTATAAAATGGGTATCTTTCTGGGTGTGCTAAAATAGGTTGATAATCTAGTTTACGTAAGTTGTAAATAGTATGTTCTAAGTTTAAAGGTTTATGATGTTTATGAAATTCAAAAAGAACATATTTTTCTTTTGAAAAACTAAGAAGAGAGTTATTTTTTATAGCTTCAAAGAAAACTTCATCATAATTATATTCAGCTGCAACTTCTAATTGAATAGATAATTTTTCTTCTACTATTTTTTGTTCTAAAAGATTGAAACTTTTTAAAACTTGTTTGTTTGTATTTGTAAAACGATTATTTATATGAGGTGTTATAATAAGTTTTTTAAAGCCAAGATTTTCTAATTCTTTTATAATAAGCAAGGCTTCAGAAAAGTCTTTTACTCCATCATCTATAGGTAAAAGATGTGAATGTAGATCACAAAAATGTTGTAATTTAGTTTCTTTTTTTAAAAATTGAAATAACATAGAGTGTGAAAATCCTTATATATTAAGTGAAATAGTATAATTACGAATGTATAATACCAAATAATTTGTAAGATAAAGGAAATAGTGGATGAAAATAAATAGATTACTTTTGCTTGTTATGCCATCTTTTTTACTTGCAACATCTTTAAATGAAGTTATTCAAGATGCTTTATATACAAACCCTCAGATAAAAGTGAAAAAAGAGGTGGTTAATACACAAGTGCAAGAGCTTAAAGGATTAAAAGGAAATGGATATTTACCCTCTATAGATCTTTATTTTGCAATTGGTCCAGAGATAACAAAAACTCCTGCAAATAATGGAGAAAAGGCTTCTTTAACAAGACAGGAAATCTCGATTACTTTAAAAGAAAATCTTTTTGCTGGATTTTCTACAAAGAGTGAAGTAAAAAGAAAGAATTTTTTAGTTTTGTCTTCTAAAAATGATGCACAAACTGTTGCAAGTGATTTTGCATACGATGCTATTTCAACCTATATTGAAGTGTTGAAGCAATCAAAGCTTTACTCTATTGCTCAAGCAACAACAAAAACATATAAAGAGTATGTTGCAAAAATTAAAGAGAGATTTGATGCTGGTTTAGAAGTACATTCAAATTATATTCAAACAGTGGCTCGTTTAGAAAATGTAAAAAATTTAGAGCTGATGGCTAAACAAGATTATCAAACAGCAGTTTATCAGCTACAAAGACTTCTTCCAAAATTGCAAGACCCTTCAAAATTTGAAGATCCAATTTTACATAAACTACCATCTTCAAAGATTGAAGATTTAATTAAACTAGCATGGGTTTCTAATCCAAAAATATTAAAGCAGCAAAATATTATTGATGCTCAACAAGAGAGTGTTAGAACATCAAAATCTGGATATTATCCAACGGTTGATCTTATTTTGAAAGCATATAACAATAAAAATGTTGGTGGTGTAGGATATTCAACTCCAGAAAATCCAAATCCAATTGATACAGATGAAGGATATAATGCACTTTTTGTTGTGAACTATAATTTATTTAAAGGTTTGTCTACAGATGCAGCAGTAGAATCTGCTAAGCATAAAGTACTTAAAGAACAAGAATCTTTAAGAGATACAAAGTTGTATATTCAATCTTCATTAAAAATAGCATTTGATAAATATAAAACACTTCAAAAGAGATATGAAATTGTAAAACGTTACTTAAAAGCTTCAAAACAAACACGTACTGATTATTTAGATGAATATGAATTAGGTGGAAGAACTATTACAGATATTTTAGGCGTTGAATCTGAATATGATAGTGCAAAAAATTTAGAAGTTACATTAAAATATGATCAGATGAAAAGTTATTATGAACTTCTGTATCATACGGGTTTATTACTTTCGGAGATGAATATTGTTGTCGAGCAGTAGTGAAAACCCTCTCTTAGATAGTTTGGTTATTCTTACAAAAATTTATAACCGCCCAATGAGTGCAAAAGCACTTGTCTCTTCTTTACCTTTAGAGGATGGCAAAAAAACACCATCTCTTTTTTGTGTTGAAGACACAAAGTCTAAATCCCTTTTTTTTAGAGCAGCTAAAAAAGCAGGTTTCCATTCAAAACTTGTTAATTATACGCTTGAGGATATATCAGTTTTACTTTTACCTGTTATTTTAGTGTTAAAAAATGATGGAGCTTGTATTTTAACTGAAATTTCTGCAGATAAGAAGTTTGTTAAAATAATTTTGCCAGATTTAGAAGGAGCAGAAAATTGGGTTAAATTTGAGGAGCTTCAAAAGGAGTATTTAGGATATGCATTTTTAGTTAAACCTGAATTAAACTATGATAACCTCCACAAATCTTTACTTAAACAAGACACAAAACATTGGTTTTGGAGTAGTTTAAAGTACTCTAAAAATATTTATATTGATGTAATTGTTGCATCTTTTATTATTAACTTGTTTGTTATAGCAACACCTATTTTTACATTAAATATTTATGATAGGGTAGTACCAAATAATGCTATAGATACGATGTGGGTTTTTGTAAGTGGTATAGTTTTAGTTTACATATTTGACTTTATTCTAAAGTTTTTACGTTCCTATTTCTTAGAAACAGCCGCTAAAAAAAGTGATATTATCATTTCATCTATTATTTTTGAACATGTAATGAGTTTAAAGTTAAAATATAAACCAAAATCTGTTGGTTCTTTTGCAAGTAATATTAAAGATTTTGATACTTTAAGAAATTTTTTTAATGCTTCTACGATTAGTGTTTTAGTAGATTTACCTTTTAGTTTTTTGTTTTTATTTACGATATATTTTTTAAGTGGATCGTTAGTTATTATACCTATTTTTAGTGCTTTAATTATTATTTTATACTCTTTATTTATTGAAAGACCTATGAAAAATGCTGTAGAGCGAACGCATGTTGCTTCTTCTATGAAAAACTCTATTCTTATTGAGGCTTTATCATCTATAGAAATTATAAAGGCTTTAGGAATAAGTGGACATTCTCAATGGAAATTTGAAGAAGCTACAGCAGAAGTAGCTACGAAAGGGATAAAATCTAAGCTCCTTTCAAATTCTGTTTCAAATGTTGTGAGTTTTGTAGTGCATATCAATACCGTACTTATAATTATTGGTGGAGTGTATGCTATTTCAGAGCAGCTATTAACTATGGGAGCTTTAATTGCTACTGTAATGTTATCTTCTAGAATGTTAGCACCATTAGGGCAAGTTGCTTCTTTAATTGCTAACTTTGAACAGGCAAAAAATTCATATACTGTATTAGATTCTATTATGAAACAAGAGGGTGAAAATGAGCAGAAGTTTATTGCTAGGGAAGAATTTAATGGCAAAATAGAATTTAAAAATGTTTCTTTTTCTTACCCAAATAGTGAGAAAAAAGTTTTAGATAATGTAAGTTTTGTAATCAATCCAGGAGAAAATTTAGCTATTATTGGTGCTAATGGTTCAGGAAAAACAACAATTCAAAAATTGATTTTAAAACTTTATGAGCCAACAGAGGGAACTATTTTAATAGACGATATAGATATTAATCAATTAGACGCTTCAGATTTGAGAGAGAATATGGCATATGTACCACAAGAAACGATACTTTTTAGTGGGACATTAAAAGATAACATTATTGTTAGAAAGCCAAATGCAACAGATGATGAAATAGTAGAAGTAGCAAAATTAACAGGTCTTGATAAATTTGTAAATAAAGATTCACAAGGTTTTTATATGCCTATTGCAGAAAGAGGTGATGGACTCTCTGGTGGTCAAAAGCAGCTTGTAGCACTTTCAAGGGCATTACTGTATGAAACGCCATTTATATTGTTTGATGAACCAACAAGTGCAATGGATAGTTATAATGAAAATTATTTTTTAAAACAGATGCCTAGTATTGTAAAAGATAAAACTTTTATTCTTATTTCTCATAAACATACGCTTTTACAGTTAGTAGATAGGGTAATGGTATTGGTGGATGGTAAAATTGTTTTGGATGATAAAAAAGAAAAAGTTTTATCGAAACTTCAAGGAAGATAGGTATGAATTTTAAAGAAAAAATTGTTAATTATACTTATACACCTGATGAGTTAAAGAAAATTAAAATTAAAAATTTTTCAGATAGTGAATATATGAACTCTTTAAGTGGAGCGATTTTAACTTTAAAGCATACAAAGTTAAGAATTTTACTATGGAGTGTTGTAATCTCTATTGTAAGTCTGATTGTTTGGGCATATTATGCCAAGATAGATACATTAACAAGAGGTAATGGAAGAGTTATCCCTTCAAATAAAGTACAAACAATTCAAAACTTAGAGGGTGGAATTGTTAGTGATATTTTAGTAAAAGAGGGGCAGCATGTAGATAAAGGTGATATTCTTATAAAAATTGATGACACCTCTTTTGCATCCACTTATGTAGAATCTAAACTACGTTATGATGAACTTCGTGCTAAAAGTATTCGTTTACTTGCTGAAGCTGGAGAGAGTAGTTTTTCTTTAACTAAAAGCTTAAAAAGAGATCTTGGAAAGTTGATAGTTCATGAGTATTCTTTATATTTGACAAATAAAGAGCAGTTGAAAAATAATATTGTTATTTTTCAGCAACAGTTAAAGCAAAAAGAGAGTGAGCTTCAAGAAGTTGCTTTAAAAATTAAAAATCTACAAAATAATTATAAGCTTTTAGAAAAAGAGGTGGAGCTTAATGAACCACTATTTAAAAAACATTTAGTTGCTGAAGTAGATTTTTTAAAACTAAAAAGAGAGCTAGCGACAAAAAAAGGTGAAATTGAAGAATTACAGCTCTCTATCCCCCGTTTAAAATCTAAAATACAAGAGCAAAAAAGTAAAATAAGGGAATTAAAACTCTCCTTTGCTAATAAAGCAAAAGAGAAATATAACGAAGTTCAAGCCCAAATGCAAAGGATCCAAAAAAGTAATATTGCCAAAGAAGATAAAGTAAGAAGAACAGATGTTCGTTCGCCAGTTGATGGAACTATTAAACAGCTTTTGGTAAATACAATAGGTGGTGTTGTTAAACCAGGTATGGATCTTGTAAAAATAGTTCCATCTCAAGATGGTTTGGTTATAGAAACAAAAATTAGACCATCTGACATAGCTTTTTTACATGTTGGACAACGTGCAATTGTTAAATTTTCTGCATATGATTTTGCTGTTTATGGCTCTTTAGGTGGTACACTTATTCGTATTAGTGCAGATACTATAGAAGATAAAGCAGATAGAAAAAATTATTATTTGGTTTATATTAAAACAGATAGAAACTATTTAGAAAAAAAAGGGCATAAATTACAGGTGATTGTTGGGATGACAGCAGATGTAGATATTATTACAGGTAAAAAGAGTGTGTTAGATTTTATCTTAAAACCCCTTTTGCGTGCAAGTCAAAATGTAGTGAGTGAGCGTTAAAATGACTTTGTATCTTTTTACAACTTCTCCCTCTTTACAAAAATTTTGGAAAAGATCGATTGATAATCAAACTATAATAGTTGAAGAGTTGGAAACTTTGGAAAATTATTTAAAAGGGACAACCCAACAAGTTTTGATCTTAGCAGATGAGAACAGTTGTTTAGATATAGAAGAATTTTTTTTAAAAATGGAATTATACCCTTTTGTAAATATTGCACTCTTTAATAAAAAACCGACACTCCAACATGCTTTAAACTTGCTCAATAAAGCTCAACTTAAAGGGTATGAAAATAGTTATTTAGCACCGGTGAATTTACAGCAAATGATTGCAACGATTCAAGATGGGAATAAATGGTTTTTTAAAGAATTGACCTTATATATGGTTAATCATTACAGTGAAAGAAAAGATAGCTTTAATAAAGAGATACTTTCTCTTTTAACAACAAGAGAAGAACAAATAGCGATACTTGTAGCACAAGGACTTTCTAACAAGGAGATAGCTCAAAAATTAACTCTTTCTTTACCTACTGTTAAAGTGCATATAAAACATATTTTTGAAAAGTTAGAGATTTCTGATAGAGTTGCTTTAGTGTTAAAAGTGAGAGTCTAATACTAAAGGAGTATATATTTTTTTTTATAAAGATGTTACAATTTTCCCATCTTAATTTAAAGGTCCTGTTATGGCACAAGAAAATATAGAGATTGGAACAATACAGCAAGTAGTTGCATCTTTTAGAAGTATTCGTATTATAGATGCAGATGGTACAGAGCGTATTGCATCGTATGGAGATAAAATTTATGCTAACGATCAAATTGTTAGTGATGATGATACAGCACAGATAGCTATCAAATATAATGATATAGATAAGGTTGTTACGTATGAGGGTGTATTTGATATTATAGCTGACGAATCTGTTGCTCAAGAAGCAGATGCTAATGAAAATTTGGTTGTAGATGATAAAAATACAGATGAGATGGAGACTGCGGCGGGAGAGGAAACTGCTTCTAACTCTTTGTTGTTCTCGGTTCCTTCTGCTGAGGGGGTAAGTGTTGAAACAAAACTACGTGCTCCAGAGAGCGAAATAGAAACTATACAAGAAGAAACAGATCTGGAAAATACAACAAATAATGGTCTTGATACTATAACATTGTTACAAAATATTCTTTTAGCAAATTTATTTAATTCTAATGAAAATCTTATTTTTGAATCTGAATTAGTAAATTTGGGTGCTGGTGAAAATAGTACATATGTTGGAGAAAAAATAGTCTCTAATCTTGGAGAAATACCTTATGTTTCCTTTGATAATATTAATTTAAAAATCACAACACAAAATAAATCAGTGATTAACTTTTTAGAGGAGATTGCTAATATCAATAATAGTGAAGATTCTGATGGTGATAAATTACAACAAGTAGATATTTTACTATCTAAACTTTACAAAGATAATTTACCAGAAAATCAAGATGAGGTTTATGAAAAAGAGTTAAGTAGTGATACTATAGAGTTGTTGCAAGAAAAAGGGTTTTTAAATATAGGTTTGTTACCAGATGGCTCATATCAAGTGACATCTCCTTTATTTAATGCATTAAATGAAGAGGATGTTGTTTCTGTTTCATTTGATTATTCTTTAGATGGACAAACAAATACTATTGCGTTAGATATTATGGGAGTGAATGATACTCCAGTAGCTATTGAAGTGGAAAAAGATGTTACTTTAAATGATGCTAAATATGATGGAGAGTTGCCTGGTACATTAGATTATACTCGTTCATTATTAGAGCCTATTCAACAACTAGAAGATGGTTCTGTGTCTGATAATATAGATATGAAAGAGGTTCAAGATGATATTGCCAAGAGTGTTGAAGATGGTGTAAACTTAGATGTAACATCATCAATATTAGATGAAATCGATAGTTCTATACACTCTTTAGTTATCGATAAATTAACACAAGATATTGTAAATGATATTGAAAACTATTTAGATGACTCTTCAAAAACTTTTAAGTTGGAAAGTGTTGTGAATGATTTATTGGTAAAGTTAGATGAGGATGATGTAGATAAAACAAAAGTCTTAGAAGATTTTACAGAAGCTGTAAATGATGTTTATGGTTCTTCTTTGACACAAGAACAAATCGAGGATATATCTAACTTAACAGATGAAGAGTATACAGATACAAAAAATCAGCTTGAAAATTTTAAAAACTATTTAACAGATAATACACAAGACATAGCAGATTCTATAGATGAACAAGAGTTGTCAGATCAGCTTCATATAAATAGTGATACAATCAATAATGAATATGACACTTTCTTGTCTAATACAAAAGATGCAATTAATGATTTTGTATATTCTCTTGATGCAAAATCATTAAATAATCCATTAAGTGTAACAGATTCTTTTAATGATACATTAGATCAAATTTATGGGGATTTAAAAGATTCTGTTTCTAATGAGATTGGCACAGAAGATGATTTAAAAAGTGTGTTAACATCGGCATTAACAGATGCTATTATTCAAGCAGCCGATATCTCTGAAGATGATGAATTTATGAAAGAGGTGGCTCAGCAAAGTTCTCAAACATTAGTTTCACATATTGATCTTAATGTTGATGATTTAGCAGATACTACACTTGAAAGTATGTTTGGACAACTTGGATTAAATAAAGACTTTTTAGATGATAGTTTAAGATCAGATTTAGGTGCACATGTGATTCAAGAAAGTTTTGAAACATTATCTTTAGATGAAGACCTTGGTGATGTAGCAACACTTCAGTATCAACTCGTAGAGGGGAGTGTAACAGTTGATGGGTATAGTGTAGATGATGATATAGTAACATTGAATAATAATGGCTCTTATAGTGTAAATTTAGAAAATTTAGAATCTACATCTTCTAAAGTAAGTTTTTCTTATATTCTTGATGATGGAGGAACCATGGGTGAGGATTCCACAAGTGTTGCTCAAAAGGTTACCTTACATGTTGAACAAGGGGAAAATAGATATGAAAGTATTACCTTAACTCAAGATGGAACAATTGATTTAAACTCTTTAGTTTCTACAACAGACACCTTGGATAAAATAGAATTAGATGCTCCACAAAATGGTGTTTTAGTCAATTTAGAAGATGTTTTAGATATTACAGATGATGACAATACTTTAGAAATTGTTGCTGCTGATAATGCTGAACATATAATACATTTAGATGATAATTTTCAAGAAACTTCTCATACAGATGGTGTTGTAACATATACAGCGACACTTGAAAATGAAACAGTTACGTTAAATATCGAGGATACAATTCATATTGACTAAAAATAGTTTTTTTGTTTATAAAAATAGAGTTTTTTTTATAAAAACAGTTGTTTTGTTCTTGTTTTAAGGCATCTCCTTAAAGACAATTAAATAAAACTTAAAGATAGTTTGGGTATAATTCCGAACTTTTTAGTAGAATTATAAGGAATGCAAATGTATGCAATTATTAAAAACGGTGGAAAGCAATATAAAGTTCAAGAGGGTGATATCTTACGTTTAGATAAAATGTCTCTTGAGCCAAAAGCTACTATCGAGATCAATGAGGTATTAGCAGTAAACAATGGAGAGCTTAAAGTTGGAACTCCATTTGTTGAAGGTGCTGTTGTAACTGCTGAGGTTATTAATGAAGGTCGTGCTAAGAAAGTTGTAATCTTCAAAAAACGTCGTCGTAAAGACAGTAAAGTAAAAAGAGGTTTCAGAAGAGACTTCACGCGTGTTCGCATTACAAAAATAGCTGCATAAGTTATTAAAATTTAAGGAGAATTAGATGGCACATAAGAAAGGTCAAGGTAGTACGCAGAATAATCGTGATTCAGCTGGTAGAAGACTTGGTGTTAAAAAATTTGGTGGTGAGTCAGTAGTTGCTGGTAATATTATTATCCGTCAACGTGGTACAAAAGTTCACCCAGGTAAAAATGTAGGTATGGGTAAAGATCATACAATTTTTGCTTTAGTTGATGGTGTTGTAAAATTCGAAAGAAAAGACAAAAAACGTCAACAAGTTTCAATCGTACCTGCTGCATAATTCTACAAATATTTGGGCTTTTGCCCAGATGTTTCCCTCATTAAAAAATAAAATTTCAAAAAAATATTTAAAAATTTACTATAGTTTTTTCTTTTAGTAGTCTTTTTTTAAGTATTTAATTTCAAGGATTTACCAAAATGTTTACAGATAGTGTTGAATTAAGAGTTAGCTCAGGAAAGGGTGGAGCAGGTTGTGTTGCCTTTCGTCGTGAAAAATTTGTACTCAATGGTGGTCCAAATGGTGGAGATGGTGGAAAAGGTGGAGATGTATGGTTTAAGTGTGATAACAACACACATACACTCTCTCATTTTCAAAGAAGAATGCACATAAAAGCAGATAATGGTCGCCCTGGTGAGGGTTCAAATATGACTGGAAAATCTGGTGCTAAAAAAGTTATTATTGTACCACCTGGAACGCAAGTTATTGACCAAGAGAGTGGAGAGATTTTATTTGACTTGGTAGAGGATGGACAAGAGGAGCTTTTTTTAAAAGGTGGAAAAGGGGGGCTTGGAAATACTCACTTTAAAAGTCCAACAAACCAAAGACCAACGTATGCACAACCAGGTGAAAAAGGTGATACAAAAGATATCCGCTTAGAGCTTAAGATGATTGCAGATGTTGGGCTTGTTGGATTTCCAAATGTTGGAAAATCAACACTTATCTCAACAGTTTCCAATGCAAAACCTGAGATAGCAAATTATGAGTTTACTACACTTACACCAAAACTTGGGCAAGTAAATATTGGGGATTATGAGTCATTTATTATGGCAGATATCCCTGGAATTATTGGTGGAGCACATGAGGGTAAAGGTTTAGGGATTAAATTTTTACGCCATATTGAGAGAACAAAAATTTTACTTTATATGGTAGATTTAGCTTCATATAGAGATTTAAAAGAGCAAATAGAAACACTCAAAAGTGAAATAGCCTCTTTTAGTGATGTGTTAGCATCTAATTCGTTTGCAATCGCTTTAACACGCTCAGATGTTGTACCACCAGAGGATTTAGAGAGTTTAGTAACAGAGTTTATTACTATGTTAGATTTAGAGCCTACAAAACAAGAGGAGATCCCTTTTGAGAGTGATAAACCTTACTATATTCAAAAGAGTGCAGATGAAACACTAGGGTTTGATAAAACAAAACCATATTTTATAGCACCAATCTCTTCTGCAACACAAAGTAATATAGAAGCTATTAAACATGCTTTATTTAACTTAGTTCAAAACAATAGAGCAAAATAGTTATGCAACGTCTTGTTATTAAAGTTGGAAGTGCAGTTTTAACACAAGATGGTACTATAGCTTTAGAGCGTATGCAAGCACTTGTAGATTTTTTAGTAGATTTACGTCAAAAATATGAAGTTATTTTAGTCTCTTCTGGTGCAGTCGCAGCAGGTTATACAAAACTTAAAATTGACAGAACTCAACTAAAAAACAAACAAGCATTAGCAGCTATTGGACAGCCTGTACTTATGAAAAAATATGCTAAAAAATTTGAGAAATTTAATGTTATAGTTTCTCAGGTTTTAGTAACCGCTGCAAACTTAAATAAATTAGATGATATTAATCGCATTAAAAATACAATTAATACCCTTTTAGAAAATGGGGTGATTCCAATTGTAAATGAAAATGATGCAACTGCAACAGATGAGCTTGAAGTTGGAGACAATGACCAACTCTCAGCCTATATTACACAACATACAGATTCAGATATGCTTGTAATTCTTTCAGATATTGATGCTTACTACAACAAAGATCCACGTAGATTTAGTGATGCAAAAGTTTTAAAAGTTGTAAGTGAAATCTCAAAAGATGAACTAGAGAGTGAAGTAACACCAAACAATATCTTTGCAACGGGTGGTATTGTTACAAAACTCAAAGCTGCAAATTATCTTCTTCAAAACAATAAAAGTATGTTTTTAGCAAGTGGGTTTCATTTAGATGATGCAAAAAGTTTTTTATTGCAACAAGAACACAGAGGTGGTACTCTTTTTAAAAAGAGTTAAACCATCTCTTTATTCAGTTCATAAAGCTTCATATACTTAAAAAAGTTTGTCACCATATGGGAAAATGCTATAACAAGCTCTGCGTATCCATCTAAAAATCCACGTTTTAATATATAAATTTTAAAAAAAGAGAAGTTTCCATTTAAAAATGCTTTTGTAGGGGAGGAGTTCTTTTTCCCTTTATGCTCTTTTGCAAATGCACTTGAGTATCTATCTGCTTTTATTAAAAATTCTGAAAGTGTATTATATGGGTAGTGTAATAAATTTCCGTGTAGATATACTTTTGAAAGATTTTTTTCTTGGAGTGATTCATGAACCATTGCATTGGTAAAAGAGGTTTCTTTTTTATTATAAAGGCGTGCAAGTGTATCATCTCCCCAGCAATGTTTAATTTGTTGTGTTTTATAAAAATTGATTCGTTTAATAAAATAAAGTGTCTTTTTCTCTAGGCTAAGAGTTGAAAAAGTTTTTAATAACTTTTTGGATACTACTTCATCACTATCTATAAAAAAGATCCAATCATTTGTTGCAAAAGAGGCTGCTTTATTTTTTGTTGTACCAAAACCATCAAAAGTTCCCTCAATAAGTATTACATTAGAAAAACTTTGAGCAATTTTTTTTGAAGTATCACTTGAGCCATTATCATAGACAATAACCTCTTTAAAAGACTCTAAAGAGTGGAGTGTTTGTGCAAGAGAATTTTCGCTATTTTTAACAATAAGTACTGCAGATATATTGTGAATTTGTTTCATAAAAAGTATTTTATCTAAAAAGAGTATAATTAAGCAAAAAAAAGGAATTGAGTGCAGTTTAAAAATAGATACACACAAGTTTTAAGTGGTGTTGTTATAAGTTTTCTTATCTTTTTTGCAGCAAGAATTTTTTTATATCTTTCTTATTTTGATTATTTTAATACTTTAACACTTCAAGAGTTGTTTTTCTCTTTTGTTAATGGTTTTCGTGTTGATATGGCGGAAATTTTTACATTTACTTTTTTGTTATGGTTTTTGCTTTTAGTACCATTTCGCTTTACTTTTTCACTTTTTTATAGAAAAATTATTGGTATTGTTTGGGGTATTATTATTGGTGTAATAAGTTATTTTAATATTGCAGATACACTCTACTTTGGTTTTGTAAATCGTCATGTTGGTGATGAGTTAAGTGTTATTGGCAATGATGTTGGAATTCTTGTTGATATGGCACTTCATTATTATTTTACTGCAACAATTGTAACAACACTTCTTTTTTTTGGTGTAGTTGTTGTTTTTTATAAAATTTTTAGTGCACAAATTCAAAGCAAAAATTATAATCAAAAAGAGTGGTTGAGTCTTTTTGGAGTTTTAATTATCGCTTTTTTAGGGATACGTGGAAAAGTTACAGGTATCTCATTTGGAATTTCAGATGCTTTTGCTTCACCAAAACTTGCATCTGGTAATTTAGCTTTAAATGGCTTTTTTTGTTACTATAGAGCTGGAAAAAGAGACTCTTTAAATCATTCAAAAATTCCCCTAGAAGAAGCACTTTCGTTTTATAAGAAAGAGTTTACCTCAAAAAAAGCACCATTTATAAATCAGAAGTATCCACTTTTAAAGAGTTTTACACAAGCAAAAAAAACAAACTATAATATTGTTATTGTTCTTATTGAGAGTTTGAGTGGAAAATATCTTGATGCTTTAACTCATCACCATTTAGGAGTTACTCCAAACTTAGATAAATTAGCAAATGAAGGGATTCTTTTTACAAATTTTTATGCCAATGGGCAACGCTCTATTGAGGGTATCACCTCAATTTATACAGGGCTTATTCAACCTGTTGGTTTTGAGCCATTTGGAGAGGGATTAGAGCTTTATAAGCCAAGTTATTTAGCTCAAACTGCAAAAGAAAATGGGTATCATACTCTTGCAATGCAGAGTTCCCCTAGAGGTTCGTATAAAATAGATGGATTAAGCTATTTAGCTGGATTTAGTGAGTATTATGGAGCAGAAGATATGCCAAAAGTTGGAGATGAGGTTGGAAAACCACATTTTGGTGTATGGGATGGTGATATGTTTGCTTTTTTAGCACAAAAACTTCACACTATAAAAGAGCCATTTTTAACTTTTACTTTTACGGCCTCAACACATGCACCATACCATTTACCTGGGAAAAAGTGGGCAAAGTATCCCCATGCAACAAACACTGAAAATGGTTTTTTAAATACTATGTATTATGTTGATGCACAAATTGGTGCTTTTATGCAAAAAATGAAAAAAGAGCCATGGTTTGATAGAACAATCTTTATTTTTAGTGCAGACCACTGCAATAAAGCACCATTAGAAAAAGAGTTAAATCTTCAAACAAAAACTCGTTATTTAAGTGGGTTTCGTATACCACTTATTATTTATGCACCAAAGATTTTTCAACCACAAAACAATGCAGCACTTGGAAGTCATTTAGATATTCCTGCAACAATTTTTGATATATTAGGATTTAATACTCCATTTGCTTCACTAGGTAATTCACTTTTTGATGCAACAAAAAAAGTGGTTATGGTAAAAAAAGGAGATACTATAGGTATTACAGATTTAAAAGGGAGTACTTTTTATAATTTTAATACTTTTTTAGATGAAAAAAATGCTTCCAAAGAGTTAAAAGATACTCTTTTGAGTATTGATAGTGTTGAAGCAAATCTTTTAAAACAATCAAAGTGGAGACCATAGATGAAACAACCTTTTTCATGGGATAACTACTCAGACCAACCATACCAGCTTAAAGATAAAGTATTTAAAAAAAAGATGCGTTCACATCAAAAACTCTCTTTAGTAAAAACTGCACTCAGTGGGATTTTGTTTTTACCTTTATCTTTATTTGGTATGCCATTTATTCGCAGACGTATTATTGATACTACACAGTTTGTAGGACTTGGTGTAGATTTTCAAAGAGAGCCACAAGCAACTAAAGAGATGCTTCAAGAATTGGGTGTAGAAAATATTTTGGTACGTTTAAAACTTTGGGAATTAGAAAGCATAGAAGAGTTAATAACATTTTTAAAGAGTGTTAATGCAAAAAAAGTAACACTTAAAATTTTGCAAGATAGAGAGCATATAGAAGATTTAGAACTTCTAAAAAAAGATTTAGAGCTTATTTTTTCTAAACTAAAAAACTATGTAGATATGTTTGAGATTGGCTCAACAATAAATCGTGCAAAATGGGGCTTTTTTAGTGTGGATGAGTATAATGCTTTTTTTGAGGTGGCTTATAAACTCAAACAAGAGAAATTTCCACACATTGAGCTTTTAGGAAGTGGTGTGATAGATTTTGAATTTCATTTTACTGCACATACACTTTTTAACTTTGCAAAATATAAGTATGATGCCACGGCAGCACTTCTTTATGTAGATAGACGTGGAGCTCCAGAAAATACTCAACTTGGATTTTCTTTGTTAGATAAAATTGCACTTTTAAGCACCATGGTATGGATAAGCCCAAAAACAAAACATCGCCTCTACATTACAGAAACAAACTGGCCACTAAGTGGCACTGCACCCTATGCACCAACGAGTGAAAAGGAGTGTGTGAGTGAGGAACTTTATGCTGCTTATATGCTTCGTTATTATCTTTTAGCATTTGCTTCACAACAAGTAGATAGTGTCTATTGGCATCAGCTTATTGCACCTGGATATGGGCTAGTGGATAATAGAGATGGCATAAGGAAAACAAAAGCATTTAAAGTGTTTAAGTATATGAATACAATTTTAAAAGGTGCACAATTTTTACGTTTAGATATAAAAAGAGGGTATTATATTTTACAACTCTTAAAAGATGAAAAACAGCTCATTCAAATTCATTGGGCATTAAAGGAAACATCACTTCAAAATGAGAGTTATTTTGAAGCATATAGTAGTGTTGGTAAATGCCTTAAACAGCCACAACTGCAAATTGGTAATGAGCCAATTTACCTTTTTATAAAAGATGCACAATGAGAACTATAGATAGATATATTATTTTTTTAAGTGTAGCATTTATTGTGAGTGGAGTTGTATTTTTTCTCTATCCTCAAATAGATTTAGCTACAACACAATTATTTTATGATGCACAAACACAAACTTTTCCTTTTAAGCATACAGCAGTAGAGCATTTTTTATATCATAGTGTAAAGTATCTGTTGATTACAATAGTAGTTGTTTTTTTAATTTTGTTTTATTTGAAAAAAATTTCAAAAAAAGTTTTACTCTATATCTTTTTAACACTCTCTTTAGCTCCAGGGCTTATTGTAAATGTTGTTTTAAAAGAGCATTGGGGAAGGGCAAGGCCTGTACAAACAGTTGATTTTGGTGGTAAAGAGGTGTTTCAAAAACCTTATGTCAAAACAGATAAGGGGTACCACTCTTTTAGCTCAGGGCATGCTGCAGCTGCTTTTAGTGTTTTTGGAATTGCTCTTTTAGCAAGAAGAAAAAAACTTTTTATCACTCTTGCTTTAGTGTATGGAAGTGGAGTCTCTTTTGCTAGAGTTGCTGCTGGAGGGCATTATTTGAGTGATGTGGTAACATCTTTTTTTATCGTTACACTTGTAAGTTTATTGCTTTATAGATATTTTTTTAAAGAGGAACTATGAGAATTTTAATTGTTTTACCAAACTGGCTTGGTGATGCGGTGATGGCAACACCTGCGATTGAAGCTTTAACGCAATGTTATAGCGATGCTAAAATTACATTTGTTGGAAGCTATGTAAGCATAGAAGCACTTAAATATCACCCAAACTGTGTAGAGGCTATTGTAGATGAAACAAAAAAAGCAAAAAGTAGAATGGTAGCGACCTATCAACTTGCAAAAGAGTTAGGGGAGTTTGATTTAGCTATTACTTTTAGAAACCAGCTGCATTCAACACTTTTACTTTATTTTACTAATACAGTTTTAACCCTTGCAAGAAGTTCATGGCATTCAAGATTTTTACTCTCTCATACTCCAAAAATTGCAACAAACCAACATTTAGTGCAGCAGTATGTAGAGCTTGCTACTATTAACTCTCCAGATGCGTGTAAAAAAAATGAAATTTCCCCTTTAAAACTTTATATAGAGCCAATAAAGTTTGAAAAACCAACATTAGGGATTAATGCTGGTGCAACTTATGGGAGTGCAAAACGGTGGGATTCTAAACGCTTTGGTGAGGTTGGGGCATATTTTGCAAAAAGATATAATATAGTTATTTTTGGTGGACCAAATGAGATTGAAGTTGCACAAGAGATAGAAGAGACTCTTAAAACTAAAGGGGTAGAGAATTTTACAAATTTAGCAGGAAAAACAAATATTTATGAGCTTTGCCAAAATATTGGTGGATGTGATTTGTTTGTAACAAACGATAGTGGTCCAATGCATATAGCAGCAGCTTATCAAGTACCAACAGTAGCTATTTTTGGTCCAACAAAAGATACAGAAACATCACAATGGAAAAATAAAAAAAGCATTATTGTGCGTCACGATATGGAGTGTGCCCCTTGTATGAAAAGGGAGTGTCCAGTCAAGCATCATGAATGTATGACAACAATTGAAGCTCAAGAGGTTATAGAGGCACTAAAGAAGATTATAGAGCTATAACTTTTTCATAAAGTGCAATATAACTTTGTGTCATATTTTCAACAGAGTAGTTTTGCACTTTTTTTGTACCATTTTTAGCAAGTTTTTCCCTCTTTTCTTTATTTTTATACAGTTCTAAAATATACTCTAAAAACTCTTTTTTATTTTCTATATCAAATAATAATCCATTTTTTTCATGCTCTATAATATCAACAATACCACCAACGTTGCTTGCAACAATTGCAACATTAAGATTCATAACATCTAAAAGGGTAGAGCCAAGACCTTCATTACGGGAAGGAAATACAAAAAGGTCTAGTGCTGCTATATAATCTGGAACATTGTTTACAAACCCTTCAAATGTGATATTTGATAAATTTTGAGCCATATTTTGTAGTTTTTGTTTGTCTGCTCCATCTCCAATAAGAAGAAAATGGATATCTTTATATTTGGTTTCAATCTCTTTTGCAATCTCAATAATTAAAGATTGTCCTTTGTGTTTGTCATCTAAAGCACCAATGTGGCCTATAAGGAATTTGTTTGGAAATCTAGCTTTTATTTGTTTTGTTTTTTCTTGATTTATTGGAGTATTTATAAAAGCACTAGGGATGGTAACTGTATTGACTTGTGTTGTAATATCTAAAATAGTTTTTTCAATAGCACTACTTAAAACAACACAATATTTTGCATTTTGGTAAAGAAGTTTATTAAGCCAATTGTTTTTAATTTTATTATCAACACGTCTTGTAACTATATATGGAATTTTTTTTAAAAATGAAGCAAAGTATGCAAATTGTAAAGCTTTTGTTTCATGAGCATGTAAAATTGAGCTGTTATTTACTGCATTGAGGTGAAGTATATAAGGCTTTGAAAGCTCTATAATCTCTAAATTTTGAGTATTTGCAACTTTTTTTGCTAGTGTTGAGCCCTTTCTTACAAGAAGTTTCTGAGTGAAACCTTTTTTAGAGAGTTGTTCTATAAGTAGTTGAGTTTGCCTCTCTCCACCACGAAACCCTTTTGCGAAGTTAATATGTGTAATTACTTTTTGCAATTATTATACCTTTTTATATATCTAAAAAATTTACCATTAAAGTTAGATGTTGCTATAACAAGACCTCTCCAACCATCTAAAAAACCAAGCTGTAAAATGTATGTTTTAAAAAAAGCGAAGTGAGACTTTAAAATAACAGTGAAAAGAGAACATGTTTTTTTATTTTCTGATGCTAAGTCTGAGTAGTTCATAACTTTTTGAAGAAATTGATTTAAATTTGTAATAGCATTATGTTTAAAACTTGATTGAAGTTTAGTGATTTTTGTTGAACTTGAAATTTCTATAGATTCATGCACCATATTTGCATTAAATTGGTAAAAATTTTTGTTGTATAGACGGATAAGAAAATCATTACTCCAACCACTATGTTTAATATGTTTTCCTAAAAAGTAGTTGTCACGTAGAATTGAAAAAACCTCTTGATTATTTAGTAATGGTAAAGTTAAAAGTTCTTGAAAAAGCTCTGTTGTTACTATTTCATCGCTATCTAAAGAGAGTACCCAACTATTTTTTGCATAAGAGGCTGCTTTATTTTTTGTTGTTCCAAAACCATAAAATCCCCCCTCTACAATCGTAATGTTGTTGTATTGTTGAGCAATTTGTTTTGTATTGTCAGTTGAATTGTTGAGGTAGAGAATGACATTTTCAAAGTTTTTAAGAGAATCTAATGTTTGGGTGATAGTTTCTTGTGAATTTTTTGCGATAATAACACAAGATATTGTAGTGAGTAAGTTCATAAAGTCATCTTTGAAATGTAGATGATTAAACTATCATCTACATTGTAAAATTTTTATTACATTAAATATTGGTACATACTAGATCTACCAAATTTTTGTGCGAGCATAGGAGCTGTTGCACCTCTATCATTTGCAATAGTTTTATCTGCTCCACGCTCTACAAGAATTTTACAAAGCTCTGGTTTATCATCCATTATAGCTTCCATAAGTGGAGTCCAACCAACACCATCTTTACGATTAATATCTGCACCTTTATCTAAAAGGTATTGAACCATTTCACGCTCATCTCTACGGATAGTGATGTGAAGGAGTGTCCAACCATAGTTGTTTTGAATATTAATATCATCTAGTTCATCAACAAGTTTTTTAAAAGTTTCTACATCACCTTTATACACTACACGCTCAAACATTTCAAAAAGAGTCTCAAACTCCATTCCATCATAATTATATGCCATATTTTTCTCCTTTAATTTAGTTTATTGAAAAGATGTTCCACCATCTACGACAATTGTTTGTCCTGTAAGCCAAGAAGCATCATTAGAACATAAGAAAAGACAAGCACCTGTTAAATCTTCAGCCTCACCCATACGGTTCAGTGGAGAGCGTTTTACAACCTCTGCTTTTACCTCTTCATAGTTAGGGAATGCTTTGAGTGCATCTGTATCGATTGGACCACCACTTACAGCATTTACGCGAATACCTTTCTCTCCAAGTTCAGTTGCAGCATATTTTACCATTGTTTCTACGGCAGCTTTGTTTGTTCCATGACCTGCATAATTTGGAGTATAAACAATATTTCCAGTAGAACTCATAGAGATAATACTTCCACCACCATTTTTTTCCATTCTTTTTGCAGCTTCTTGTGCACCAACTACAAATGCTTCAACAGTTGCAGTGTAGATATTTCCAAGACCTTTTGGTTTAAGACGCATAAATGGACCAAATCCACCAACAACAGCACGACCAGAGATGATAGCATTAGAGATAAAAAAGTCTAAAGAGTCAAAATCTTCATCAAACTCTTTAAAAACATCTTTATATGTTAAAGGTTCTAAAATATTAAGTTTATAAGCACGAGCTTTTACGTTGTAGTTTTTCTCAAGATCTTCTATAATTTCATTTGCAGTATCTGCACTTGAAGCATAAGTAAATGCAACATTTACACCTTTTTTAGCAAATGCATAAACAATTGCTTTTCCAATACCACGTGTTCCACCACTAATAAATAAAGTTTTACCTTCCATTTTAAAGTCCTTTTATTTCGTAATTTTTCATAACTTCTTCAATTTTTTTCATATTCTCTTTACTTGGTGGTACAAGTGGAAGTCTGTACTCAAGTGTAGGTGTAAGTCCTGCAATATACATTGCAGCTTTAATAGGAATAGGATTAGACTCGCAAAAAAGAACTTTATTAAGGTTATAAAGTTTATCGTTAATCGCTTTTGCTTCACTAAAATTACCAGCAAGAGCCTCTTTTACAAGTTGAGATTTTAAATCTGGCATAAGGTTAGCAGTAACAGAAGTGATCCCAGCACCACCATTCGCTAAAATAGGATAATCAATAGCATCATCTCCAGAAAATACTTTAAAATCTGGTCTACGTGAAAGAAGCTCAACTGTACGCTCAAGTGAACCTGTTGCTTCTTTAATACCATAAATATTTTCTACATCATCAAAAAGGCGAATAGCAGTATCTGCACTAATATCTACACCTGTACGACCTGGAACATTGTATAGCATAAAAGGGAGTTCTGGTACAGCTTGTGCAATAGCTTTGTAGTGTTGGTAAAGACCCTCTTGTGAAGGTTTATTGTAGTATGGTGCAACAGAAAAAATTGCATCTACTCCAGCACTTTGTGCATGTTTTGCAATCTCTACTGCTTCATGTGTTGCATTACTTCCTGCACCTGCTAAAACTTTTGTAGAACTTCCTTTACAAACTTCTACGGCAATTTCAATACAACGTTTATGCTCATCGTGAGTAAGTGTTGCACTTTCTCCTGTTGTTCCAACTGGACAAACTGCATCTATACCGTTTGCAATTTGACGTTTAATAAGATCTGCATATGTTTGCTCATCTAGTTTTCCATCTTTAAATGGAGTTATAAGTGCCGTTGAAGATCCTGTTACTATATTCATTATCCTATACCTTATATAAAAATTATTTGCAATTATAACAAAAAGTTAGAAAATCTTTTTTTAAAAAATAAAAATATTAAAAAAATTATTTATTCAGTAGATTTTAAGTATTGTATGGATATAATTTCGCCACTTCAAAACAAAAACATTCCGGATTAGCTCAGCGGTAGAGTAGGTGACTGTTAATCACTTGGCCACTGGTTCGAATCCAGTATCCGGAGCCACTTCTTTCAATCAAGAAAAATCATAAAAATTAATTAGAAATTGTAGCAAATGAAAAAAGAGTTGTTTACTCTTTCTCCAATTTTTTAATTTCTTGACGCAACCACTCTATAACTATCTTTTTCTCATTTGATGATAATTTTGCATCATGATGAAATAGTGTATAGCTTCTAAGAGGCATTGTCTCTAGTTTAATCATGTTGATTGCACGTTTGAGTCTTGTAAGTTTAATATTTTTTGGAATATTCTTATAATTAGAAAAATTTAATGCTTTCCTTCCATCTTTAATATGGGAAACAACACCAAAAGAGAGAGGTGCAATATAAGCATACTCTGACCAGTGTGTATTGTTTGAGTGGCAGTCGTAACAACTTTTTTGTAAAATCTTCATCACTTTTTTATCTGTATGTAGTGCTAGTTTTGGATTCTCTTTAGGGTTTGTGCGTTCTAGAGGAATAAATTGTATAGCAATAAGAACTAAAACTATAAAAGCAACTGTTTTTTTCATTTTTTTTCTCCATAGGTTTTTAAAATTTCATCTTTGCATTCTATTGGAAGTTGAGATTCATTAAGCTTTTGACGAAGTTGTGATGATGATATTGGATAATCTACATAAAGCTGAATGAACTTTTCATCTATTTCAATACCATCTCGTGAAGCAACTATAAAGCTTACTAAATTTTGTAATTTTTCAAACTGGTGCCATTTGTTTAAAGCAATAAGGTTGTCTGCTCCAATAACAAGATAGATTTTTGAATACTTTTTTAAAAGATACTCAACACTTTGAATTGTTGGAATTTTTTTTTGTTGTTTTACTTCAAAGTCAGATATTGTTACCTTAGGATCATTTTGAAAAATTTGTTTTAACCACTTTAAGCGTAGCGATGCATCTGCTACAAAATTTTGCTTAAAAGGGTTTAAATATGTTGGCATTACTATCACTTCATCTATATACTCTAATTGCTTCAAAGCCTCTATAATAGCAATGTGTCCGATGTGTGGTGGATCAAATGATCCACCAAAAAGTGCAATAGTTTTTTTCATTTAATGACAATTATAACAAAAATAGGGTAAAATAGGCGAATTTATTTTTGTAGGATATATAAAATGGCACTAAAAATAGCAATTAACGGATTTGGTAGAATTGGTCGTTGTGTGGCACGTATTGCTGCTACTAGAGAAGATGTAGAGATTGTAGCTATTAACGATATGGCTAGTATGGATATGATGCTTTATCTACTTAAAAATGACTCTGTTCATGGAGTTTTTAATAGTGAAGTTGAACAAGTAGATGAGCAAAACATCTCTATAGATGGTAAAAAAATTAGAGTTTTTTCTGACCGTGACCCTAAAAACTTAAAATTCGCAGATTGTGGTGCGGATATCGTTCTTGAGTGTACAGGTGTATTTTTAACTCAAGAATCAGCTCAGGTTCATATTGATAATGGTGTAGAAAAAGTTCTTTTCTCTGCTCCTGCAAAAGACAAAGAAACAGCTACGTTTGTAATGGGTGTAAATGAAGAGAAATATGATGGACAAAAAATTGTTTCAAATGCTTCTTGTACAACAAACTGTTTAGGTCCTGTTGCAAAAGTTTTAGATGATGCATTTGGAATTGAAAAAGGTCTTATGACTACAATCCATTCATATACAAATGATCAAAATATTTTAGATGTAAAACACTCTAAAGACAAACGTCGTGCACGTGCTGGTGCTGTAAATATGATTCCAACAACAACTGGTGCTGCAAAAGCTATTGGTCTTGTAATGCCACAACTTCAAGGGAAACTTCATGGGCAATCTGTTCGTGTTCCAACACCAGATGTTTCTATGGTTGACTTAAATGTTGTAGTGAAAAAATGTACAACAAAAGAGGAAGTGAATGCTGTATTTAATGAAGCAGCAAATAGCTCTTTAAAAGGTCTTTTACTTATAGATAAAGATATGAGAGTTTCTCAAGACTTCGTAGGGTGTGAGTATTCTTCTATTGTAGCAGAAGATTTAACACAAGTTATTGGTGAAAATATGGTTAAAGTGATGGCTTGGTACGATAATGAGTGGGGTTACTCTATGAGACTTCTTGATATGGCTTTACATATCACAAAATAGGAGAAGATGTGAAACTTTTAAGTATTAAAAATCTCGATTTAGAAAATAAAAAAGTTTTTATTCGTTGTGATTTTAATGTTCCTTTAGATGAAGATAAAAATATTTCAGATGATAGACGTATCCGTTCTGCATTAGCTACAATTAACTATTGTTTAGACAGAGATTGTTCTATTATTTTAGCTTCTCACCTTGGTCGTCCAAAAGGGGAGTTTAACCCTGAATATTCATTAGAGCCTGTTGCAAAAAGATTACATCTTCTTTTAAAAAGAGATGTAATCCTGGCTAAAGATGTAGTTGGTGAAGATGCAAAACAAAAAGCACAAGATTTAAAATGTGGAGAGGTTCTTCTTTTAGAAAATCTACGTTTTGAAGAGGGTGAAACAAAAGATGATGAAGCTTTAGCAAAAGAGTTAGCTTCGATGGCGGAAGTTTATATTAATGATGCATTTGGAGTTTCACACCGTGCGCATGCTTCTGTTCATGGGATTACTAAATTTTTTGATGCTGAACATAAAGCAGCAGGATTTTTACTTGATAAAGAGATTAACTACTTTGGTAAAATTGTAAATAATCCTACACGTCCTTTTGCTGCTATTGTTGGTGGAAGTAAAGTTTCTGGAAAACTTGAAGCACTTATTAACCTTCTTCCAAAAGTAGATAAAGTGTTTATCGGTGGGGGAATGGCATTTACATTCTTAAAACAAATGGGGTATAACATTGGAGCATCATTAGTTGAAGATGAACTACTTGAGGAAGCACAATGTATTATGGACAAAGCCAAAGAGTTAGGTGTAAAATTTTATCTTCCTGTTGATGTTATTGTTGCAGAAAAATTTAGTGAAAATGCTGTAAGTAAAATTGTAACAGCACAAGAGATTCCAGATGATTGGATGGGACTTGATATTGGTCCTGCAACTGTAAGACTTTACAGAGAAGCACTTAATGATGTTCAAACAATTCTTTGGAATGGACCAATGGGTGTATACGAGATGGATAAGTTTGCACGTGGTAGCTCAAAAGTAGCACATTTTGTAGCAGATAGTTATGCAACAACAGTTGTTGGTGGTGGAGATACTGCAGATTTAGTGCAAAGAATTGGTCTTGATGAAGATATGAGTTTTATCTCAACAGGTGGTGGAGCATCACTAGAGCTTTTAGAAGGGAAACTTTTACCAGGCGTTGAGCCTCTAATGGTTAAAAAGGATGCATAATGATTGTTGCAGCAAATTTAAAAACTAACCTTACACGTCAAGAAACATTAGAGTATGTAGAGACTCTTTCTAATACAAATATTGCCCAAGGTACGAAAGTGTTAGTTTTTCCTGCAACTTCATCATTAAATAGTTTTAACACTTCACTAACAATTGGTGCTCAAAATGCCTATCCTACAAAAAATGGTGCATTTACTGGTGAGATTGGTCTTGTTCATCTTCAAGAGTTTAATATTAAGAGTATCCTCTTAGGGCATAGTGAGCGTCGTCATATTCTAGGTGAGACACAAGAGAAAATTGTTGAAAAATTTAATTTTTTTAAAGAGCAAGGTTTTGAGATAGTTTATTGTGTTGGAGAGAGATTGCAAGAGCGAGAAGCTGGTTTAGAAGCTACTTTAGCGTATATACAAAAGCAATATGAGGGTATAGATACTAGCTATGAGAAGTTAACTGTTGCTTATGAACCTGTATGGGCAATAGGAACAGGACTTGTTCCAACTCTTGTAGATATTGAAACAATTCATAGTGAACTTAAAAAGCTTTCATCTGCTCCATTATTATACGGTGGAAGTGTAAAACTAAATAATGTAAAAGATATTTATAATGTTCCAAATGTAGATGGTGTACTTGTTGGAAGTGCAGCATTAGAGGTAAAAGATTTTAGTGCAATGGTTGAAATTGCAAATAGTATTTCAAAATAGGAGAATAGTATATGGTAATGAAAGGAAAACGTGGTCTAATTGTTGGACTAGCAAATAATAAATCGATTGCTTATGGTATTGCACAAGCTTGTCATGAACAAGGTGCAGAATTAGCGTTTACATACTTAAATGATGCACTTAAAAAAAGAGTGGAGCCAATTGCTAAAGAGTTTGGAAGTGATAAAGTATATGAATTAGATGTTTCAAATGAGGAGCATATGGCATCTCTTGCATCTAAAATCGAGAAAGATTTTGGAAAAATTGACTTTTTAGTACACTCTGTAGCATTCGCTCCAAAAGAGGCTTTAAGTGAACCTTTTATTAAAACTACAAAAAGTGCATTTAATGTAGCTATGGAAGTTTCTGTATATTCTCTTATCGATTTAGTAAATCGTTTAGAGGGAGTACTTAGCGATGACGCTTCTATTGTAACTCTTTCATATCTTGGTGGACCAAAATATATAGTAAATTATAATGTAATGGGTGTAGCCAAAGCTGCTCTTGAATCTACTGTACGTTACTTGGCAGTTGATTTAGGTGCAAAAGGTCAAAGAATTAATGCAATTTCTGCAGGTCCTATTAAAACTTTAGCTGCTGCTGGTATTGGTGATTTTAAACAGATTCTTAATTGGAATGAAATCAATGCTCCACTTAAAAAGAATGTAACAATTAAAGAGGTTGGAAATTCTGCAATGTATCTTTTAAGTGACTTAAGTTCAGGTGTAACTGGAGAGGTTCATTATGTAGATGCAGGGTATAATATTATGGGTATGGCTGCAGCAGAGGAAGATGAAAACGGTAAAACAGTTCTTTCTTGGGACTTAAAAAAGTAACACTTGTATAAAAAATTAACAGCTTTAAGAAAAAAATTGACACTTTTGATATAATTGAGGTGTATTTTTGAAACACACAAAGGAGAATATGTGAAATTAACGAAAATGAGTTTAGTTACAGCACTACTAATTGGTTCAAGTGCATTTGCAATTGACAATGTAAAAACAAGCGGTGATGCAAAATTATTTTATTCTACAGATGATTCTGGTGATGGTTTTTTTGAAAAAGATAAGGCAAAGGGTCAAGCAGCACTTGGTCTTGGATTAACTGCAGATTTAGATAAAAATGTAAAAGCAACTGTTCATATGACAGCTCTTTCTACTCTTGGTTTAGAGGGACAACTTGTAAATAAGGTTTGGGAAGGCACTAATGGAACTACAGATTCTTATTGGTTTGATCAAGCATATTTAAGTGCAAATATTGCAAATACAACTGTTCAAATTGGTCGTATGATGCTTGATACTCCACTTGTAAAAAGTGAAACATGGTCAGTAGCTACAAATACATTTGAAACAGCAGTAGCTGTAAATAAAGATCTTCCAGATACTACACTTATTGGTGCTTATGTTGGTGCATCAAATGGTGCTGCTGAAAATGGTGCTGGTGGTGTTATTGCTCCTTTTAATGCAAATGGAACTTCAAACTTTTCACAATTCTACCAAGGTGCATTTGCAGCTGGTTTAGTGAACAATTCTGTAAAACCTTTAACTCTACAAGCATGGTATTATAATGCAACACATGTAGCAACTGCATATTTTGTTCAAGCTGATTTTGATTTTAATGGTATCTTAGCTGGTGCTCAATATACTTCAACAGATTTAGAAGGTCAAGATGCTGGAAAAGCTGCAGCAGTAATGGTTGGATATGCACTTAAAGATGTTGCAACATTTAAAGTAGCGTATTCAAAAGTTGGTTCAGACAATAGTGCTGGTGCAAACCTTTCAGGTAGTGGTGCTTCAAGTTTATATACTGCAAGTTGGTGGACTTCTGGTTGGGCAAGTAACGTAGATACTGAGTCTTACAGTGTTTCTGCAGAAGCTACAGTAGCTGGATTTGATCTTGGTGTTTATATTGCAAAAGCTGATACAGGAACAGTTCAAGCTGGTAACTCTTCAGATAGTGCAAATGAAGAAACATTAACTATCTCTAAATCTTTTGCTGATTTAGATACTACAGTAGCAATTATTCGTACAGATGATTACTCTGCAAATGATGCTGTAAATAGTATTCAAGCTTATTTAACTTACAACTTTTAATTTCTTTAATTAAGGCAAACATTTTTTGTTTGTCTTAACCCTTTATTATGCTACAATCTTTTCTATGAAACAATTTTTTATTAAATTTTTATATATACTTTTTATGCTATTGTTAATTTCTCTTATCTCTTTTTTTGCAATGCATTTAGCTCCAAATAGTTTTTTATCTGCTGGTGAATTAAATCCAAATATGACTCCAGAGGCTATTGCTAAACTTCAAGCAGTTTATGGGCTTGATAAACCTTTGTTTGAACAATACATAGATTGGATAAAAAATATTCTTACATTAAAGTTTGGTATATCTTTTGTAACAGGTGGTGATGTAATAGATGAAATACTCAAACGATTGCCTATTACCCTTTTTATAAATATTGTTTCTTTAATATTTGTATTTGTCATAGCACTTTTTTTAGGCATTAGTGCTGCATTGTCTCAAAACAGTTTTATCGATAAAATAATTCAACAAATTGCTCTTTTTAGTTTTGCAACACCATCTTTTTATTTAGCACTTTTATTTATAGGTTTTTTTAGCGTTTATTTAGAACTCTTTCCCATTGCTGGATTACATTCGCTTAATATTAATGCTACAGATACTTTAGCTTATTATAAAGATATGTTATGGCATCTTGTTCTTCCTATTAGTATTACTATTTTTGTCTCTTTAGGTGCATTAATCTCTTATATTCGTTCTTTGACATTAGAAATTTTAAAGAGTGACTTTTACTTTTTTGCCCAAACTCGTGCTTTATCAAAAATAGAACTTTTGAAGTATTATATTTTGCCTAATCTATTGCCTCCAATTGTTACACTATTAGGACTTTCTTTACCAGGACTTATTGGTGGTAGTGTTATTTTAGAAGCTATTTTTGGAATAGATGGAATGGGGCAACTTTTCTTTTCTAGTACTTTAAGTAGAGATTATCCAGTTATTATGGGAATCTTAATTATTAGTGCTTTTTTAACACTTATAGGGAATGTTGTGGCAGATTTAATTTTACTTAAACTAAACCCTTATAGTAAAAATTAATTAAAAAATTGTTATAATCCTCATTAGTAGGGGAGCTTTTTTATGGGTATCAAAACTGAGTTAGAAGAGGCATTTGATTTTGATATTGTTGATGAGTTTTTAGACCATTTTTCTTTGATGTGTGATAGTATGGAAATTATGGTTTTAGATCTTTCTAAAGATGAGATGTATAGAAGAAGTGTAAATGAACTTTTTCGTGTTTTTCATAATATCAAATCTGCTTCTGGTTATTTAAAACTTGAATCTATTCATAGATTAGCAGCTCTTGTAGAGGATTTATTAGAGATTTTACGTCAAAAAGAGGATCATGCAAATCAAGAAACAATAGATTGGCTTTTACAAATTAGCGATATGTTTACGCAATGGAACAAAGATTTTAATCAAGACCAACCTCTTAGCAAAGTAAAATTCTCCCTTTTAAAATTACCAGACTTGGATGCAAAATGAAACAATTAGTAGCTTTTATAACTTCTGGATATCCAGAGAAACAATTTAGTGTAGATTTAGCTTTAGCTCTTGCACAAAATGGTGTAGATACACTTGAACTTGGAGTTCCATTTTCTGACCCTGTTGCAGATGGACCACTTATTGAGGCAGCAAGTCATAAAGTGTTACAACAAGGTTTAAAATTTAGCGATGTGTTAGATATTACTAAAGAGGTTGCACCAAAAGTAGATACTTTATGGATGGGGTATTTTAATAGCTTTTATCAACAAAAAATGCCTAAGCTTCTTCCTTTAGCAAAAGAGATGGGACTAAGTGGGTTTATAATTCCAGACTTACCACATGAAGAAGCAGTGGTGTATGATGAACTGTTTCAAGCAAACAATCTAAGTAATATTAGTTTTGTAGCACCAACAGATTCTCCACAAAGAATTGAACAAATTGTTTCTAATGCTCAAAAATTTATCTATATGGTAGCATACACTGGTATTACAGGAAGTGGTGCTTCAGAAGATCTTCAACCTTTTTTACAAACTATTAAAGAGTACACAAAAACACCAGTATTTGTAGGGTTTGGGGTAAATGAAAAAACTGCAAAACAAAAAATTGTTGGAGCAGATGGTGTAATTGTTGGAAGTGCTTTTACAAAAGTTCTTTTAGAAGAAGATACAAACTTTACACAAAAAATTGATAAATGTTGTACTATAGCTTCTATTATTAAAGAGGAGATAAACTCTTAATGAAGTTGTTTGCTCTTTTATTCTTTGTTGTATCTTTACAAGCTTCAACTATCCATTTAGCAATTGCAGCCAATGTAAGTTATGCAATACAAGATTTAAAAAAAGAGTTTTTAAAACAGTACCCAGAAGTTAAAGTAGAAGTGACATTAGGTGGAAGTGGACATTTAAGTGCACAGATTTTACGTGGTGCACCTTATGATCTTTTTTTATCTGCCAATATGAAGTATCCACAGTTTTTATATGAAAAATCTTTAGCTATCTCAAAACCAAAAGTGTATGCAAATGGACTTTTAGCTTTATTTAGCGTAAAAAAAAGAGATTTGTCAAAATCTTTAACACTTTTAAAACAAAAAGATATAAAAAAAATTGCTATAGCAAATCCAAAAACAGCACCCTATGGAGCAGCAGCCGTTGAAGCATTGAAAAATCTACATATCTACAAAGATATAAAGTCTAAATTTATCTATGCTCATTCCATTGCACAAACACTCTCTTACTCTCTTAAAGCTGCTGATGTTGGAATTGTAGCTATCTCTGCTCTTTATAGTGATAAGCTGAGAAAATTTCAGACACCACAACATTTTATGCAAATAGATCAAAAACTTTATACACCTATAAAGCAAGGTGTTGTACTTTTAAAACATGCAAAAAACAATGATGATGCAAAATATTTCTTAAGCTTTTTAGAATCAAAAAAAGCAAAACAGATATTTAAAGAGTATGGTTATATTGTGCCATGAATTTAGATTTTGAGCCATTTTTACTCTCCTTTGAGTTAGCGAGTGTTACAACAATACTTCTTTTTTTCTTTGCTCTTCCGCTTGCTTGGTATCTTTCTCAAACAACTTCAAAATTTAAACCTTTTTTAGAAACAATAACAGCACTCCCTATAGTTTTACCCCCTTCAGTTTTAGGTTTTTACCTTTTGTGGGCACTCTCAGATACCCCTTTTATTTTTAACTTTGAATCTTTAGTGATTGCAAGTTGTTTTTACTCTTTACCTTTTATGGTTCAACCTTTGCAAAGTGGTTTTGCATCGCTCAATAAAAATATGATAGAAGCAAGTTATATTGTTGGAAAATCATCTTTGCAAACACTTTTTTTTGTTGCATTACCAAATATTAAACCAGCACTTTTAAATGCTATTGTAATTACTTTTGCACATACAGTAGGAGAATTTGGTGTTGTTTTAATGGTTGGTGGTAGTATTCCAGGAGAAACAAAAGTTGCTTCTGTTGCTATTTATGAGTTTGTAGAGAACTTAGAGTATGATAATGCTCATATTTACAGTATGGTAATGTTACTTTTAAGCTTTAGTGTTTTGTTTAGTGTCTATTACTTTAACCATAAACAAAAGAGTTTAAAATGATTTTTGTAGATATTCAAAAAGAGTTAGAACAATTTACCTTAGATGTAAAACTTCATATTCAAGAGAATGAGTTTATTGTTTTAAGTGGTACTAGTGGAAGTGGAAAAACAACGCTTCTAAGAGTTTTGGCAGGTTTAGAAGATACAAAAGGTTTTATTGAAGTAGATGGTGAGACTTGGAATAGCAAAACAAAAAAACTTCCAACACAAAAACGTTCCATTGGTTTTGTAACACAAGATTATGCTCTTTTTGAAAATATGAGTGTAGAGAGAAATCTTCTTTTTGCTCAAAATGACAAAAACTTAGCAAAGGAGCTTTTAGAGCTTACAGAACTTACATCGCTAAAGCACCTTTTTCCTTCCCAGCTTAGTGGTGGACAAAAACAGCGTGTTGCTTTGTGTCGTGCACTTATGAAAAAACCAAAAGTTTTACTTTTAGATGAACCACTTTCTGCATTAGATGCAAAAATACGTTTAAAACTTCAAGAGGAGCTTTTAGTTTTACATAAACGTTTCCATTTAACAACTATTATGGTTACTCATGATAAGAATGAGCTAGAAAAGGTAGCTTCTAGGGTGGTGTATATAGAAAGAGGGAAAGTTGTTTCAAAAAAGGAGCAACAAGAACAGCGGGTGTTGCAGTTTGTAAAAAAGCAAAAGAATAAACTTGTTTTTGAATCTCAAAATGAGATATTTTATTTTGATTTAGAAAAAGAGAATATTTTGGAACAAATTGTGCTTTATAAATAATAATTAAAACCCAAATAAAGGAACTATTTATGGAAAATCAAGAACAAATTACACAGGCACAAACAACAGTTGAAAAATTAGCTACAAAAGTATCTACTTTACTTGAAAAATACAATGCTCTTCAACAAGATAATGAACTTTTAAAAAATGAGATTGCAGAACTAAACACAACAATTGAAGCAAAAAATAAAGAGATTGAAACTCTTAAAGAGGAAAATGAGTTTAAAGAGTTAGAGATTGAAGATATCATGAGTAAAATCGAAAGTATTTTAGGCTAAATAGATGTCTAAAAGAATAGGTTTAGATATAGGTGGTCGTCGTTTTGACCTTGATGTTGAAGATGATTTTGCTATTTTTTTAGAAAAGAAGATGGCACAAGATTTTGACATTGAAGCAAACAATGATCTGAAATTTGTTTTACAAGCCTATGTTAAACAGATCCATGAACTCTATACATTAGAGAAAAAATTAGAGAAGATTTTGGAGCAGATCCAATAATCTTCTTTGAATTAAGCTTGTTTTAAAAGTTTTATACTATAATTTCACCATCTTTAAAAGATAACTTCTTAAAATTTGCGTCCATAGCTCAGCTGGATAGAGCACCGGTTTGCGGTACCGGCGGTCAGGGGTTCGAATCCCTTTGGGCGTACCATTCTTCAACTACAAATTAATCACAAAAGTTTCTTATGAAAAATTATCAAATTGACAATCCAAAAAATAATTATAAAAACATTATTCATGCCTTTTTTTTAGCACTTGCTATTACTATTGCAGAACCCTCTACCGTTTTACCACTTATGATTCACCACTTTAGTGAAAATCTTATTTTAGTTGGTCTTTTTAGCTCATTGCTTCGCGGTGGTGCTATTGCTATACAACTTTATGCTGCCTTTCATGCTGTTGCGTATGAGAGAGTTTTACCTTATATACGTAAAGTTTTTTTCTTTCGGTGGTTTAGCTGGTTTTTTATAGGATTTGCTATTTTAATATTTGGAGATGAGCATAAAACATTAACACTTATCTCTATAGGGATTGGGCTTTTCTTCTTTAGTTTTACAGCTGGTTTTGGAGCAATTTACTTTAAAGAGTTGCAAGCTAAGCTTTTTTCTAAAGAGTATCGTGGAAAAACTATGGCAAATCGCCAAGTTGCAGGAAGTATTGCAAGTATTATTAGTGGTGGAATTACAGGGTTTGTATTAACAAACTTTGAAGCACCCCTTAATTATGCTTACCTTTTTATGGTAAGTAGTTTGTTGATGGCAATAGGGTTTGTAGCATTTATAACGATTGAGGAACCTCCAAAGAAAAAAGTGCTTCAAAAAGAGAAAAACTTTAAAAAGTTTTTAGCAAAAGCGTTAACTATTTTAAAAAGTAATAGAGCATTTCAAAAACAGATATTAGTTATTTTTTTAAGTTTTAGTTATTTTTTAAGTATGCCTTTTGTTATTTTAAATGCTAACAATAGTTTTACATTAAGTGGAACAATGCTTGGTGGATTTATTATGCTTCAGATGGTTGGAAGTATTTTAGGAAGTACATTTTTATGGAGAAAAATAAGTAACTACAATAAGATGCTCTCCTTATCTATCTTTTTTATGATAAACGCTTTTGTTATAGCACTTTTTGCAGATAGTTTGTTTTTTTATGGAGCGATATTTTTACTTTTTGGTATTGCACTTGATGGTTTAAGTATTGCAGGGATGAACTTAGTTATAGAATTAGCTCCAGAGGAGGAGCGACCAATTTACACAGCAGTGCAGACAAACCTTGTTTCTATTGGCCTTTTCTTTCCAATTTTAGGTGGAGTTTTACTCTCTGTTTTTGGGAGTTATAGTGCTATATATTTACTTACAATAGGGTTGCTTAGTTTAGCATTTTTACTAAGTTTAAAACTTAAAACTGTATAATACAAACAAAAAAATAGTAGGCAAAAAGATATGGTAACAGTACAAAATTTAACGATGCGTTTTGGAAGTAGAGTTCTCTTTCAAGATATTAATCTTAAACTAGATAGACATAAGCGTTATGGGCTTATTGGTGCAAATGGTGCGGGAAAAACAACTTTCTTAAAAATTTTAAGTGGTGAAATTAACGAATATGAAGGGGAAGTTATTATCCCTAAACAATATCGTGTTGGTGTTTTAGGACAAAACCAATTTGCTTTTGAAGATTTTACAATTTTAGATGCAGTACTTTATGGAAACAAACGCCTTTATGATGCGATTAAAGAGAAAGAGAATCTTTATGCAACGGGTGATTTTGAGGATGATGCGGTAAACAATCGTTTAGCAGAACTTGAAACAATCTGTGTTGAAGAGGATCCAACATATGAGTATGATATTAAAATTGCAAAAATTTTAGAAAATGTTGGAATTCCAGCTGAGCAACATTACAATCTTATGAGTACACTCAACAGTGCAGATAAATTTAAAGTTTTACTTGCACAAGTACTTTTTCCAAAACCAGATGTTTTATTTTTAGATGAGCCAACAAATAACCTTGATATTGAAACGATTAGCTGGTTAGAGCATGAATTGCAACGTCATGAGGGTACTTTAGTAGTTATCTCTCACGATAGACACTTTTTAAATGCAGTTGTAACAAATATTTTAGATGTAGATTACCAAAAGATTCGTGAATTTACAGGGAATTATGATGATTGGTACATTGCTGCAAATGTTTTAGCAAAACAACAAGAGTTAGAAAATGCTAAAAAACAAAAAGAGAAAGAGCAATTAGAAGCGTTTGTAAGACGTTTTAGTGCAAATGCTTCAAAAGCAAAACAAGCAACTTCACGTCAAAAACAACTTGAAAAATTAAATATCGAAGAGATTAAACCATCATCTCGTCGTGATCCATCGATTGTTTTTAAAGCTAAACGTCAAATGGGTGATGAAGCATTAGAAGTTCGCCATGTATCGCATAGCTATGGGGATCATAAAGTTCTTAATGATATTGACTTTAAAGTAGAACCAGGTGAAAAAATTGCACTTATTGGTGGAAACGGTGTTGGTAAAACTACACTTATTAAAATTATGATGGAAGAGTTAAAACCAACAGAGGGTGAAGTTTTTTGGGGTGCTACAATTGAAACATCATATTTCCCTCAAGATACAACAGATAAAATTGAGGGTGATGGAACACTTTATGATTGGTTACGCTCTTTTGATCCTAAACGTGATATTGCAGAGATTCGTAACTGCCTTGGACGTATGCTTTTTAATGGTGAACAACAAGAAAAAAGTGTAGAGAAAATCTCTGGGGGTGAAAAACATAGAATGATGCTTTCTAAAATGATGTTAGAGAGTGGAAACTTCTTAGTTTTAGATGAACCATCTAACCACCTTGACCTAGAAGCGATCGTAGCTCTTGGTGAGGCACTCCATAATTTTGATGGAAATGTTATTTGTGTATCTCACGATAGAGAATTACTTGATGCTTTTGCAACACGTGTTATTGAGATTCAAGAAAATGGAACAATTATAGATTTTAGAGGAAGTTACGAAGAGTTTGCTCAAGCTAAAGAAGCAGGTACTCTTTAATGGGTCGCTATAAGAAGTTTATAGGTTTAGGTATAGCAGGGAATTTTGCTCTGCACCTTGACCAAGCTGGAGAAGCAGAAGATTTTAAAGATGTTGTTACAAAAGATGAAAATGCTCCAAAGGGAGTTTTTCCTTTTTATCTTCCAAAGCCAACAAGTGATGTTTCTTTAGTAAATTTAAAAGTAAATAAACAACTTTTTACTTATCCTTTGAGTGGACATTATATTAAAAAACCATTAAATAAAAATCTAAATATTCAAGCAGAGCCTGAAGTAGTTTTAGTTTGCCGTTTTGAATATGGTGTTGGTGGAAAACTAAAAAAAATCACTCCTACCCATTTTGCAGCATATAACGATTGTTCTATTCGCGTAAAAGGTGCAAAAAAAATTAGCGATAAGAAAAATTGGGGTGAAAATTCAAAAGGTATTAGTGATACCTTACTTGAAATCGATACTTTTAGCGAAGGTGGAGTGATGGATAATTACTCTATTTGTAGTTATCTTAAGAGAGATGGTAAAATTTATGAGTATGGTGAAGATGCAAAGCTTACAGGATATAGTTATTTTTATGAACAGCTTTTAGATTGGCTTGTGGAGCAAATAGATACACAAGAAGATTCTGGGCCACTTGAGCCTATAGAGGAGTATCTTCTTGGATGTGAACTTCCACAAGAAGCGCTCATTAGTATAGGTGCAACTCGTTATACAGAGTTTGGGGAGAATACATTTTTACAAGAGGGTGATGAATTTAGTGTTATTGTTTATGATCATACGCTTTATAGCTTAGATGATGTTAAAGCTGAAATTTCTAAGGAGAAGCCTGAACATACAAAAGAGGGTATGAGCATTTTAGTACAAAAGGTAATTGATTGAGCAGAGGTAAAAAGTTAGATCTTTTTGTTGGCGCTCAAATAGAGGATGATTGGGCAGTTGTTGAGTCATCCTCTAAAAAAGAGAGTTCTAAAATTTTAATGCCAAAAGAGCATAAACTTCACTTTCAAAAACAGAAGCGTAGAGGGAAAACTGTTACATTAGTTGGGGAGTTCTTTTTAGAAAAAGAGCAAACAAATACTTTGGTAAAAAAGTTTAAAAAACAATTAGGTTGTGGGGGAAGCTTTAAAAATAATTTTATGGAGTTTCAAGGGGAAGTAGAACAAAAGCTGAGAAAACTTTTGGAAAAAGAGGGGTTTAAGTTTAAAAACTAACCTCTTCATAGACTCCATTCTCTTCAAAAAAGTGTATTTTTTGACACATAGCAGTTTTTGCATAATCTTTTAAATAACTAAGCATTAATATTTCATATCTTTCCTCTTTTGTAGTGAAGTCTAACACTTGAAGGTGTCGTTTGTGCTGCAGTGAAGTTACTACTTTAACACCACTATAGCAAACAAGCTCATCTTTATCAAAAATCCCCAACATAATATATTCTTCTCTCATCTCATAGATGAGGTCTTCAAACTCTTTATAGCTAAGAGAGTAAAGCTTTTGGATAAGAGGGTAAACCTCTTCAAGCTCTTTTAATGAGAGTTGCCTTATTTGCATACTATTTTTTCTTTGTAGCTTTTTCTAAATAAAGCCAAAGTGCTCCACCAAAAATAACAAGTAAAAGTGGTGCGATATAGGGTTGATTGCTTATAGTTTTTGCAAACTCAACTAAAATATTTCCCATAAAGTAACTTCCAAGTCCAAATACTAAAGCCCATACAGCCGCACTAAAAATATTTAAAATAGCAAATTTTTTAAAATCGTATTTTGTAAGTCCAATAGCAATTGGAATAAGTGTTTTAATTCCATAAATAAATTTTTGAATTAAAATAATCCAAGAGCCATATTTTTTCATCATAATATGAGCAAGTGCAAGTTTACGTCTATGTGAGCGAATTTGATCCATCATCATACTTTTTTGGTAACGAGCCATATAAAAAAGAACAATATCTCCTATAGCATTTGCAACAAACGCAACAGCTATAGAAGTTGTTAAGTCCATCTTTCCCATAAAAGAAAGAACTCCAGCTGCTACAAGTGCCAAAAAACCTCCACCAAAAGAGTAAAGAAATACTCCAATATACCCATAAGTTTCTAAGTTTGTAAATATATCTTCCACTAATTTTCCTTTTAAAGTTGCTTTATTTTTGCAATTTCATCACGTAGTCTTGCTGCTTCTTCAAAGTTTAACTCTTTTGCAGCTGCTTTCATTTTTAACATAAGCTCTTTTACTATCGCTTTTCTTTCACTTGCTGGCATTTTATCTATTTTTTTATGTTTTTGGTAGATGCCATCGTGCTCTTCAAGTTTTAAGTTTTCATCGAGTGTACGTTTTGTAGTTTTTGGTGTGATGTTATGCTTTTTGTTGTAAGCCTCTTGTAATGCTCTACGCTCTTTTGTAATATCGATTGCTTTTTGCATCGATTTTGTAACTTTGTTAGCGTAAAGAATTACACGACCATTTTCATTTCTAGCTGCACGCCCAATAGTTTGAATAAGTGCTGTTTCACTTCTTAAAAATCCCTCTTTATCGGCATCTAAAATAGCTACTAAAGAAACTTCTGGTAAATCTAAACCTTCACGTAAAAGGTTGATCCCAATTAAAACATCAAACTCCCCAACACGAAGTGCACGTATAATTTGGTTACGCTCAATTGTGTCAATATCGGAGTGCATATATTGCACTTTTATCCCTAAATCGGCTAAATATTTTGTTAGAGCTTCTGCCATCTTTTTTGTTAAAACTGTAATTAAAACACGCTCATTTTTAGCAACTGTTTTTTTAATTTCATCGTGAATATCTTCCACTTGGTTATCAGATGGTTTTATATCTATGATAGGATCTAAAAGACCTGTTGGGCGGATAATTTGTGTTGCTTTTGTTGCACTAAGTTCTAGCTCATACTCATTTGGTGTAGCTGAAACAAACAGATAGTGGGGAGATTTATTTATATACTCTTCAAGTTTAAGTGGACGGTTATCAAGAGCTGAGGGGAGTCTAAAACCATACTCCACTAAAACCTCTTTTCTTGCTCTATCTCCTGCGTACATCCCACGAAATTGAGGAAGTGAAACATGACTCTCATCTACGATTACTAAGTACTCTTTATTGTTTTGCTCAAAATAATCTAAAAGTGTAAAAGGAGCTTCCCCTGGTTTTTTGTTTGTTAAAAGGCGAGAGTAGTTCTCAATTCCTTTACAACTTCCTGTTGTTTCTAACATCTCTAAATCAAACTCAACCCTTTGTTTTAAGCGTTGGTATTCAACTAGTTTTCCCTCTTTTTGAAAATACTCAAGTCGCTCATCTAGCTCCTCTTCAATGCGTTTAATAGCAAGGGCTAGTTTATCACGTGAAACAGAGAATTGACTTGTTGCGTAGATTGTAAATTTTTTATGATCCTCTAGGCGTTTATTGTCAATTACGTCAAATGTATAAATAGCTTCTATTTCATCCCCAAAAAACTCTATACGAATCGCTTCACTTTCAAAGTAGGGTGGATAGATATCTATACTTTCACCATTTACGCGAATATGACCACTATCAAAATAGGTATCGTTGCGGCTATAACCCATCTCTACTAAACGTAAAAGAAGTTGTTTTTGTCCAATCTCATCGCCAACTTCTAAAGCTTGTACCATATTCATATACTCTTCAGGATCCCCCAAACCATAGTTTGCAGAAACTGAAGCGATAACAATAACATCATCATAACTTAAAAGATTTGCTGTAGCACTAAGGCGAAGGCGTTCTAGTTCATCGTTTATGGAGCTATCTTTTTCAATAAAAAGATCTTGACGTGGAATGTATGCTTCTGGTTGGTAGTAGTCGTAGTATGAAACAAAATACTCCACGTGGTTGTGTGGAAAGAACTGTCTAAATTCACTATAAAGCTGTGCAGCAAGAGTTTTATTGTGCGTCATAATAATAGTTGGCATTTGCACTTTTTCTATAACACGTGCCATTGTATGCGTTTTACCACTTCCTGTTACCCCTTCGAGTGTTTGGTAGCGGTTACCTTGTTGTATGCTTTTGCTAAGTTGTTCTATTGCTTGAGGTTGATCCCCTGTTGGTTGGTAAGGTGATTCTACTTTAAATTCTGGTTTTTTCTTCATGGTGGAATTATAGCTTAAAAAAGTGTAAAAGATGTAAGTTTTTTTATAGCATAAAGTAGTTATACTCCTCTTAATTTCAAGAAAGGAATGTTGTATGTTAGTGATAGATAAACAGCTTCAAAAAGTTGCAAAACATTATGAAGCACTAAGAGAATATAAAAAGCATATAGATACTATGCAATTCGATTTTAGTGAAGAGGAGTTTAGTTATTTGGATACTCCATCAAAAGCTGTTTTAGAAGCATACCTTAAAAGATTTTCATCTCTTCAAGATTATTTAGGAGCAAAAGTTTTTAGAAGTCTACTTGATATTTCAGGTATTGGTTATTCTAAAATGAGTGAAGTTTTAGCAGATTTAAAATATTGTGTAGAAAATTTTAGTTATTTAGAACAAGTGGTGCAAAATGTATTTGAATTTGCAAGGAGATATAATGCGAGTATCGAACTTCCTAGTAAATGAGTTTAAACAAGCTTCACAAAAGGCATTTGGAGAGTGTGAACTCATACTTTTTGGAAGTCGTGTAGATGATGCAAAAAAGGGTGGAGATTTTGATATTGCAGTAAATAAAAAAATGAGTACAGAAAATTTTAAAAAAGCAAAAACACAATTTTTTAAAACTCTTTTACTAAAAGATTTAGATTTACCGATAGATTTAGTGTTGTATGACTCTGCTAATGAATTATTAAAAAAGGAGATTGATAAAGGGGTGGTTTTATAATTTTGTAGTAAAAATTGTGAAACAAAATGGAATAAAACTTGCTTAAATCTTAAAAAATATAACTTTCAAGAAGGTAAATTTTATGCGTCTTTTACTCCTTTTACTCTTTTTTTATTCCTTTGTTTATGCAACAAAAGTAAGTGATGTTGCCAATATTGTTGGGGTTCGTGAGAATCAGCTTATTGGGTATTCACTTGTTGTTGGTTTAAAAAAAACAGGAGATGGGACAACTTCTAAATTTACCTTACAATCTATCTCAAATATGTTAAAGTCGATGAATATCGATATGAAACCGATTGATATTAAATCTAAAAATGTTGCAGCGGTTGTTGTTACTGCAACACTCAAGCCTTTTGCTCGTCAAGGGGATAAGTTTGATGTAGTTGTATCTTCTATTGGAGATGCAAAATCTCTTGAGGGTGGAACACTTCTTATGACACCACTTAAAGGGGTAGATGGCAAAATTTACGCTTTAGCACAAGGAAGTATTAGCATTGGTGGACGTAACCAAGGTGGAGGAAACTCTCATCCAACTGTTGGTATGGTGTTTGAGGGTGGTTTTGTGGAGCGTGAGATAAATATAGATTTATACCATCAACAATATGCAAATCTTTCACTTAAAGAGTCTAACTTTAAAAACGCTATAGGTGTTCAAAAAGCTATCAATAAATTTTACAATACAAAAGTTGCAGTAGCACTTGACCCTCGTACAATTAAACTAAAATGCCCTAAGAATCTCTCTATGATTGAGTTTTTATCTGAAGTTCAAGATGTAGATATGAACTATAAACCTAAAAATAAAATAATTATTAATGAAAGAACTGGAACGATTATTGCTGGAATAGATATAGAAGTGAAGCCAATTGTTCTTACTCATGGTGATATTACCATTAAAATCAATGAACAGAGCGAACCTGCAAAACCTGCAGGTTCTATTGCAGTTGACAATGACATGGTAATAGGACTTAATGAAAATGAGCTTTATACTCGTAAGGGAACAACAACAGTTGCAAACTTGGTTCGCTCTTTACAAAAACTAGGTGCAACTCCAAAAGATATTATCTCTATTTTGGAGGCAATGAAGAGTGCTGGAAGTATCTCTGCTGAATTAAAGGTTATTTAATGAGTTATGCAAATTTAGCGTTAAATAAAACATTACAATCACCAAGTGCTATTCCAAGAGTAAATGAAAATGCACAAGATAAAGAGTTAAAAAAGCAAACAGATGCTTTTGAAGCGATTTTACTTAAAATGGTTTTAGATAATGCAGCAAAAGATGAAAAAAATCTTTTCTCTTCACAAAATGATCCTGGGGATAAGATTTATAAATCGATGTATAGAGATGAGTTAAGTAAAGCAAGTGCAGGAAGTTTTGGTTTTTCGCAAATGTTATTTGATTATTTAAAGGAAAAACATTAAGTTTCTTTTATTTTATCCGATATTTAATGTGGTTAAATTATTAATTTAATTAATATTAAAAAGGGATAATTAAGATGATATTAAATGCAACAAATACGATGGTAAAAAGTAGTTATACTTCACCATCAAATCAAAATTCGAAAGAAGTAAATCGTTCATCAAATGTTGTGGTTTCACAACAAGGTGACAAAAATAAAATAGATCGAGTAAAAGATTCTATTACTTCTGGAGAATACAAAGTAGATTTAGAAGCACTTTCGCAAAAAATTGCAGATGAGTTGCTTCTATAATGCAAAAAACTAAGGAGTTAAATTATGTTGTCTCATCATTTACAAGGCGCTTTGAAAGATCTTCGTGAGCTTATAGAAATAACTGAATCTGATATAAATGATATAAAAGAGGCGAAGCATGAAACTCAATTTTCAAGACTATCTTTAAAAGAGGAAAAAATTAGTAGCTTTGAAACAAAAAAATCTATGATAGATTATGAGATTTCTCAGCTTATTGCGTCTCATCCAAATATAGAACTTCCTTCCTTGTTGACATCTCAACAACATCAACTTCTTGATGAATTAAAAGTAGAATTAGCAAATTTGCATGAAGTAAATAAACGTTATGCAAAAATGGTTTTAGCTGTAAGTAATCTTTATAATACTTTTTTAGAAAAACTTGTACCAATAGAGATGCAAGGTTATGAAAAAGTAGCTGCAAGACGACCTTCTTTCTTAGAAGTTAGAGCATAAGTAGGAGCTTTTACTATGCCATCTATTTTTAATTCCCTTAGTACTGGCTATACAGGCTTAAATGCTGCTCAAGTTGGTATTGATACAACTGGACATAATATTGCAAATGCTGAGGTTGAAGGGTATTCTCGTCAACGTGTTATGACATCTTCTACAACACCAATTTCAACAAGTAAAGGTAATGTTGGAAATGGTACTGAAGTTACAGACGTTAAAAGAGTTTTCGACAATTTTGTTTATACACGTTATACTGATATCGCTGCAGATAAAGAGTATGTAGATTATGTACAAACTAAACTCGAGGAGCTTTCAAGTTACTTTCCTGAAATAGATGGTGTTGGTGTTAAAAGTGATTTAGCAGAGTACTATAATTCATGGCAAGATTTTTCTGATAACCCTACAAATCCTGCTATAAAAGTGGCATTAGCAGAGCAAACGGACCAGTTAGCAACACATATACAACAAACACAAGAGCAAGTAACAAATTTACAAATGCAAATTAATGATGATCTTGCTGTAAGTATCAATGAAGTTAATTCTATTGCTAAAGAGATTTCAGAAATTAATGTTTCTATTAATGTAGCAGAGAGTGCTGGTTCTTATGAAGCTAATGATTTAAGAGATAAAAGAAATCTTTTAGAAAAAGATTTAGCTCGTTTAATTGGTGCTAAAGTAAATAAAGATGGAATGAGCTCAAATATTGAAGTAGATAGTGCTTCAAATAGTGTTAATGGAAGTTACTCCATTAGTGTTGCTGGATTTAATATTGTAGATGGTGCTTCTTACCATCCAATTAGAGCAGATAGAAATACAAACTCTAATGGTTTTTATGAGCTTTCTTATGAAAGACAAGATGGAAAATTAATACCAATTGACGATAAAATTAGAGATGGTAAAATTGGTGCTATGCTAGATTTACGTGGTGGTAGTGTTGATTCAACAAGTGGAATGCCAACAGATGGGACAATTCAAACAACTGTTTCTGAATTAGATGCCTTTGCAAAAGGTCTTATTGAATCTACAAATAATCTTTATGCTGCAACACCAACTACTCTTATGCAATCTAATCCAGTTGATTTTAATCAAAATGATGCTTTATTAAATACAAATTTAAATTTAAATAAGGGTTCTTTTAACCTTATTGTATATGACAATGAAGGAAATGTTGCAGCACAAAGAGAGATTAATTTAGAAAATACAACCGTTATGACAGGTGAACCAGGCTCTGATTCTATTGAGGGGCAAATTAAAGCTCAAAAAGATGATAATAAAGATGCGAATGCTACAAATGATATAGATGATTATTTTAAAGATGGTTTTAATTTTACACGTGCAGAAAATGGTGAATTAAGACTAGAACTTTCTATAGGTCCTTTATCGGAGTCGAAGGGATATACTTTTGCAATAGAGGATAATTTAACCGATGACTCTTTTAATTCTGGAACAAACTTTGCAGGAGCACTAGGGTTAAATCGATATTTTGATGGAGATAGTGCATATTCTATTGCTTTACATAGCAAGTATCAAGAAAATCCTACATTTATTCAAGCTGGTAAAACACCTGTTGCTGGAGATAATAGTTTAGCATTAGATATGGTACAACATCAATTTGAAAGATATGATTATGAGATTGGAACACAATCATACAATGTAACTTCTTATGGTATGTTTGATGTTACTGCAACAGATGTTGGAACTGCAACAAACTCTGCAATACGTAGAAGTGATACTATTCTTGCTCAATATAATACAATCGAGAATGAATATTTCTCAACATCTAAAGTAAATGTAGATGAGGAGATGACAAATCTTATTAAATATCAAACATCTTATAGTGCTGCTGCAAAAGTTATTACAACACTTGATCAGATGATGCAAACTCTATTAGGCATTAAACAATAGTAATGCCAAAGTTAAGTTTTTTCTTACTTTTTTTTATATTTTTTCTCACTTTTTTTGGAGAGTATTTTTATACTCTCTCCCCTTATGAATTAGACCCTCACTCTATTTTATTTTCGCCTTCATTACAACACCCATTTGGTACAGATAGGCTTGGACGTGATATTTTAGCACGTGTTATAGAGGGTGGAAAAGTTTCACTTGTTATTGGGATTGCAAGTGCACTTATTGCCTCTTTAATTGGGCTTATTTATGGGGTAATGGCTGGATATTTTAGAGGCTATTTCGATAAAATATTTGTAATAGTGGTAGATTTATTTTTAACATTTCCTACACTTTTTTTACTTTTGGCACTTGTTGGGTATGTTGATGCTTCGGTGTTTATTTTAATAGCTATTATCTCCATAACAGGGTGGATGTCCACAGCACGGCTTATTCGTTCTGATAGCTACAAAATTACGAAGCAACCTTTTATTAAGATTTTAAATATTGCAAAAGTAAGTAAAACGAAAATCTTTTTTAAATATTATGCGCCACTTTTAGCTCCTATTTTTTTAGTGAGTTTTACTTTTGGTATTGGTGGTGCTATTTTAACAGAGTCTTCTCTTAGTTTTTTGGGACTTGGAATAGTTCCTCCACAAATGAGTTGGGGAACAATTTTAAATGGTGGAAAAGAGGTTATAGAGATTGCTTGGTGGGTCAGCTTTTTTCCTGGACTTATGATTTTTCTTGTAACATTTTGTTTTATGAATATAGCTTCATATCTTCAAGAACTTTTTAATCAAAAAGAGGTACAACAGTGAAAGAACAACATCAAATAGGATATTTCTTTATTGTTTTTGCGAGTATTATTATTGTTATTGCAGGGGTTAAAGCTGCTTTTGTTGTGATTGTACCTTTTTTACTTTCACTCTTTTTAGCGATTATTTTACATCCATTTTACAACTTTTTTTCTCGTTATAATGTTCCAGATAGTATCTCTTTAACGATTGTTCTTGTTACTTTTATAGCTTTAGGTCTAGGTGTTGCTAAACTTGTTGGAACATCTCTTTATAGTTTTAACGCAAATATAGAAACTTACACAACAAAGCTGCTTATCTATTATGCAGATATCGCTTCTTTTTTAGAGGAGTTTGGTATAGCTATTTCGCGTGATGATATAGCTGGAGTTTTTAACTCTAAAGAGATAATGTCTTTTGCTACTAAAGCTATGCAGAGTATGGGTGGTATTTTTAGTGATGGATTTGTTGTTTTTTTTAGTGTTATTTTTATGCTTTTAGAATCAAATAATTTTTCCTATAAATTATCTTCTATTTTTAGAGATAAAACATCTTTGAAACATTTAGATAAAATCCTTTCTCAAATTAAAAATTATATGGTTTTAAAAGCAGTTATTTCTGCATTTACTGGTTTTATTATCTATATAGCTCTTTGGTTTATTGGTGTAGATTACCCATTCTTATGGGCAATGATTGCATTTTTATTTAACTTTATTCCAAATATTGGCTCAATCATAGCAGCATTTCCCGTAGTGCTTTTAACACTTGTGCAGTTAGGTCCACTAAGTGCTGCAGCAGTTGTTGTGGTGTATGTAGTTGTAAATATTGTTATAGGCTCTATTATTGAGCCAAAAGTTATGGGTAAAGGGCTAGGTCTTTCTAGTTTGGTTGTCTTTTTATCTTTGATTTTTTGGGGATGGCTTTTAGGGATAGTTGGTATGTTTTTATCTATTCCACTAACTATTATGCTTAAAATTATGTTTTATAACAATAAAAATACAAGATGGATAGCAACACTTTTAGGAACAGGGGAGGCTAAAAAGCCAACCCGTTTTGATTATGTGAGAGTAAAAAATTTTTTAGGTTAAAAATCTAACTCTATATCTTGTGTAGAGTTATCACTCTTTAACACAGAGAGTCTACAACTCTCTACACCTCTTCCATTTACTTCAAGTTTTATTGTATTTTGATCGTGAAGTGAAGTATCTATATCTACATCTCCACCACTTTGGTAAGAGCAACGCACACTAATATGTGCAATAGTATCATTTTCATTTAATGGTTTAAGATACACATAGTATGGTGTAGCAAGATTAAGATGAAGTGTTTCATTATTGTAAGTTATAAGATTAGGAAGCGATTTTGTAGTAAAACTCCATTTTTTTGTAAAACTCTTGTTATCATACGTGTATGTGAATTGTGCACTGTATGTTGTGTTGTAGTCTAATCTTTGTTTTGGAAAAATTGCAAAATCAAAAGGTGAAAACTCATGGTTAATATCATTTGTTTCTTTTAATATTGAATCACCATCTTCAAATAGAACTAATTCAAGTAATTCATCTTTTTGGTTGTGTAGTTCAAAGTTTTCTACTGTAAGTTTTGAGGTATTAAAATCGTAACTATTAAAAGCAACACTTATTGGAATGGCACTTACACTTTGGTTTGGTAGTGGATCTGGAGATTCTTCATAAAAAACAGGAGTTACATTTGTTTGATTATTATATGGATAAACAATAAGTGATGGATTTACCAGTGCAACACTACTTAGTGCAGTGTTATAAGTATTATATTCTATTTTAAAATCTTTATCACTACAAACATTAGTGTAATAGACTCCAACACCATCAAAACTCTCTTTATCACATAAAGTATTGAGTTTTGAATTTCCCATATTGTAAACATAGTGTTTATTTTTATCTCCATACCCAATCTCATCTATATCAAATGCTAAAAAAGCAATTCTATGATAAATAGCACCCATTAGTCCATCTATGGAAGCTGTTTCATCTTCTTGACCTACAGAAACATTTTCTAAAATTTTTTGGCTTTTATATCCAACATAGGTTGTTCTATCTACAGGGTTTATACCTGTAAAACTTTCTTTATTCTCCTCTTCTATATGTCCACTAAGATTGTTGTCATTTAAATATGTAGCATGATTGAGTGCAGAGTTATCAAGAAGTTGGTTTTGTGTGAGTTTATTTAGCCCTATACTTTCTCTTAAGTTATTTAAGGTTGTAATAGCAGTAGAGTCTTCAAGAGAAGTTTCTTCATAGGTTGGAGGTTGTGTTGTTATCTCCTCCTCGTGCGGTTGTGTTGAAGAGGCATTACAACCAACTAAAAGTAACGCCCCTACAAAGAGTGTGGTACTCTTTAACATAACTACTACTTTTTCTCTTCAAAAATCACCATCTCATAGAGTGATTTTTTAGTAACAAGCGCTTTATCTGGTGAAACTGAGCGGTTGTTATTTGCTTGTGCTAACTCATGTCTTAGTGAAGCTACTTCATTTTCTAGTTGGTCAATATTTTCTTTTAAACGTAAAATGACATCAACTCCAGCTAGATTTACACCAAGTTCACGAGTAAGGCGTAAAATAAGCTTAATACGATCAATATCGTGTTGTGAGTAGAGTCTTACACGCCCATTGGAGCGTGAAGGACGAATAAGGTTTTCCCTCTCATATTGGCGAAGTGTCTGAGGGTGGATATCTAAAATTTTTGCAACAATACTAATGAGATAAACAGGTTCATCATATTGGTGAATCATTTTCTACTCCTTTGGAAGTTTCTCTTTCATCATCTCTACTAAATCGCTATCTAACTCTTCCACTTTTGGAAGGACAATATTTGCTTTTAAGTAAAGATCACCTCTTTGTTTTGTTTTTCTATTTGTTGCACCCATACCTTTAACACGGAAACTTTGTCCATTTTTAGTATTTTGAGGAACTTTGAGTTTTATCTCTTTTTCTAGTGTTTGAATAGCAATTTTGCCACCAAAGAGTGCCGCATAAAGTGGTACATCAAATGTTTTTGTTAAGTCATCACCATCACGTGTATATTCTGGATTATCTGCTACATTAATTTTTAAAAATAGATCTCCAGCACGTCCATTTTGTGCATGACCTTTCCCTTTTACACGCATTTTTTCACCAGTTTTTACACCAGCTGGGATTTTAATATCGAAACGTTCACCATTAACTGAAACAGAGTGAGTTCCCCCTAAAATTGCTACACTAAATGGGATTGTAACACTTGTTTCAATATCTAAATTTGGCTCTTGGTACTCTTGGTGGAAACCACCTCCGCCAAAGCCACCGCCTCCAAAACCGCCAAAGCCTCCAGCGCTGCCACCAAAGCCACCACCTGAGAACATTTGACGTAAAATTTCATCTAAGTCTACATTGCCACCTTGTGCACGTGAAAAGTCATGGAAGTTTTGACCACCAAACATTCCATCACCAACTTGGTCATATTGTGCTTTTTTTTGCGGGTCGCTTAAAACTTCATAAGCTGCATTAATTTCTTTAAATTTTTCTTCACAAGATGGTTCTTTACAAACATCTGGATGGTATTGACGAGCGAGTTTTCTGTAAGCTTTTTTAATTTCTGATTCTGTTGCATTTTCAGAGACTTTGAGTGTTTCATATAATGATTTAGCCATATCTCTTCCTCCTACGATTAATTTTCTAAGTGCAATTATATCATAAGAGTTGAGTCTATGTCAATCAACCTTTGTGAATTACCAAATAATTGGCTCTTTTTTTTGTTGTTGTAAGATTTGGTTTGTCATAGAGAAGTGTTTACACCCAAAAAAACCACGATATGCAGAGAGTGGACTAGGGTGGGGTGCTGTTAAAATATGGTGTTTTGTAGCATCGATAAGTTTTGCTTTTTTAATAGCAGAAGAGCCCCACAGTAAAAAAACAATTCCCTCTTTATGTTGTGAAATATGCTGAATAATATTATCTGTAAAAATCTCCCACCCTTTGTTTTGGTGAGATTGTGGTTTAGAGTCTTCTACTGTTAAAACTGCATTTATAAGTAAAATTCCCTGTTTTGCCCATGGCGTTAAGTCACCATCTAAACAACTAGAGGGATGCCCTAAGTCTGATTCTATCTCTTTAAAAATATTTACCATACTTGGTGGGTTTTTAATCTCTTTAGGGGTAGAAAATGCTAAACCTTGTGCTTGGTTTGGTTGGTGGTAGGGGTCTTGCCCTAAAATAACCACTTTTAAGTTTTCATATTTGCAAAGTGCAAAAGCATTAAAGATTTTATTTTTAGGTGGGTAAACTGTTGTTTGCTCATAGCGTTCATCTATAAACGCTTTGAGCTTTTTAAAATACTCTTGTTCTTTTTGCTCCTCGATAATCTCTTGCCAAGTCATTTTTTAGCCTAAAAAATATTTAACGCAAGGATCCCTTGCCAAGTAAGAGCTGTAGCAATACCCGCTGCAAAACCTGCGATAATATCATCACCCATTACACCAACACCACCCTCTGTTTGTTTATCTATTCTTCCAATAATAGAAGGTTTTGTGATGTCAAAGTATCTAAAAAATGCAAAAGCTAAAATAACTTGAATTAAAAAGCCATTGCTAAGGTTTAAAATTTCATCTGGTGCAACACCCATAGCTGGAGCAACACTTAGTGCAAACCACATACCTGCAAGTTCATCTATAACAATGCTTTTATCATCATGTGTTTTTGTGATTGTTTCATATTTGTTTATCTCTTTTACTGCTACAACACTAATAAGTGCTGCTGCTAAAAAAAGTGTATAAGCATCAAAGTAGATAAGTACAAAAACACCTAAAATAAGTGAAACTAAAGAACCAACAGTTCCTGGAGCAATAGGGCTAAGTCCGCTAAAACCTAATGTTAAAAAAAATTTTCTCAATCTGTTTCCTTTTTTACGTAAGTGAAGTAGTTTGGTAAAGTTGCATAAGTTTAAGATAAAAATCTTTTGATGTATGCTCTTTTAAAAGTCCCTCTGTTGGGAAGAGGTCGTAGTAGAGTTTTTCTAAGTTTTTAAATCTATTTGGAAAGAGTTTTGCCAAAATATGCGCTGAAATCTCTCTACGCATAAGCACAGCAGGTGGAACTATTCCCATCTCTAAAAGCTCTAAAATAGAATCTGAATGGTAAGACATATGGTGGTGTTGCCCATGTGGACAGGTATCTTTACTTACAAGTGTTGTACATTTATCACAATAGACATATTCACTAGCTATTTCTATTTCGATATCTACATTTGTTACACGATCAATTATAGATTTGTTGGAATTGCAATCGTAAAACATTCCAAGCCCTGCATGGTTTTGCCCAATTGTTAAGCGATCACACCCATGGTTTTTTGCAACAATTGCATCTATTATAATCTCATTAAATCCTGCAAAAATATAGCTGTTTTCAAGAGGAACAATAATAACACGATTCTTTGGTAAATAGTTTTGGATAAAAAACTCCAAAGCCTCTTTACGTAAATCGTAACTTAAGTTTTTGTTTTCATATGGTTTGAGTAAAAATATAACAAGTAAATCTGTTCTATCGAGTGTTTGGCGAATAAGCCTTTCATGCCCACGGTGGAGTGGATTTGCTGCCATAAAAATTGCAGTTGTATGTTTTGCATTAATGATGTTTTTAGCATCTTGAATAAGTTTTACATTTTGGTTTGGCTGTTTGTTTACAATAGTGTACTCGCCACTTACTGCATAAGAGCCTAAACGTTTTAGCGTTGCTTCTACTCCAGGGTGTGCTAAGTCATCTGTTCCATAGAGGTGTTTTACTCTTGCTTTTGTGTCTATTTTAAATACTTCATCTACAATAAGTGTTGCAAACTCCTCATTTTCACAAATAAGAGTTATCTCTTCACCTTGAGTGAGTGTTTGTAAAATAGTTTCATTTTTTTTTCCAGCGGGAGCAAGGATGAAAGGGAAAGGAAAAGTTCTGTTGTTTATAAGTCCAGTTTGTAAAACCTCTTCACTCTCTTTTTGGTTCATTAAACCAGTAAGAGGGTAGAGAAGTTTGTCTTTTACAAGCTCTAGTGCAGAGGCAGCTTCGCGGTCTATAAAGATTGTTTTATTTTTTCTTTGTGATGTCATATTTTTTTCTTTTTTCCCAAAGGCTTTTACGTGAAATTCCTAGTTTTTTAGAAAGTTCAGTATCTGGGTATTTATCTTGAAAGTTTAACACGATAAATTTAATATAATCCTCAATTGGGAGGATGTCGCTTCTATCAAAAAGTGTATTTTCATTTTTAATTTCAAGAACATTGTAAGGGATATCTTCTATTTTTTCACTACTTGCGACAATAACGTTTTTCTCTTTTATAAGATCTAAAAATGTTTGACGCTCACCTTTTTTAAGTACTTGAAAGTCTGTTACATAAATGATAGCATTGTGGGGAATAGACTCTATCTCTTGAAGTGCTTTTGGTTCACTTAGCGACACAAAATAAAAAGGTGCATTTTTAGCTTGAGCATGTTCAAATGCAAACGCATCAGCATATTTACCAAACGATGATGCGATAAAAAGAGGTAACTCAATATTGTTATGGTCATACTCTTTAGAGAGAGATTCAAAAGAGTAGTTAAGGTACTTTTCATAAGCTACATTTCTCTTTTTAAGACGCTCATAATCTTGGTAATGATCAATCTTTCTAATAAGCTCTTCTATCATAAAAGGTTTTAAGATATAGTCTTTTGCACCAGCTGCAAGGGGTTTAGAAACTGTGTCGTTACTAATGTATGAAACCATTAAAATAACAATCGATTTTTTAAAAGTTTCTATAACAGGATTGAAATCTTGACCATTAATATTTGTAGAAAGGAGTACTACATCGTATTGGCTACCTTTAATAGCATCTTTTGTTGAGGTACACATTTCACAAATATGCCCCTTTTCAGAGAGCTTTGTAGCGATACTTTGCGCTAAATATATCTCATTTTCTATAATTAATATCTTCAATCTTTATACCTTCGTCCAATCAAAATATTTTAAACTTGCATTTGCCCATACACTTACACCTTCACCTCTACCAACAAAACCCAGTTTTTCAGTTGTCGTTGCTTTAACATTACAAAGTGCTTGGTTTATACCTAAAATAGTAGCAAGAGTTGTTCTCATTGCCATTTTATACTTTGCAAGGCGAGGTTTTTGAGCTGCTATGGTAATATCTACATTAATAATTTCAAACCCATAGTTGTGAAGTTTTGTAACAACTTCACTGAGGAGTTTTTTAGAGTCTATATTTTTGTAAGTGTTGTCATTATCAGGAAATAGCATACCAATATCACCCATTCCAGCGGCACCTAAAAGTGCATCTATAAGTGCATGAATGGCTACATCGCCATCGCTATGTGCTGCAAAACCATATTCTACATTCTCTATATGCACACCACCTAAATACATAGCTTTATTTTGTTCAAATGGGTGTACATCAAAACCGTTTCCACTTAAAGTGTTATTTGATGGTTTGGCTAAACATGGAACTTTGTTAAGATCACTTACATAAGTGATTTTATGAGCATCCTCTTCACCTAAAATAAAATAACGCTCATACCCAAGTGCTGCTATGGCACTACTTTCATCTGTAAACTCTTGTTGAGTTTGGAGTGCCTCTTTAAGTGTTTGAGTGTGTGAGAGTTGAGGAGTTTGAATACGCTTTACTTCATCTCTATTGATAGTTTGGTTTTGGTACACAATAGTGTCAGTAACCTTAAGGTAAGGCACAACACTTTTTGCTTGAGTTTTATGCAAAAGAATAGTTTCTAAAAATTGTCGAGAGATACAAGCACGAGCAATATCACTAACAAGCACATATTCACTCTTTACAAATTCTAAAGCATTTTTAAGTGAGAGTTGCCTTGAAGCTCCACCCTCAACAAAAGTAAAAGAGGAGCTGTATTGTTTCATAAACTCTATATCTGTTGCAGAAGCTGTAACAATAATGTTACTAAAAAGCCCACTTTGTGCGAAACGTTGTGCTACAAATTGCCACAGTGGAGTATCTCCAATACGTAACCATTGCTTTTTTACGTTGTAATCAAACCTACTAGAACTACCAGCAGCAAGTAAAATGAGTGTAGTATCTGACAAAAAAATCCCTTTTATCTCAAAAGTGTTACGAAATTATACATATTAAAACTTTTGTTTCTCTTTGTCTTTGAAGATAAGTTGTTTTTTTTACGAATGTTGGGAGTGCTAGTTTTGATTATTTAATAAAACTCTATTTATTAAAAGAAGTTTAAACTATTTATATATAAATACTATTTCGAAGTTAAATCTCTTGCTTAATCTAACTCCTTAATGATAATTTAATCTTATTTGATTATATTTCCATATACTTTAAATTAGGGAGAAAATAACTATGAGATCTTCATGGGTAAAAGAGCGTGAGAACGATCCTGTTAGAACACAGATGTATTACGCTAAAAAAGGCATCATTACACAAGAGATGGAGTATGTTGCAAAAGTAGAAGGTTTATCTCCAGAGCTTGTTCGTAGTGAGATTGCAAGAGGAAGAATGATAATCCCTGCAAACGTAAATCATACAAATTTAGAACCAATGGCAATTGGGATTGCTACAAAATGTAAAATTAATGCAAACATTGGTTCTTCTGCAATTGCTTCAGATGTACAAGGTGAGATTGAAAAAATTCAAGTTTCACAACACTACAAAGCAGATACAGCAATGGATCTCTCAACAGGTGGAGATTTAGATGAAATTCGTAAAGCTGTTATTGAAAATTCTAAAATTCCAATAGGTACTGTACCAATTTACCAAATTTTACACGATGTTGGAAATAATATTGAAGATTTAACAATTGAAGTTATGCTTGAAGTACTAGAGCGTCAAGCACAACAAGGTGTTTCATACTTTACAATTCACGCTGGTTTTTTACTAGAGACTATGCCAAAAGTTGCAAGTCGTAAAATGGGGATTGTAAGTCGTGGTGGTTCTTTAATGGCTGCGTGGATGATGCACTACCATAGAGAAAATCCATTTTATACTGCATTTGATGATATTTTAGAGATTTGTCGTAAATATGATGTTTCCCTTTCACTTGGAGATTCACTACGTCCAGGTTGTTTAGCAGATGCAAGTGATGATGCGCAACTAGGTGAGCTTAAAGTTTTAGGTGAGCTTACACTTCGTGCATGGGAAAAAGATGTTCAAGTAATGATAGAAGGCCCAGGACACGTACCTCTTAACCAAATTGAGCGTAATATGAAGATTCAACGTGAACTTTGTCATGAAGCTCCTTTTTATATCTTAGGCCCACTTGTAACAGATATTGCAGCAGGGTATGATCATATCTCAAGTGCTATCGGTGCAGCTGTTGGTGGTTGGCATGGTGCGAGTATGCTTTGTTATGTAACACCAAAAGAGCACTTAGGGCTTCCAAATGCAGATGATGTACGTGAAGGTATTATCGCTTACAAAATCGCAGCACACGCAGCAGATATCGCTCGTGGACGCAAAGGTGCACGTGATGTAGATGATGCAATGAGTGATGCTCGTTACAATTTCGACTGGGAAAAACAGTTTGAATTAGCACTAGATAGTGAACGTGCTCGTGAATACCATGATGAAACTCTCCCTCAAGATGTATTTAAAGAAGCAGAATTTTGTTCTATGTGTGGACCAAAATTTTGTTCATATAAAATTACACAAGATATTATGGAAAACTCTGATGCCATTGCACAGATTGCAGAGGAAAACAAACTTGCAAATGCTCACTAGAGCATAAGTTTGTTTCTCTTGCCCTTTATGGGCATAGCTTTAGTGTTTGAATATTTTTGTGACTTTGTTGCAAAAATATGAGCTAAAAATAGAAAAACAAACTTGCAAATGCTCACTAAAAATTTAATGTTTAAATAAGAGTATATTTCTCTTATTTAGATATTATTGCATTAACAAATATTAAAAAAAAGGAAAGCTTATGAATGAAGAAGTTGTAAAGTCAGCTCTTTCTAAAGTTATGTATCCAGGTTTTACAAAAGATATTGTAAGTTTTGGATTTGTAAAAAATATTGTAATCAATGGTACTGAAGTAAGTTTCGATGTAGAGATCACTTCAAGTGCTCCAGAAGTTGCACAACAAATTTTTGATGATTGTGTAACAGAGCTTAAACGTGCTGGTGCTACAAAAGTTACACCAAATATTAAAGCTCCACAAATGCCAAGAGAATCATCTTCACGTGGGAAAAATATTGCTCCACAAGTGCAAAACTTTCTAATGGTAAGTTCAGGTAAAGGTGGAGTTGGTAAATCTACTACATCTGTAAATATAGCTATTGCATTAGCGATGCAAGGGAAAAAAGTTGGTCTTTTAGATGCAGATATTTATGGTCCAAATATTCCACGTATGTTAGGTATAGAAGATGTAAAACCAGAAGTGGTAGGAAACAAAGTTCTTCCAATCTCTGCGTATGGTTTAGAGGTTATGTCTATGGGTTCACTTATGGAAGAGGGTCAATCTTTAATGTGGCGTGGATCGATGATTATGAAAGCAATCGAGCAATTTTTACGTGATATTGCATGGTCAAAACTCGATGTTTTAGTTATCGATATGCCACCAGGAACAGGTGATGCACAACTTACACTTGCACAAAGTGTACCTGTAACACTTGGTCTTACTGTAACAACACCTCAAACAGTTTCTCTTGATGATTCACGTCGTTCTTTAGATATGTTTAAAAAACTTCATATTCCAATTGGTGGAATTGTTGAAAATATGAGTGGATTTATCGCTCCAGATACTGGTGTTGAGTATGATATTTTTGGAAAAGGAACATCTCAGCCAATGGCAGAGGAGTTTGGTACAAAAGTATTAGCAGAGATTCCAATTGAGCCTGCAATTCGTGAGGGTGGAGATGCTGGAAAGCCTATCACTTACGTAGCTCCAACTTCTGAGAGTGCTAAACGCTATATGAAAGCTGCTGAAGATGTTTGGAATCAAATTGAAGAGATTAACAAAACTGGTGGGGTTGATAATGCTGCAATCCAACCAACAACACCTCCAGGTGTAAGTGCTTGTTCAACAGGTGGCGGAAGTTGTGGAGTGTAGCTTTTTAGCTACACCTCCTTCTTTTATCTTTCTTCTTCATTTATTTCTGAATCATCATACGGATCCATATGAATTAAAATATGAACATCTTTATCTTCTTCAAATAAACCTTTTAATTTTGCTTCTATTTTATCTGAAATAAGATGTGCATCATAGAGTGAAATTTCCATATTAAAAACTAAATGAACCGATATAAAAATATCTGATCCTGCAATACGCGTTTGAAGAAAATGGTATGTTGTAATCTCTTTTTCATTTTTTAAAAGAGTTTCTATTTTTTCAATATCTTCTTTATCAAGTGCTACATCAAGAAGCATTAAAATTCCCTCTTTCATAATCGGGTATGCCGAATAAAGCATATAAACAGCTATTAAAATACCCAAAATAGGATCTATTATATTTTCTCCTGTAAAAGAGATAAGTAAAAGAGCAACTAAAATAGCACCATTTGAAAAAAGGTCAGTTTTATAGTGCAGAGCATCTGCTTTTATAACCATATTATTTGTTTTATTTGCAACACTATTAAGAAACATTACAAGAAATGCAGTGACTACAAAAGAGATTATCATCACTCCAACACTTTGTTGCATATATTCCATTGGAAGTGGATGTAGAATTTTATGGAGTGCCTCATAAAGGATAAATAAAGCGGACATAGAGATAACAAATCCCTCAATAACCGCTGCAAGAGGTTCTAGTTTTCCACGCCCATAGTGAAATGTGTCATCGGAATCTTTTTCTGCTGAATTAAGGGCAAAATAGTTAAAGAGTGAAACAGTTAAATCTAAAAAACTATCTATTGCAGAAGCAAGCACTGCAATAGACCCACTTAAAATTCCAACAGCCATCTTAATAAGAACAAGTAAGGCTGCAACTGAAGTTGATACCAATGTTGCTTTTTTTTCTAAACGCAAAACATTCCTTTAGTAATTTTGCTACAATTATATAAAAATTTAACTATGTAAAGAATAAAGTATGGATATAGAACAACTAAAAAAAGAGCGTGAAAAATGGATGACTTGGAAAAATATATCGCCACTTCGAGAGGCATTAAACTCTTTAGCTAAGTATGAAGATGTAAATGTAAAACTTGAAGATACTCTAACAATAGAGGGTGAGTTTGATACATCACATATTACAGAAGTTGCTAAGAATATGATGCCTTGGAGAAAAGGTCCTTTTCAAATTGGAAACCTTTTTATAGATACAGAGTGGAGAAGCAATATAAAATATAATCTGCTACGCCCCTATTTTAATTTAGAGGGGAAAAAGGTAGCAGATATTGGGTGTAATAATGGGTATTATCTTTTTAGAATGCAAGAGGATAACCCTAAACTTTTAGTAGGGTTTGATCCTTCACCACTTTATAAAACGCAATTTGATTTTATAAACCATTTTATAAAAAGTGATATTGTCTATGAGCTTTTAGGTGTCGAGCATTTAGAGTTTTACCCAGAGAAGTTTGATACTATTTTTTGTTTAGGTGTGCTTTACCATAGGAGTGATCCAGTAGCGATGTTAAAATCTCTTTATAGAGGGTTAGATAAAGAGGGGGAAGTGATTTTAGATACTTTTTACATTGATGGAGAAGAGGAGATGGCACTTTGCCCAGCTTCTAGTTACTCTAAAATACCAAATATCTACTTTGTACCTACTATTAAAGCTTTAAAAAACTGGTGTTTACGTGCAGGTTTTAGTGAGTTTGAAGTGTTAGAAACAAAAGTAACAGATGCAACAGAACAAAGAAAAACGCAGTGGATAGAGGGTGAGTCATTAGAGAACTTTTTAGATCCAGAGGATAGCTCAAAAACAGTAGAGGGGTATCCAGCACCACAACGTGTTTATGTAAGATTAGTAAAAAAGGAAAAAAATGGTAGAAAATAGCAATAAAAAAAGTGATGAGGAGCTTTTAGAGGAATCTCATATTCATAAAGATGACTCCCTTGTAATTCTAAATACACATACAAGAATAAATCAAGCTTTATGTGGAGAGATTTTAAAGTTAGAAGTTGGATATGTTGAGGTGCGTCTTACTACAACAGATGAAATGGTTGCTGATGATATGGGGCTTATTCATGGAGGGTTTGTTTTTGGTGCAGCAGATTTTGCAGCAATGGCAGCAGTAAATGAGAAAAATGTTGTTTTAGTAGCAAGTGATTGTCAGTTTTTATCTCCTGTAAAACTTTATGATGAAGTAAACTTTGTAGCAAGGGTTCGCCATAAAGAGGGAAGAAAACGTAACGTGCATGTAATAGGGAAAGTACATGATATTAAAGTGTTTGAAGGGGAGTTTAAAACAGTTATTACAGAAAAGCATGTCTTAAAATTAAAATTGTATAATGAGGATGAAGATTAGAAAAACTTATAATGTAAGGGTGGAAAATGAAAAAAAGTTTTTGGCAATATGGGGAGAGTGTTGCGGGATATGATGTTCCTGTTTTAAATGAACGTGAAGCAAGAGCTGCAGCTGGAATTTTGTTTGTTGGAGCATTTTTAGGTTTAACAAATGGTGTAATGTTAGGTACAGCTATTTTTTCAAAATACTTTGTTTCATTTTTTACGCTAGATTTTTTAATACGAGTTCTTAATCCTCGTTATGCACCTAGTTTATTACTTGGAAGAGTTTTTGTGCAAAATCAAACTCCAGAGTATGTAGGTGCTGCACAAAAACGTTTTGCATGGGGAGTTGGGTTACTTTTTGCACTTCCTATGTTTTACTATTTAGTAATTGACTTTCAACCAAATCCGCTAAAAGTGCTTGTTTGTTTAATTTGTATGGCACTTTTATTTTTAGAATCTGCTTTTTCTGTGTGTGTTGGTTGTAAACTTTACTCTTTGTTTATGAGTAAAAAAGCAACACATTGTCCAGGTGGTGTATGTGAGATGAAAATTAAAGAGCCAATTACACAATTTTCTTTTGCACAAAAAGTTATTGTAAGTGCAACATTTTTTGCAATTGTTTATGGTACATATGCATATATGACAAAACTTGAAGATAGAACATTTTTTACTAAAAAGATGAAAGAGCTTATGATGACTCAAGAGGAGTTAGATAAGTTAGAGTATCAAAAAAGTTTAGATGAATTTGAAAATGATGATGATTTTTAAAAAGGGTGGAGCGGGTGAAGGGATTCGAACCCTCGACAGCCTGCTTGGAAGGCAGGAACTCTAGCCACTGAGCTACACCCGCAAAAGTGTAATTGAAATTGGTTGCGGAAGCTGGATTTGAACCAACGACCTTCGGGTTATGAGCCCGACGAGCTACCGAACTGCTCTATTCCGCGATATTTACAACTAAAGAAAATTAAAAAACAAGTGGATGGGGTAGAGGGATTCGAACCCCCGAATATCGGTACCAAAAACCGAGGCCTTACCGCTTGGCGATACCCCAAAATGTAGAAATTTAAAATTGGTTGCGGAAGCTGGATTTGAACCAACGACCTTCGGGTTATGAGCCCGACGAGCTACCGAACTGCTCTATTCCGCGTTCTTTATTTGTGAGTGCAATTATAGGGGATTTTTTTTTAAATGTCAAGAGTTTTTAGAAAAAAAGCTTTTTTTTCTTTTTTAGGTGTTTTCTAAACTCATATTTGTTACAATGACGTAACTATATTTTAGATGTAAGGCTAGGTATGAAAAGAGCATTAGTAAGTGTAAGTGACAAAGCGGGTGTTGTAGAGTTTTGTCAAAGTTTAGTAAAGAATGGTTTTGAGATTATCTCAACAGGTGGAACATACAAAAAGTTAGTAGAAGCTGGGATTGCTGCTATTGAAATAGATGAAGTTACAAAGTTTCCTGAGTGTTTTGAGGGGCGTGTAAAAACATTAAACCCATATATTCATGGTGGAATTTTACATAGACGTGATAAGCAAAGTCATTTAGACCAAGCAAAAGAGCTAGGTGTTGAAGCGATCGATTTAGTGTGTGTAAATCTTTACCCTTTTAAAGAAACGATTGAAAAAACAGATGATTTTGAAGAGATTATCGAAAATATCGATATTGGTGGTCCTGCAATGGTTAGAAGTGCAGCAAAAAACTTTGATTCTGTTATGATTGTTACAGATGTAAATGATTATGATGCAGTGATTGATGCGATAGAAAATGAAAAAAATACATTAGAATTTCGTCGCTCTTTAATGATAAAAGCGTATGAGCATACTGCAGCGTATGATTCTATGATTGCAAACTATATGAATGAGCGTTTCAATGATGGTTTTGGTGCAAAACAGTTTGTAGTTGGTAAAAAAGTTATGGATACTCGCTATGGGGAAAATCCACACCAAAAAGGTGCACTGTATGAGTTTGAAGATCACTTTAGCAATAATTTTAAAACACTTAAAGGGGAAGCGAGTTTTAACAACCTTAACGATTTAAGTGGAGCTGTAAAAATTGCTTCTGCATTTGGTGATGAAAATGCTGTATGTATCACAAAACATGGAAACCCTTGTGGATTTGCTATTCGTGATAACTTAGTAGATGCTTATACTGAAGCACTTAAATGTGACCCTGTTTCTGCATTTGGTGGTGTTGTAGCAGTAAATGGTGTAGTTACACGTGAATTGGCACAAAAGATGAATGAGATTTTCTTAGAGGTTGTTATTGCTGGGCGTATAACTCCTGAAGCTCAGGAAGTTTTTGCATCGAAAAAGCGTATTAAACTTTTTGAGATGGGTGCAGATAAACTTGTACTTGCAAATGATAAAAAAGACTTTAAACATATTGATGGTGGTTTTGTGTACCAAGATGCAGATAAAGTAAATGATGATGAAGTAAAAAATGCAAAACTTGTTTCTAAAAATGCAGCAACACCAGAAGAGATGAAAGATTTAGAGATTGCTTATAAAGTAGCATCTTTAACAAAATCTAATTGTGTAGTTTATGTAAAAGATGCAGCAATGGTTGCTGTTGGTATGGGTATGACAAGCCGTGTTGATGCAGCACAATGTGCACTTAAAAAAGCAAAAGAGATGGGACTTGATGTAACAGGTTCTGCTTTAGCATCTGAAGCATTTTTCCCATTTAGAGATAGCATTGATGCAGCAGCTGCAGCTGGTGTTAAAAATGTGATTGAACCAGGTGGAAGTATTCGTGATGATGAAGTTATAGAAGCTGCAAATGAGCATGGAATGAGTCTATACTTCTCAGAAGTAAGACACTTTTTACATTAACAAATGAGAGTAAGTATTTTTACTTACTCTTTTAATCTTTGAATATCAACTCCAAGAGTTTCTAATTTTTTCTCTAACTCTACATAACCTCTATCTAAATGGTAAATTCTATGAATATTTGTAGTACCATTTGCTACAAGTGCAGCTAAAACAAGTGCAGAAGATGCACGTAAATCTGTTGCCATAACATCTGTACCACTAAGTTGAGTTTTTCCTTTTACAGTTGCTATGTGTCCATTTAATGTAATGTCTGCACCCATACGTTGGAGCTCACTTACATGCATAAAACGGTTTTCAAATAAACGCTCCTCTATAATAGAAACACCATTTGCTTGTGTAGCAAGTGCTAAAAACTGTGCTTGCATATCTGTTGGAAAAGCTGGATACTCTTGTGTTACTATGCGAACTGGCAAAATCTCTTTTGCTGGATGAATTGTAAGAGTATCTTTTGTAGAGCTAAAACTAAAACCCATCTCCTCTAATTTTGAAGTAACAGCGTGGAGATGTTCAGGCTCAACTTTTTTTAAAGTGATAGTTGAGTTTGTAATAGCACCAGCACAAAGGTAAGTACCTGCTTCTATTCTATCTGGAATAATCTCAAATGGTTCAATATTTAAAAGCTCTTTATTTGTTCCTGTAATTGTTAAAATAGCAGTTCCAATACCCTCTATTTTTACGCCACTTTTTGCTAATACTTCACAAAGTTGTACAACTTCAGGCTCTCTTGCTGCATTAGTAATTGTTGTAACACCATTTGCAAGAGCTGCAGCCATAACAACATTTGCAGTTCCTGTAACTGTTATTTTGTCAAATATAATATTTGCACCTTTTAGCCCTTGTGGTGCTTTTGCTTGGATATATCCTGCTTTTATCTCAATTGTAGCACCCATTTGCTCTAATGCTTTTAGGTGTAAATCAACAGGGCGTTGCCCAATGGCACAACCACCAGGAAGTGAAACTTCACAATGTCCAAAGCGTGAAAGAATTGGCCCTAAAATTAAAATAGAAGCACGCATTGTACGAACAATGTCGTATGTTGCAGTTGTTTTGTTGATGGTTGAGGTATCTATAGTAACCCCATCATCTATAAATACACACTCTGCTCCAAGATTTGTAAGAAGTTGTAAAAGTGTTTTTATATCTGCTACTTTTGGTAGATTTGTGATTGTTACTCTATTTTTTGCAAGGATACTCATTGCAATAAGAGGAAGTGATGCATTTTTTGCACCAGAGATAGTAACAGTACCGCTTAAAGAGGTTGATTGTTTCGTTTGTAAGTAATCCATGAAATTTGTTATCCAAGTAAAAAGTTAAAACTATTATACACTACAAATACTTAAGTTTTTTGTTATAATTGCATTAAAAAAGGGGTAGTAGGTGAAAGTTGCATTAGATTGTAATTCTATTTTATTGCAAAAATCATTAGAGATATTTCTAGTGAACTACCTTTGTTCAAAAAAACAAGCAGATATTATAGTAACAGATAAACCTTCTTTAAAAGATTCTAAATATTTTTATATCTCTACAAAAAAAGAAGCAGATTTAATTAAACCTTTTTCTAAGGCAGAACTTATTTTAGCACTTGAGAGACGTTATAATTTACAACAAATTGAGCCTCTAGCAGATATGGTAGAGAAAAAAGATTTAAAAGAGAAGTTAGACTTTTCTATACTTGAACGCAGAATCGATCAGTTAACGCAAGAATATAAACATAATATTATAAGAGCAATAAAGGCATTTTATGAGTAAAGTATTAACAAAAAAAATTATAGCTGGAAAGTACAAAGGGGTAACTTTAAATCTTCCATCTAAAAACTCAACAAGAAGTTCAAAAGCGATTGTTTTAGAATCTTTTTTCAATACAATCCAATTTGATGTTATAGATTCTGTTTTTGTTGAAGTGTTTTCTGGAAGTGGCTCTGTTGGACTTGAAGCACTGAGTCGTGGTGCAAAAAAAATCTTTTTTATGGAAAAAGATAAAGATGCTTTAAAGGTACTTCGTGCAAACATCAAAAAAACTGCACCACAACAATGTGAAGTTTTTGGTGGAGATAGTTTTGAAAATATTACAACAGTTATGCAAAGAGTTAAAGCTTTAAATGAGGAAGCTTACATCTACATTGACCCACCTTTTAGTATTAGAGAGGGGATGGAAGATATTTATGACAAAACAATAGACCTTATCCAAAATCTCCCACCACAAAATGTAAAGTTAATTATTATTGAGCATATGACAGGTTTAGAACTTCCACAAACAATTGGAGTATTTGAGCTTCAAAAGTCTAAAAAATTTGGAAAGACGACAATGTCATATTTTCAATAAGAGAATCTTTAAAATTCAAAAATTTTTCTCATCTCTTTTTGAATATCCTCTTTTTGAAGAGTGTTTTTCACAAAAAGTTCATTTGCTAAAATCCCTTGCCCTAAAAGCATATCTGAACCATCTTTGTATGGAATCTTTTTTTGCTTTGCAAGTTGTAAAAAGGGTGTAAGTTTGCCATAAATAGCATCTGCACAGTAAGAGGTATTGTTTAAAATTTGCTCTATTATCTCTTTTGGAACAGGGAGGGAGTCATCTTCCAAACCTGCACTTGTTGTATTTACTACCAAGTCATAAGAAGAGGGTTTAAAACTCTCCCATGCAGAAGTTTTACACTCCATTGTTTTAAAGCTCTCTAGGCGGTTTGGTGAGCGGTTTAGAACCTCTACGTTAAAACCTTCCTCTAGGAACTTTGCACAAAGAGCTTTTGCAGTGCCTCCAGCACCTAAAATAAGAATTTTGTTGATGTTTTTAAATTCAGAAATAGCATATAAAAAACCATCTGCATCTGTATTGTATCCTATGAGTTTTCCATTTTCATACACTATTGTGTTTACAACACCTAGATTTTTTGCAAAACCTCTTACTTCATCACATGCCTTAAATGCTGCTTCTTTGTGAGGAACTGTTATGTTTGCACCACTGAGTTTGAGGTTTAAAAAAGTTTCACGTAGCTTTGTTCCATCTTCTAAAAGTATGCGAGTGTAACACCCTTTGTAGTGAAGATTTTTAAAAACCATATTGTGCATTAAAGGGCTTTTTGAGTGAGATACAGGATTGCCAAAGATACCAAAAAGTTTTTTCATCTTATGATTCCTTTGGGTCTAAATCTTCTAGTGAAGCTATAAGGGCTCTAAGTTTATTTTTTACTTCAAGGTACTCTAGTTCATCTTGACTATCTGCAACTATTCCAGCACCAGCTTGAAGTACTACTTTATCTTCTTTAACCATTGCTGTACGAATTGTTATGGCACTATCCATATTGCCATCAAATCCAAAATACCCTATACTTCCACTATAAAAACCACGTTTTAACCCTTCAAACTCTGCAATTAATTCCATGGCACGAATTTTTGGTGCTCCAGTCATTGTGCCAGCTGTAAAAGTTGCCATAAAAAGATCAAACATATCTTTATCAACACTCAGTTGTGCTGTTACATCTGAGACTATATGCATAACATGAGAAAAGCGTTCAATGTGCATCATATCTTTGACTTCTACTGAACCAACTTGTGCAACACGGCCAACATCGTTTCTTCCTAAATCTATAAGCATTAGGTGTTCTGCTAACTCTTTAGGGTCATTAAGAAGTTCCTCTTCAAGTTCTAAATCTCTTTGTTTTGTAGCTCCACGTTTACGTGTTCCTGCAATTGGACGAAGTAAAATTTCACCATCACTTAAACGCACCATAACTTCAGGGGAACTTCCAACAATATTAAAATCTTCATACTGGAGTAAAAACATATAAGGTGATGGGTTTTTTGTACGAAGAATTCTATAAAAACTAAAAGGATCTACTTTAATATTACGAGTAAAACGGTTTGTCATAAGAATTTGAAAAACATCACCACTTTTAATCATTTGGCGAGATTGCTCTATCATCTCAAAAAATTTCTCTTTAGAGTGAGCAAAACTACCACTATCTTGACCTATATTTTCTCTCATAGGTTCATAGGTATAGTTTCCTTTTAGTATATTTTCTATATTTTTAAACTCATTAGCGAACTCTTGCTGAGTTGAAAGAAGTGTAATTTCATGATTTTTGTGGGAGTAAACAACAACCATTTTAGGAAGAATTAAATCTAAATCTGGTGTGTGAAGTTCATCTTTTAAGCTATTCATACTCTCTTGAAGTTTTGGTTCAAACACTTTTACCATATCATACCCAATGTACCCAATAAACCCATCAACATAACCAACATTGAGTTTTTTTACAGCATCTTTATATGGTTGAGTATCTATGTTTTTATAATACTCTTTTAAAAATTCAAAAGGGGATTGTTCTAGTGTTTGTGTTTGATTCTCTTTTGTGTAGAGTGTCTGTTCATCTTTATATTGGAGTCTTTCTCTCGCCCCAATACATATAAAACTATAATTACCTTCAGATTGGTTGGCACTTTCAAAAAGGTAAGTTATCTCATTGTTATAAAGAGAACGCATTTTAGAGTAAACAGCAATAGGAGCAAAAAAGTCAAGTTTAAATTGTGTTGAGTGAATCATATATAATTCCTTGAAGAGTTCTACCCAAAAGAGGGTAGGAAGGGTTTTAGATTTTTGTTAAAAATGCACCTTTTTCAATGTGCTGACGAATATTTTTTAGAGCTTTTCTTGCTTCTTTTTCAGTTTGGAACGGACCAATTAAAATTTTGTTAATAACTTTAGACTTCACATTTACTTTATGAAATTTGTAGTTATAACCTCTACTTGTAATAGAGTTTAAGAATTTTTTATTTGGTTTATATTTCGCAAATGAACCAACTTGAACAAAATAGTGTCCACTCGGAGCTTTTGTTTGTTTATGAACAACTTGTTTTGGTTGTGGCTTATGAACAACTTTTTTTACAACAGGTTGTGGTTTTGGAGTAACTCTTTTTTGAACAACTGGTTCCTCTACAACTTCCTCTTCAACAAGAAAATCCTCTTGTTGTTGACTCTCTTTTTTGAGTTTTTGTGCTATTGCATCTAGTTTTGTATCATAAGATGGCTTTTCTTCTATAACTTCTACATCTTCAAAAAGAGGATCAGGCTCTTTAGTTGTTTTTGTTTTATAAGGATTTATTTCAGGTTCATCCATAATTGGTTCTGGAAGATTATTTTGCGATTTATCTGAAAGTGTACTCATAAAAAGTATAACACCAATAAGTACTACACCAAAAGTTGCAGCTGCAAAAACAATTTTTTTATTTTTATTTGTAGTACTACTTTTATCTAAGATAATATCATTTAACTCATTTTTTTCATCCATCAATTAAACCCTTTTTTTAATTTTTTTAATATGAAATATATCATTACATATGTTTTGACCAAGAAGCTCCACGCTCTTTCGCATAAACTTCATATGGTAGTGTAAGAATATTATACTCTTCTGGCATATCATTATTTGGGAACATTCTCCACTGTTTTGGTTGTTTTGCTGCTAGTTTCATAGAGAGCATTTTACCAAGTTGAATCGCTTCATTGAGTGTTGTGTGCCCTTTATGAATGTAGAGGTGCAAATGCCCCTCTGTTTTTGTTTTATATGCTGTGAAGTTAATATAACCCTCTTCACGTAAAAGGAGTTGTGCTCTATGGTAAAAACGCTCAGGATCTCTACCATTATAGTCAATCACAATATTTTCAACTTTACCATGAGCATTAATTAAAGAGTGAGCAACTGTAATCTCACCCTTTAGATGTTTATTGATAATAGTTTGTGTAAGGGGAGCATTGACTTTTTCAAATTTATTGTAAAAAGTACGCCCTTTAAAAGATATTTTGCTTACTACTTTATCTTTTTTTTCCCAATAATGTGTATTGACAATTTTAATAAGTTTAAGATCCATTGCTGTCATAAAAACACTCTCTTTTTAGTAAGTTGGTTGGTTATAGATTACAAAGTTAGAAGCTAACTCTTTAAGTTCAGCTTTAATTTTTGCTTGAAGTTCAGTGTTTGTAATATCATCTAAAACATCAGCCATTTTATTTGCAATAAGTTCAAACTCTTTTTCTTTCATACCACGGCTAGTAAGTGCAGCAGAACCAACGCGGATACCTGAAGTTACAAATGGGCTACGAGTTTCACCTGGAACAGTGTTTTTATTTACTGTAATACCAGCATTACCTAAAGCAGCATCTGCTTCTTTACCACTAATTTCAGTACCAACGAAACTTACAAGTACTAAGTGGTTATCTGTTCCACCGCTTACAATGTTATAGCCACGCTTTACTAAAACTTCTGCTAAAACTTTTGCATTTGCTTTTACTTGTTTAGCATAATCTTTCCACTCTGGGCTAAGGTTATGTTTAAAACCTACCGCTTTTGCAGCGATTACATGAACAAGTGGACCACCTTGAAGTGCAGGGAAGATTGCAGAGTTGATTTTTTTAGCAATATCTTCATCATTAGTCATAATCATACCACCACGAGGCCCAGCAAGAGTTTTGTGAGTTGTAGTTGTTACAACATCTGCATAAGGGAATGGGCTAGGGTGCTCACCAGCAGCTACAAGACCAGCAATGTGTGCAATATCTGCAAATAAGATTGCACCAACTTCATCTGCAATTTCACGAAATTTTTTAAAGTCAATTTCACGTGCATAGGCAGAAGCTCCACAAACAATAATTTTTGGTTGAACAATTTTAGCAATATCCATAACTCTATCGTAGTTAATGCGACCATCAAGCTCTACACCATAAGTGAAAGATTGGTAGTTTTTACCAGAAAAAGATGGTTTAGAACCATGTGTTAAGTGTCCACCATGACTTAAGTCCATACCAAGGAGTTTATCTCCAGCTTTTAAAAGTGCTGCATACACTGCACCATTTGCTTGAGAACCTGAGTGTGGTTGAACATTTGCAAATTTACATCCAAAAAGTTCACATGCTCTGTCGATTGCAAGTTGCTCTACACCATCAGCGTATTCACAACCACCATAGTAACGTTTAGCAGGGTAACCCTCTGCATATTTATTAGTAAATACTGAACCCATAGCTTCCATAACAGCTGGAAGTGTAAAGTTTTCAGATGCAATCATCTCTAAATGGTCAGTTTGACGCTCTAACTCTTTCTCACAAAGGTTAAATACCTCTTCATCAAATTCTTTTAAAAAGCTCATCTATTCTCTTTCCTTAGTAAAATTGTCTCGATTATACAAAAAATATCATAATAAAAGAATAAAAAAGTAAAAACTCTTTTACTCTTCATCCTCATTTTGGTGTTCGCTGCTAAGTGGTTTCATAGCAGGGAAAAGAAGTACATCACGAATACTATGCTCATTTGTAAGAAGCATTACAAGTCTGTCTATTCCTATTCCTTGTCCAGCAGTTGGTGCCATACCATAGCTAAGTGCATTTACAAAATCTTCATCCATCTCGTGTGCTTCATCATCTCCTGCATCTTTTGCTTCCACTTGTGCTTTAAAACGCTCATACTGATCAATTGGATCATTAAGCTCACTAAATGCATTTGCAATCTCACGTCCAGCGATGAAAAGTTCAAATCTTTCTGTAATTGCAGGGTTTTCATCATCTCTTCTTGCAAGTGGAGAGATATCTACAGGGTATTCTGTAATGAAAGTAGGGTCAATAAGTTTCTCCTCTACAAATTCATCAAAAAGCTCCCCTTGGAGTTGTCCAAGAGTTAAAGATGACTCAACTTCAATACCTTTTTCTTTTAAGAATGCAAGGATTTTCTCTTTATCGTTTACAATTGATTCATCAATACCACCAATCTCACTTAGAGATTTTATAAGTGGAATCTCTCTAAAGTTGTTGAAGTTTACTTCCATATCTCCATAAGGAAGGTATGTTGGTAGATCTAAATGATCAAAAAGGTATTCAAAATACTCTTTTGTAATTGCAATTAAATCTTTATATGTTTTATATGCCCAGTAAAATTCAATAGAAGTAAACTCAGGGTTATGTGTTGCATCCATTCCTTCATTTCTAAAGTTACGGTTAATCTCAAAAATAGCCTCAAAACCACCAACAATTAAACGTTTTAGGTAAAGTTCTGGAGCGATTCTTAGGTATCTATCTACCCCTAGTGCATTGTGATGCGTTACAAATGGTTTAGCATTTGCTCCACCTGCAATTGGGTGCATCATAGGTGTTTCAACCTCTAAGAACCCTTTATCTTCAAAGAAACGGCGTGTTAATGAGATAACACGTGAACGAATTTGGAAAGTTTTACGAACTTCTGAATTCATAATAAGATCTAAATAGCGTTGGCGATAACGTGCCTCTTTATCTGTAATACCATGAAATTTCTCAGGTAATGGAGCAATAGCTTTTGTAAGAAGTTTTAGACTATCTGCATGAAGAGAAAGTTCCCCTTTACCAGTTACAAAAGGGTATCCTCCAACCTCTACAATATCTCCAACTTCAATATGCTTTTTAAAAATAGTGTTATAAAAACCTTCTGGAAGATTGTCACGTGCAACATAAATTTGTAAGTTTCCACTCTCATCTTCAATATTAATGAAACTTGCTTTTCCCATAATACGAAGTAGTTTAATACGACCACTTACAATATAGTGACGTTTTTCATCACGTTTATCCTCTTTATGGTGAATATCTGCATTTACATTAAGGTATTTAGAAATTGTTGTATTTCTATCTGAATGGTTTGCATAAGGGTTTATACCTAACTCTTTTAGTGTTTGTACTTTTTGCATTTTTTGTTGCACAAATTTATTATCAAATATCATTGTTTCTCCTGTTGTTATAGTTTTTTTTCTTGACATAGTTTGCAAATACCGTAGATTTGCATTGAGTGATCTTGCATAGCAAAACCAAGCTCTTTAGCGATTGCATGTTGTCGTTTTTCTATCTCATCATCTACAAACTCTGTAATAGAACCACACTGTGTACAAATGAGATGATCGTGGTGTTCTTTTGCACTAAGTTCATATTTTTTTGCTTGTGCATCGAGTGAAATAGTTGTAACAAGTGCAGAACCTTCAAGAAGTGAAAGAGTTCTGTAAACTGTAGCAATTCCAACTTTTAAATCAGGATATTTCCCTTTTATAAGTTGGTGAATATCTTCTGGTGTAAGATGTTCATTTGAGCTATAGAGTGTTTCTAAGATAATCTCTCTTTGAAACGTAAACTTTAGATTGTTCTCTTTTAAAATATATTTAAAATTTTTTAAAAGTTGTTGATACTCAATAGTCCTCGCGCTAAAGTTTGTGTTTAAGTTCATATGTTAGTTGCCATCTACTTTAGATTGAAGTTCTTCTCTTGTTTTTTCAATCATCTGTGTAGCTTGTTCTTTTACTGATGTTTCAATATGTTCTTGCACTGCATCAACACCATTTGTAATTTTTTCATCTATTTGTTTTGTTACTTCTGCTGGGTCAATTTTCATAATATAGGCACCAGTTTCAACTAAAATAGGGTATAAAATACTATTTGAGAGTTGTGGTTCTATATTTTCTTTAATTGTTTTGATATTGTGAAGAGAGTTTACAATTACTGCACCAATTAAAAAGAATTTTGAAGCACCAAAAACAAATCCTAAAATTCTATCTATAAGTGTTAAACCACTAAGTGAAGAGAGTTGTTTAAAAATTAAACCAACAACAACCATTACAAGCCAAAAAGCTGCTAAAGTTGTTAAAAAACCTGTGAAGTTAATAGCAGATTCACTTTCAAAATGGAAGATTGTTTCGCTTAGAAATGTTCCAACTTCATTGCCACTACGTGATGCGATAAAAAGACCACCCACAATCCCTACAAGTCCAAAAAGCTCTTTAAAAAAGCCGTTCATCACACCTTTTAGACCAAGTAAAAGAACAATAGCACCAATTACAATATCAAAATAATTAAAATCCATAAAATAAATACTCCCATTTGTTTGGTGCTATTATACAAATCTAAAGCATAAAAAAAACTTTTTGCAGAATAATTATGGTTTTTTTATCTCTTTTTAGGTAAAATTGTGAAAATTATATTTAATAAGGTTAAATTATGAGTATTTGGACTCCATCAAGTTGGCATTCTAAACCAATATTACAACAACCAACGTATCCAGATCAAGATGAACTAAAAAAAGTTTTAGCAGAACTAAAAAATTATCCACCACTTGTTTTTGCTGGTGAAGCACGCTCTTTAAAAGCTCAGTTAGCGGATGTTGTTAACGGTAAAGCATTTTTACTGCAGGGTGGAGATTGTGCTGAAAGTTTTAGTGAGTTTCATGCAGATAATATTCGCGATACTTTTAAAGCACTTTTGCAAATGGCGGTTGTGATGACTTACGCAGGGGGAGTTCCTGTTGTTAAAGTTGGACGTATTGCTGGTCAGTTTGCAAAACCACGCTCATCAGATACAGAAACAATTAACGGTGTAACACTTGACTCTTACCGTGGAGATATCATTAATGGTATAGAGTTTACAAAAGAGGCTCGTACACCAGATCCAAAACGTATGATAAGAGCTTACAACCAAGCTTCTGCAACACAAAACTTACTTCGTGCTTTTGCATCTGGTGGATTGGCAGATCTACACCAAGTGCATCAATGGAACCAAGAGTTCGCACATCAAGGTGAAGCTACAAAAAAATATGAAAAACTTGCAGATGAGATTTCAACATCATTAAAATTTATGGAAGCATGTGGTATTAAAGCTTCAACTCATAGAACTTTACGTGAAACAGATTTTTATACTTCTCATGAAGCACTTTTACTTCATTATGAAGAAGCATTTACAAGAAAAGATTCTATTACAGGTGATTGGTATGATACATCTGCGCATATGTTATGGATTGGTGATAGAACTCGTCAGTTAGATGGTGCACATGTTGAATTTTTAAAAGGTGTAAAAAATCCAATCGGTGTAAAAGCTGGACCAACTATGAAACCAGAAGAACTTATTGAGCTTTGTAATGCACTTAACCCAGAAAATGAAGCCGGACGTTTAAATGTTATTGTTCGTATGGGTGCTGGAAAAGTTGGTGATGGTCTTCCAAAACTTATTCAAGCGGTACAAAAAGAGGGGCTTAATATTGTTTGGAGTTGTGATCCAATGCATGGAAATACAATTAAATCTTCAAATAACTATAAAACTCGTCCAGTTGATTCGATTTTAACAGAGATGAAAGAGTTTTTTCAGATCCATAAAGCAGAAGGTAGTTATGCTGGTGGAGTACACCTTGAAATGACAGGTAAAGATGTTACTGAGTGTATTGGTGGTAGCTTTACAATTACAGAAGAAGACTTAAGTTCACGTTACCATACACATTGTGACCCTCGTCTTAATGCTGATCAATCTTTAGAACTTGCATTTTTAATTGCAGATACTTTAAAAGAAGCTCAAAAATAGAGCTTCTTTCTTCATTTTTTTTCTATAAATTTTCTTCGTAACTAAGTGTTGCAGCTTTTGTTTTGTAAGCTTGTAAAATATCATCTTGTGTTTGAGGGTGAGTTTTATTAGCAACTCTTAAAAAGTCATCTAGCTCCTGATCTCTTTGTTGTAAAATATGCTCAAACTCCTCTTGAGTTGTTGGCTTGTTATCTTCAAATTTATCAAGAAGTGCATTAGAATTTCCAGAGAGTGCTAAGTAGCTTCTTGAACCATACTCTATAAGTACAATACTATTGTGTTCATCGATTTTCTTTTGAAAAGTTATAGTAGGTTCTTGCATTGTAGAGGGTTGTTTTTTTGTAGTTGCTTGTTGTTGTGGTTCTAAAGAGGATGCTGCTTTAAATAACCAAGAATCTTTTTGAGGTGCAGCACTCTTTGTGCGAACTTTTTTATTTATAAAAAATAAAACAATTACACCTATAAAAAGGAGTGTAACCACTATAATGTAGCTTGTGGAGATAGGTGTATCTTTTTTTGTTGGGAGTGCATCAAAAGGGTTTTGTCTATTTGTTTGCATTTGTGCTGAAGCAACTCTTGTTTTAAAACGGAGTCTTAATCCATAACTATCTTTTGTTTTAGCAGCAATCATCTTCACATCAGAAGTTGATTTTTTAACAATTATTTGCGTTGCATCTTCTAGTGGAATTATTTTAATAGCTTTTATGATGTTAGATGAAATAGTTTGAAATTTTGGAGTTTGCATTAAAGCACCCTCTAAAGTAATAACTATGTTTTTTGAAGTTTGCTGCTCTTTTATTTTGTCAATATAAGGGGTGTCAAATGTAAACATAATATCTACTCTATCTGTACGATTGTAGATATTATAATTTAAAATCTCAGAACTAAAAAGTGAAACAGCCAATGATGCAAGAAGTAGTAGTTTTTTCATAGTCTCTCTTTCGATAAATGGTATAAAACAGCACTAGAATCGAGTACTTCGTTAATACGGATAGCTAAGTTTTTTTCATAAACCATAACTTCACCTTTGCCTAAAATTCTTCCATTGACGTAAGATTCAACACTTTCTCCAGCTGGTTTTTTAAGATCTATAATAGAGCCTTTTTCTAGTTTTAAAATTTCAGCAACACTTAGTTCAGTTTCTCCTAAGTCTGCTACGAATTCTACTTCCATATCTAAAAGACCTGAGTAGTCCATATGGATAAGATCATATTCAATCTCTTCATTTTCAGAACAAGGATTGTTTCTATTCATTCTCTTCTCTAAGTGCTAAAATCATTTCAAAATTATCTTTTGAAATTTTTTGCATTTGATGAATTTCTAAATCAAAAATATCTTTTTTTATAAAATGTGGTGTAGAGATTGTAACAGTATGGTTCAACCTATCTTGAGCAATCACTTTTGCACTACCAACTATAAGATTAATTACTTCCAAAAACATATCTTGAAGTGTCTCTTCATCACTTTCATCTTCAAATAAAAAAACAGATGCAACATGTTGTGTTAATGGTTGATTAAGAGCAATATATACTCTGTAGTTTGTCTTATCATCCTCTATATCAAGATAGCCAATAAACATTGCTGTTTGATTTTTTTGTGCTTCAGAAGCATTACACTCTAATTCTAATTGATTTTTACATAAATGTTGTGTTGCTTCTATAATTGTATTAAACATAACTTATAATCCTCTTTACACTATTAATGAGTTATTATAGCACAAAATAAAGTTGATATTTGTTAGAATTACGAAAAAAAGGCTCTTTTTGGAACTTATTATTTTAGGTATAGTAGTTGGAATACTCTCTGGTTTTTTTGGAATAGGGGGTGGGACAATTTTGGTACCCTCCCTTTTATTTTTTGGTTATAGTACAAAAGTAGCCATAGGTATCTCTGTAGTGCAGATGGTTTTTAGTTCTATTTTTGGTAGTTATATAAACCAAAAAAAAGGGACACTCAATATCTCTTTGGTGCTTTTTATAGGGCTTGGTGGTTTTGTTGGTGCATTGTTAAGTGGTTATATAACAAGTTTACTTAGCAGTAAAGCACTTGAAATGATTTTTCTAAGTTTTGCTTTTTTTGCTTTGGCTAGACTTTTTTTTCATATTCCTCAACCACCAAACCAAAAAGAGAATATCAATAAAGTTTTATTATTTATTATTGGTATTCCCATTGGAGTTTTAAGTATGAGTATAGGTGTTGGTGGGAGTATTTTGGTTGTTCCTCTATTGGTTGGATTTTTTCATGTTCCACTTAAAGAAGCAACAAGTGCTGGATTGTTTTTTGTTATATTCTCCTCTAATTCTGGGTTTATATCACATTTTCTTCATGGAACTATAGATATTTTTAGTGGAGTTATTATAGGTATTGCTTCACTCCTTGGGGTGTATATTGGAATCCATCTCAAAGGGGTTGTTAAAACTGAATTGCAAAAAAAACTTTTAATGCTTTTTTATGTTGTAATTATTAGTTATTTATCTTTAAGAATTTTGGGTTATGTAGATTTTAAATTCAATTAAGATAAAATAAGCAAAAAATATATTTGGAAAAGAAGAAAAATGTCTCTACAAAAGATTAGACCAACAGTTGTTCGTACACAGTATGTAGCTAAAGAGTTGTTACGTATTGCAAAAGCTAATGGTGTAAAATCTGAAACATTAGATTTTAATCTTTTAGATATTAAAACTTATACTCGGGTCAAAGATCCTATGAATGATGGAGATTGGGAAGAAATTGATCCTCATGAAATTGAAGATCTTGATGTTAAAACTGCAATGTTACACCCATCTTTTGAGATAAAACAGATTTATGAAATAGAAGTGTTTACTAAAGACCCACACTTAGATAATTTTTCAAATTTCAAAGTAGCAGTTGGAGCAAATAAAACAAAATGTAAAATCTATTTAACTATTTTAGCAGGATCTGAAATTAGTTATTCTCCACGTCTTGAAAAAGAATTAAGAATTTTTATTAATAAAAGAAAAATACGTTCAGGTATTTTGGTCAATATTTTTGATAAGCCTTTAGATAAAACACTTTCAAAAATTACAGCATTTATAAGGGTTGCTGAATATGCTCAATATAAGAAAAAAGAGATTCATTTAATTGCACAATGTTTTGAGCCTGTTCTTACGATCGATGATGCTCTTATTCTGCATTATGAGCATAAAGCAAAAGAAGAACTTGATGAACAAACAAGAATAAATTATGCAGAGCGCGGTTTTTTAAAAAAAGTAAAAAAAGATGAACTTCTTATTGAATATATTAAACCAAAAATAGGTAAACCAGGAAGAGATTGTCGTGGGATATATTTAGCTCCAAAGGAGCCAACTGTAAAACATGAACCAACGTTTGAAGTAGATGAAAGTATTAAAATAGTTGATACTAAAGATAGTGTACAATACATCGCTTATGCTAATGGGTATATCACTTTTGAAAACAATGTGTATCAGATTAGAACAGATGTATCCATTGATGAAATTAGTTTTAAAAAAACAGGTTCAATCTCTGTTGGATTAGATTCTGATATATCTATAAATGTACAAGAATCAAATGCTATAAAAGATGCAATTGGTGAAGGTATGGAGGTTGAAGTTAGTGAAATTGATATTGATGGAAATGTTGGCTCTAATGCTAAGGTTATTGCATTAAAAGCAAATATTGGAGGGCAAACACATAAAAATGCAGTTATTCGAGCGGGTAAATTAACTATTAATGTCCATAAAGGGGAAGCGTATGGTAAAAATATACATATTACTAGATTGGAACATGGCATAGTAGATGGACATACAGTAGAGGTAGCGCAAGCTGCAGGTGGTAATATTCGTGCTAAAGAGATAACTATTGATGTTTGTGGTTCTCATGTAACAGCTACAGCTTCTAAAATTATAGATATTAAAAAGATGCAGGGAGATGAAAATACTTTTATTATTGATCCTTTGTTAAAAAAATCAACTAAAAAAAGTTTAGAGCATAATAAAGAACAGATTAAACATCTTGAAGAAGATTTTAAAGTATTACGAAAAGAGATAGAAAAATATACAACTTTTTTGCAAGAGGGTCAAGCTGCTTTTAATGATATTAAAAAACGTCTTGTTCGGTATAAGAAAAATGGTATCAAAATGCCTGAGAGCTTTGTAAAAAAATATAAAGAATTTCAAGAGTTGCAATCGAAATTAAAGTCTTTAAAAGAGGAATTAGCTATGAAAGAGGATCAATATAATCTTTTGACAGCAAATACAGCATCTTTTCAAGAGAATATTTTTAATGCGAGAATTGTTAATCATGACAGATGGATTGGATATAATGAAATAATTTTTAAGCTTGTTGATCCACCAATAGAGCTTGTGTATAAACCAAAAGAGGGGTGTCCAGATAAAATTTTTGGACTTGTTCAAGTAGATGAAGAGGAATATGAAATAAGGGCTTTAGCAGAATGATAGTAGCAGTAAAAGGGACAGTAGTTTATAAAGAACCATCATTTGTGCATATTGATGTCAATGGAATTGTTTATGAAGTGTTTATTTCACTTCAAACATACTCAGCACTCCCACAAGGAGATGTAAAGCTGTTTACATCACATATTATTCGTGAAGATGCACAGTTATTGTATGGTTTTTTAGAGATGGGTGAGAAAAAGCTTTTTGAGAGGCTTATAAAGATTAATGGTGTTGGGCCAAAAGTTGCTATGGCTATATGTTCTACATACACTCCATCACAATTTGGTGTGCTTATATCTAACAGTGATGTAAAAGCGGTGCAAAAAGTACCAGGTATTGGTCCAAAAAGTGCTGGAAGAATTTTGGTGGAGCTTAATGGATTTGATATGGACATTTTAGCTGCAGATAGTTCTAGCTCAACAGCAAGTATAGCGTATGCACAAGCGAGTGAAGCGTTAGAGGCTTTAGGATTTAAAAAAGATAAAATTGCAAAAGTTTTAAGTAGTTGTGAGGCACAAGATACTCCAACACTTGTAAAACAAGCATTAAAGCAGTTACAAACATTATAAGGAAAGAAGATTGAAATTAACTATTTTATTTGGTGGTGCAAGTTTTGAACATGAAATTAGCATTGTAAGTGCTATTACACTTAAAGAGAAGTTATCTCATTTTGATTTAACATTTGTATTTTGTACACCACAGCACGATTTTTATCTAATAGATCCAAGGAAGATGCACGCAACAACATTTAGTAGTTATGAGTATAAAAAGATGCCACTTCTTTCACTCTCTAAAGAGGGTTTTAGCTATAAAAAACTTTTAGGAAGTGTCACATTTAACCATACAGTTTTAAACCTTATTCACGGTGGTGATGGTGAAGATGGTGTAATTGCGGGATTACTTGATTTTTATAAAATAGACTATATTGGTCCACGCAAAGAAGCATCTGTTTTTTCTTTTAGTAAACTCTACACAAAGTATTTAGCACAAGCAAGAGATGTTAAAGTGCTTGATTTTGAAGTGCTTTATAAAAATGAGGTAAAAAATATTCAAACACCTTTTCCACTTATTATTAAACCTGCAACTTTGGGAAGTTCTATTGGGGTGAGTATTGTTAAAGAGGAGAGTGAGTTAGATTATGCTTTAGATGTTGCCTTTGAGTTTGATGAAGTTGTGATTGTTGAGCCATTTATTGCTAATGTAAAAGAGTACAATTTAGCGGGATACTTTGCAAAAGGGGAGCTTCACTTTTCTATTGTAGAGGAGCCTCATAAAGAGGAGTTTTTAGATTTTGAGAAAAAATATATGGACTTTTCACGCTCAAGTGCTGTGGCAAAAGCAGATATCTCTGAAGTGTTAGAGCAAAAGCTTCAAGCAAACTTTCAAAAGCTCTACGTAAACCTTTTTGAGGGTGCTTTAATTCGTTGTGATTTTTTTGTAATAGAGAATGAAGTGTATATTAATGAGATAAACGCAATCCCTGGATCTATGGCAAATTACCTTTTTGAAGATTTCTCTGGTGCTATTGAATCTTTAGCTACATCTTTACCTAAGGGTAAAAAAATAGAGATAAATTATGAGTATATCCACTCCATCTCATCAGCCAAAGGGAAATAGATATGGCTTTAAAAACTATACACTATAAAAATCAAGAATTTAGTGTAAGTTATGAGCTGGTTAATAGTTCTAAAACAAAAGATTTTGTAGTTTTGCATGGATGGGGTAGTAACAAAAACTTAATGAAACAGAGTTTTTCAACAACTTTACCAGAGTTTCGCCATATCTACGTAGATCTTCCAGGTTTTGGAAAAAGCACAACAGAAGTTACTCTAACAACGCAAGATTATGCAAATATAATAGAGCTTTTTTTAGATGAGTTAAATTCCTCTAAAGATATTGTGCTTGGACACTCTTTTGGTGGAAAAGTAGCAGTGCTTCTAAAACCAAAACTTTTGGTACTTGTTGGAAGTGCTGGAGTTGTTTTACCAAAACCTTTGGGTATTAAAATAAAAATAGCACTTTTTAAAGTGTTAAAAAATTTAGGTTTAGCAAAATTTCGCTCTTTTTTTGTAGCACAAGATGCACAAAACCTCTCTCAGCATATGTATGAAACTTTTAAAAATGTAGTTGATGAAGATTTCATACCCCACTTTAAAAACTTCCCAAATAAAGCACTTTTATTTTGGGGAAAAGAAGATACTGCAACACCACTTCAAGCTGCAAAAACAATAGACTCATTGTTGCCAAATGAACATAAACTTTATCTGTATGATGGGGATCATTACTTTTTTATGCAACAAAGCAAAGAGATTGCTAAAGAGATTGAAGAGTTTTTGAAATGAAGTTAAGATATAATTTTGTTAATAAATTGAGAAAGTAGAAATGTAATGGAACAAAAGCAAGTTCAACCTTTTATAAAATGGGTAGGTGGTAAAAGAGGTTTATTAGAACAACTTTTACCATTGTTTCCCAAAAAATTTAATAGTTACTTTGAACCTTTTTTGGGTGGTGGGGCAGTATTTTTTGAGTTGTACTCCAGAGGATTCTTAAAAGATAAAAAAGTAGTTTTAAGTGATATAAATAAAGAACTTGTAAATACTTACAATATTGTGAAAGAAAAACCAGATGAGTTAATAAAAAATCTTGAAAGTTATAAAAAACAGCATAGTAAAGAGTTCTATTATAAAGTTAGAGAACTTGATAGAAAAGATAATTATTGTATGTTATCAAACTTAGAAAAAGCAACAAGGTTTATTTATCTTAACAAAACATGTTTTAATGGACTCTACAGAGTTAATAAAAAAGGATACTTTAATACTCCAATGGGAAGTTATAAAAATCCAAATATTGCTGATAGTAATGCAATTTTAAATGCTAGCGAAGCTTTGCAAAGTGCGATAATTCAACAGCAGTCTTTTAAGGAAATTTTAGAACAAGTTCAAAGTAGTGATTTTGTGTATTTTGATCCGCCATATTATCCCCTTAATTCAACATCAAGCTTTACATCTTATGACAGTAATTGTTTTTTAGCAGATGAACAATTTGAACTTTTTGAAGTTTTTGATTTATTATCAGATAAAGGTGTATATGTAGTTCAAAGTAATTCAGATACAGCATTCATAAAAGAATTGTATAGTAAATATGATATTAATATTGTCAGTGCAAATAGATTTATAAATAGCAAAAGTAGTAGTCGTGGTAAAATTAGTGAGGTTTTAGTGAGGAATTTTAAGGAGAATAGTCATGCATAGTTTAATAGTAGAAACTTGTTTAAGAATTAAACAAAATGAGTTATATTTATATATTTTTAGTTTATCAGCAGGGGATATATATAACAATTTTGTAGTTTCAAGAAGATATGATGATAAAAAAGAAGGTTATCAACGAATTATAAAAGATACAAAGGTTAAAAAAATAGTTTCTTATCTTAGTGGAAAAAGTGAAAATTCTTATCCTTCAATTCTGCCAAATAGCATTTTAATAGCTTTAGATAATGTTAGTTATGAAAACAATAAGCTTATTATAAAAAATAACGACAAAGGTTATAAAGGTCTAATAATAGATGGGCAACATAGAATGAAAGGAGCTTATGATTATGATATTAATTTTCCTTTAATTGTCATAGGTGTTAGTGAATTGGAGCCTAAATATCAAGCAAGGTTATTTATTACTATTAATAAAACACAAACATCACTTCCAAGTGCTTTGTATTTAGATTTAATTAGTGCAACTACAGATGAAGATATTAGAGCAAATCTTGATGGAGAAGTGATTACAGCAGAACAAAAAGCTACTGAAATAGTTAAAGATCTAAATAGTAATGAAAATTCTGTATTATATAACCTAATAGCTCAAACAGGAGAAGAAAGAGGAAAGCTTAATTTAGCTCAATTAGTTGGAATAATTAAAATATATATCAATTATACAGACGGTAAATTTAAAGGTTATTCTTATAATGATCAATTAAAAATATTTATTAATTATTTTAATGCTATTAAAGTAGTGTTTGAAGAACAATGGGAACAAAAAATAATTTTCAAATCAACTATTATAGGTGGTTTATTAAAAGCTATTGGTGGTGTTTTTGATGTTGTAAATACGACTCATAATAATTTTAAAGAAAACAGTATTATATATGTTCTATCAAAAATACAAGATATTGATTTTAATGTTTTAGCAGGTTCTGGTGGTGGTATTAAAGCGCAAGATAATTTTGCTAAGCAATTTATTAAAATCTTAAAAAATAAAATTAAAGATGATGAAAAGTATAAAGTAGAGTTATAATGTTTAAAAAATTTACAGATAAGTTTCAAGACTATACATTATCAAGTGATAAGTTTATTAACGAAGTTATAGAAGATATAGATGATTATGATTTAAAAGCATATTTATTAAATGATACAATTAAATTATTAGAAAAGACTATAGTTAATAAACTATCAGCTGATTTATTATTTCAAAAAAATTATTGGAGTTGGGGTTTTGTGACAATTTATTATTCAAATTTTTATATGGCTCAACTGTTAAATAAAATTGCTGGTAAATTTTATTTATATAAAACAGATAAGTTTAATAAGTTAATACAGTATGATAAAGATAGTCAAATGTATAATGTTTCTTCAAATAATAATGGAGAATCATCACATTTGCGAGAATTTAAGCAATTAAAAAGTAATTTTTCATACCTTAAAACTTTGGAAGATGAAAAATTAAGATCACTTTTAAATATTGTAACAGTTAATAATAAAGATATTTTATTTAGATTTACGATAGATAATGATATTAAAGAATCAGAACTTAGAAATGAAATTAATTATAGGTTGAAATACTATAATGAGATAGAACAAAACAAAAAGACACAAAAATTGAATATAAGATTATATCAGTTAATTTTAGAGAATAAAGTTTGTAATTTAAAAGATCATAGAGTATTTAATTTAGTTCAAATAAATCAAAAAAGATTTTTATTTTTAAATATTATAATTGATGAAATAAAATGTATAAATCCAGCATTTAAGTTGAAGTTACAAAGGTTATATTATCATTTGTCATTAAAATATGATAATGAATTTCATAATGTAAACAATATAACAAAAGAGCAAATAAAGGAATTATTACTATGAATTACCAAAACTTTATACTAAAAAACAATATAAGAACTGAAAATGCTTTTGAGTATTTATATAAAAATTTTTTACCTACAATTGCAAATCATACTTATTTGGTAGATTGGCAAAAAGTTAATGAGAATAAAAGTAAGTATGAACTGCTTTTAAATAATTTGAATTTCTTACTTAATAAAAAAGATAATTTTAAAGATAATTTTAACTATTTGTTTAGGCAAAATCCAGCGATTGTAGAAGCTTTTCCAATTCTTTTAGCAAGTCGTGAAACAAAATTGGAATTAATAGATGATATAATAACTTTAGAGACAAAAAAATATGTTTTTAAAAAACCAAATTTAGTGAATAATGATCTTATAGAACATTACTATAGTTTTATTGAAAAAACAGGGTTAAAAAAACTTTTTTGTGATTATAATATTAAAAATTTAATTGATTATGTGTTTGGTGTAGAAGTTGGTTTAAATAGTAATGCTAGAAAAAATAGAACAGGTGTCTCTATGGAAAATATTGTTAGTGGTTATTTAGAACAATTTTGTAAAAATAATTTAAATTTTACATATATAGAACAGGCTACTCAACCAAAAATAAAAGAACATTTTAATTATGAAATAGTTACAGATAAGAATAATCGTAGATTTGATTTTGCATTGTTTAATAAGATTACTAAAAAACTTTATCTTATAGAAGTAAATTTTTATAGTAGTGGTGGTTCAAAGCTCAAAGCAACAGCAGGAGAGTATCAATATCTTAATGACTTTATAACGAATCAAGGCATAGAATTTATATGGATAACAGATGGACAAGGTTGGCTAACAGCTTTAAACTCACTTGAAGAAACTTTCAATCATAACAATTATGTTATAAATCTACATATGCTAAAAAATGGAATTTTAGAAGAAATATGTCAATTAAAAAATTAAATCCAGAACATTTTGAACAAGAATGTACTACTGTATGGAGTTTTGCTCGTCGTGGGAAATGGGCTACACATAATTCTAAATATCGTGGTAACTGGGCTCCAGAAGTTGTTAGAAATTTAATTCTTAGATATTCAAAAGAGGGTGATTATTTACTTGATCCAATGGTAGGTGGTGGAACGACAGCTATTGAATGCAAGCTCTTAAATAGAAATTTGTTAGCTTTAGACATTAATCCAAATGCTATAGAACTAACGAGCAAAGCTTTAGAATTTAATTGTGAATATAATCCAAAAATTAGAGTTGAACTAAATGATAGTAGAAAACTCGATATGTTAAAAGATGAAAGTATAGACTTTATACTTAATCACCCTCCTTATGCAGATATTATAAAATATAGTGAGAAAAAAATTGATGAAGATTTATCAAATATTCATGATTTAGATCTATTTTGTGATGAGATGGAAAAGGTAGCAAAAGAGTTTTACAGAGTTTTGAAAAAAGATAAATATTGTGCTATTTTAATTGGGGATACAAGAAGAAATAAAATGTATCAACCTTTAGCATATAAAGTTATGGAAAGATTTTTAAAGGTTGGTTTTAGTTTAAAAGAAGATATTATTAAACACCAACATAATTGTAAAGCGACAGGTTTTTGGGTCAATAAAAGTAAAGAATATAATTTCTTGCTAATTATGCATGAACATATTTTTGTTTTTAAAAAATAAGAAATTTATTTATCCCTCTCAAATGAGAGGGGGGTGCCAAAAGGCGAATTGTAAAAAAATTATACCATAAAATATAAAAAATTTCAAAGAGTTTAAAAAAGGAAAACAATGCAAGAGTATCAACTATTACTATCTTTTTTTACAAATGTTTTATTTGTAATGGCACTTGGGTGGTATCTTATTACTAACCTTCAATGGTACGACTACAAACTTACACGTGTAGTGCTAAAACACCATAAAGTGTGGTGGCATATTTTTTATTTTGTAGTTCCGTTTGTGCTTTACCATATTTTGCCTGAGTCTTTTGGTGTTTTTTTAGCATTTGGGTATTTACCGGCACTTTGGTTGTGGCATAAGAAGCTAGATAAAAAGTTAGTGCTTACGTGGAGAGTTAAAAGATTTTTAATTGTACTTTTTGTTTTGGTATTTTTACAAGATATAGTGTGTAGTTTTAAAGCAAGTTGTGCACAGTATGGAGCCTTTTTGCCACTTATTTTAGCGTATGGTTTCAGTAGTGTTGTTGAGAAATACCTTTTTATGGTTTATAAAAAAGAGGCAAAGAAAAAACTCAACTCTTTTAAAAATTTAGAGATAGTAGCTATAACAGGAAGTTATGGAAAAACAAGTATTAAAAACTTTGTAGCACAGGTTTTAGCTACAAAATTTAATGTTTACGCAACACCACGTAGTGTTAATACCATAGGTGGAATTGTTGCCGATGTTAATAACAATTTAAAAGATAATGTTGAGGTGTATGTAGCAGAAGCGGGTGCAAGAGAGCGTGGGGATATTTATGAAATTACCAGTTTTTTAGAGCCACAAAGAGTTGTTGTTGGTAAAGTTGGTTTAGCGCATATTGAGTATTTTAAAACTTTAGAAAATATTGTTGCAACAAAGTTAGAGATTATGCAATCTCCTAAGTTACAAAAGGCTTATATTCATACCTCTGTTACAGATGAACCACACCCAAAAGTGGAATTTTTTGGCAATGGGGTAAAAAATGTTGTAGCAACCTTACAAAGTACAGAGTTTGATTTAGAGCTAGATGGAGAACATGTTCACTTTAGCACACAACTCTTAGGTACATTTCAAGCACAAAATCTTGAAGTTGCCATAAAAATAGCAAAAAGTTTTGGTATGAGCAACCAAGAGATAATTGATGCAGTTGCAAAAATAAAACCAGTAGAGCATAGGCTCCAACGCATTGATGCTGGTGGAAAGATTATTTTAGATGATGGATACAACGGTAATATTGATGGAATGTTAGAGGCTATTCGCTTATGCTCACTTCATAATGGAAGAAAAGTTATAGTCACTCCTGGGCTTGTAGAGAGTAGTGATGAGCTTAATGTTAAACTTATAGAAGCTATAAATGATGTGTTTGATATTGTAATTGTTACAGGTAGTTTAAATAAAGAGCTATTTCAAAAACATCTTCATGTAAAAAATAGCATCTTTTTAGAAGATAAAGCAAACCTAACAGATACCTTAGCAAAACAAACACAAAGTGGAGATATTATTTTATTTGCCAATGATGCTCCAAGTTTTATATAGGGAAAGTGTATGGGTAGATTTTTTGCAAATATAACTTTTTTTGTTCTTGCTATTTTGGTGGTTTTAGTTGTGTATGATGCTTCTATGCGTTATCTTTTTTCTGCTGGAAGTACAGCTTTGCAAGAGTTGGAGTGGCACCTTTTTGATGTTGTTATTTTACTAGGTGTTGTGCATACATTTAAAGAAAATTCCCACGTTAGAGTAGATATTTTTTATGAGCATTACACACAAAAAACAAAACTACTTGTAGATATGTTTGCACTTTTGTTTTTTGTTATTCCATTTTCTATTTTACTTGCTGTTTTGGGGTTTGATTTTGCCCATTTGAGCTTTATCCAAAATGAGATGTCAAGTGATCCTGGTGGGTTACCATATAGATGGATTGTAAAATCTTTAATTGTTGTTGCATTTACCCTTTTAACACTAGAGAGTGTGTTAGAATTAGTGGCAAAATTTAAAAAATGGAGAGCCTTATGATAGCACTTGTGATGTTTGGAGTGGCACTCTTTTTTCTTCTTTTAGGTGTGCCTGTTGCTTTTTCATTTGCAGGTGTTGCGATGATTTTTGCACTTTTTACAGGGGTGGCAGATACCATTTTTCAACTTCTTCCATATCGCATTTATGGGATTATGAGCAACTCTACGTTAATGGCTGTTCCGCTGTTTATTATGATGGGGCTTGTGCTTGAAAAATCTGGTATGGCAGAAAAACTCTTACTCTCTATGGCATCACTCTTTAGAGGTGTGCGTGGAGGACTTGGTGTGAGTGTTGTGCTTGTTGGTGCACTTTTAGCAGCTTCAACGGGGATAGTCTCTGCAAGTGTTGTTATGATGAGCATTATAACCCTTCCACTTATGCTTCAAGCTAGATACAGCAAAAGTTTAGCAACAGGGACTATTGCAGCAAGTGGAACACTTGGGCAGATTATTCCACCATCTATTATTTTAATTGTGCTTGGTGATGTAATGAGTGTAAGTGTTGGAGACTTGTTTAAAGCAGCCATTTTACCAGGGCTTGTTTTGGTTGGGCTTTACATTACATACATTTTAGCTAGAGCCTATTTGTATCCAGATGATGCACCAGCACTTAAACAAGAAAAAGAGTTAAAAATCTCTGAAGTTATTTTAGCAATAGTACCTCCACTTGTTTTAATGTTTTTTGTTTTAGGAAGTATTTTTGCTGGGATTGCCTCCCCAACAGAATCAGCTGCTTTTGGTGTGTTTGGTGGGCTTGTTTTATCGGTAATAAACAAAACTTTTTCACTAGAGATGCTTGCTTACACTTTAAAAGAGAGTGTAAAACTTACAGGTATGATTTTTATGATCCTTATAGGTGCAACCGCTTTTAGTTTAGTGTTTAATGAACTTGGTGGAAGTGATTTGATACTAGATTTTTTTAGTAATGATATTGGCGATGTTTGGGTCTTTATATTTGTAGCGATGGCTGCTATTTTTGTACTTGGATTTTTTATAGATTTTATAGAGATTAGCTTTATTGTTGTGCCAATTTTAGTGCCAATTATGGATGCATTTGGGATCGATCCACTTTGGTTTGGTGTGCTTATAGCGATGAATTTACAAGCTTCATTTTTAACACCACCATTTGGACTTTCCCTCTTTTTTGTAAAAGGTGCTGCAGGAAATAGTGTAACAACAATAGATATTTACAAAGGGATAATCCCTTTTATAATCTTACAGCTTATAGCCCTTGGAGCTGTTGTTGCATTTCCTATTTTAGCGTTTGCGTTTTTATAAAAGAAAAAGGTATTAGTATTCATTAAACCTTTACCTTTGTTAAGCTACAATTAGCCCACTAATTTTACTCTAAAACAGGGGCTATCTTAAATGATTAACTATGAATCTATAAAACCACTACTTTTTAAACTGCAACCAGAAGATGCACACCATCTTGCAGAGGCAGTTTTAAAGCTTCCAAATATTTGGCAACTTCCTTTTACACCATTTTTAAAATCACATTTTATTGCAGATGATATTTTAGAACAGGAGCTTTTTGGAAGAAAATTTTACAATCCAGTAGGGCTTGGGGCTGGGTTTGATAAAAATGCAACAATGGTTCGCGCAATGCAAATTTTAGGGTTTGGTTTTACTGAAATTGGAACAGTAACACCAAAACCACAAGAGGGGAACCCAAAACCTCGTATGTTTCGTCATGTGGCAGAGAGATCTATTCAAAATGCTATGGGGTTTAATAACGATGGTGCAGAAGTTATTGCAAAAAGGGTAGAGCAGGTGTACCCTTTTTCAACACCTATTGGAATTAATATTGGAAAAAACAAAGTAACACCAGAAGATAAAGCGATAGAAGATTATAAATATTTAGTTCAGAAGTTTAATAATCTAGGAGATTATTTTGTTATTAATATCTCCTCTCCAAATACACCAGGTTTGCGTGATTTACAAAATGAAGCGTTCATTAGTGAACTTTTTGCAACAATTAAGCCACTTACTTCTATGCCAATTTTACTTAAAATTGCACCAGATATGACTAAAGAAGATGCCGTAGCATTAACAACAATGGCAGTGGAGAATGGTGCAGATGGGATTATTGCAACAAACACAACAGTAGATTATTCTCTTGTTTCTAGCCCTAAAAGTATAGGTGGTTTAAGTGGGGCAGTACTTAAAGAGAAAAGTTTTGAGATCTTTGAAGCAGTTGCAAAAGAGCTTTATGGAAAAACAACACTTATTAGTGTAGGTGGAATTGAAAATGCAGAGGATGCCTATAAACGTATAAAAGCTGGGGCTTCACTTGTGCAAGTGCTAAGTGGCCTTGTATTTCATGGTCCAGATATGATTATGAATATCAATAAAGGATTAGTAAACCTTTTAAAAGCAGATGGATATGAAAATATCACACAAGCAATTGGTGCAGATAGAAAATAGTTATGAAAATTTTTATAACATTATTACTTACTTTAGGGATTTTAATGGGAACATCATTACCAAAATATGAAACAAAAACACTCTCCAATGGTTTAGAGGTTGTAGTTATTCCTCTACATAACGAAACAGGGGTTATTAGTACCGATATTTTTTACAAAGTTGGAAGTAGAAATGAGGTTATGGGTAAAACTGGAATTGCCCATATGCTTGAGCATATGAACTTTAAATCTACAAAGAACCTCAAAGCTGGTGAATTTGACCATGAAGTAAAAAGTTTCGGTGGGGTAAATAATGCCTCTACAAGTTTTGACTATACTCACTATTACATCAAATCTAGTACTAAAAATTTACAAGAATCACTCTCTTTATTTGCTGAACTTATGCAAAATTTGAGTTTAAAAGATGAAGAGTTTCAAACAGAGCGTGATGTTGTAGCAGAGGAGCGTCGCTGGAGAACAGATAGCTCTCCTCTTGGGTATTTGTATTTTAGACTTTTTAATAATGCTTACATTTATCACCCATACCATTGGACACCAATTGGGTTTATGAACGATATTTTAAATTGGAAAATAGAAGATATCAAAGATTTTCACCAAAAATATTACCAGCCAAATAATGCTATTTTAGTTGTAACGGGTGATGTTGAGCCACAAGAGGTATTTAAACAAGCAGAGGCTAAGTTTGGTGGTATTAAAAACCATACAACAATTCCAGAGTTTAAGTTTGTAGAGCCAAAACAAGATGGCCCAAAACGTGTAACTATTCATAAAGAGAGTGAAGTAGAATTTTTAGCTATTGCATTTCATATACCAGATTATACACACAAAGACCAAGTAGCCCTTAGTATGCTTTCTGAAATTTTATTTTCTGGAAAAAGTTCACGTTTATATAAAAAGCTTATAGATGAAAAACAGATGGTAAATTCTATTTATGCGTACAATATGGAAAACAAAGATCCTGGACTTTTTATATTTTTAGCAACATGTAATGCTGGAGTAAAAGCCAAAGATGTTGAAAAAGAGCTTGTAAAAGAGATAGAGCTTTTAAAAACAAAAGAGGTTTCAAAAGAGGAGCTTTTAAAAGTTAAAAATAATACAAAAGCAGATTTTATCTATTCACTAGAGAGTTCAACATCTGTTGCAAACCTTTATGGAAGCTACCTTGTGCGTGGAGATATTACACCACTTATGGAGTATGAAGATAGAGTCAATGCAATGGATACAAAACAACTTTTAGAAGTTGCAAAAAAATATTTTGATTTTGAAACATCTACAACAGTTATTCTTAAAAAATAGTTTCTTTTTTCTTGCACTCTTTTTGAGTGCATGTCAAGCCCCGCAAGAAGAATCTACTTATGGTTGTGATACCACAATAGATAAGACTTATTTCTCCATATGTTATAACTACAATTTAAAATCTGCATTAGAGGTTACTTACACTTTAGATGGCTCTAAAGTTTACGCAAACAATATAGAGCAGAGAGAAAATTTTTACATCGAGCCAACTATTCCACGTGAATATGCTGCTTCGTATGATGACTACAGAGGAAGTGGATACGACAGAGGACATTTAGCAAGTGATGCTTCGTTTGATTACTCTAAAGAAGCACTTTATGCAACTTACTCCTTAGCAAATATAGCTGCACAAGAGCCTCAACTCAACCGTGGTGTATGGCTAGAAGCTGAAAAGTTAGAAAGAGAAATGGCTTATGAAGATGGTGAAGCGTTTGTGACAATAGAGTTACACTTTAGCGATAACCCTCAAAGAATAGGAGAGGGTGAGATCGCAGTAGCAACTTTATTTGAAAAAATAATTGTAACTCCTAAACAAAAAAGATGTTTTTTATTTGATAATCTCCCTTATGAAAGTGATGAAACTTTGGAAGATTTTGAGATAGAGTGTGAGTGACGCTTAAACCTTACAGCATTACTTTTTGGATTGCTAATAAGTTGTTTTTGGTACTCTATCATCTTAAAAAAAGGTGTTAAAAAATTATCAAGCTCAAAAGATGTAATGTTTTCAATTTTATGTTGTGTTAAAAGCTCTAAAACCACTTGAGTTGATTCTATGGTAGAGAGGTAATTTTTTTGCGGTTGCACTTTTATTTGGTATTGAGATTCTTTTTTAGTTTGAAATGTTAAATAGGGGAGTTGTTGGAGATTTTTGCTCTCTAAAAAAATCTTTTTTGCACATGCCCATGTTGCATCTATTAAAAAAATTGCAATTGGTTGATTTGTTGTTTTTGGATTAGTATTATTTAAAACAATAGCATTATCTGAAGGGTAGAGAATGTAACTTTGATGAGTTTGTATAATCTCATTAATCCTGCTATGCTCACTAAAATCTATCCCTATAAAAACCTCTGAGTTACTGAGGTTATTGTGTGTAAAAAATCCCGTATTGTTTTTTACTTTTTTAAACTCTTTTGGGTGCATTAAAATTATAAATTTTGTTTCTGTTTGCAAGGGTGTAAAATACTTACACATACAAGAACTCTTTGGTCTATAACATTTGTAACATTTCTCTCTATCGCCATATAATGTTTTCATAAGAAGA
>JAMOSG010000035.1 GCA_027063225.1 Helicobacteraceae bacterium | reverse complement strand
AACTATCTTATGCACTTTAAACTAGAACAAAGCCATATTAAAAAACTTATGGCTTTACTCCTTTATGCTTTAGCGTTTAAATTGCTTTGGCATTTTATTTCTTAGAGAGCTCTTGCTCTTTAAGACTCTGTGCTATCTTTCTTGTTTCTTCAAGTTTTTGCATCAGCTCATCAAAAAGTGAAAAAAACTGTTCATCCCACGTAAATTTTCCATCTTCATCTACCATTGTATTTTGTAAATGATTAAGTGCTGTTTCTATTTGCATAAGTGCAAGTGCTGGGTTTTTATTCATTGTTTGTTCTCCTTATAATTTTATACGCTTTTTTCGTTAAAGATGAAATTGGCAAACTCTCAAACTCTTCTACATCTACCCATATTAAATCATCTTCATAAATTTCCTCTACTTCATAAAGCTTTACATCAAGTTTATATTTTGTATAGGAGTGTTTAAAACTCCCTAAAAAATTCTCTTCGATTGGTTCAACATTTGGAAGTACTAACATATTATGGTACATATTATCTTTTGAGTAATGCAGTGCTATTTTATTGTTTTTTATCCACACTCCAAAAAAAAGCTCCATGGCAATATACTCTTTTTTCTTTGTTTGTGTATAGATATGAGGGTTCTGTTTTCCTTGACACCACTGCTGTAATGGACATTCAGCACATTTTGGATTTTTAGGTAAACACACCATTGCACCTAAATCCATTAATGCCAAATTATGCTCTTTTACTTTTGTATGGGGTAAAAACTCTTGTGCTTTTTGCCAAATAAGTGCATCTTTAGCATCTACAAGCCCAAAAAAACGTTTAATAACTCGTGCTATATTGGTATCTACCACCACTACATTTTGTTCATACCCAAAACTACAAACAGCACTTGCGGTGTATTTACCAATTCCTGGAAGTGTTAAAAGTGTTTTATACTCTTGTGGCAGTGTTGCATCAAAATGCTCTAAACATTCATTCGCACAAGCATAAAGATTTTTTGCACGTCTATAGTATCCAAGCCCACTCCAAGCACTCAACACTTCATCTAAAGAGGCTTGTGCTAAATCTTTTAAAGTTGGAAATTTTTCTAAAAACTGTGGATAATACTCATTTTTTACACGCTCAACCTGTGTTTGTTGAAGCATTGTTTCACTAAGATAAATGTAGTAGATGTTATTGGTTTGACGCCAAGGAAGATCATGGCGTCCATTTTTTTCAAACCAAGAAAAAACCTCTTGGTGTATAAAATAAAATTGTTGCATAAGAGTAAAAAAATTAAAACTCTATTTTTAGTAAAATAAGCCCTAAACGCCCTAAATACTCTTTATAAAGCTCACATTCAACCTCTTTTACCTCTTTAAAACCTAGCTTTTTGTAAAAAAGTAAAGTATCAAGTGAACCAATCTCAACAATTGTTTGTGCAACACTATACCCTTTCATACGAGCTTTAAGAAGTGTTTTTTGCATAAGAGTTTTTAAAACATCTAAATCTACAAATCCCTCTAACTCTTCCATACAATCAAACATTAAAACTCTATTTGTAAGGTTAAAATCACACTCATCAAAAATTTTTAATGTTGATTCCACATTTTGCGTTACATTTATTTCAGCAAGAGCGTCTATAAAGTTTTGACGTGTTGCAACACGTGGCTCGTAACTACAAAGTGTTCCAACATCTTGAGAATCGATTTGTGCGATTAAAAAATTACTATAATGGTATTGATGTTTTACAGACGTTGCTACAAAAGCTTCCAACAAAGAGAGAATCTCTTTATCGTCATTTATATCAAAAATAAGGTCAAACATCCCAATAGCTTTACCAGCACGTGTGCTTTGTAAAACCATTTGTGCAATAAATGCTGCATCTTCTTTTTTTGCTTCTCTTACTAAAATACTCATAATATTATCCATTAATTTTTATTTATAGCCTAAAGCAATAGTACCATATTTTGATATAAAAAGACTCTTAAATTTTAAAATTTAAGAGATTTCTTTTTACTCTTGCTCTTTTACCATTCTATCTTTAGCAGTAATTCCCATTAAAGCAAGACCAGTCTTTAAAGAAAGAGCTACAACAAGTAGAAGTTTTAAAAGTTTTGCTTCATCTTTTGTCCCAATAATGCGAACATCGTAGTAGAACTTATGAAGAGATGCTGCAAGTGTTCTTAAATACTCTGGTAACTTTTGCACTTGACGTGAATGAAAAGCATCATCTACAACTTCAGGAAGTAAAAGTGCTTCAAATAGTAATGCTGCTGCATCTTCACTTAAATTTTTAAGTGGTGTAGCATTAATTGTCTCTTTATCTAGTTCACTTTTTGCAAGAAGTGTTTGGATACGTGCATGAGCATACTGAATATAAAAAATTGGGTTTGAACTGTCCTCTTTTTTAAACTCTTCTAAATCAAACTCTAGTGCAGTATCACTCTTTTTAGAAGCGAAAATAAAGCGAAGTGCATCCGCACCAATCTCTTCTACAATATCGCTCATTAAAATAACATTTCCAGCACGCTTACTCATTTTGTAAGGTTCACCATCTTTTAGAAGTGAAACCATTTGAGAAAGAAGCACTTCAAGTTTTGAAGAGTCATACCCTAAAAACTCAATAGCAGCTTTTACACGTGCAATATATCCATGGTGATCTGCACCCCAAATATTAATGTAGTGGTCATACCCACGCTCAAATTTTTGGTTATGGTAGATAATATCTCCAGCTAAGTAAGTAGGTCTGCCATCTTCACGAACTACTACTCTGTCGTTATCATCACCCTTTTGTGAAGAAGCAATAAAAAGTTTTCCATCTTTTTCATACACTCCATCACCCATCTTTTGCATCACTCTATCCCATTCACTATAAAGGGAAGATTCATTTACAAAAGTATCAAAGAAAATATTTGTAGCAGCTAAATCTTTTTTAATCAGCTCCATAACTTTATCTTTAGCCCACATTGCAAGCTCTTTTTGGCGAGATTCATCTTTAAAAATCTCTTCACCAAACTTCTCTTTTGCTTCTTGCGCTAAAGGTTCTAAATACTCACCACGATAATAACTCTCAGGATACTCAACATCCTCTTTTAAAATATTTTCACGTGCATAAAGTTGAATAGAAAGACCAAGTAAATCGATTTGATTTCCAGCATCATTTACATAATACTCTGCTGTAATATCATACCCAAGATGTTTTGCTAAACGGTAAAGTGTATCACCATACACTGCACCACGAGCATGACCAATATGCAAAGGTCCTGTTGGATTTGCACTTACAAACTCTAAAAGAATTTTTTGATTATTTGCCTCTTTTTTTGCAAAATCTTCACTATTATCTATCGCCCAAGAAGCATATTCAGATAAAAAATCTTCACTCAAACGAAAGTTTAAGTACCCTTTTACAGCCTCTACACTAGAAAAAACTTCACTATCACTAAAAGATGAAGCAAGTTCATCTGCAATAACCATAGGAGATTTTCTAAGCTCTTTAGCTAAAGAGAATGCAATAGGAGTAGCAAAGTGACCAAAAGAGCGGTCACGAGGCTTCTCTAATACAACTTCACGATTTAATGTTTCACGTAATATTTCAGCTACACGTTGTTTCAATTTTTACGCCTGTGTTGTAGTTTTAGGAGCTTCAGTTGAAGCTGTTTGTGTGTTACTCTCTACAGATTTTGGAGTTTCAGCCTCTGCAGTTGTGGAAGGAGTATCATCTTTCATCTCATCTTTAAAGTTTTTAATCCCTTTACCAACACCTTTTGCTAATTCTGGAATTTTTTTAGCACCAAATAAAAGTACAATAATTCCAAAGATAAGTAATAATTCTGTTCCGCTAGGCATACCCATAATATTTCCTTTTTAATATAGTTAAAATTTAGTTCTTAGAGTATATCAACTCTTTACTGTTATTACAATAAATAATAACTCAATTTCAAAAATCAGGCTTTATCTACCCACTTTTGAATAAACTCTTGCACATCTTTATGCTCAATTTTTAAACGTGCTGCTTTTGCTATTGTTGTAAGTGTTTGTACTGCTTCTTCAAGCTTATCATTTACAACTAAAAACTCATATTCTCCAACACGTTTTACCTCCTCTTTAGCCATTGCAATACGTTTTGAAATAACCTCAGCAGAATCAGTTGAACGAGTTGTAAGTCTATTTTCTAACTCAGTTAATGTTGGTGTTGTTACAAATACAGACGTTGTAATATCACCAAGTTGTTTTTTAATAGCTTCATTACCCTGCACATCAATATCAAAAATAACAAGTTTTTTCTCTTGGAGTGCTTTTTTTACAGGTTTAAGTGATGTTCCATAGTAGTTTGAATGAACAAGTGCATACTCTAAGAAATGCCCCTCTTGTATATCTTTTTCAAACTCCTCTTTTGTTACAAAATGGTAATGCACACCATCAACTTCACCCTCACGCATAGGGCGAGTTGTTGTAGAGATAGAGAAATAACAATCCCCCAAATCTTTCATCATTGCATTAATAAGTGTACTTTTTCCTGCTCCACTAGGACCAGATACAACCAAAATAGCTCCACTTTTATTATTCATTAATCATCCCCACCTAATGTTATATTGATATTAATTTTTAACCCTTTCATAGATAAAAGTTTCTCATCACTTAATACCTCTATGAGTTGTTTTAAAGCTTCTATATTAGGGTTTGAATGTTTTGGTTCTTCTGTTTGAGCAATCTCTTCATTTTGAGATTCTACAACCTCTTGCTCTTCTTGTAGTAACTCCTCATCAACAGAATCTTCAACAATCTCTTGTAGTTCATCCTCCACATCTTCACCAATTGCTAATTTAATATCTCTCTCATTTAAAGAGTCTAAGTCGCTAAATTCATTTTGCGCTAAATCTAAAAGAGTCTCTTCATCCACTTCACTCTCTAAATCTTCAGGAGTAAGCTCATCTAAAGCATTCTCAATTTGAGATTCTATATCTTCATCTTCATCAGATTCTTCTTCTACAGGTTGCTCACTCTCTTCTACTTCTGTTTCATCGGAAGATTCAAGTTCATCTTGAACCATATCAAAAGGATCATCTGCTAATATATTTACCTCTTGCTCTTTTGGTAACTCTTCATCTAAAGAGAGTTCTTGCGAAAGAAGTTCTTCATCAAGCGATGTATCATCTACTGTATCTTCACTCTCTTCAAAATCACTAAGCAGCTCATCCTCTGCAATATCAAGTGTCTCTTTTTCCTCTTCTATAACATCTTCCTCTAAAAGATCATCTAAACTAGAAGAAACACTCTCTTCCTCTTTAGGCTCCTCAAACTCATCTAACGATTCATCCAAGTTAAACTCTTCTACATCCTCTTCAAAGGCATCTTCAACAGCTTCAGGAGTTGCTTCTTCTAAAGAATCCAGCTCATCTTCACTATCAAGACTCATCTCTTGTGAATCATTAGAATCTTCTGCTTCAAAATCATCTAAATTAACCTCATCTTCATCAGATTCTGCATCTTCTAAAAGTTCTTGTACCTCTTGAATCTCTTCATGATCTAAAACAGGCTCTTTCTCATCATCAATTGAATTTTCTACAACTTCATCCGAAGATTCTTCTTCAAAATTAAAAGAGGTATCATTATCTAATTCATCATCAAATGAAAGTTCATCATCCCCTAAGTCTATCATATCATCATCTAGTGTAATAAGTTCTTCACCTTCTTCTATCTCATCAAAAGTTAAATCTACATCATTTTCTACTAAACCTTCACTTAAATCATTGGAAATATCCATATCTTCAATACCATCACCTAACATTGAGAACAAATCCACTAAATCTGTAGGTAAAAAAGGTTTTTTTATAGAAGATGTAACCTCATCAACAAGTGGAGCATCTTTAGAATATATATATAAAGATTTTTTATACTTAATTTTATCTTTAACCTCTTCTATAATATCATCTTCATATTTACTATCATCTAAGATAAAAAGATCATAAGAAGCTTCTTGAATGTCATCAACTGAAGAAACAATATCTAAACTATTTGAAGTTTTCTGTGCACTAAGTGTTACCAGTTTACTTACTACTGGGTTATCATTTAAAAGTAAAATTGTCACTTTTATTCCTTGAAAAAGAGCTCTTTATGCTATTGTAGCAAAAAAAGCTAAAAAAAGCTTTCTAAAATATTAAAAGCATCTTTAATTTGTAATTTTAAGAGCAACATTGTTGCACTAAATGTTGCAATAAGAACTGCAAACGAAACCATAATCTTTATAGGAAATCCAATAACGAGTAAATTGAATTGTGGCATTGTTTTCATGAGCATACCAAAAATAATATCTGCAAGCCAAGATAAAGCAATAATAGGAAATGCAATCATTAAACCAACTACAAACATATTTGTAGTTGATTGTAAAAAATACTCTAGAAGTTGATCTTTAAGTAAAAAACCACCTAATGGAATAGCTACTAAAGAACTATCAATATAGTAAAGTAACCAATGATGCAAATCAAGTTCAAATAAAACCATCAAACCCATAAGTGATAAGAACTGTGAAACAATAGGCATCGAGACACCACTTTGTGGGTCAATTGCACTAGCCATAGAAAACCCCATCATATAAGAAATTATTCCTCCTGCAAATGTTATAACATTATAAGCAAGTTGCAACATAAGTCCTATAAGCAAACCAAAAAAAAGTTCACTCAGTATTGCAATAAAAAGTGTAGGAAGTGTAATGTTTAATTCTAAAGGTGGCATAACAGGGTAAAAAACAATTGTAAAGAAAAATGCCATTGCTGTTTTTAGTGTTGCAGTTATACTTGTGTGGGAAAAGATTGGTGTGCTTATAAAAAGTCCACCAAAACGAAAAAAAAGGAGAATAAATCCAACAATATTTTGGGCTTTAAAAAACTCGACAAGTTCCATTATTTAACTTTATGTAGTTTTTTACCCTCTAACCTATAAAGAAATTGACACATTTGTGCTAATTCTTCATCGTGTGTAACTAAAATCATCCCTGCATCATTTTGCTCTACATATTCCAACAAAAGGTTCATCACCTCCAAAGCTGTTGCTTTATCAAGATTCCCTGTTGGTTCATCTGCAAAAATAATACGCGGTTTTTTTGTTAAAACACGGGCAATAGAAACTCGTTGCTGCTGCCCACCTGAGAGTTCAGTTACTTTTTGCTTTATAACTTTTGCAATATCTAATTTTTCTAAAATCTCTTGCTCAATTGGCTCTTGGGAAAGAATAGAAGCTACCTCTAAATTTTCAAATGCACTAAAGCCTTTAAAAAGATAATGTGCTTGAAAAATAAAACCTAAATCATCCCTTTTTATACGACTTAACTCTTTTGCGTTAAGCTCTTTGATGTTTTTATCAAATAAAAAAACATCCCCTGCTTTTAGATCTAAAAGTGTAGAGAAGATATGCAATAATGTAGATTTTCCACTTCCACTCTTCCCAACAATAGCAATACTCTGTTTTTGTTCTAAATCTAAATTGATATTAGAAAAGAGTTCATAGTCAAAACTATGCTCTATATTGTGTGCACTAAGTAAATTCATAAAATAGATTATATCAAAAAAAGAAGAAACTAAAAAGGAAAAAAGAGAATCAAGGGGGAAGTTAAGCCAAAAAGGGCTTAACTCATTTGTGCTGCTACTTCAGCTGCGAAGTCATCAACTTTTTTCTCGATACCTTCACCAACTTCAAAGCGTACAAATTCAACAATCTCAGCTGTACCACCACAAGCTTTAGCAGCTGCTTCTACAGCTTCTGCTACTGTTTTTTTATCATCAAGTACATATTGTTGATCTAAAAGAGCTTGCTCTTGATCAAGTAATGTATTATCTAAAATAAATCTTGCAATTTTACCTGGAATAATTTTATCTAAAATTTTCTCTGGTTTACCCTCAGCGATAAGCTCTGCTTTAATATCAGCTTCAGCTTGTTTCATCACTTCATCAGTAAGTTGCATTTTAGAGATATATTTAGGAACGTTTTTAAGAGGTTTACCTAAACGAGAAAGTTCTTCATTCTCTTTTTTAAGTGCCTCAATACGACCTTTTGTTTCACTTTCTACATACTCTGCATCAAAATCTTTGTATGAAAGAGTAGTTGGTTTCATTGCAGATGCGTGCATTGCAATTTGTTTCATTGTATCTTTCATACACTCAGCAGTTTTTGCTGAATCACATTTTGCTTTAACAATAACAGCGATACGACCATTTGAGTGGATATAACCATTGATTGCTACTGTTTCATCATCTGCACTTAATGTAGCAAAACGACGAAGTTCAATTTTCTCACCAATTTTTGCAACTTGTGCTACGAAATCTTCACCAAAAGCAGATTTCATAAGAGCATCAACATCTGCTGGTTGGTTACTATAAACTTCTTCTACTGTGCTTGCAACAAGGTTTTTGAAACCATCATTCTGAGCAACAAAATCAGTTTCTGAGTTAATCTCAACAACTGTAGCTTTAGAGAAATCGTCTGCAATTTTGATACCACAAAGACCTTCTGCAGCAACGCGGTCAGCTTTTTTAGCTGCTTTTGCAATACCACGCTCTTTTAGAAGCTCTTTTGCTTTTTCCATATCTCCATCAGCTTCAACTAAAACTTTTTTACAATCCATCATTGGAGCATCTGTAGCTGCACGAAGCTCCTTAACCATTGCTGCTGTTACTGCTGCCATAATTACGCTTCCTCTGTTGTAGTTTCTTCAGTTGCAGCTTCTGCTTCTTCAGCTGCTTCTTCTTGCTCTGGTGCATTTGCTAAAGCTTTACCTTCGTTAATAGCTTCAGTCATTTCACGACAGAAAAGTTGAATAGAACGAATAGCATCATCATTACCTGGAATTGGGTAAGTGATAAGATCTGGATCACAGTTAGTATCTAGTGGAGCAACAACAGGAATACCTAAAGTTCTTGCTTCTAAAACTGCAATGTGCTCTTTTACTGCATCAACAACAAAAAGCATATCTGGAAGTTTCTTCATATCACGGATACCACCGAAATATGCTTCTAGTTTATCTTTTTGGCGAGAAAGCATTAAAGCTTCTTTTTTAGTTAAAAGATCAATTTGACCATTTTCTTGCATTTCGTTAATAAGGTCAAGTTTACGAATAGATTTTTGAATAGTAGAGAAGTTAGTAAGCATACCACCTAACCATCTGTTATCTACATATGGCATACCACAAGCGATTGCTGCTTCTCTTACAGAGTTACGAGCTTGTTTTTTAGTACCAACAAAAAGGATAGTTTGCCCTTCAGCTGCTGCGTCCATAACGATTTGGTAAGTTTTACGGAAATAACGTAAAGTTTTTTGTAAATCGATAATATAAATATTTTTACGAACACCAAAGATATATTTTTTCATTTTTGGGTTCCAACGACGAGTTTGGTGTCCGAAGTGTACACCACATTCTAATAGGTCTTTCATAGTTACCATTTAAGGTCCTTTAAAGGCTTCTTTATTGAGCCAGAATTTTCGCTAGTTGGCTTCGAGAGTGTTGAACAATGACCACTAAAGAGTGGGTTGCACTAGCTTTTTAACACAATCTGTGAATATTTCCTTAAACTCCAGTTAAAGAAAAATCGGGCAATTATACTTTCTTTTTATTTAGAGTTTTATAAAACTCAAAACTTTTTTTATTTAAAAAGAAAAAAGCTCTCTGTTTTTGGTTTATTTTTAACACCCTACACTCCTCTTTAAACTCTTTTGGAAGTGTAACATTTTGAACAAAAGGGGTAATGCAAACAAAATCGTCAAAAAAGGCAACCACATATCTACGTGAAATAATAACCTCTTGTTTTGTCTCTAAAAGAAATCTTTCATTTTTTGTTAAAAGATGCCCTATTTTTTTAAAATATCTATCAAGTGCAACAATTTGTGCTCTTTTATTTGATGTTGTGTAAAAAAATGCCATATCTTCAAAGGAATTTATTTCAATATCTTCTACTAAAATATTGACATCTTTGTCCAAATACTCAAAACTCTTAGCAATCCCTTTTGCATACTCTTGTAAAAGTGGCTGTGCAAACTTATGACGAAAATAGTTACGTTTATAACTTAAATCGCTATTTGTTTCATCTTCAAAGTAAACAATTTTATGTAACTTTAAATACTCCACAAGCTCCTCTTTTGTAACACCTAAAAGTGGCCGCACTAAGGTGTAATTATCTTTTTGTTCTATTTGTCGCATTCCAACAAGCTCAACTGCTCCTGCACCTTTTGTAAATTGCATTAAAAACCATTCAAGTCTATCCCCTAAATGGTGCGCTGTTAAAAGTGTTTCATACCCGTTTTGCTCTATAAGGTGAGAAAAAAAATCGTAACGAATTTTTCGTGCATTTGCTTCAAAATTATTTTTGATTTTTGGACTGTTTTTTACATAGCACTCTTTTTTATACTTGTTTGCTAACTCTTTTGCGTAAGTAACTTCAGCTTTACTTTGTTTGCGCAAATTATAATCAACAATAGCAATATCAAAAGGTATATTTTGCTCTAAAAGGAGAAAAAAAAGTGCTGTAGAATCCCCTCCAGCGGAGAATGCTAGAAGGTTTTTTTTGTTTTGTAGAAATTTAGTTATTTGAGGTTGTATCATTATATACAGTAGCAGTTAAAATATCACCTACAAGCTGTGTCACTTTAGCTTTGTAGATTTTTCCAAACTCTAACTCCTCATCTACAATTCTGTCATTGACGTAAATCTCACCATCTATCTCTGGAGCCCAAAGAAGTTTTCTTGCACTAAGGAGGTACTCATGCTCATTGCTTACACCATCTATGACAAGTTCTATCTGCGTTTCTACCTCTGCTTCTAAAGATTTTAAACGTGCCTCTTTAGCAACAGCACCCAAAATCTCTGCACGCTCTTTAATTATCTCTTCATCAATCTTTGCTTCCATATCAAATGAAGTTGTACTCTCTTCATCTGAATACTCAAAAACATTCATTCTATCAAATCCAAACTCTTTGGCAAACTCTACCATCTCATCAAACATCTCTTGTGTTTCATGTGGATGTCCAACAATAAAACTTGTTCTTACAAATGAGTTAGGCAGTTTTCTCATATAGTTTAGTAACTCTAAAGTTTTCTCTTTTCCAAAACCACGCTTCATAATGCGAAGCATATCATCATTAATATGTTGAATTGGCATATCAAAATAGTTATGAAAAATTTTACTTTTTGCAATATTTTCTAAAAGTTTAATCGTTGTAGTAGATGGATAGAGATACAAAATTCTTGCACTTTTTACACCCTCTATAAGTTCTATTCTCTGAATTAAAAGTGAAAGACCATCTTTTACATTTTGATCACGCAAGTATGAGGAGCTATCTTGTGATACAAAACTAAAATCGTAATACCCTTTTGCAACTAAAGCCTCAACCTCTTTTGCAATAGAATCTAAATTACGTGAATGCAATTTCCCTTTAAAAGATGGAATAGCACAAAAACTACACGCTTGGTTACACCCTTCTGAAAGTTTCACGTAAGCATGGTAACTTGAACCAGTTACAACACGCTCAGCCCCATCGATAAGATAAACTTCATCACTAAATTGGCTCTGTTTTTTTGCTAAGAGCTCATCAATTTGCTCATAATCTCCAACACCTGTAAAGATATCTACCTCAGGAATCTGCACCATTAGCTCATCTTTGTAACGCTCACTTAAACACCCAGCCATCACTAAAAGACTATCATCTTTACGCTCTTCATGTAGAGATAAAACAGTATTTAAAGACTCCTCTTTTGCAGCGTCAATAAATCCACAAGTATTTACTATAATAACATCTGCATTATCAACTTCAGACACAACATCATAATCTTGAAGTTTTCCCATCATCACTTCAGTATCAACTAAATTTTTAGTACAACCAAGTGATACTACGTGTAGTTTTTTTCCCATTTTTTTCACTTTTTTATTTTATTCTTAATGCAACTTTTAAAGAGTCTAAATGGACAAATATAAACTCTTTTGTATGTTTATTTCTTACAGCTACAACATCTTCTCTGTAGGAGTTCGCACGAAAAAGATCATCTCCACTACGAATTGCAACTTGTAAATCGTGGTAAAACTCTAACAATTCATGTGCTACTAGCTTCCACACAGGGTGTGAAAGCAGCCTCGCCCTCTTTGCTAAAATATTGTAACGTACATTGGAAAGATTTTCAATTTTTTCAAAATACTCTTCACCTTTATCTAAATCATACACAAACATTGTACTCATATGAAAATTTTCTGCATCATAAAATTTATCTTTTAAAAGCAATGTTTCTTGGTACCCTTTGTGTTTGTCTCGATATTCAAGGTTTACAATTTTCCAAAATTTTTGTGTCTTCAACTTAGAAACATAAGCAATAACTTGGTAATCATCTTTGCGAAATTTACTATAAACTTTTAAAAATCGCTCTTCCAAGTTTTGCCCTTTTTTTCTTACTTATCTAACTGAACATCAATAGAGAGTGCTTCAACATCATCCACAACCTCTTTTTTAATATCTACACTTTTTACGCCAATATATTTTTTTACAACTTCAATAATCTCAGCTTTCATCTCATCCATAAAAGGATAATGTGTACTCTCTCTATCAGACATAATAGCAATTGTAAGTCTATCTTTAGCAGTATTTGCACTACTTTTTTTCTTTAAAAATCCAAACATTATTTAAACATCCCTTTAAATAGTCCTAAAATTCCACCTTTTTTTGCAACAAATTCTGGAATTTTCACATCTTTACCACAAAGTCTATCTGCTATACGTTTATAAGCTTTTCCAGCTTCAGAGTTGTTATCTGTAATAACAGGTTTTCCTTGGTTTGAAGCTTCAATAATCGCTCTATCTTCAGGAACTTTTCCTAAAAGTGGTACATTTAAAATATCTAAAATATCATCACATTTAAGCATCTCACCACTCTCAACCATAGCAGGGTTTACACGGTTGATAATAAGATGTTTTTGTACATCTTCACCATCTTTTACTTTTTGACTTTTTGAATCTAAAATACCAATAGCACGATCCGCATCACGGATAGAAGATACTTCAGGGTTTACAACAATAATAGCTGCATCTGCAAACTCAATAGTATGCTCATACCCACTCTCAATTCCAGCAGGAGCATCTAAAATAACAAAGTCAAACTCCTCTTTAAGCTCCTCTACCAAATTTTTAATTTTTGCAGAATCTAAAACTGTTTTATCTTTTGTTTGTGAAGCTGCTAAAAACATCAAGTTCTCATTTACTTTACTCTTAATAAGAGCTTGTTTCATTTTTGCTTCACCATCCATAACTTGAACAATATCGTAAACAACACGATTCTCTAACCCTAAAATCATATCTAAGTTACGTTGTCCAATATCAAAATCAACTACAACTGCTTTTTTGTCATTCATTGCAATTCCAAGACCAATATTTGCTGTTGTTGTAGTTTTACCAACGCCACCTTTTCCACTAATTACTGCTATAACTATGCCCAATTTGTCTCCTTTAATACTGGTGTAATATGTATTTTATTCTCTATCAATTCTACACGATTGAGTCTATCTTTGAGGTAGTCATTATCTACCTCAACTCCGTGAAACACAATATTTGCTTTAGGTGAAGCTTTTAACATCATAAAATCTCCATTACAACGAATAGAACCTTCAACAATTTGTGTAATAATTAAACTTCCACTCACATTAATAGTTGCACCACTATTAACACGGTTAAGTAAAAGTAAATCTCCATCCACTTTAAGTTCTTGGCCACTTCTTACCAAAGAATCCATAACTTTTAAATTTTGTTGGAGTTTATTTGAAAGTTTTGCAACTTTTGCTTCAAGCTCTTGACGCTCTAAAAACGCTTCTTGACGCACTTTCTCTATCTCTTTTTCAAGACCCTCTTTTAGTTTCCCTTTTGGTAACTCTACATTTTGGATATATTTGTACCCTTTTTGTTGTAAAAAAGATTCTACCTTTGCAGAGATTTCACCCTTAATAGAAAGAAGATGGTTACAAAAAAGCCCATAGTTTTTCTCAAAAAATGAGATAAATTCATCATCATTAACAAGTTCAACCTCACAAACTTGTGTTGAAAATTGCTTTGTTAACACTCTTTAAACCTCATAGTATTCATCTGCTTTTGTAGCACGAAAAGCAAGACGAGTTTTATCTTGTTTGAGTTTTTTGTAAAGTTTAAACTTCGCTTTTTGTAATGCTTCATCATCATAAGAGAACTCTTTTTTAAGCTCCTCATCTGAAATATTTGCACTATCCATCGCTAAAAGTTTTAACTCTTTTTTTGTAAGTTTTGCTTTCATTGCTCCATAAAGCTCTTTTTCATTCTCAATTAAATCTATATACTCTATTTGCGTATATTGTGCTAAAACTTCTCTAAAGTTATTTTCTTGGTTGTATTGTCTCCAAACTGTGTTATCTAACATCTATGTCCCTATATTTTTTCTAAGATTTGTGTTAAATCTTTTTGCTCAACTATAATGTTGGCTTCCTTTTTGAGGATATCTCTTGCACAAAAAGCAACTCTAGTTCCAGCATGAGCAAACATACTTAAATCATTTGCACCATCACCACAAACTATAGTTTCCTCTTGAGTTACACCTAAAATATTTTGTAATCTTTGTAGCATATCCCCTTTTGAGTGAGAAAACATCATATCTCCCCCAACAAGCCCTGTGAGTTTGCCATCTTTTTGATGCAATACATTTGAAAAATCTGCATCGTATCCTAAAATATCTTTTGCATATCCTGTTGCACTTCTAAAGCCACCACTAAAACACACAACTTTTACACCACGATTTTTAAGCTCTGCAATTGTCTGCTTAGCACCTGGCATATAAGGTAAATTTTGACTAATTTTCTCTACTACTGAATAATCCAGTCCCTCTAAAAGTTTTACCCTTTTTTGTAAAGACTCAAAAAAGTCAAGTCTTCCACTCATAGCCTCTTCTGTGATGTAAGCAACCTCATCACCAATCCCCAATTCTTCAGCAAAAAAATCGATTGTTTCACCATCCATTAATGTTGAATCAAAATCAAATACAGCAAGTTTTAACATTATTTTTCTCTTTCTTTGTTATAATAGTGAAATTATAGCGAAAAATTAGGATAGATTTGTGTTTGAGCAGTTAATAGATAAATTACAAAACGGTACATATATTACATTAGAAACAACTCCGGGGCATAGTGCAACTTTTACTCCAACAGTACAGAAAATTGCACAACTTGGACTTGATAAACTTGTGGATGGGTTTAGCACAACAGATAATCCTTTAGCAAAACTCAAATATAATTCGCTCTTTGGTGCAAAACTTTTACAAGAACGATTTAACAAACCTGTTATTGCAACTATGAGTATGAGAGATCGCAATAAAATTGCACTCCAGTCTGATTTACTAGGAGCTAATGAGTTTGATATTCGCACTATTTTAGCTCTAACTGGTGATGCAGCAACTATGTCAGATCAGCCCCATACAAAAGGTGTTTTTGAATCTGATTCTACTTTGCTTTTAGATATTATTAGTGCTTTTAACTCAGGTATGAACTATGCTGGAAAACCTTTTAGCGTTGCTCCAAAACCAATTTACCCTTTTTCAGTTGTGAACTCTTTTGCAAAAAATCCAAAAACACTTCAAAAAAAGATGCAAAAGAAAATCAAACATGGCTCTATTGGTATCATTACACAACCTGTGTATGATTTAGAAAATGCAAAACTTCTTTTAGAACTACACCAAAAAGCTCACAAAGGGTGTTGTGAACATAAACAACAAAATGAACTTATTTTTGGAGTTTTTCCTATTACAAAATTAAGAACTGCTCAATTTTTAGCAGCACATGTACCTGGAATTCACGTACCAGATAAATATCTTGTAGCTTTACGTGAAGCGAATGCAAAAGGTGGAGCACAAGAGGAATACAAAGTTGGATTTGAACTAAGTAAACAACTTTTTGAAAATCTAAAAGCACTCCATCCAAAAATCCACCTTATGACTGCAAACCAATTTGAAGTTGCAAAAGATATTTTAAAATAACAAAAGGCTAAAAGATGAAAAAGTTACTTTTACCACTTACTATTAGCTCTTTTCTTTTTGGAAGTGAAGCTTCTCTTGATGTGCTTATGAAAAAATACAACAAAGAAGTACAACCCCACAAAAAAACTCTTTATAAAAATGGTGGGGATATTATTGTATATACAAGAGAAGATCTTGATTATATGCAAGCATTTACACTCAATGATATTTTACGAACTGTAAGGTTTTTTCACCTTGCTACCTCAAGAATGGGTGAGTCACAACTTATCAAATCTGGTTCAAAAAACAACTCTGTAACTCCATTTAAAATATTTATAGATAATCATGAACTCAATGCCGTTACTTTTGGAAATGCTATTGCTCAGTATGGTTTTATGAACCTTTATTTTGTGGACTACATAGAGATTTACCAAGCTGGGAATACACTTGCTAATGGAAACGATACAGCTGGAATGATTATACGTATATACACAAAAGACCCTCTACGTGAAAATGGTATTTTTACCCAAATTACATACGATACATTGGGAGAAACTCGTCTCAATGTTATAGATGCACGTAAACTCAACAAACAATACTCCTATCTACTTAACCTAGATTTACAAGAGCATAAAACAAAAACAGTAACACACCATGGTTATAAGTTAAAAAGAGATGCAAATAAAGCTCAATTTTTTGCTAAATTTACAAAAAAAGATGATTATGAAATAGCCTTTTCTGCTATGAAAGATAAAGCGGACCCTTTTACAACTTTTAGTTTAACACCACAAAATAACAAACAAATCGGAAAAAACTTTTATTTACATATGTGCAAACAACTAGGTACAAATAGTTTTATAAAAGCTTCTACATCTTTAGAGTATATTGATATTGACTACACTGATACTAAAACAATTCAATTTATAGATGGGTCAAATGCAAAACATATACAAATTGACCTCAATACAAGAACCTCTGTTATTGAGATTCAAAACCATCAAAACTTTAAAAATCATAAAATTTTATTTGGTGCAAGTTTTGAGAGAATGGAGTTTGAACCAAAATCATTTATTCTTGATGGGGTCTCTTATCCATCATTACCACAAGATTTAAAGAAAAACATTTACTCTGTTTATACACAAAGTGATTACTTTATATCTTCTAACATTATGCTTATTAGTGGTTTAAAATATAACTACTACACCCTTAAAGCAAAAGAGGATTCTAAAGATATTATTTATCGTCTAGGTACTAAACTACAAGAAGAAAAATGGAGTTTACAACTTTTCTTTTTCAATAAAATAGGGCATCCAACACTTAATCAACTCTATTTTTCCCCTTTCTTTGCACATGCAAACGCGAATTTAAAAGCAATGGAAAATCGAGTGATAAACCTTGGTCTAAATGCTAATGTAACCAAAAAATTTAATTTTCAAGCAGGGTTTGCTGATTCAACAGTAACAAATGCTATTGTTATAAATCCAACAACAAAAACCTATATAAACAATCCAGATACGATTCACTTTCAAAGATTTTACACTCGTTTTGATTATGAACCAAATTTAGATACAAAATTTACACTTGATTATTTCCAAATTTTTAAAGATAAAACATTCTCCAGTGAAAGAGGTTTTTTCCTAAAAGCAGACAAAAGTTTTAATAAACTTACTGTGTATAATGAACTTGTTTATAGAAATGCTTACACAGATGAACTTGGACATGATATCTCTTCAAGATATGATTATACACTAGCTATTTCTTACCAATATTCTAAGAAACTACTCCTTAAACTCAAAGGGGAAAACCTTTTTGATAAAGCTTATAAAAGTTATATTTATGATAGCAATGTTCCATCTAATGGTTTTTTTCTTCAAGAACGTTCACGTAGAGTTTTAATTTCAATGGAATACACATTAAAATGAGAACACTATTTTTACTCCTCATTTTTAGTTTATCTCTTTTTGGTGACTCTCTTGAACTAGAAGCAAAAATTTTATCTTTTATTGTTGATAATATATCAACAAACCAAGAAAAAGTTGTTTTTAGTGATGATGCCAAACTTTTAAAAAAAATATCTCTCAACACTAAGGTAACAACAAATTGTAAAAATGCTTCTATTGTCATAGTAAAAGATAAACTCTCACTAAGCAAAGAGTGTCTTTCTAAGAAACTATTTGTTTTAGACTATGATTGTTTAGAAAAACTGCCAACAAGTTTTGGAGCATTTTTCTTTAAAAAAGGGCGTGCCAATATTGTTTTTATAGAACCTCGTCTTGAACAAGAGAATATTCATATCTCTAAAAAACTACAACCTTATTTGGAAGATAGAATATGGTAAGAGTTATTCAACCTAAACATTTTTTAGTTCCTATTGCTCTATTTTTACTGGCACTCTTTTTTGTATATGTGTACTATTCTGCTATTAAAAGTAAAGAAAATATCTATTCTATCATTGAAAATAATATGATTGCAGAATATCATGAACTTTTTGATAACTTTAATAACTACCTGATAAAAAAACAAAATATTCATAGTAAAAATGATCTTTTTCTACTCTTTAAAGATAAACAAAACAGAGATGCAACTGAGGAGTTTTTATCTCTTTCATCTAAAAATATTAAATATCTTTATATTTTACAAAAAGATACAAAAGGAAGGTTTCGCTTCTTACTAGATGCTTCAAAAACAGATAAAGCACATTTTTACCAAAAATTTGATGTTGAAAATAAAGCATATGAGGAGATATATAAAACAAAAAAACCTCAAATTATCCATCAAGCACATATAGACTCTTTATATTTAACTTATCTTTATCCACTTGTTGTAGATGGTAAAATTGTAGGTATAGCAAATATCGATATAGATACTTCATTTAAAAAAGAGATTGCAAAACTTATTACCCCTTATGAGCTTTTGTTTCAAGCGATTGTTGTGTTTATTGTTTTAATTGTTGTGCTTATTATATTTCAATTTTTCTACTACTATAAAAGTCGCCATAAGCTCTTTAGTGATCCCCTTACAAAACTATTTAACCGTCACTACCTTAAAGAAATCGTGGAGTATTTAAATCTTAATAACTATGCTATTGCTATGTTAGATTTAGACAAATTTAAAACTATTAATGATGTATATGGTCATGATGCAGGAGATTATGTTTTAAAAGAGAGTGCTAAAATATTTAAAAACTCAATTCGCGATAGTGATATTATGATCCGCTATGGTGGAGAAGAGTTTTTACTTCTTATCTACACAAGGCATAAAAAAGCAAGTAACTCTATTGAAGTATGTGAAAGAATTCGTACTAATATAGAAGACTTTGATTTTATATACAATGACCAAACAATCGATGTTACAGTGTCAATTGGGCTAAACCTCTCACCTGTTGAATCAAAAACAATAGACAATGCCATAAAAGTAGCTGATCAAAAACTCTATATTGCAAAACAAAATGGTAGAAATATGATTGTCACAACACTTTCTCATCAAGAAGAAAGTAAACTTATTCTAGAGAAAAAAGGGGTAGATTTTGTAAAACATGCTATTTTTGATAATAGAGTTCTTTGTTTTTACCAACCAATCTATGATCCTAAAACTTCACAAATTGTAAAATATGAAGCTCTTGTTCGTATTAAAGAAAAAGATGGGAAAATTGTTTCTCCATTTTTCTTTATGCCAAATATTGAACACACAAATATCCACTACAAAATTACAAAACTTATTCTCTCTATGGTTTTAGATAAGTTTGAAAATGAAAAACTTGGTGTAAGTATCAATCTCAACTACTCCGATTTTATCAATAAAGATATTTTAAAACTTATAGAGGAGCGTTTAACACAAAACAAAGAACTCGCATCACGTGTAACATTTGAAATACTAGAGAGTGATGAGATAGAAAATATTGAACTCCTCCAAACAAAAGTGCAAAAACTTCATACACTTGGGTGTAAAATTTCTATTGATGATTTTGGTAGTGGTTATTCAAACTTTAAAACAGTTCTGGATATGGAAGCAGATTATCTTAAAATTGATGGTAGTTTAGTTAAAAATATAGCTACAAGTCAAAAAGATTGTAAAGTTGTTAAAAATATTATCAACTTTGCTAAAGATGCAAATATGAAAACAATTGCGGAGTTTGTTCACTCTAAAGAGGTTTATGACAAATTGCTACAACTTGATGTTGATTATATGCAAGGTTTCTTTGTAGCAGAGCCACAACCAGACCTACAAACAAAAGCTTTATTTGATAATGTGTAAGAGTTAGTAATAATCTCTTACACACCGTACAAAGGCTGTGGTATCTTTTCTTGTTGCTGCCACTTCACCATAATTAAAATCTACACTCCAAGCCTCTTGTTTATCTGCTACATTTGTAGTAGAACTCCAATAATTATTTGAAAACCTTTGTGTAAAGTTTCCATCGAGTGCTGGAGAGTATTGCTCTATATCTATAATCGATTTTAGCTCATTAATATTTGGTAATCTCCAATTAATATAACCAGACACTGCTAAGTCATCACACTCTTTTAAAGCATCTTCCCAGCTTAATGCCTCAGAGAGTTCACTATCTTGCCATTGTAAATTTGTAGTTGTATCTTTTATAGTTTTATTTTCTGCAATAAATTGAGCATTTAAACTTAAGACAGAAACAATTAATGTAGAAATAATTTTTTTCATAATGCTCTACTCCCCATCTCTTACACAACGTAGATGATTTGAATTATCTTTATAAAAATAGCTCTGTTTACCTGTTACAAAATCTACACACCATCTATTCTCATCATATTCTTTAAAACTACTTACACTCCAATACCAACGCTGATCATCATTTACATTATAAAAATACTTTCTATTGATAGCAGGAGCTGTGTGGGAATAATCTACTAAAGTAGTTAACTCCATCAATGTTGGTAATCTCCAATCATCATAACCATCTAAAACTAAAGCATCACAATAGCTTTTTGCTTCACTCCAACTTTTTGTTTTTGTGCGAACATCATTATTATCTTGCCATTGCAAATGGGTTAGTTCATCTATAACACTCTGGGAAGCTCGTGTATAAATGGGCTCTTTGCCTAGTTGAAAAAAACCATCATCAGGTAAGTATCCAATCTCTTTGCCTTCACTATCATAACTAATACTCTGCCCCGTTTTTTTTACTACATAAGTAAATGATTCTTTTATATCAATATCTTGCTCAACGTCATCCTCTATAGGAGTTGTCTCGTTAAGCTCCACAATTTTTGTACCACCACCATCACATCCAATAAAAAAGAAAATTATAAAAAAAATAAAAATATTTTTCATATTTAATTGTTCCAAAATTTTTGTTGTACTAAAAGTGCTTGTTTATGCTCATACACATCATGCACCCTTACAATTGAAGCTCCATTTTTTACAGATTCTAAATGGATAGCCAACGTTCCAGCTAAACGCTCTTGTGGAGTACTTGGGCTTATCATATCTATCATCGATTTACGTGAAGCACCCACAAGCAGAGGCTTACCTAATGTTAAAAAGTGCTCTAAATTTTGAATAAGCGCAATATTATGCTCTAATGTTTTTCCAAACCCTATTCCAACATCTAACACAAGCTCTTTTACACCAAAAGAGTCTGCTTTTTGAATCATCTTTTCAAAAGCATCATAAATATCTAAAACAACATCATCATAATGTGGTGCTTTTTGCATTGTTTGGGGCGTTCCTTGCATATGCATAGCAACAACTGTTGCATTGTACGCTCCTCCAAGCTTAACCACCTCATCGTTTTGCAAACCTGTTATATCGTTAATAATACCAAAACCACTCTCAAGAGCTTTAGCAATAACTAAAGGTTCATAACTATCGATACTAAAAGTTACTTTTTCATAAAGTTTATGATGTGCAATTGCATCCAAAATTGGCTTAACTCTTGCGAGCTCCTCCTCTTTAGAAACACTTTGAGAACCTGGACGAGAAGATACCCCACCAATATCGATAATATCTGCACCATCTGCTATCATCTGCTCTATTTTTTCTACTGCATCTTTATCTCTAAAGCGACTCCCTGAAAAAAAACTATCGTCATTAGCATTAATAACACCCATAATCTGCACACTTTTTGTTTTTTTTACTTTAAGTAAAGATTCTAAAAAATGTGCGATCTCTTTAAGCCCAAAAGGTTGTACTAAAAGTTTTTTTGAGAGTTTTTCTAGCTCCCTAGCAGTTGCAATAAGTAAAACATTAACATAAGGCTCTTTTGCAATAATAGTTCCACGTGGCACTGCTGTATCTGCTCCTACACTTAAAGCATCTTGTTTTAAAATATTTGCAGCTCCAACATGAAGATTTGTAATTTCAATCAGATGCAGTTGTGTTTTTTTTGCTAAGATAGAAACACCACCCCTATCAACATCTAACTTTTGTAGATACTCTTTTATATTTTGATTTGCAATTTTTTTACATCTCATTTTTATCCTTTGCAAAACTCATAAGAAGCATGGCTAAAACATTTTGTACTCTGCTATTTAACTCGATTGTTTTATATGCTAAATCAAACTTTTCCAATTGCTTTTGGGAGAGCTCTACCCCTTGCGTTAATGCTCTTTGTAAAATTGCTTCAATAATCTCTTTTGCCTCTTGTTTTGAACTTTTAGAGTATGTTTGTAAAAAAGTAAATACCTCTTGGTAGTTTAGTTTTTTTAAATCTAAATCTATTGTTAATGTTTGTTTCTCTTTTGCACCATAAAAAATTGGTAAACGAGAGCGAATTGTTGGTAAAAGGTTTGCTTTTAGAGGGGTTATTAAAATAAAATAGATATTTTTAGGAGGTTCTTCAAAAATTTTTAGTAAAGAGTTTTGGGAAATAACATTAAAAGAGTTTGCAGCTAAAATAATATATTTTGGTTCAGATGAAGCTAAATAAGCCTCCTCTACAACCGCTTTTGCATCCTCTATTTTAAACTCATCTACTAAAAAAGGTACAACTCTAAAAGAGATTAACTCTTTTTGAAGTTTTTGCACCTCCTGTTGTATTTGACTAGAAACTAAAATATAAGAGTTTTTAGGAGCTAACATCAACCTCACCAAACATTGCAGCATTTAAAGAGAGGTTAAAAAGTCTATAAAGCTGTAACAGTTTTATATCTAACAGTGTATCGTAAGACTTTAACGTAAAGGCGTTATGAAACTCCTCATCAAAAAGCCAAAAGTAGCTGTTGTCTCTTCTTTTTGCAATATCACAACGTTTATCTTCCCCATCTCCAATATACCAAAAGAAATAATCATCTTTATAAGAAAGAGAAATCATATCATCTAAAAAATCTATCATTTCGGAGTTTGTTACACTGTTGTAGTGCATATAAAGAGAATCTATACTTACAATTGGTAAAAGTGGACGATCAAGATTATCTACAGCATTAATAGATGATAAAATATAATGTTCAAGCCACTTTCTTTTCTCATCTGTAATAAGAATAATAGTTTTTCCTGTAAGAATCTGCTCAAGAGATTGAGCTGTTGTTGTTGTCCAGTCAAAGCGTTGCTCCTCTAGCCAGCTAAGGGAAGCCCCCTCAGCACGAATAGCATCTAAACTCCACTGTGCAAAATCTGGCAAAGACATAAGTGGTTTATTTCTCTAGTTCGTAAGCATCATGCAGACTTCTCACAGCTAACTCTGCATATTTTTCATCAATAACCATACTTACTTTAATTTCTGAAGTTGAAATCATATTGATATTAATATTATTCTGTGCCATTGTATAGAATGCTTTAGCAGCAACACCAGCGTGAGATTTCATACCAACACCAACAACAGATACTTTACAAATATCTTCATTATAAGAATCTGCTTTAATCTCTCCACTTTGTACAAATGTATCTACAACTTTTTTTGCATCAGTTAAATCACTTACAGCTACTGTAAAGTCAATATTTGTTGTATCATCTACTGCTTTATTTTGGATAATCATATCTACATTTACTTCTGCGTCTGCTAGTTTATTAAAAATCTCAGAAGCGATCCCTGGACGATCTGCAACACCTAACAGTGAAATACGCGCTTGGTTTCTATCGAGTGCTATTCCGCTAACTAATGGTTTTTCCATGATATTTTCTTCCTTTGTAATTAATGTTCCCTCTTCATCACTAAAACTACTTCTAGTTACAAGATTTACGTTAAGTTTTTTTGCCATCTCAACAGAGCGATTTTGTAAAACTTTTGCACCAAGTGAAGCTAACTCTAACATCTCATCGTAAGAGATTTTTTCTAATTTTTTTGCTTTTGGTTCAATTCTAGGGTCAGTTGTAAAGATTCCTGTTACATCTGTGTAAATCTCACATAAATCTGCTTTTAAAGCTCCAGCAATTGCAACAGCACTTAAGTCACTTCCACCACGACCAAGCGTTGTTACATCGCCCTCTTCATTTACACCTTGAAAACCAGCAACGACAACAACTTTACCCTCTTTTACCTCTTGTAACATAGCAGAAGGGTCTATAGATTCAATACGTGCTTTTGTATGGATTTTATCTGTAACAATTCCAGCTTTTCTTCCACTCATAGCAACAGCACTATGCCCCATCTCATTTAACGCAATAGATAATAAAGATGCAGTTACACGCTCACCTGAGCTTAAAAGCATATCCATCTCTGCACGACTAGGGTTCTTTGAAAAATGCTCAGCATACCCAATAAGCTTATTTGTTTCACCACTCATTGCAGAAACAACCACAACAACATCGTGTCCCTGTGCTTTTGTTTTTGCAACACGGTTTGCTACATTTTGGATACGCTCTAAATCACCAACACTTGTTCCACCAAATTTTTGAACTACTAACATCTTACAAATAACCCTCATTTTTAAAGTAATTTAAAACTGTTTCATATACATCTTTTTTAAAATGTGCTGTGTTTTTTAATACATCCTCAACGCTTACAAATTTGTAAGAAATAAACTCTGGATGTTCTGTTTCTAAGTTAATAACAGCATCCTCGCTAAGTTTTAATAAAAAATAGCGTTGCGTTTGCCCTTTGTAGGGCTTCATTTTTTTTGCAATTTTTTCTGGAAAATCGTAAGAGATCCATTCAGGAAATTCAGCAACAATTTCAACACTTCTTGTGCCTATCTCCTCTTCAAGCTCTCTAAAAAGAGCCTCTTGTACCTCTTCTCCATTGTCAATTCCACCTTGTGGAAATTGCCAAATATTCAATAGATCATTTCTCTGTGCAATAAAAACCTCTTTTTTTTGAGGGTATGCAGAAGACATAATAATCATTGCAACATTTGGACGATAAGAACCTTCTTTATTCATCTTTGCAACCTATGTTAAATTGTGTAATTATACATATATTCACTTTAAATAGGGCTGGAAATTTTAAAAAAAATTCTGTTTGCCGATTATTTTTTATCTTTAATTAATAAAAAGGATTTTTATCTATGAAAAAGAGATTTGTACTATTTTTAGTAACTTTAATTCCACTTTTAACAGGTTGTAATACTACAACTCAACCCATATCAAAGCAATACGATGAACCTATAAAAGAAAAAGGCACAATATCGTGTTCTACAAAAAACATCACAGAAATAAACTATGTAGATAGATACAATAGTTTTAATAATTTTTCAGTTACCATAAAAAAATCTAAACTATGTCAAGGGAGAAATCAATAATGAAAGTACAATTTATTCTCATCTGTTTATTTTTATCAAATCTCTTATTTGCCCAAAATATTCAATATATTAATGCAAACAACGCCGCATCATCAATGAATAAAATAGTAAGTGCCATCGCAACCCAATTAACACAAAACAAAGATTTTACAGATCAAGAAGATTCTATCATGCTAGTCACATCTTTTGTTTCACTAGAAGATCTAAGCAAAACTTCACATTTAGGTAATATACTAAATGAAAACTTACTCCACGAAATGCAAATAAGGGGTTATAAAGTTATTGATTTTAAAACTATGAAAAAACTAAAAATTGCTAAAGATGGTGATTTTATTATGAGCAGAGATATCTCTAAACTTACCAAAGATATTCACGCAACATATGTCTTAACAGGAACTTTTACAAACTATCTAAGAGGAACGGTTATTAATGCGAGGATTGTAGATTTAAAAACACATATTATTTTATCCTCAGCACAAGTTTTTATACCAAAACGGTTTCTTAAAAAAATTCTTTCAAAACAAAATCGAATTATCACTTTCTAACAAGAGGTGATAATTCCACCTCTTTCTTAAAGATACTGTTTTAAAGCCTCTGGAATATCGATAGTTCCATCCTCATTTTGAAAGTTCTCCATAATAGCAACCATTGTTCTACCAACCGCTAAAGATGAACCATTAAGTGTATTTACAAACTCATTTTTCTTTCCATTTTTATAGCGAATTTTTGCACGTCTTGCTTGGAAATCGCGTGTATTGGAAACTGAACTAATCTCACGATATGTATTTTGCCCTGGTAACCACACCTCTAAATCTATAGTTTTGGCTGCACTAAAGCCTAAGTCGCCCGTACAAAGCGTTACAAGACGATGTGGCAACTCTAATGCTGTAAGAAGATCTGATGCACACGCTACCATCTCATCGAACACTTTATCGCTATCTTGTGGTTTTGTAATACTTACAAGCTCCACTTTATGGAATTGGTGTTGACGGATAATCCCACGTGTATCACGCCCTGCTGCACCCGCTTCTTTTCTAAAACAAGATGTATAAGCTGTCATTTTTATTGGAAGTTCACTCTCTTTTAAAATCTCATCTTGGTAAAGGTTTGTTACAGGAACTTCCGCTGTTGGAATAAGGTAGAGTCCATCTTGTGTTTTGTAAAGGTCATCTTCAAATTTTGGAAGTTGCCCAGTTCCCTCTAGTGCTTGAGCGTTTACAAGAGCTGGAACACTCACCTCTGCAAAACCTCTTTTGCGGTTAAAATCTAACATAAAGTTAATAAGTGCACGCTCAAGTCTTGCACCCATTCCAAACCCTACGCTAAAACGGCTTGTTGCTAGTTTTACACCACGCTCAAAGTCTATCCAACCATTTTGTGTTGCTAGCTCCCAATGCTCTTTTGGCTCAAAACTAAACTCTCTTGGAGTAAGCACTTTTTTAATCTCTACATTATCCTCTTCATCTTCACCATCTGGAACATTGTCATCTGGCATATTTGGGATACTCATAGCAATTTTTTCTAGTTCCTCTTGCTTTTTACGTTGCACCTCTAGGGCTTTTGCAATCTCTATTTTGTTAGCATCCACTTTTGCTTTAAGCTCGCTAATTTCTTTGCCTTCACGCTTATAAACACCAAACTCTTTACTCATACTGTTTTGTAAAGCCTGTAATGTTTCATAAGCAGCTTTTGCTTTTTTTAACTCTTCATTTTTAACTTTTAACCCTTCAAGGAGTTCTGTAGAAACACCTTTTCTTGTGAGTCTTTTACTTACAGTTTCAAAATCTTTTTGTAGTAGTTTTAAATCTATCATTTTTTTCCTAAAATATTTGAAATTTTTTCTAAGAGAATTATAGCATTTACTCTTTAAATAATAATGATTTTAATAAGTTTGAAGAAAGGAAGGGGAAAGAAAAAGAACATAAAGCATAAAATGCTTTATGTTAAAAAATTAGTTTTTGTCTTGATCTACAATTTTGTTAGCAGAGATCCAAGGCATCATTTTACGTAAATCTGCACCTGTTTTCTCGATTAGAGAAGCTCTTGCATTGTTTCTCTCAGCATTCATACGTGGGTAACCTGCTTGACCTTCTAAGATAAAGTCTTTTGCAAATCTACCATCTTGGATCTCTTTTAAGATCTCTTTCATAGCTTTTTTAGACTCTTCGTTGATAACACGTTTACCAGAAACATAATCACCATACTCAGCAGTGTTAGAGATAGAATATCTCATATCTGCAATTCCACCTTCAAACATTAAATCTACAATTAGTTTAAGTTCATGAAGACACTCAAAATATGCCATCTCTGGAGCGTAACCAGCTTCTGTTAATGTTTCAAAACCAGCTTGAACTAAAGAGCTTACACCACCACAAAGAACTGCTTGCTCACCAAAAAGGTCAGTTTCAGTTTCATCTTTGAAAGTTGTTTCAATAATAGCAGTACGTCCACCACCAATAGCACTTGCGTAAGAAAGAGCTAACTCTTTAGTTGTTCCACTTGGGTCACGATCTACCGCGATTAAATCTGGAATACCACCACCACGAACAAACTCACTTCTTACAGTGTGACCTGGAGCTTTTGGAGCGATCATAGTAACGTTAATGTCTGCTCTTGGAATAATACGACCATAATGAATGTTAAAACCATGACCAAATGCAATTGTTGCACCCTCTTTAAGGTTTGGCTCAATCTCATTTTTGTAGATTTCAGCTTGGTTTTCATCTGGAAGAAGAATCATTACAACATCAGCTTTTGCAGTAGCTTCGCCAACTGTTAAAACTTCAAAACCTTTTGCTTCAGCTTTAGCCCAGCTTGAACCACCTTTTCTTAAACCAACAACAACTTCTACACCGCTATCTCTTAAGTTTTCTGCATGAGCGTGACCTTGAGAACCAAAACCAATCATAGCAACAACTTTGCTTTTGATAATATCTAAATTACAATCTTTGTCATAGTAAACATTTAATGCCATTTTATTTCCTTGAGTTTTAAGAGAGTTTTCTTAAAAAAATTTTGTGCATTATACTAAAAAAATGGTAAAAGGAGGATTAACTTTTCTCTTTAGGGTTTTTTACCCATAAAATAGTTGCAATTTCAATTAACCTTTTTGAAATTCTATAAGTAAACGAGCTATCATTTAACAAAGATGTTGCCATTTTTGGTTCTATGCGGTTATGGCGAATAAGTTTATCGATTCTTCCATTTGCTATCATATCTAGCTTTTCTAGGTTTTGTTTTAGGGTTTCTAGTTTTTGTTCTATCTCCTCTTGGTTCTCACTTTTGCGTATTAAGTGGATTCCATCAAGAGTGGTAGCAATTTGTTCACGCAAAAAGTTGTATTCATCTCTTATGTAAGCATTTTCACTCTTCATAAAAAAGTTTACATTTTTTTGTAACTCCTTTACCTCTTTTATAGTTTCAACAATATCACGACAGGCAACTTTTAACTCGTAAATTCTATCATTTTGCTCTGCTTCTAAATGCTCTTGTGCTTGTGTTGCATAACTTAAAATCTCCCCATAGAGCACTTTAATTTTTGTAGCATAAAAATGATCTAAATCTATATCTATCTGCTTTACAGAAGATCGAACAAGCTTAGAAATATCTTCATTCATCCCAATATATGTATGTCTATGAAGAGAGAGTGCATGAGAGAGTGCTTCTGTTGCATTATCGTAAAGGTGCTCCACCTCTTTTTGTAGTGCAACAACAGCAATGGAGCCAACACTTACCACAGTTGAGTCTAAATAGCGTGCATGGGAGAGTTCCCGCTCATTTGAGATAAAAAGTTTTTCTAAAAAAGATACAAGTTGCTTTGTAAAAGGGAGAAGCAACAACACCCCTAAAAGATTAAAAATAGTATGAAAAAGTGCCAACTGCATTGCATAGTCTTGCTTATCTATTCCTATCTTTACAGATAAAAAGCTTACCAAATCAGCAAGTTGGTAAATAAATACTATAGCTACTATAGCTGTTAAAATATTAAATATAAAATGTGCAACTGCTAGGCGTTTTCCATCGCTATTTGAAGCAAGTGAACCTAAAATTGCAGTTATAGTTGTACCAACATTTGCCCCAATAGCAAGTGCAAGTGCATTAAAATAGATAATTTGTCCTGTTGCAAGAGCGGTAATAATAAGTGCCATCGTTGCACTACTAGATTGGATAATAACCGTAGCAACGATTCCTAAAAGTACATAAAGTGCTATTCCTAAGTTGCCATCCACACTAAAAGAGGCTAAATCTATTCCCGCTTTGAGTGTTTCAAACCCATCTTTCATAAAGGAGATACCTAAAAAAACAAACCCTAAACCAACTAAAATATTTCCCAATGCCTGAAGTGACTTTTGTTGTGCAAAACGAAATATCACACCAAAAGTAAGCATAGGCATAGCTAAAGTTGCTATTTTAATCTTTAACCCAAATGTAGAAACTATCCACGCAGTTGTAGTTGTTCCAATATTTGAGCCAAATATCACACCAATAGCTCCACTGAGCGAAATAAGCTCTGCACTTAAAAAGGAGATGATGACAATGGAGATTAAAGAGGAGCTTTGCACAATAGCAGTTGCTAAAAAACCACTAAAAAGTGCTTTTGGCATAGAGGAGGTCATTTTTTGCAAAAAGGTTTGCAACACTCCCCCACTCAAAGATTTAAAACCATCTTCCATAAAAAACATTCCAACCAAGAAGATGGCAACACCTGCTATAATTGTTTTTGCATCATCGCTTACAAATAAAAGTGCAGCAATAATCCCAACAAATAGCAGATAAAAAAAGTTTTTCATAAACTATGCTTGTTGTTGTAACTCTTTGAGTCTCTCTTTTACTTTTGCAACATGCTCTTTTACGCGAACCTTATCCCAACGCTCACGAACAATCCCCTCTGGGTCTATAATGTAAGTTGTACGAACAATTCCCATATACTCACGACCATAGTTTTTCTTAAGCTGCCATACACCATACTCTTGCATCATCGATGTATCTTCATCGCTTAAAAGTGTAATAGCTAAATTCTTTTTCTCTATAAAGTTTCTATGTTTTTTTGTACTATCTGCACTTATGCCAAAAATAACTGCGTCCATATCTGCAAACTCTGGAAGGGCCTCTGTAAAGTCACAAGCCTCTGTTGTGCAGCCTGGAGTATTATCTTTTGGGTAAAAGTAAAGCACTACCCATTTGCCTTTTAAATCTCTTAAACAAATCTCAATATCATCTTGGTTTGGTAAACAAAAATCTGGAGCTTTTTGACCAACTTCTACCATATTTTTTCCTTTTGAAGTAAATTTTTTGAGTTATTATACCAAAGTATCTACAAGGGTTTTCTTTGGGGTTGTGTTGGAGTTTAAATTTAAGGGAGATGATGTCTTTTTAAGTGATTTTTTAACAATTAAGTCACAAAGTGTCTTTTTAATGCTCTAATAGTAATTAAAAAGACACTTTAACTTTAAGAAATTTAGCATAAAAAATAGCATTATTTTAAAAATATGACAAATTGATATATTTTTTAACAATTAAAGGACATTCTAATGTTCTTTTAATATCGATGTTTTGTAGTGTTTGTGATATAATGTTTCTTGAATAAATAGTTGCCTCGGACGCTTCGCTTACCGAGGCAACGGGGGCGCGGGCTGAACACCCGCTAGTTCCCCGGCGCAGCAGCGCCAGGCAACAAGCGGGAGGAGTGAGCAACAACATCTGAAACCAAACTTTCAAATGTCGTCGTCACTCACCCGCGCCCCCGTTAAACAAAAGGACGGCTAAAAATGGAGTTTGAGAATCAGATACAGAAGTTATCAGATAGAATTGAGAAAAACAAAGCAAATGTTACAACCGAAGAAGCAACAAAGACATCTTTTATATTACCATTATTGAATATTTTAGGATTTGATATATTTGACCCAAATATAGTTATACCTGAATTTACGGCAGATATTGGAAAGAAAAAAGGTGAAAAAGTAGATTATGCAATAGTTATAAATGATAAGCCTGTTATTTTAATAGAAGCAAAAACACATACAGAAAACCTAGATAGACATAAATCACAACTTGAAAGATATTTTACAGTAACAGATAGTAAATTTGCTATTTTAACAAATGGAGTAGAATATTTATTTTATTCAGATTTAGCAAAGCCAAATGTTATGGATGAAAAACCTTTTTTAACTATTAATATGTTAGAACTAAAATCAAGAGATATAAAAGAGTTAGAGAAATTCAAATTTGAAAACTTTGATGTTGAAAATATTTTAAATATGGCAGGTGTTCAAAAGTATGTTAGTGCTATAAAAGATATATTTAAAAATGAAGTTAAGA
>JAMOSG010000034.1 GCA_027063225.1 Helicobacteraceae bacterium | reverse complement strand
ACTTTTGGTACCGCTGGCTATTGATACCAATGCCAAATGGATGGACAGAAAATATGTTTCGTGGGAAGATTTGGAACACGATTGTGTAGTTGATGAGGAATTTACAGAAAATTTTTGACGCTATCAAATTATGATAATAATAACATATTTTAATGAATGACTATTTAAAATATAAAATTATAGTCCCATTATAAGCTAATCGTAGGGAAAATGCCTCTTCAAAGTTTAAATTTTTTATAAATTTAAGTAAAATTTTTATCACTCCACTGTGAGTAACAACTGCAATATTTTTTGCATTTGATGAAGCAATTGTTAAGAAAAAATACTCAATAACTCTCTTTTGAAAATCCTCTACACTCTCTCCACTAAGAGAGTTTATCCACTGCATAAAATCTTTGTACTCTTTACCCTCTTTTGTGAGCTGTTCAAAACTTTTACCTTCATCTTCTCCCCAAGATTTTTCACGTAGATTTTTGCTTAGTACCACTTTGTTTGTTTGAAGTTGTAATACTTGAAGAGTTTGTTTTGTACGTCTTAAGTCTGAGCAAAAAACAATATCAAAATGTTGATTTGAGAGTTTTTTAGCTAAAGTTAGTGTTTGTAAAATCCCATTTTTAGAAAGTGCAATATCATTATGTCCATTGTACTTACCAATAAAATCCTCTTGCACTTCACCATGGCGAATTAGTGTAATTGTTTTCATAAAAAAAGTAAAATATTGAGTAAAAAGAGTTCACTTATCTCTATTATAAAGCCATAACCATCACCGTTTAGCCCACCAAGGCGTTTTGCAAGTAAAAAAGCTAGAGCAATGCTAAAGAAAACACCAAGGAAAAAAACAAATAAAGCATTAAAATAAAAAGCAACACTAACACTAAAAACAAAACTAACAAAAAGGTGTTTGAGTTCTAACTCCTCTTTTAAAAGGGCACCAACTCCACGACTTACATAAGGAAACAAAAAGATACTCCCAAGCACATAAAAACGGGAAAAACTCATGATAGCAATAACACTAAAAGGGTTGTGAAGTGCTAAAAAAGAGGAGAGTTTTACAATTAAAAACAATACACTAAAAATCATTCCCATTCCACCTACATGGGAATCTTTCATAACCTCTAGTGCTTTTTGTTTTGGTACAAAAAAGCCATCTATGGTATCACTTAAACCATCTAAATGTAATGCTCCTGTAAGTATAATCCATACACTAAAAGTTAAAACAAGAAGATGAAAAATTGGTACATATGGCTCAAAAGTAGTATAAAAAAGCACAACAATTCCACCAAGTAATGCACCCACAAAAGGGTAAAACATACCACTTAAACCATTAATACCACGAAAAAAAGTATGAATCTTAAAAAGGGGAATAATACTAAGCATATTCCACGCTAAACCAAATGCTAAAAAAAGATTTTTCATTTTAATTTAAGTGCAATTCCAGCTTGAACAGAGTAAACTTCATCGCATAAAAGTGCTAAAAATTGAGCAACTTTACCATTAATGTTTACAAATTCTCGTACAAGTTTATGTTCACTTACAACACTTTGTCCCACTTCACTTATAACAAACACAACATCTTGTTTTAGATCTTTTAGCTCTTTTACTTGTGCATAAATCTCTTCTTGAGAGTATTTGTGGTAGATCATATTGTTTATCCAAGTGCTTATGCACTCAACAAGAACAGGTTGTTTCGTAGAGAGTAGTTTTTTAGAGAGTAAAAGGGGCTCTTCAATTGTTATAAATTTATCGCCTCGTTGTTTTTGATGGAGTTGAACTTTATGGTGCATCTCATCATCAAAAAACTCATTAGTAGCAAAATAGATCGGTTTAACGTTTGAGTGTTTTAGAATATACTCCTCCGCTAAGCGACTTTTACCACTTTTAATACCACCAATAAATAAAACTTTTTTAAAACTCATAGTTTATCTATATCAACTCATACAGCACTAACTCAATAGCCTCTAAAAGCTCTTGGTTATCTTTGCCATTTTTTGCAGCATAAGCAAGTGCAGCTCCAGCTCCAACACCCTCTTTTGCTTCACCCTCATCATACATTTTAAGTGGAGGAATTTCTGTATTTGCAAAACTAAATTCCGTATAAATCGCATGAGGTTTGTAGCTAAGTTGCTCTAAAATATGTTTAATATTTGCATTAGTGTCTTTTGCAACCCATTTTGTTGTTGCAAGTGTTAAATTTTCACTCTTTAATCGCTTTAGTACATCTTCACGCAAAGCATCTGCTATAAGGAGTGCTGCTGCCATTTGTGTTCCACCAGCAACCACCACGTGGAAGCGTCTTGTAGCTTCAACTAAAAATCCAGCTACAAATAAAAGCATATTATCACTCACTACACCTAACTTTTCAAACTTACCCATAGAGTCATCTGTTAAAGCTAAAGCCTCTTGTACCACTTTGTTTTTTAGTGAGTCTGGAGTGTGTAAAAAACTTGATGAAAAATCATTTGCCACATTATATCCAAGTGCAAGTGCAGAGGCAAGTGCAGTTGTTGTTCCACTTGGAGTAGATTCTGCTAAAATAAGGTAGTTTCCTTGAAGCTCATATTTTTTTCCAAACTCCATACCTTTAGCAAAAATCGTTTTTGCGTCAATCTTTGCATTGTTATTAATTGCATCTGATGGTTCAATATCGAAGTTAAAAAGTTTTACCTCTTTAGGAAGTACCTCTAGCCCAAGATTTAACATTGCAACTTGTGAAAAACCATCTAAATTATGTACAGCTCTAGTGATAACTGCAGGGGTTGGCACCCCTTTTGGAGTCTCTGCAAGTTCAGGCATAGAAAATACTTTGCCACTATTTACAAGCTCTGCATCTAGTGTTGGCGTTAAAGCAATTTTACCTGGAATTCCAGCTTGCGTTAAACCCTCTATTTCACATGTTTTTGTAACACTTCCAGCAAGTAAAAAATCAGCTCTTCCCTCTGGGAGGGAATCTTTTGTATCATCAAAGATATTGTAACTTTGAATCACACTACGCCTTTTTTAAGAACTCAGTTTTTAGGAAAATTTTTACACCATTTACACGACCCTCTACATGGTCATCCATACCTGATGGAAGTGAGATTTTTGTAACTGTTGTTCCACGTTTTGCAGTAAAACCTGCACCTTTTACATCTAAATCTTTTAAAATCACAACACTATCACCAGCTTTAAGCTCAACACCGTTTGCATCTCTAAAAACAAGTTTGTTTGCATCTGCTGCTACTGCTTTGTTTGCAAGTGCTTGTTCATCATCTTCTAAATACATCATATCCACTAAATCTTGGCGACCAAGTTTATTTAAAAGAATATAGCTTAACACTTTTACAGCACCAACTTCACTCCACATTGCATCATTTAAACAATTAAAGTGAGTTTCATCAAGTGTATCTTCCTCTATTTGTGTTTTACATGTTTTACAAAGATAAACACTTTGTTCTTCACTACCATCACCTGCTGGAATTTCGTATAATGTTACTTCCTCATCACTACCACATAACTCACATACACTACTTCTTGCCATTATTTTTCCTTTTTATTAAATTCAATTAAATCTTTTGTATCTGTTTTTTGCTTTTTACCTTCAAAAGCTTTCTCTATTGCTTCTTCATCATAAGGAACACACTCTTGGGGAACATTCTCTTTTGGATCTATATTTTGGCACATCTGTTTATTAAAAGTGAAATGGGAGCATCCACTTAAAAATAAAAAAACAGCTAACACAAGGTATTTCACGATTTATCCTTTATAATAAGCTCCAAATATTTCTTTGGAGTTACCTTTTTCATCTCTTGTGCAAGCCAACGTATTTGAAAATATGCCGCACCACTATCACGAAGAGTAAAGTAGTTTTTTAAGCTACGTAAATTAAAAGTTACTACCATATCTACTTTGATATTATCGGTAATTATATGCTTAAAAGCATCCCCAACATTTCTTTTTTTCTTCCCATTTTCGAGTTTTTCAAAAAGTTCTTGAGGTTTTGCATAACTCTCTTGTAAAAACTCTAAAGAGCTTTTAGCAACACTAAGTTCATAAAAATTTTCAACCTTAGAGAATTGGTAATTAAGCTTTTCATACATTGCATTAATCTCAAGACGATTGTAAGCCTCATCTTGCGTAACAAACATATCAAATGATAAAACTTTTTGTAGAAAAAACTCTTTATCGTTTAACACTTTAGCAGTTACAAAAGCGTTAATTAATGAGCTCATTGTGTAGCGTGTACTTCTAACACTTATAGCTTGAATACGGTGTCTTGCATGCTCTTGAAGTACACCTCTACTTGTTCCACGTATAAGGTATGTAAGATTAATATGCTCTAAAATAGAGTGGTGAAAATAGGTCCACGCCAAATCATCTAAAAGCTCTGAAGACTCAAGTGCATTAATAGACTTTTTTGCCTCTTCATCTGGAAGTTTGTTTGCTAACTCTACAATAGCTTCATTTTCACTGTTTGAAAAAGAGTCATAACACGTTCTTGCTGCACTCTCTGCAACACCTAGACCATTTTCTTGGAGTAGTACAACACTTGGTTTTGCATACTCTATACCATACATATTTTCCATATTACCTACTTTTCTACACCATTTAAAACAGGGACAAAATCACATTTTTCTAACTCTTCTACAGAGATTTTTGAGCCATTTTTTCTAAAACGTGTTATCACTTGCGTATCTTTTTTTTGCATTGGTGCAACTAAAATACCACCATCTTTGAGTTGGTTAAAAAGTTTTAGTGGAATCTCTTTCGCAGTTGCAGAGAAGATTATTCTATCATACGGAGCGTACTGAATCCAGCCGTTTTGTCCATCATCTAAACGCACGTGAACATTAGAGATACCCAAAGAGCGAAAACGTTGTTTTGCTTGAAGCACTAACGATTCTATTCGCTCTATTGTAAAAACTCCACGAACCAAATGGGAAAGTACAGCTGCTTGGTAGCCACTTCCACATCCAACTTCTAAAACTCTATCGACCCCAACACACTCTAAGTACTCTGTCATTTTAGCAACTGTTAAAGGGGAGCTAATAAACTGTGAAGAGCCTATTGGAAGAGCATCTATTGTATAAGCATTGTGTGCAAGACCAGAGTGTACAAACACCTCTCTGTTTGTACTAGCAAGTGCATTTTGTACCTCTTTTGAGAGGGGAAATCTTCTAGCACACTCTTGAGCAAGTCTTGCTGCTTTTGTTGAGGCTATTTTGTCCATTAGTTTCCGCGTGAACCTGGTTTAATCGCCTCACTACCATCTTTACAAAGTGGACATTCCTCTGGAGAGTACATCTCAAATGTAAAATCTGCTAATGCAAAAAATGGGATATCTTGAGGGAGTTTACAGTTTGGTTTTGTTTCAATATCACTATTTTCTCTATGGCAAAAACCACGATTTGCAAGTGCTGCAACACCAACAATCTCTCCACCTAACTCTTTTACAACTGCAGCTGCTTCCATAGCACTACCACCTGTTGTAATAATATCTTCACACATTAAAACTTTTTCACCTGGTTTTACTTCAAAACCACGACGAATTGTCATCTCACCATTTACACGCTCAGCAAAAATAGAGCGAACATCAAGTGCAGTTGCAAGTGCAAAACCAGCTATAAGCCCACCAAGTGCAGGAGCACAAACTGTATCTACTTCTAAACCACTCTCTTTAATCTGTTTTGCAAGTGCATCAGCTAAAAGTTTTGCAGTTTTTGGATCTTCAAGCACTTTTGCAGATTGAAGGTAAAATTGTGAGTGGTTCCCACTACTGAGTTTAAAATGCCCCTCTAAAAGTGCATCAGCATCCATATATATTTTTTTAATGTCCATCTTTGTTAATCCTACAATTATACTTTTAAAATCTCTGCTTCTTTATCTTTTAAGATTTTATCAATCTCTGCGATATATTTATCTGTTAGTTTTTGAATATCATCTTGAGCAGATTTAGATTCATCTTGAGTGATCTCTTTCTCTTTTTCAAGTTTTTTGATTTTGTCATTTGCATCACGTCTATCGTTTCTAACACCAACTTTTGCTTTTTCACCCATAGCTTTCATCTGTTTTACAGACTCTTTACGTTGATCTACTGTCATTGGTGGGAAGAAAAGTTTAATTTGTTCACCATCGTTGTTTGGATTTACACCAATATTTGCAGCAGCAATAGCACTCTCAATGTCACCTAAAAGGTTTTTCTCCCAAGGATTTATAACAATTGTAGTAGCATCTTGTGCTAAAACAGAACCAACTTGATCAAGTGGTGTAGGAGTTCCGTAATAGTCAATTTTAATACCATCTAAAACACTTGTTGTAACTTTACCAGTTCTTAATGTTTTAAACTCTTTTTGCATATGCTCAATGCTTTTTTGCATCTTTGTTTCACAACTACTTTTAATCTCATCTAACATCATAGTTCCTTAGAAAATTATTTTTGCTATTGTATCACTTTATATTTTTAAGATGGTTTAATATTTTAGAGCGTTTTGAATAATCTCAAAAGATTTTTGAGTATCTTTTTGACTCATAGCACCACTTTTGTAAAAAACGACTTCCCCTTTAACAATAGTTTTAAGCTTCATTAAGATATTCCTTTTTTAATGAAAAGTATAAAGTGTGTGTATATAAGTGAAGTATTAACACTTCATTATAACCACTATTGGGCATTTGATAAAGGGCTTAAAAACTTAGGTATTGAGAGTGGATGTTATGTAGAGGGAGATACTCTATTAGGTGAAGATAAAACAGATATTTATCCTCAAAATAGTCACTAAATTAAAAAGAGCATACTGCTCTTTTTAACTCCCTTTTACAATAAAACGTAACCAAACAAACCCAAAAATTCCTGCGAATAATGAAGCGATTAAAATCCCAACTTTTGCTTGAAAAATAAGTATATCATTACCTAAAAATGCTAAGTCGGCAACAAATATAGACATTGTAAAACCAATCCCTCCAAGTGCTGCAACACCAAAAATTTGACTCATTGAGCTTTGTTTTGGAAGTTGTGCAATTTTTGCTTTTATGGCCAAATAAGAGATTCCAAAAATACCAACAATTTTTCCAATAATTAACCCAGCTATAACACCAAGTGTTACTGGTTCTAAAAGTGTTTGTGAGAGTTTTGAAAAATCTATGCTAATTCCAGCATTTGCAAGTGCAAACAAAGGGATAATAAGAAGTGCAATTGGTAGGTGTAAACTGTGCTCTAGTCTTGCTGCTGGAGTAGATACTGCATCGATTTTATCTTTTAGATTTTGTAAAAGTGCTTTTTGTTGCTCCTCTAACATATAGTTGTCATTTTGAGGATAATTTTGAAACTCATCTAAAATATTTTTTGCCTCTTGTGGTAAACTGAGTGGTACTATTTTTGGTTTAGATGGAATTGCAAGTGCTGCAATAACTCCAGCGATTGTTGCATGAACACCAGATTCTAGCATAAAAAACCACATAACAAGCCCAACAATAAAGTAAGGAAGCACTGTGTGGATTCCAAATCTATTAAATGCTACAAGTATTAAAAAAGCAACACCAGCTAAGGCAAGAGCAGTAAGATGGATTGTACTTGTATAAAAAAGGGCTATCACTAAAACGGCACCTAAATCATCTACAATAGCAAGTGCTACTAAAAAAGTAACAAGTGCAGGAGGAACCCTCTTGCCAAGTAAAACAACAGCACTAATAGCAAATGCAATATCTGTTGCCATTGGAATTCCCCAACCAGCTGCACCAACTTCATTGTAGTTTATAGCACTATAAATAAGTGCTGGAAAAACCATACCACCAATAGCTGCTAAGATAGGAAGAATTGCTACTTTTATGTTTGAGAGTTCTCCAACTAAAATTTCACGTTTAATCTCAAGGCCAATAATGAAAAAGAAAATTGCCATAAGTCCATCATTTATCCAATGATGAATAGAGTGTGAGAGTTGCCACTCTCCAACAGCTAGAGTTACATTTGTATGAAAAAAGTGGCTATAGATTTCAGATAGTGGAGAGTTTGCTACAACAAGTGCAACAACAGTCATAAACATTAAAACCATACCAGTTGTAGTTTGAGCGTGTAAAAACTCCTCAAAAGGGGTAGCTACTTTTTTAAAAGCCTTTTCCCATGGTGCGTATAATTTCATAGAATTCCTTCATGTAAATAGAATATAAAAAGATTGTATCATAATGATGAAAAGTAAAAAGGGATGGAGAGAAATTAGGTAAAAAATTTAAGGGGTAATGAGCAAAAAATGCTCACTATTTTTTAGACTCTTCTTTTTTATCAAGAGCTGGTGCAGCAACTACTGTTTGATCAACAAGGTTATCAACAACAGAAGATTGTGCTTTTTGAGAGTACATATACCCTAAAGTGATTGTATTGATAACAAATAAAAATCCAATAGTAAAAGTTGCTTTTGCTAAAAAGCTGTTTGGACCTTTTGCACCAAATACAGAATCATTTGAACCGCTATATGCACCAAGACCGATGCTTGAGCTTTTTTGTAAAAGAACTGCTAAAACTAAAACAGCTACAAGTACAATTTGAACAATAAGTAAAAAACTAGTTGTCATATTTTAAAATCCTGATTGAAAAAGTGGGGTATTATAACAAAAAACTTATTAATATAGTTTGAAGATATAACCCTCTTTAGTTTTGCTAGAGCGGTATCTATAAAGTCCATCTAGCTCTATAACAACACGATAGTAACCGTTATGATTTCCAATCTTTATATTTTTAAAGATTTTTTCGTTGGTTGCTTTTTCATAACTTCTAAAAGAGGCATCTCTTTTAAAATCTATAACAATTCTATGTGGAGATGTTAAAAGAAAATCTCTTAAGATTTTATCTTTTGTGACTATTTTTAACATTCTGTTTTTTACATAAAATGTAGCATATTTTAATGAAGCTATTTTTATAAGTGGATGAGTTTTAATTCTTTTTTTCTCTTTAGGAAGTGCTTGTTTTACATCTTTATAACTTTGAGATAAAAAAAGTGGTAGATGCCAATCTATGCTATTGTCTAACTCTATAGTTTGAGTTGCAACAGAGCCATCTAAATTTTTGTACTCTACTGTAACACGTGTTAAAACTCTTGCAGAAGAGGGGAGTGTAATACTTGCTTGTTTAAGAGGTGGAAGATTTTGTGCAACATTGGAAGTGTAGCTAATATCTTGACCCTCTTTAGATGGGAAAAAAGGGTTTTCTCTTGCAAAAAGTGTTAAGGATAAAAAAAGGATACTATATAAAATTTTCATTGTTATTCATCTTCCTCTTGGGCAGATATCTCTTTTTGTTCGAAATATTCATGTTGTAGCTCAGCATTCTCTTTTTTGAGTGCAGAGATTCTATTTTCTAAAGAGAGTTCATAAATTTGTAGTCTTGAAAGTACTTCGTAGGAGTTGTTACCAAAGAGTAAAATACTTGCATAAATTCCTACTAAAATAACAGTAACAAGAGCAAGAAAAAAAGCCTTGGTACTAAGACCTAGATACTCCTCAAAAATATTTACAGAAGTATCTATATCTTCAAATATCCCCTCTTTGTTCTCCTCTTGTTGCATAGAAGTGCTTAGTTAAAAAGTGTAGAACCTAAATATTCTCCATAAAGAACTTCATTTTCAATCTCTAAAAGGCGGTTATATTTAGCAGTTCTCTCACCACGTGCAGTTGAACCAGTTTTAATCTCACCACAGTTAAGTGCAACAGCAAAATCAGCAATAAATGCATCTTCACTCTCACCAGAGCGGTGACTCATAACACATTTGTAACCATTGCGTTGTGCTAAACGTACAGTTTGCATAGTTTCACTTACAGAACCAATTTGGTTAGGTTTGATTAAGATAGCATTTGCAATACCTTTTTGAATACCTTCATTTAAGATATTTGCATTTGTTACAAAAAGATCATCTCCAACAAGTTGGATTTTATCTCCAAGTTTTTCAGTCATAAGTTTAAAACCATCCCAATCATCTTCACTTAGACCATCTTCAATAGATACAATTGGGTATTTAGCACATAGATCTACATAGTAATCTACAAGTTCTGCACTACTTACTACTCTATCTTCAGAATCTAGTTTATAACCTTTTTTGTAATCACCATCAACAACAAGTTCACTTGCAGCTACATCAAGAGCAATTGCAATTTGCTCACCAGGTTTGTAACCAGCTTTTTCAATCGCTTCCATAATGATTTGGATAGGCTCTTCATTTGAGCTTAAATCTGGAGCAAAACCACCTTCATCACCAAGTGCAGTGTTGTGTTTTTTTGCTTTTAAAATAGCTTTTAAGTTATGGTAAACTTCTGCAGAAGCTCTTAATGACTCTGCAAAATCTTCAAAACCAACAGGCATAATCATATATTCTTGAAAATCAACTGAGTTATCTGCATGGCTTCCACCGTTAATGATGTTTAACATAGGTGTTGGTAAAACCATAGCATTTGCACCACCTAAGTAGCGATATAGTGGCATACCTAAACTCTTAGCAGCAGCACGAGCAACAGCCATAGAAACACCAAGTACTGCATTTGCACCTAAGTTAGAGTAGTTTTCAGTTCCATCTAACTCTTTCATAGTAGCATCAATAATTGCTTGATTAAAAGGTGAAAGCCCTACAAGTGCATCTGAAATTTCGTTATTTACATGCCCAACAGCTTTTAAAACACCTTTACCCATGTAGCGTTCATCTTGGTCACGAAGCTCTAAAGCTTCACGTTTACCTGTACTTGCACCACTTGGAACAATTGCACTCTCTTTTGTACCATCACTTAACTCAACAGTCGCTTTTACAGTTGGATTACCACGAGAGTCCATAACTTCAATTGCACTTACACTATCTATATACATTAGCTTTCACCTTCTTTATAGTTTTTATTGGCGAGATTTTACCCAAAAATGGTTAAATAGAAACTAAATATTTATCTTAGTTTTTGTATTGTTTCTATATCAAGATTAGTAATTTTTGCTATTGTTTGGTTATCAAGCCCTTGAGCAATAGCATTTTGTGCAACTTTGAGAATTCCTTTTTCAATCCCCTGTTCAATCCCTTGTTCAATTCCTTTTTCAATCCCTTTCTCTATACCAAGATCTATACCATCTTGTGTAGCTTTCATAAGTGCTAATTTTTGTATAGAGATAAACTCTTTTCTTTTATGTTGAGCTTCTAGTTCCTCTTTAGAAAGGTTTGCTTCATTGACAATATCTAAAGCTTTTTTTATTGTTGTGTCAAGATTTTGAGGTATATACTCTAAACTTCCAGCATTTTTGATAAAATAGAGCCATTGGTCTTTTATATCTTGAAGTTCATCTTCAGTTTTGTTAAATTTTGGAAGTTCAACAAAAATAAGTTCAATGTCATCACTGTAGTTAATAAAACTATTTTTTTCTAATAGTTTAAATCTGTTTATTACATTATTGTTCTCTTCAAACATAGTAAAATCAACAATTGTTAGAGCAATAACAGGATTTAGAAGATGGTAATCTTCAGATTTATTAAGTTGTATAGAGTAATTTTTTGCAGCATTGTATAAAACTCTTTTTTCAAATCCACTATGATTTAAAACTTGCATCTCGATAATAACAGTTGTGTCATTATCGAGTAGGGCTTTTACATCTACATAAGTATCTTTCATCCCTTTAAGCATAGGGATATTGTAAGGGTCAACTATTGTTAAGTCTTTAATTTTGTAGATACAATCTTCATAAACAATAGCATTTAAAAAGCTTATGAGTTTATCTTTACTCTCAACACTTCCAAAAACTTTTTTAAAGGCATAATCTGTTTTTACATCTAAAAATTGCATCTTTACCCCTTTTTAAACCTTTTAAAGCTCATCTGCTTCAGCAATTTCTGCAGAGTCCATAACAATTACATCGCTCATACCCATTGCTTCTTTGATTTTTTTCTCAATCTCAGCTGCGAGTTCAGGTTCCTCTTTAAATTTTGCTTTTACATTCTCGCGACCTTGCCCTAGTTTTACATCTTCGTAACTAAACCAAGCACCACTTTTATCTATAATATCAAGTTTCACACCATAATCAACAAGTTCTCCCTCTTTAGAGATACCCTCTCCAAACATAATGTCAAACTCTGCTTGACGAAATGGAGGTGCAACTTTGTTTTTGATAACTTTTGCTTTTACACGGTTACCAATTTGGCTATCACCCTGTTTTAGTGAAGCAATGCGGCGAACATCTATACGAACAGAAGCATAAAATTTAAGTGCATTACCACCTGTTGTAGTTTCAGGTGAGCCATAACCCATCATCCCAATTTTCATACGAATTTGGTTAATGAAGATAACAGTACAGTTCATTTTGTTTAAAACACCTGTGAGTTTACGAAGAGCTTTAGACATTAAACGAGCTTGTACACCCACTTGTTGGTCATTCATTTCACCCTCTAGCTCCACTTTTGGAGTCAGCGCTGCAACAGAGTCAACTACAATTAAATCTACTGCACCACTTCTTGCGATTGTTTCTACAACATCAAGTGCTTGCTCCCCATAATCTGGTTGTGAAACTAAAAGATTTTCAACATCTACACCAAGATTTTTTGCATAAACAACATCAAGAGCATGTTCAGCATCTATAAATGCACAAACTCCACCATTTTTTTGACACTCTGCTGTTACTTGAAGTGCTAGTGTTGTTTTACCAGAACTTTCTGGACCATAAATCTCAATAACACGCCCTTGAGGAATTCCACCAATACCAAGTGCTAAATCAAGTCCAATAGAACCTGTACTAATTGCTTGAATTGGCTCAATATTTTTATCGCCAAGACGCATTAGCGTACCTTTACCAAAGGCCTTATCGATTTGTTTCATTGCTAAGTCGAGTGATTTTTGTTTATTTTCATCCATAGTAAAACTCACTTTTTTTTAATTTTGCATAATTATAATGAAATTTTTTTTGCAACTAAAAAAATATTGCAAATTGACATATTTTTTTACTCTTTTAGTTCATACCATTTACGTAAGTATCTATCAAGAGGGTAGATAAGTTTGTAAATAACAGGAACAACAAAGAGTGTAAGTGATGTGTCAACCCTATTTCATACTTATCCATAAACATTCTAAGCAACTGTATATTCAAAAATAGCTTGATTAGCTTGTGCTACTTGAGCAATAGTTAAATTGTCTATCCCATTTTCTAAAATAATCGATTTTGCTGCAAGAGCAATATCTTTTTTCTTTTGTTCTTTATCTACAATAATTGCCAAGACAAACTCTTTTTAAAATGACCGACCACCAGTCAATTAAATTATAGTAACAAATTTCTTCAAATATTATAAAAAAGTTACAGTATAATACTGATTCTAAAAAAATAAGAATAAAAATCATATTTTAAAAAGTAAAAATTTTAAAATATGATTGCAATAAAGGTAAAAAATGAGACCACAAACAGTTCAAGATATGTTAGAGCAATATCCAATTAGTTTAGAGAGTGTAATAGATATAGCAAAAGAGCTCCATATAAGAAAAATTTGGAATGAAAGAAGTTATATTTCAGATGAAAATGTAGCTAGAATTATGCAAAGGTTTAATCAGATAAATCAAGAAAGAGCAAATAGAAATAATCCAAATTATAGAAAAAAATATGAAACTTCTTATGAACAACCAGCACTATTTTGGGATAACCATAAAAAAGATAGAACAACTTTTGTAGAGGAAGATTCAAGTGAATTTGAACAACTCATAAAAGATGATTATAAAATTTTTATAGATACAAGCAGTTTAATGAATTATAATGCTTTAAATGTATTAAACAAGGAGGTAATTCCTTATTTAAAAAAATATCACAAAGAGATCTATGTTGTAGAATCTGTACTTAAAGAGATAGCTAAAAATGCAAAATCATCAGATACAAAGACTGTAAAACAAGCAAATGCAGCAAAATTTGTTTTAAGTATTTTAGCTAAAGATGATCTTTATGCAATTGCAGAAACTGATTCTATAGAGAAAAACTTTGCAGACCAAGAACTTTTAATGTGTTTTACAAATTATAGAATGAAATACAACCTTTGTTTAATTACAAACGATAACAGTCATAAGCATGGTGGCAAGTTAGCACAAGCGATTTTAAATTTAAAAGATGATCCAAATGTTCGCTCAAAAGATATTGTAGTTTACTCTATTGGTGGAGATAAATATAACCCTACATTAGTGAAATATGAACAAGATAGAGATAGTAACTTTATTTTTCATAACCATGCACCAAAACGTGTAAGATTATAAAGTAAAAATTTATTGATATTAAGGTAGCATACTTTTATGAAAAAAACATTAATAGCCCATTCACCAGATGCAGATGATATTTTTATGTACTACGCCATAAAGTTTGGCTGGGTAGATATGAAAGATGTTGTGTTTGATAATATTGCAAAAGATATTCAAACACTTAATGAAGATGCCTTAAATGGTGTGTATGACATAGTTGCAATTAGTTTTGCACTTTATCCGCATATTAAAGAGGAGTATGCACCACTTAGAACTGCTGTAAGTTTTGGGCAGGGGTATGGTCCTAAAGTTATTAAACAAAAGGGTAAAAAACTCAAACGTAATTTTAAAGTAGCTCTTAGTGGAAAACACACAACAAATGCTATGCTTTTTCGCATCGCTTATCCTGAAGCGCGCATAACATATATGAACTTTTTAGATATAGAGGATGCAGTTTTAAATGGTGAAGTAGATGCGGGTGTACTTATACATGAGTCTATTTTAACGTACGATGATAAACTTGAAGTTGAGCGTGAGATGTGGGATATTTGGCAAGAGTTAGCGGGTAAAGATTTACCACTTCCACTAGGTGGTATGGCAATTCGCCGCTCCATTCCACTTAACAAAGCAATAGAGTATGAAAAAACTCTTACAAAAGCGGTTGATGTTGCACGTAAACACAAAGAGCGTCTCTCTGAGATGTTACTAGAGAGAGATTTAGTTCGCATCGATGCACCAACACTCGATAAATATTTAGAGCTTTACGCAAATGATGATTCTATCTCTTTAAGTGAGATTCAATACAAAGCGATAAATAAACTTTTTGAGATTGGTTATAAGCATGGTTTTTATGAGAGTGAAGTAAAAATTGAGGATTATTTAATCCCCCTTGAATATGAGGAATTAAGAAACTCATAATGGAAGCAAAACTTATAGGACTTGGGGTAGATACTTTTAAAATAGCACTTATGTTAGCACTTCCTGGTCTTTTAACGGGGATGTTTTTAGGGCTTGCAGTTTCTATTTTTCAAGCAACTACACAGATCAATGAGATGACACTTTCATTTATCCCTAAAATTTTAGGTGTTGTTATTGTCATTATTTTAACAATGCCTTGGATGTTAAACTCTATGATAGATTTTGCAACAAATATTTTTGGAATGATTCCTAATTTTGTAGAATGAATTACAAAACAATCAACTTCTCACAATACTCCTCTTTTAAAATTGGCCCAACAATAGAGGTTGCTCTTTTAGAAAACCCAAGTGACTATTCAAAAGAGTTTATCCTTATAGGTGGAGCAAATAACCTTTTAATAAGTAACAATCCACCACCACTTATGCTTCTTTCTAAAAAGTACGATTATATAAAAATAGAAGATAACATTTTAAAAATAGGTGGTGCAACCCCAAGTGGAAAGGTTGCCTCTTTTTGTAAAAAAAACAATATTGCAAACTTTGAGTTTCTCTCCCATCTACCTGGAAAACTTGGTGGACTTGTTTTTATGAATGCGGGGCTTAAAGAGTATGAAATTTTTAATAACTTAGTAGATATTACAACAACTTCAGGCAAACAAACAAAACAAGAGATAGAGTTTGGATACCGCTACACAAATATAAAAGAGCCAATACTTGAGGCAACATTTTTACTTGAATATGGGTTTGATGATACAAAAGTAAAAATGTTTAAACAGATGAGAGCAAACCAACCTTCACTTCCTAGTGCTGGAAGTTGTTTTAAAAATCCACCCAATAATTATGCTGGAAAACTTATAGAAGAGGTTGGACTTAAAGGATTTAAAAAAGGTGCTATGGAGTTTAGCCAACAGCATGCAAACTTTTTAGTCAATAATGGTGGAGGAACTTTTGAAGATGCCTTTTGGCTTATAAAAGAGGCTCAAAAAAGAGTTTTAGAGCAATTTGCAATCACACTTGAGTGTGAAGTGCAAATACTTTAAGTTTACTCTACAGTGAATTCCAAATACCCATTGTGGATTCCATCATCATCTTTTATATAACTGTAAGAGTATTGGAAATGCTCAGGATTATTTTTCTCTTTTGACATAACACGAAGGTAATATGTTCCAGGATCTAGTGGAAGTGTTGTTTCTAGTGAGTATTGTGTAAGATTTTGTTCACTAAAAATGATATTATCAAAACTCTCTTTGGATATGTTAACATCATAAACAATAGAATCACCCTCTAAGTCCACTGACTCATCCCATGATATAGAAACTTTTTTTGTAGCACTATCATATGATATATTTTCATTAAATGGCATTGGACTACCTATAACACTTTTAAAAAGATCAATATTATCTTGAATTCTTGTTACAAGAAGTTGTGCTGTTTCTGCACAACTACTTTCAGAATTATTTTGAGAATCTGGTTCTACACCTTGGTAAGGTAGTACAAGAGGGAGATATTTATCAATAATTGTTTGTACTGCTTTATCTGTAACATATTTTGCACGAATCTCGTCTATTAATACATAAAGATCTTCCCTATTTTTTTTCACACTTAAAAATTTACGATGAAGAGGTACAGCCCACCAAAGAGATATACCATATTCGTAGCGTTTTAAATATTTTGGTGTTGACCAAGCTCCATCATAATCCCATGGAAGGAAATAGAAAGTATCACTATAAAGAGGGTTATAAAGATAATAGTTATGTTGGATGGTATCTTTGTTTCCTAAAATGATATTCATAGCTAACCATGCTAGATAGTTGTCTCTGTTAAAATATTGAGCAATTACACTATCTATATCATCTGTAGCTTCAATTGCTTGAAGCATTTGAATCAATTTTATATGGTTTTTTCCATTTTTAATTTCTAGTACATGTTGAAATCTATCTGGATAGAGAGGTTCCCCTTGTTCATTAAGAGCCATAAAGTAACTATCATACTTAAAAGTAAAATTCACAGTATTATAAAGATAATCATTTTTATTCCAGCCCCTATTTACTAAAAACTCTTCTCTTATAGCTTCTGCTTGATTAAAAAGACCGTAATCCTCCCCATTGATAAAAAGATGAAAGAAGTTTACATTAAGACCTATAATATTAGGAACTTGACGTAAAAGTGCAAAAGCAACTTTATTACGTAAACGTGAACGATCAGATTCAGATTTTGTTAAAGGGAATTTGCGTTGAGTTAAATAAAGAGGTAAATCTTTATCTAATTTTACTGTATATGATTTTTGTGAGAGAGTTCGTGTATAGTTTCCTTTAATACTAATTTGGGCATTATAATTAGATGTAAGATTATAATCGGGTGTTTGCATATTTATATGTAAAACAGGTTTGTATGTGTCTTCTGGGTCAAGGTCATTATTGACATCTTCAAATGTACAAGGTTTAGGCTCTGCAGTTGGATCTGTATATGGTGCACATAGGTACTCATTTGGATCATCAAACGTTACACTCATTTTTGTAACATAATCTCTTTGAATTGTGTACCATTCATCTTTATCGTTAATATTACCAACAACAGATGGAGTTTTTTCAACTGTATTGTAACTACTTCCACACCCTTGCAGGTAGAGTATGCTTGCTACTAACAAACTTTGTGTTAGTAATGTTTTTATGATCATAAAAACTCCTACTTTAGTTTTGGTATCATATCTATTAAATCTTGAGGTGTTAGTGAAAAATCTGCACCATCATAAAGTTTAGCAACCATTGTATGTGCTAAAGAAGCTTGGATTGTTGCTTGAAGTGGTTCATATCTTTGTGCTAAAAGTGCACCAATAAGACCACTTAAAACATCTCCACTTCCACCTTTTGCAAGTTTATTTGTTCCATAAGGGTTTACAAAAAATTGATCTTCTTTAGCGATTATAACATTTGCACCTTTTAAAAGCAGTACAATATTTTTAAATTTTTTTGTAAAAAGTTTTACGTACTTAAAACGCTCTTTTTGCAGTTCTTCTATAGTAATATCGGCTAAATTTACTTTTTTTAGAAGATGTACAAACTCTTTTGGGTGTGGTGTTAAAACAAGGTTTTGTTTTTGAAGGAGTTTGTAAAGATGAGGCGAATAAAAAATATCTGCATCAGCTATAGTGGGTAGGTCTAAATCTAGAAACTCTACAATATCTCTCTCTCCTAGTCCCATACCAATAGCAAGTGCTGAGGTGTTTTGTGGAAGTGTTGTATTTTGCATAAGGCAGTAGGGTAAGTTTTGCACCTTTCCACAAAGTGTTACAAGTCCACAACCAAACTTTAGTGCGGCTAAAGCACTTAAAGTAGCAGCTCCTTGCATCTGTCCAACAACTACACTTAAATGCCCAAAGCTTCCTTTGTGTACATCTTTTTTATTACGTAATGGTGGGTGAAAATCACTCTCTTGAAGAAGTTTATAGTTAGATTCTTTTTCATAAATTTCCCTTGCAACACCTAAATCTACTACTTCTATTTCACCCATAAAATCTTTTACGTTATCGAGAAATTGGTCTATTTTTAAACCACCCATAGTAAGTGTTACATCAGCATAAAACAGATTACCAGAAGGGGTGTCACAAGCTATTTTAAAGGCTTTAAGAGTATTCATTTGTTTTAAAATATTTTGAAGTTCTTGATTAAACTCCCCTTTAAATCCTGTACCTACAATAGCATCTACTAAAACGTCGCAATTATAAAGGGTAGTTGTTTGTTTTACACCAATAGCCAAAGCACGTTTTTTTTGAAGTTGTGCCATTGGGGATTTTGTCTCTTTTGCATAGTAAAGTGAAACATTGTAGTTTTTGTGTAAAAGTCTTGCAAGAGCAATTCCATCTGCACCATTGTTACCACTTCCAACAACAACTATAACACTGCTACCATAAGCAAAATTATTTTCAATATAGTTTTGCATTCCACTAGCAGCATGTTCCATTAAGATATCTTCAGTGAGAAAAAACTCTTCATAGCAACGCTTATCAAGTGAAGCTACTTCCCAAAAAAGGTTTTGCATAGGGTTTTACTCCTTATCTAAAAAAGCTATAAGATCATTTGCCTTAAGAGGTTTAGAGAAATAGTATCCTTGACCAACTTCACATCCTAAAGAGAGTAAGAAGTCGTTTTGCTCTTTTGTTTCTATACCCTCTGCAACATTAACATAACCCATATGTTTAGAGAGGGTAATTACTGTATCTACAATTGCAACACTGCTACCATCCTGAGGGATATCATCTATAAAAGATTTATCTACTTTAAGTTCATTGATAGGGAAAAGTTTAAGATAACTTAAAGAGGAATGACCCGTTCCAAAATCATCTATAGATATTTCAAAACCTTTTGTTTTTAATTTTTGAAGAATCTCCATACTATGTTCAATATTTTTCATAATATGAGTTTCTGTAATCTCTATTTTGATTTTAGAGATAGAGATACCTGTTTCTTCTATAATTTTTGAAATTTTTTCTATAAAGTTCTCCTCATAAAATTGGATAGCAGAAACATTAATAGAGATAGACTTAAGGTGTGGTGAGTGTTTTTCAAACTCTATAAAATCTTGACACGCTTGTCTAAAAATAAATAAGCCAAGTTCAATAATAAGCCCCATCTCTTCAGTTACAGGGATAAATTTATCAGGTGAAACAAACCCAAGTTTTGGATTTTGCCACCTTACAAGTGCTTCTAAACCGATAGTTTTTTGAGTTTTAATATCATATTTTGGTTGATACATCATAAAAAACTCACCATTATGAAGTGAATGGATAAGAGATTGTTCAATCTCAAGTCTATCATTTGCTAAAATTGAAAGGCGTTCTTTGTAAAATCTATATCTGTTTTTCCCACTCTCTTTTGCTTCATACATTGCAATATCTGCAAATTTTAAAAGAGCTGCTGCATCTATTTCATCATCTGGTGCAATAGAAACACCTATACTCATAGTAACACTAAGCGTATGCCCTTGTACTTTTAATGGTTGTATAAAAAGTTCTAAAATATTTTGTGAGAGTTTATCTGGTGAGAAGAGGTTGATTCTCTTTTCAGAGATAATCATAAACTCATCTCCACCAACACGTGCTAAAATATCTGTTGGGTCTAAAATTGTTTGAATACGAGAAGCAACCTCTTGTAAAAGAGCATCACCAATATGGTGTCCTAAAGTATCATTAATATTTTTAAACCTATCAAGATCTATAAATAAAACAGCAATTTTTGAGGTTTCTTGATTAAACTTCTCGATACGCTCTTGGAGGTAGAGTTCAATATTTGTTCTATTTGCAAGTTTTGTAAGGCTATCGTGGTATGCCATATACTCCACTTTTTTATTTGTAAAAATAAGGAGTAAAATAATAGAAATAACAGTAACAACAAAGAAGAAAATTACAATTTTAATAACATAAATATTTTGTTCATAGTAGTTGGTTAAGAAAGCATCAAGTGCTAAAATATTTTTTTGAAGTTTATTCTCTTTTTGTTTTGTTTTCATAATATGAAATTGAATAATTTTATGAAGTGTTAATTTAGAATGTACAAGGAAATATTTCAGTGTTTCATTGTGCTGTTTTAAATTCTCTAAAAATGCAATTTTATCTGTAATATTTCTTGTATCTGTTGTTGGGTTAATATAAAATTTTAAAAGATTGAGCTCAACATTTTTTACATTTTTTGCAATAGTAGTGTTAGATTCTTTTGAGATAACTTTTGTAAGGTCAAAGAGATAGTGCATAGAGTAAAGAAGTTGCGCATTATTTGACTTAAAGTGCTCAATAATCTCCTCTTTATCATTAAAAGATTTTTTTATATTCTTTATAAGTTGTGCATATTTAGCTGGAAAAAGTTTTATTGAGTTTTGTGAGCTTAAAAACTCTAAATTATTTTCAAATTTTTCTATTTTTTTATTGATAATGTCATAGTTTATGAATTTATTTTGTGTAAGTAAAAAGTTATCAAACTCTTTTGAGTAAAGTTCTAAACTATGTACACTGTTATGGTATCTAGCAGCTTTATCTAAAGAATAATTGGAGTAAACCATATACCCAAAAAGGGAAAGAACAAAAAATGAAAGTATCCATAACAGGTTATTTATATTACTAAATCTCATTGTATCTCTTTTACAGGAGCACTAAGTGTTTTTAAAAAAATAACAATTTTTCTTACCTCTTCTTGAGTTATAACACGTCCAAGTTGGTATTGTGCCATAAAACGTACTACATCTTTTAAATTGTTATAGCGTCCATCGTGTAAATAGGGTGCTGTTTGTGCAATATTTCTAAGGGTAGGAACTTTAAAGTAGTATTTGTCATCTTCATTATGTGTTACTTCATAACGCCCTAAACGTTTTGAGTGTGTAGCTTTAGCAACACCAAATTTATTGTAAAGGTTCCCACCAATATTGATACCATGATGACAAGCAATACACCCTTTAGATTTAAAAAGCTCATACCCCTCTTTTGCATCTAAATTGATTGCTGTTTTATCTCCACGTAGATATTTGTCAAATGGTGCATCGGGAGTGATAAGTGTTTTTTCATACTCAGCAATTGCATCTGTAATATTGTTTTTTGTAATGCCATTACTATAAACTTTTGCAAAAAGGTTTTTATATTCTGTATTGTTTAGTGTTTTTATTAAGTTTGAAAAATTGTTTCCCATCTCTACAGGGTTTTGTACAGGTCCTTCAGCTTGAGCTTGAAGATTTTTTGCCCCTCCATTCCAAAATTGTCTAAAGTTAAATCCAGCATTTAAAACAGTTGGAGAGTTGATATTTCCCTCTTGCGCATCGATTCCAAAAGAGTATTGTAAGTTATCATCTCCACCCTCATAAATATTGTGACAACTCGCACAAGAGATAGTATTGTTTTTTGAAAGGCGTGTATCGAAAAAGAGTTTTTTTCCAAGTTGCGCCTTTTTATGGTCATAGTTTATAGACTTTGGAATAGGCACAATAGGCTCTGCACAAATAATACTAAAAGAGAGAATAAGAAACGATGTTACTAATTTTTTCACTGAAATAAAATCTTTTTTAACTCATTCTACAATAATTGTTATCTTTTTTTGATTAAGTGAGACTATTTTTATAATATTTATCAACAACTAGTAATGCAAGTAACTTTTCTTTTTTTAAATCTTGAAATTGTTTTGTATAGCTATTTGCATTGTGGATAATTTTTTTCGCTTCTTTAGGGTGTTGTAGGTAGTATTCTAATTTTTCTTGAAGGTCACTATAGTCATCTTTTAGCTCTACATAATGATAGTTTGGTTGTAGAGTTCCCTCCATAAACCAAGTTTCATATTTTGGTTTTGTCATAAAAACAAGAGAGGATGAAGACATTGCCCATTTAAGGTTTGATGCAACATCATTTCCCTCTATTGCTAAAAGAAATTTATATTGTAGTTGTGCTTTGAGTGAGAGTTTCTCTTTTTGCCAAGGAACATTTAAATCACCTTTAGTATTTGTTTGACCAATATTACACATTGGATGATTATAAAATTGCTGTACAAATTTTTGACGGTGTTGTGTGTAACATTTTCCACGCCATACAATTTGATCTTTTTTCTCTTCAAAAGGTATTGTGTCATTTACAAAGATAAAATGGCGTATTTTATTAAGTTTAAGAACTACGGAGTTTTCATTATTATCGCTAATTGGGCGACTTTTTACAAATGCAGGGTGGGGTGGAATCTCTGTTACATCTCCAAAAACATACCAAAATTTAAAAGAGGATGGAAAATATTTCACCACCTCTAAAAGGTCAAAAAAGTATGTCTTTTTTTTCTCTTTTAAAAACTGATTGTAGTTTTTTGCTTCTGGTGGAGTTTGAAATTTTTTTGTTTTATTGTAGTACTCAAGGCGTTTTTGTAGCGTTGTATCTTTGTACGCCTCTTGAAGAAGTTTCTCCCTTTGAAGAGTAAAAAATATTTTTGGTGTGAGTAGCGTTGCCACCCCTTTAATATAAAAAAAGAGTTTTACATTTTTGCTTGGGTCTATGCGAAAAAACTTACTAAGTTGTAACATCGTTTTTCCCTTTTAAGAGTTGGTAAGTTTTTAAAGCAACATCTTTTGGCGAGAGGTTGTTGATATCTAACGTTAAATTTTCATCGCCAAGTGTTCCATAAACCTCTTTAGAGGTTTTGTTAAATAAAGCAAGTGTTTTGGCATTAGAAGCTAAAGCTAAATGAAGTGGTCCTGTATCTGCACTTATGTAGAGTGATGTAGCTTTAAAAAATGCCCCTAAAATACGGAGGTTTTTGTTTTGGTATTGAAGCATATCTTGGTGCAGTTTTGCTGGAATATCTGGAGAGAGAACATCAATAACAACTATGTTATTGTCAAGTTCACGTAAAGCTTCAAACCACTCTGTCCACCAACTATCTTCTATCTTTTTATCAAACCTTGCATTTCTAAAAATAGCAACAGTTTTAACAGATGATAAAGGGGTGGTTGTTTGTAAAAGTTTTTCTAACTCCTCTTTACCTTTTTGCTCCTCTTTTGGTGTTAAAAAGATATTGAGTTGTTGCGATGTTTTTGGGAGTTCAAATGGAAAAAGTCTTAGAAGTTCCAAAGGTTGTGAACCTGAGTGTTTAAAAAGGTTTTGTTTCTCAATGCTGTGTGTTAAAGGGATAATTCTTTTTTTGTTTTCAAAACTAGCTTTATACTTTGCACGTGTTAAAAGTGTTACAAGTTGAGAAGAGAAAGAACCACCAGAGATATTTAAAACCAAGTCATATTTTTTTGCACGCACATTTTTAATAAGGGTAAAAAGTTTATGAGGTTTGTATAAAACATCACGTGGTAAAGCAAAAACATTATCTACACTAGGAATCTCTTGCAAAATATCACCAGCGAGTTTTAAGCCTACAATAATGTCAATTTGAACATTTGGAATATTTTTTTGAAGTTGCTCAATAAGGGGTGTTAAAAATATAAGGTTTCCAATACGGTAGTTTGGTCTTACTATTAAGATAGTTTGAATTTCTCTAGGGTCTACTAACTCTTTAGATGTTTCTTGTTTAATAAATGAAGATAAAAGAGTGTATAAAAAAGAGCGAAATCCACGACGCAATCTCACATGTAAAGGTATATCCATTTTTATTCCTAATTTTTAGTAATTGTATCTTTTTATCTTTTTAAAGTTACTAAAGAGTTATATTTTCCAAAAATTCAATATCATCACTTACAATCACCGCATCGAAACTATATTCCACATTAAGGGAGTTTTTTTTCATATAGACATAGGCAGTTTTAATTATACGTGAAAGTTTTTGAGGGGTGATATTGGCTATTGCAACTTCATAACTAGGAGCTGATTTTACCTCTATAAAATGGTAGATATTATCTTTTTGCATAATAATATCTATCTCCCCAAATTTAGAGTAAAAGTTTTGCTCAACAAGTTCAAAACCACGCTCTTGCAAAAAAAGAAGTGCCTCTTTTTCTGCAATATTACCTTTTGCTCTACTCATGATTATACAAATGGGATTACTTGCACTTTAATAGATTTAAAAGCTGCAGTTAAAATCACTTCATCTCTCTCATCTCCAAAGAGTGCATTGATGTTTGATTTTGCATGATGAAATGTTGTAAAAAGCGTTTTTGGTTGCACTTTTTCTGTAAATTTTACACGAAGTGGCGTTGTTTGTCCATACTGTGTTTGAAGTATTACAAACTCAGTTGGAAAATCTTTTGCATCCTCTTCATTGACAAGTAAAAGATCCTCACTATAACGTTTTTGCAATTTTGGAGATTTGTTTGTTTGTGAAGCGTTATTGTATTGTGCTAATGTTCTTCCAGTTGTAAGGTAATAACCACTAAAATTCTCCTCTAAAATCTCTTTTACCATTCCACGTAGTTTATATTGGTGATAGTGAAAATGCCCAAACTCATCCTCTGTTCTAAAGTCAAGTTGGTGTAAAATAGGTGTATCTTCTGTATGTACTGGCCACTGAAGCCCACGTTTTCTGTGTCTTTGTAATCTTGTGTATGTTGCACCACTAAAGCGTCTATAGGCAACTTCGCGTACTTCATCCCAAACATCATTTGAGTTTTTATACTCATAATCTTGTCCAAGTTTTTTTGCAATAAGTTGCAGCACTTCCCAATCATCTGGCAAATCTGATTCTATAAGTGGTTGAGAGAGGTGCAAACGACGCATTGCATTGACATAAACCCCTGTTTTTTCATACGCACTTTTTACCCCAAAAACAATATCTGCTTTTTGTGCAATATCGCTCATAAAAAGCTCTTGAACCATTAAAAATTCTAACTCTTCAAAAGCAGCATTTATTTTGTTGATATTTGGGTGAATATGGGTAATATCCTCTCCCATATTTAAAATAGCTTTTATCTTACCATCAAAAATTGCATCTACAATTTGTGGTGTCATAAGCCCAATCTCTTTTGGTTTTTGGTAGTCTGGGTCATAATATGGAAGCATACCCATATCACACGCACCTTGAACATTGTTTTGTCCACGAAGTGGCATAAGCCCAGCACCACTTTTTCCAACATTTCCTGTCATAAGTGCTAAGTGTGTTATTGCCATAACGGCGTAACTTCCATCTAAATGTTCTGTTATTCCAAGTCCCCAAAATATCATAGATTTTTTAAGAGCATATTCACGTGCAACTTTTGGAATAAGTTTTGAGAGGTGCTCATACCCTGGTAGATCTTTAAAAAATGCAGGGTTTGCATAAGGGTCATTTAAAATCTGCTCTTTAAAAGCATCAAACCCCACTGTTCTATCCTCTAAAAAGCTCTCATCATAAAGTTCTTCATCTATAATAACATACGCAAGCATATTTAAAATGAGTAAGTTTGCTTCATAAGGCATTATCACTTTATATTTTGCAAAACGGTGTAGTCCAATCTCACGTACATCAAACACTGCTAAATTATCGTGTTCACGTGCAACATCTATAATTCTATTTGCAATAATTGGGTGTGCTTCTGTTGTGTTTGAGCCTATAACAATCATAAATTCAGCGTTATAAATATCGTTGTAAGGGTTTGTAGCAGCACCCTCACCAATAGTTGCTTTCATACCACTAAGAGAAGGGGAGTGGCACACCCTTGCACAGTTATCTACATGGGGTGAACCGAGTGTTTGGCGAGTAAACTTTTGAAAAAGGTAAGCACTCTCACACGAAGTTCTAGCACCACCAATAGAAGCGATAGATTTTTTACCATACTCTTGTTGAATTTGCTCAATTTTAAGTGCAGCAGCAGTTGTAGCAGCTTCTACATCACACTCATACCAAGTTTCATCAAGCTCAACTAAAGAGGAGGATATTGCATCGTAGATATGTTTGTTTTTTTCTAAAAAACTTTTTTTAATACGAGGTTTTTGTAAACGGTTTGGGTCTTGAACAAAGTCAAAACCGTACTTTCCTTTTACACAAAGTTTCCCTTGAGAAACAACACCATCTGGATGAGCAAAAACCTTTACAACTTCATTTTTTTGTGTATCAATCTCTGCTGCAATATCACACCCAACACCACAATATGTACAAACACTATCTACTATCTTTCTATTTTCCATCTTTTGTGCACTACCTAAAAAATTATTAGAGTGAGTGTACAATGTTGTCTCTTAAAAATCGCTACAATTTTTTATCTAGATTATTACAAAAAAGATTTTCTTCAAAATACTCTCTCACTCGTAACGCTACATAATATTTTGGCTTGAAAAAACTCCCCCCAATAAATCCAACATGCCCACCATAGTTATGCACTTCAAGTTTTACACTTTTTGAATACTCATAAGGCTTTGGAATAACCTCTTGTGTCATAAAAGGGTCATCTTTTGCGTGAAGTAAAAGTGTAGGGATCGCAATATCTTTTAAAAAGTGTTTTGAGCTACATGTAGCGTAGTAGTTATGCACATTGCCAAAACCATGAATTGGTGCAGAGTAGGCATCATCAAACGCCCAAAAACTATTGAGTTTTTTAATGTCTTTTTTCTTAAACTTTACAAACTGCTCCATTGCAAAAGCATTAAATTTTTGATGAAGCATCTTTTTTAACTCTTTGAGTAAAATGTATTGATAAAACCTAGAAAATCCTCTATTGACTCTATTTGCACACATTGCTAAATCATAGGGTGCACTTACACTCATTGCAGCCTTTAAAGGGGTGTTATTTTTTTCCTCTCCTAAATATTTGAGTAAAATATTCCCACCAATAGAAAACCCAACTGCAAAAAAATTACTTTGTGGATAAATCTTTGTTAAATGATTTACATACTCCCTAAAATCTTCACTATTGCCACTATGATAACTGCGTGGTTTTAAATTTGGTTTGCCAGATGTTCCTCTATAGTGCATCGTTACAGTGGAGAAGTCTCTTTTGTGTAACTCTTTGAGGGTTTGTTGAATATAGGGTGAGTAGTATGAGCCCGTAAGCCCATGTAAAAGCACTACAATATTTTTTAAATCATTTTTTTGCCAATAACACTCTATAAAGTCACCATCACTTAAACTAAAATGTTCGAACTCAAATTTTAGAGGTTTTTCCTTATAAAAAAAGGAGCTATAAAGAGTTTGAAGGTGTGGGTTTTTAAAGGCTGGTTTAAATTTAGTGATGATGCCCACCCATAGCTCCTAAAAGTAAAAAACTTCCAAGTAGTACAATTAAAACTCCACCCATCATCTCTAAAAGGTACGTTTTTTTCTCAAGTTTTGTTGTTACTTTTTTATTAATTGCAATAGAAAATATCCCAGCTAATGAAATTGTAAGCCCCATCCCTATACTCATAGCAATAGCAGCAGCCACCCCTAAAAAGTAGTGTCCCAAAACAATATTAAAAAGCACAATTGTCATAACACCAGGGCAAGGCACAATCCCAGCACTAAAAGCAACTGCAAACTCACTTTTTGTTTTTACTTTTTGTTTTTTCTCAATTTTACCTTTATCTTTATAAGCTTCATAAACCAAATAAAGCCCAACACCTATTATCATCACAGCACTAATAATCATTGTAGTTTGTGAAAGTTCATTAAAATGACGGCGAAACATTGTTTTTAAAATAAGAAAAATACCAAATGTAAAAACAAGTGCAGATATAGCATGAATAATAGAGATTAAATACCCCATTTTAAATGCTTTTTTATAGTCACTCTTATTTGACGTAAAATAAACAGCTACCAAGGCCTTTCCATGACCAGGACCAATTGCATGAACTAAACCATATAAAAATGCAATCCCTAAAATAAGTAAGGAGGTTGTAAAACTATTTTCATCATTTAAACTTCTAATTGTTTGTGAAATATAACTATTTATTTGGTATTGGTACATCACCAACTGTTGCATAAAATGCCCATAAAGCTCCATCATTATTTAAACTCCAATCTATATCCATAGTAAAAATCATTATCGACTCCTGTTACTTTTGCTTTTGCACCTTTTACTTTTACAAACTCATCTTTTAAAACCATAGCAATATAAAAATCACTATCTCCAAACTCTAATGAAGTCTCTTTTGCGTTTGTATGAAGTTCAAAATCAAATCCATAACAAACTTTGTTCTTCTCCACAAAAGCATGAAAATGTGTAATTTCAGGTAAAGTTACTTTTTTCCCCGCTACTTTAATATAAGTGTAAAAATCGTAATCTGTCATTGTATTAAAATAGTTTTGTTCAATATTTTTCTCTTCATTTTTATCTATTTTTCCATTACCATTGCTATCTACATCCATCAAAAGCATACTAGAAGTCATCTCATCTATCTTCCACGTAAGATGAAGTTTTTTAATTTTTCCATTCTCCACAACAATATCTGGATAAATATCTATAAAAGTATGGGGGTGGGCAAAAAGTAAACTTGTTAAAAAGAGTAATACAAATATCTTCATTTTTAATCCCGCGATAATTTTTTATATTATAACAAAAATAGATGTGCATACAATCTCTAAAAATGATAATGAATATCATATTTAAATAGATTTAAGAAATGATAGGTAACAATTCCACGATTAAATGATAACAATTATCATAATTTAAATTATTTGGATTAAAAAAATGGAAGATTTATACCTGTGTATGCAAAAACAAAATATCAACTATACATCAGTAAGAGAAAGCATATATAAATTATTTTTAGAAAAAAAACATGTTGCTTTAAGTGCAACAGAAATTGTAAATATTTTAAATCAAAAATATCCAAAGAAAATTTCTATTAATACAGTTTATAGACATTTAAGAGTTTTTTTAGAATGTAAGCTAATTTTAAGTGTTCACGATAATGTGAAAACTACATACTATTTTCTCTCTACTAAAAACTCTGTTTTTCAAATATGTACACAATGTTCTCAAGTGCAAAAAACAGATAGAGAAGTTTGCCATGAGTTTCAAGATGCAGATTTTATTACAGTACATAAAAAATGTAAAAAATGTTTATTAAATCTAAACAAAGGAAGTTAAGAGATTTTAACTTTCATTTTTTGGATTTATCTCCAACATATATTATATAAAGGATAACAAATGACACATTCAGTACATATTAGTTTTATTGCAACTTTAGCACTAAGTAGTTCACTTTATGCTAATGCAAATATAGGACAAATGTTTCAAGACGCTACTATAAAAGGGGAGGTACGTTCTCTTTACTCAGCTTACAATAATAAAAATACTCAAGATATTTATGCAACTGCAATTGGAACATCTTTACAATATGAACTTGCTAAATATAAAGGATTTAATGCCTCTTTAGCATTTAGAACTACACATGATATAAAAGTTTTAAGTGCAAATAAAGAGCATTATAATAATGAACTCTCTGGAGAGAAAAAAACATATACAGAAGTAACGCAAGCCTATCTCAATTATGAAAACAAAAATTTTAATCTTCGCATAGGAGCTCAAATAATAGATACTCCACTTGCAGATAGTGATGATATTAGAATGGTTCCAAATACTTTTAAAGGGTATATTGCCCAATATTCACTAGAAAATTTATCTTTTATTGCAGGGCATCTCGATAGTTGGCAAGGGAGTGATGCTGGTTTAAATAGTGGATGGAAAAAAGCGGGAAAAGATGGAGTTAATTTTGGTGGAATCAACTACGAAAATAATCTTGTTGATACAAATTTATGGTTTTACAATATATCAAATGATGATTCTAAAGAGATAGCAAATAATGCAATTTATTTTGATATAACAGGACATCTTACTATACAAGAAAACACTACACTAAATATTTCATTACAATATCTTAAGGAAAAAGAGTTAGATAATAGTGCAGTTGAAGCAAATATTTATGGTGCAATGACAGAACTTACATATAAAAATTTTACTTTTACAGCAGCTTATAATAAAGCACTAAAGCAAAATTCTAAACATAGTTTTAGTGGTTATGGAGGTGGCACTCTCTTTACAAATATGGATAGTATGATTTTAGATGAAATTACACAAGATAGAGAAGCAAATGCAAAAGTTATCTCTTTAAGTTATGCACTTAATAATATTAATTTTATTTATGCTTATGGAGATTTTAGTGCAAAAGCAGATTCACAAGGTTTAAAAGCTCATATTGTAGAGCAAGATATAGTTATAGAATATACACCTAACGATCTTTTAACTCTCTCTTTATCTTACATAATAGATACAAATAAACAAGATAGTAAAAGTGAAGATTTTAATTCCAAAAATATAAGAGCTTTTGCCTCTTTTAACTTCTAAGGGGGAGTTTTTTTATGCGATTAACAGAAGCAAAAATAGGTCAAATATATGAAGTAGAAAAACTTTATGCTCAAGGAGCATTAAAACAAAGACTTATCTCTTTTGGCATTATAAAAGGAGCAAAAATTAAGTTTCTTGCACATACACACTTAAAAAGTAACTATGAAATACAAATAGGCAAAGTCACTATTGCTCTTCGTAAAGAAGAAGCCCAAAATATAGAGGTTATATAAAATGAAAAAAAATATCACTATAGCACTTGTTGGTCAACCAAATGTTGGAAAAACAATGCTCATAAATGCTATTGGAAATACAACACTTCATGTAGGGAATTTCTCTGGAGTTACTGTCGAAAAAGAGGAAATAGTTTTTGAATATAAAGATTATATTATTACTGTAGTTGATTTACCAGGTACATATATGCTTAATGATTACTCTATAGAGGAAAGAGTAACAAATAACTTTTTAAGAGATGAACAATACGATATTATTTTAAATGTTGTAGATTCTACAAATTTAGAAAGAAATTTACAACTTACAAGTGAACTTATACAACTAGATAAAAAAATGATTATTGCTTTAAATATGATTGATGAAGCTAAAAAAGAACATCTTGATATTAATGCAAACTATATGAGTGAACTTCTTGGAATCGACTGTATTAAAGTATCTGCTGCAACTAAAGAGGGATTAGACCATCTTTTAGCAACAATTGTAAAAACTTACTCTTTAGAAAAAAAAGAACCTAAATTTGTTTTTAGTGAAGATATGGAGGAGGAGATTAGAAATATTGTTACTGTTTTAGAAAAAAATAGATTTAAATCAACTCTCTCTTATCGCTCCATTGCAATTGGACTTTTAAGTGAAAATAAGCATATTTACAAACAACTTCACGATGATCCAATTTGGATCTCTCTTGAGCCTGTTCTTTTAGAAGCACATAATCATATTAAACTCCATCATAATGAAGAATCGATGCTAGATATAATGGCAAGTGAATATAAAGCATATATTGATGGACTTTTATCTCTTACAGTAAAAACAACAAAACAAGAAGAGCAACTATCATTTACACAAAAACTTGATAATATTCTTATTCACCCTCTCTTAGGGATACCTATCTTTTTATTTTTTATGTGGGGATTATTTCAATTAACATTCGAAATAGGCTCTATTCCAATGGATTATATTGATGCTTTTTTTGGTTACTTAGGTGATACAGTAGGTGCAACAATATCCAATGATGAGGTTCGTTCTTTAATTGTTGATGGTGTTATAGCAGGAGTTGGAGCAGTTATCTTATTTGTACCTAATATTATGATTTTATATATAGGTATAGCATTGCTTGAAAGTACAGGTTATATGAGTCGTGTTGCATATTTGCTTGATGGTTTTTTCCATAAGTTTGGGCTTCATGGACAAAGTTTTATCCCACTTGTTACAGGTTTTGGGTGTTCTATTCCTGCATATATGAGTGCAAGAATTTTAAAAAATGATAGAGATAGACTACTAACGTTATTTATAATAGGGTTTATGAGTTGTGGTGCACGCTTACCTGTTTATGTGCTTTTTGTTGGTGCATTTTTCTCTCCAGAAATGGCAGGAAATATACTTTTTGCAATCTATATGGGTGGAGCTATTCTTGGTTTAATTATGGCAAAAATTTTAAAACTTACTGCATTTAAAGGTGAAAATGAACCTTTTGTAATGGAGATGCCAAAATATAGAATGCCATCTGTAATGCTTATTTGGCATACAGTAAAAACAAAAACATGGCTTTATTTAAAAAAGGCAGGTACCTTTATTGCCATAGCTTCAATGCTTGTTTGGTTTGGAAGTAACTATCCAAAAAATTTAGAACTAACAACACAATATGAACAAAAAATTGAACAACTGAATAATCAAGTAGAAAAAATAAAACTACAAAATGAACTCAAAGAACAACTTTTAAAAGAGAGTTATTTAGGACAAATGGGGCAAGTTTTAGAACCTCTTTTTGAACCACTAGGTATGGATTGGAAAATGGCTGTTGCTCTACAAACAGGTTTAGCAGCTAAAGAAGTTGTTGTTTCAACACTTGGTGTTTTATACTCACTTGGAGATGATGTAGATGAAGAAAACAGCTCATTAATTCAAAGACTACATGAAAATATTTCATTTGCATCAGCAGTTGCATTTATACTTATTATTATGACGTATCTTCCTTGTTTAGCTGCTACTATTGTTTTTGCAAGAGAAGCTGGAGGAAAAAAATATGCCTTTTATCTTTTTGTATTTACTTCTGTTGTTGCTTATCTACTAGCTTTTATTGGATATCATATAGCTTTATAAAAAAGAGAGTTTTATACTCTCTTTTAAAAAAGTTATACTACAATCTCAATTATGATTATCAAATTAGCAAAAAAATATTTTCTTTCCCTTTTTATTGTTGCTACATTTTTAGGTGTTTTTCACCATCATAATGACTTTCAATCCCATAACGATTGTCAAATATGTACTATTCAACATAATATTGCTGATGCTGATACTCCAACAATCCCTTATTATTTACAAAAACTAGAGTATAAAGAGATAGTTTTTATCTCTAATAATGCAAACAAATATGCATTTATTTATAACTCCTTCTATAATCCACGTGCACCACCTTTAGCTTTTCTCTTTTCATAAAAAAACTTTATTATTAAAAAATTTAAAAGGATGTTTTTATGCCTAAAAAAATAGCATTAGGGGTGTTATGTGCCATAAGTTTAAGTGCAAATAACACTGCATTAGAAAAAAGAGTTGAACTTTTAGAAAAAAAGCTCCAAGAGTTACAAATTCAAAATACTCAAGCAAAATATCAAACACGCTCTAGTAGTTTTTCACAAAATGCTTATCTTCCAGATATTGCACTTATTTTAAATATGTCAAGTATTGCTAGAAATATAGATAATACACAGTATGAAAATTTTGCAATACCAGGTTTTATTACAACAGGTAGTGCTCAACTTCCATTTAATAAAAACAGAGGTTTTAACCTTAACTATGCAGAGTTAGCCCTACATTCAGTAGTTGATCCTTACTTTGAAGCTTTTGCAATGCTTCATATTCATCCAGATCATACAGCTATTGGTGAAGGGTATGTAAAAACAACTTCTCTTCCTTATGGTTTAGGTATAAAAGCTGGAAAGTTTAAAAGTAGTTTTGGTCGTATTAATGCTAAACATCAACATGCTTGGAATTTTGATGAACAACCAATCATCTATAAAGCTTTGTTTGGTCCAGGGAGTATTGGAGATATGGGAATCTCTACACAATGGGTTGCACCAACAGATACTTATGTAATGGTAGGAGTGGAATTACTCCAAGGCTCAAATAAAAGAAGTTTTGGAAATACACAAAAAAATAACCTAACAGTTGCTTATCTAAAAACAAGTCTTGATATAACGCAAAATCTCTCAACACTAACAGGTATTAGTTTTGCACGTGGAAAAAATCTTTTTGGAGGTGATACAGATATTTATAATGTAGAACTTACAATGCAACAACAATTTAATAGTTACAGCTCTTTAACTTGGCAAAGTGAAGCACTTTATCGTAAACGACAAAATATAGCAACAGATGCAAAACAAGCTGGTTTTTATACACAACTTGTTTATAAATACAACAAAAATTATGCAACAGGTATTCGCTACGATGGTATTGTGAAAAATTCTGTAGATGATTTACAAAAATATACCGTAATGGCACAGTACCACCCATTCCCTATGTCAAGACTTCGTCTTTCATACAGTTATGATAAAACAAAAGTTATTGATGGTTCAAGAAAAAATATCCATACAGTAATGCTTACACTTAACATTGCAGCAGGTGCACATGGTGCACACGATTATTAGGAGAAGAAAATGAAAAAATTATTACTATTATTAGTTACAAACTTAGCTCTGTTTGCCTCAATGCAAATCGATACAACATACTCAACACTTGGTGCAATTGCTAAAAAAGTTGGAGGAGATTTTGTAAAAGTAACTGTTCTTGGTTCAAACAAATATGACCCACATTTTATTGTGCCAAAACCATCACTTTTAGCAAAACTTCGCCGTGCAGATTTACTTATTATTAATGGTGGAGGGCTAGAGATTGGTTGGTTACCTCCACTTTTACGCAATGCTCACAATCCTAAAATAAATGAAGGCTCATTAGGCTTTTTAGATGCTTCGCAATCACTAGAACTTATAGATAAACCTACCACTGTTTCACGTGCATTTGGTGATGTTCACGCAGAGGGAAATCCTCATTATATTACAGACCCTTACACAGTTCCTATTATTGCAGAGGCGATCGCTTCAAGACTTGCACAAATTGATCCTATTCATAAGTTTGCATATAAACAAAATCTTCAAAATTTCAAAAAAGAGTGGAGTAGTTTTTTAACACAATTTGATGCAAAAATGGCTCAATGTAGCACTAAAGAAGTTGTGCAATACCACGAACTTTTTAACTACTTTTTAAAACGCTACAACATTGAAAATATTGGTACAATTGAGCCACTTCCAGGAATTGCTCCTAGTTCTAAACATACACTAGAGCTTATTATGCTTATAAAGCAAAACAAAGTTAAAAAAATTCTTCAAGATGTTTACCACGAGAGAAAAACAGCACAATTTATTGCAGCAAAAACAGGTGCTAAAGTTGTTGTTATTCCTCATGACTTAGGTGCAGTTGGTGGTAAAACACTAGAGGATTTTTACAATAATATAGCTTCAAAAATATGCAAATAATTGAACTTTTATGGCCAGCATTTGTGCTGGCTATTGTTTTAGTTTTTATTCATTCTATTTTTGGTTTAGAGATTATCCGTCGTGGTGTTATTTTTACCGATTTAGCAGTGGGACAAATCGCTTCAATTGGTATGGCACTAAGCATTACATTTTTAGATGGTGCATACCAAAATGAACTTACATTTGGTTTCGCACTTTTAGCGGCTGTTATTATCACATGGGCAACAAAAAATATCCCAAAAATTGAAGCTTTTATTGGACTCTTATACGCTTTTGGAATATCTGCTATTATGCTTATTTTAGCAAAAAGTTCTCAAGGAGTTGAGCTATTTTCAAAACTAAGTGCAGCAGATATTTTATTTACTTCCCAAGAGGAATTACTCCACAGTATTATTATTTATGGATTTGTAGCGTTTGTTATGTTTGTTATTTACCCAAAATTTAAGGGAATAAAAAAAGAGTTTTTGTTTTTTGCTATGTTAGCTCTAACTGTAACCTCTTCTGTTCAAAGTGCTGGGGTACTTGTTGTTTTTGCTTTACTTATTGCACCATCATATGTGGGAGTTTTTAGTAAAAAACCTTTTTTAAGTGCTACACTTTTTGGCTCAATAGGAATTTTAGTAGCACTTATTGCCTCTTATAATTTTGATTTACCAACGGGATATACTATTATTTTTACAACTGTGAGTTCTTCACTTTTATATATCGTAACAAAAGAAGTTTTAATGAAAATGTCGTTAAAATCACGAACTTAATTTATCCAAGGAGCTACCAAAATGAATCGTAAAGAGATATACAATCCACAATCAACTGAAAGTGTTAATGATAGGAGGATTTTTGGTGGTAATCCAACAGGTATTTTTGAGTTAAATAATATCAAATATCAATGGGCATATAACCTTTGGGAGATGATGTTAAACAACACCTGGTTCCCAAAAGAGGTAGATATGACACGTGATGTTAATGACTACAAAAATCTTACAGATACAGAAAAAGATGCTTACGATAAAGCACTTTCACAACTTATTTTTATGGATTCCCTCCAAACAAATAACCTTATAGATAACATTAACCCTTATGTTACATCTCCAGAGATTAACCTTATTTTGGTGCGTCAAAGTTTTGAAGAGGCCCTTCATGCACAAAGTTATGCAGTTATGGTAGATAGTATCTCAACAAATACAGCAGAGATTTATGAGCTTTGGCGTAGAGATATGATGTTAAAAAGTAAAAATGATGCAATCGCTGGAGTTTACCAAGATTTAGCAAGTAATCCTAGTGAGCATAACTTTGTAAAAGCGTGTTTTGCAAACCAAATTTTAGAAGGGATCTATTTCTATAGTGGTTTTGCTTATATCTACACGCTTGCACGCAGTGGAAAAATGCTTGGAAGTGCACAAATGATACGTTTTATTCAAAGAGATGAAGTAACACACCTTGTACTTTTTCAAAACCTTATTAATACTTTACGTAAAGAGAGACCTGATCTTTTTACACAACAACTCAAAGATGAAGTTATTGCAATGTACAAACAAGCTGTTGAGCTTGAAACAGCGTGGGGTCAGTATATTACACAAGGGCAAATTTTAGGTTTAACAGATGCGATTGTAGAGCAATATATTCAATACCTAGCAGATGATAGACTTACATCTGTAGGATTTGATAAACTTTATAATGTTTCAAACCCTATTAAATGGGTTGATGATTTTGCAAAATTCAATGACCAAAAAACAAACTTTTTTGAGGGAACTGTTACAAACTATTCTAAAGGTAGTTTGAGTTTCGATGACGATTTTTAAGTCATTTTTTACTATAATAAATAAATTTTTGATGGAGTTCGTAGATGACTAAATATATCTTTGTTACAGGTGGAGTTTTAAGTTCTTTAGGAAAAGGGATCTCAGCTGCAAGTGTTGGAACACTTTTAAAACATTCAGGCAAAAAAGTTGGAATGTTAAAAATTGACCCTTATATCAATGTTGATCCTGGAACTATGAGCCCACTTGAACATGGAGAGGTTTTTGTTACAAAAGATGGTGCAGAAACAGATTTAGATATTGGTAACTATGAGCGTTTTTTAGATACATCATTTTTAAGAACTTCAAACTTTACAACTGGGCAAGTTTACTCTAGTGTAATTGAGCGTGAGCGTAGTGGAGGGTATCTTGGGCAAACGATTCAAGTTGTACCTCATATTGTTGGAGAGATTGTAAACCGCATTAAAGAAGCTGGTAAAGGGCATGATATTTTAGTGGTAGAACTTGGTGGAACTGTTGGAGATATTGAAGGTTTACCATTTATGGAAGCTATTCGCCAAATGAAACACGATGATGAAGTAGCTGGTACTTTTTTTATCCACGTAACGCTTATCCCTTACATTAAAGCTGCAGGTGAGTTAAAATCTAAACCAACACAACACTCTGTACAAGAACTTCGCCGTATTGGTATCACTCCACAAATGATTATTGCTCGTAGTGAAACAGCACTACCAAAAACATTTAAGAAAAAACTTGCAATGGGGTGTGATGTTTCTCCCAATAGCGTTGTAGAAGCACTTGATGCAGCAACAATTTACGATATTCCACTTACATTTTTACGTCAAAATATTTTAAAACCAATCGCTAAAGAGTTAGAGCTTGGTGAGCTTGAGCCTGATATGGAAGAGTGGGACTCTTTAGTAAAGAAAATTGTACAACCAAAAAATAAAACTGTAGTTGGATTTGTTGGGAAATATTTAGAACTCAAAGAGGCATACAAATCTTTAACTGAAGCTCTTATTCATTGTGGAGCACATCTTGATACTCGCGTAGAGATCAACTGGGTTGACTCAGAAGAGATTGAAGAGCGTGGGGCTGAAGCACTTTTAGGTGATTGTGATAGTGTGCTTGTTGCTGGTGGTTTTGGTTCTCGCGGTGTTGAGGGTAAAATTAAAGCAATTGAATACGCACGTGTAAATAAAGTTCCATACCTTGGAATTTGTCTTGGGATGCAACTGACACTTGTTGAGTATGCGCGTAATGTATTAGGACTAGAGGGTGCAAACTCAATTGAGTTTGATGAAAACACACCACATCCAGTTATTTACTTAATAGACAACTTCTTAGATAGAGATGGCTCAACACAATTTAGAACACACAACTCTCCAATGGGTGGAACACTTCGCCTTGGTGAATACCCTTGTGATACAAAAGATGGCTCTTTAATTAGAGAAGCGTATGGGCAAAAAACAATCTATGAGCGTCACCGCCACCGTTATGAAGCAAACCCGGCATATAGAGAGCAGTTTGAAAAAGCTGGTATGATTGTAACTGGTGAGTCAAATGGGCTTATTGAAACAGTAGAGATTGAGGGACATCCTTGGTTTTTAGGTGTGCAATTTCACCCAGAATTTACTTCACGCTTACAAACTCCAAACCCTTCTATTTTAGCTTTTGTAAAAGCTAGTTTAGCTGCAGAGTAATTTTAAAGAGGTTCTCCTCTTTAAAACACAACAGTTATGAAAAAACTTACAAAACAATCCCTTTTTGAACTTCTCTCAAATCGATTCCAAACAGAAAAAAAACTTTCACAAATTCCATCCCCTGCACTTTTACACGATGGACAAAAAGCAGCAAAAAAGATAGCATGGGCGATAAAAAATAGAAAAAAAATAACCCTTATTGGGGATTATGATGTAGATGGCGTAAGCTCAAGTGCAATTATGGTGGAGTTTTTTAGGCTTATCCCTTATAAACTTGATGTTATTATCCCAAATAGATTTCGCGATGGATATGGGCTTTCTCCTAAGATTTTAGAAAGAGTCGATGCAGATTTAATTATTACTGTAGATAACGGCATAACAGCTATTGAAGCAGCACAAATCTGTAAAGACAGAGGTATTGAGTTAATCATTACAGACCACCATACACCATCAGCTCAGCTTCCAGATGCGTATGCAATAGTTAATCCAAAACTTCCTGAATGTAACTACCCTTTCAAAGAGATTTGTGGTGCAGAAGTCGCTTGGCTTTTACTTGGTCTTGTAAAAAAAGAGTTACAACTCAATATCAATATGAAAGAGTTTTTAGATATTTTAGCAATAGCAATTATTGCAGATATTATGCCACTTATCGATATAAATCGCACAATTGTAAAAGAGGGTTTAAAACAACTTCAAATCTCAAAACGCCCCTCTAGTATTATTATGCGCGATTTTATCAATAAATCTACTCTAAACTCTGAAGATATCGCTTTTAATATCGCCCCAAGATTAAACTCTGCTGGAAGATTAAGTGATGCTACTTTAGCCTTAGAATTTTTTAACGCTAAAACAACATATGAAGCGTACGATAGATTTGAAGAGTTATGTAAACTCAATGATGAGCGAAAAGAGATAGAAGCTCAAACAACACAAGCTGCTATTGAGCAGGTCAACGAAGATGATTTAGTAATAGTTGTAGCAGGTGAAGGTTGGCATGAGGGAGTTGTGGGGATTGTTGCTTCACGCCTTGTAGATAAATTCTCCAAACCTGCGATTGTACTTAGCATAAATGGCAACACCGCAAAAGGGAGTGCTAGAAGTTTAGGTGAAGTTGATATATTTTCCCTTATTGATCAAAATAGAGAGTTTTTAGAAAAATTTGGTGGTCATAAAATGGCTGCTGGACTCTCACTAGAGGTAAAAAATATTACCCCATTTAAAGAAGCACTCAATAAAAGTGCACAAGAGATACCATCTGCTGCATTTGTTCCAAAACATTCTATTACAGGTATGCTTTCTACTACAGAATTAGATTTTGAACTCTTAGAGATTTTAGAGAAGTTTGAACCTTATGGGGAAGCCAACCCTCGCCCAACTTTTTATTTCCAAGAGGTGGAGGTAGTTTCTATTAAACTTCTTGGAAAGGATAAATCTCATTCAAAAATTGAGATACGTGAAAATCTTTATGGCCAACATTTAGAGCTTATAGCCTTTAGAAATGTTTTTGAGATGCCTCAAAACAAAAAACTAAGTTGTAGTTATAAAGTTGCAAAAAATGAGTTTCAAGGGAGAGTTTCACTCCAACTCTTAGTAGATAAAATCTACTAAAAGCTAAGCTCAAATCCTCCAAAGTTTGCTGCAAAATTAGGATCACTATATCCCATCATCGCAGATTTTGAGCGAAGCTTTTCAATATCTGCTTTACTTGAGATCTCTTGAGGACATACCATAGTACACTCATTACATAAAGTACAATCCCAAATACCATCTGTTTGTAAAACATCTACTGCAGGTTGAGCTTCACGCTTATCTGCTACATATTTCCATGAGCGTGTAAGGGCAAATGGTCCTAAAAAGTTTTTATTTACTGCAAAAACAGGACAAGCACTGTAACAGCTTCCACATAAAATACAATCACTTTGTACTCTATTTATATGCTCATCTTCATCTGTTATTTTTGTCTCTTTATCTAAAAGGTGAAGCCACGCTTGTGCTTTTTTTGTTGTTTGGTACGCTTGTGTCATATCTACAACCAAATCGCGAATAAGAGGCATATTTTTAAGTGGCTCAACAACTACTGCATCTTCTTGGAGTTTATGGCTACACGCTAGGGTTGCTTTACCATCTACTTGTACACTACAACTTCCACAAACACCACTTCTACAACCACTCTCAAACGCTAAAGAGCTATCTTTTGTTTGTTTAATATACTCAAGTGCTTCAAGAAGTGTTGTTACTTTTTTTTCTACATCATACTCTATTAGAGTATTGAACTCTTTTTCTTTAATATATCTTTGTATTTTTAGTTTCATAAAAACTCCCCTCTATAGATACGTGTAGGTTTTGAAAACTCTTTGTTTTCTTCTAAGTAGTCTGCTCTATAGTGTGCTCCACGACTCTCTTTTCTCTTTAGGGCACTTAAAACGATAAGTTGTGCAAGCTCCACCATATTATGAAACTCTAAAAGCTCCACTAACTCTTGGTTAAACTCTTTTGTTTTATCTTGAAGTGCAATTTTTGAGAGGTTGTTTTGAATATTTTTAAGTGCATCAAGAGCCTCTTGAAGTTCACTCTCTTTCCTTAGAATCCCTACATTTTTGTAAAATAAATCAGCAACTAAATCTTTCATATCATAAAGGTTTATGCCCCCTTCATATTGAAAAATTGCATCAATTTTTTGTTGCGATTCTTTTGTATCTAGTGTTTGAAACTCTTGTGCTTTTGCATAACTTGCTGCACCTTTTGCAACATCTTTACCAAATACAATTAGCTCTAAAAGGGAGTTTCCACCAAGGCGATTTGCACCATGAACATTATGGTTTGCACACTCACCAACACTAAAAAGCCCCTCTATATTTGTTTGTGAGTTTGCATCTACCTCAATTCCACCCATACTATAGTGTGCTGCTGGTTTTATTGGGATAAGCTCTTGCGTTAAATCTATATCCTCATAAAGTTTTGCTAGTTTTTGCTCTTGTGGGAGGGATTCTTCTATAAACTCTTTATCTAAATGGCGTAGATCCAAAAAAACATCACTTTTTTTCATCTGCTCATAAATAGCACGGCTCACTTCATCACGTGGACGCAGTTCATCGCAAAATCTTTCTCCATTATTATCTACTAAATACCCTCCAGCACCCCTTGCACTCTCACTTATTAAAATAGAGGAGTTTTTTAAAGCTGTTGGATGGAACTGTACAAACTCCAAGTTACTTAGTATTGCACCAGCTTTATAGGCAGCTACTAAACCATCACCTGTTGAGCTTTTTGAGTTTGTGGAGTGTTTGCCATAAATTTTTGCATACCCTCCTGTTGCTACAATAACACTTTTAGCGCTAAAAGTTTCCACTTGGGAGTTTCTCATATTTAAAAAAGTTGCCCCAATTACTTTTTGCTCTTTTGTGATTATATCAAGAAGAAATCTTTGGTTAAAAATATCGATATTTTCTTTATTTACTTGGTCATAAAGTGTATGAAGAATTTTTAATCCTGTATAATCTTGTGCATAACAAGCACGAGGGTGTTTTGCACCTCCAAGTTTACGCTGAGCAATCTCTCCATCAGGTGTACGTGAAAAACACACCCCTATACTATCGAGCCATTTAATTGCTTCTGGGGCACTTTGGCAGAGGTGTTGTACCATCTTTTCGTCAGCTAAAGCATGAGATGATTTTAAAGTATCTTCTATATGTAGTTCTATAGTATCATCTTTGCCAAGTGCAGCATTAATACCACCTTGAGCCATGGAAGTTTGTGCTCTTGTTGGAAACTCTTTGGTAACTAAAGCGACACTTAGACCCTCTTGCTTTGCAAATAAGGCACTACTTAATGCACTTGCACCTGCTCCAATTATTAAAATATCATATTGCATAAAAAACTATCCTAATTGGTTTAAAATTGAGGTATTGTACTTGAAAATAATAAAAAAATGAAGAAAAATAGAGGATGAGCTAAACCTTAAAGGTTTAGCTCAGAAAAAAGGTTTATACCTCTTGAATAAATTTTGTAACATCATAACGAACAGCAAGATATTCATCAATCTCACCTTTTTCATTATGAAGAGGGATAATAGTAGTATCTACATAGTAAGCAGAACCATCTTTTTTACGGTTTTTAATTGTACCATGGAAAACTCCACCATATTTAATTGTATCCCAAAGTTCTTCAAATACAGAAGCTTTCATATCTGGATGGCGAACAATATTGTGTGGTTTACCAATAAGTTCCTCTTCATCATATCCAGATACTTCACAGAATTTATTGTTAACGTAAGTGATTCTACCTTTGAGATCTGTTTTAGAAACAATCGCACTCTCTTCAAGAGCAAATACAAACTCTCTAAGTTCACTTTTTGCACGTGCAAGATCTTGCATAGAGCGTACTTCTTTAATATATACTAAAATACTAAGTACTAAAAGAACCATCGATGCAACTAAAAGGTTATTTGTTGTAGCGTTAAGTTCATCACGAAGTTCTGTTGATCTTTTATAAGCAAAATTTACAACTTCATTTACTTCATGTAAAATACTATTTTTAGCAAGTGCTTTTTCAAGTTCTACTAAACTTTGTTGTTTTTTATAAATTTTTTGTAGATGAGAGTTTAAATTATCTGTATATTTTGTAGCATTTAAGTTTACAAATTCACTGTAAGAATCATCAACAGTTGCTTTAAAAAGGTTAATCATATAGCTTTTATCTGCACTTGAAAGATGTTTTAAGTTTTTCACATAACTTTCATAGCTACTTACAGACCAAATAACAGCATTTTTAAGGAGTGCTCTATCTGTTTTAATATCTTCATTAATTAACTCTAATGCTTCAAATTTCTTTTTAATAATTTTTGAAAGTGTATAGAGTCTTTCTTGCTCTAATGATGAAAGTGTATTAAGATAATAGTGTGTTGCACGTTTTAAATCTTTAAATGATTTAGAAACTTCATCATTATTGATATTTTTATTAAGATTTAAAAGAAGTTTAGTATGTAATCTAAACATCTCTTCAAGTTCATAAGATTGAGCTCTTACATCTTTAAGTATCTCCTCTTTATGAGCAACCTCTTGTTTAGATGCAAAACTAACATAAAATAAAGAAGCAAACAGTGCAATAATTATTGCAGGAACAACCATCAATACCTTATTCATTACTTATCTCCTTTTAATATTGCTGGTGTATCACCTGTTAACGTTTTAAGAAATGCTTCTATATTAGCAGTTGATTTCACTTTTTTTGTAACACCAAGTTGATGTTCACGCATTTTAATAATTGCTTCTTTTAAAGTTTTTACACTACCATCATGAAAATATGGTGCAGTTAAAGCAATATTTCTTAGTGAAGGAACTTTGTAAACATTTTTATCGCGTTCACGTTTTGTTACATCAAAACGACTACTTGCCATTTTTTCAGATTCATACGGTTCAAATACACCCATTTTTTGGTACATATTTCCACCCATATTTACACCATTGTGACAATAAACACAACCTGTAGATACAAACTCTTTGTAACCACGTTTCTCTTGTGCATTAAGAGCTGTATCGTCTCCACGTAAAAATCTGTCAAACTTAGAGTTTGGAGTGATAAGTGCTTTTTCAAACTCTGCAATAACCTCTACTACATTTTGTGGTGTTACACCATCTTCGTAGATATTAGAAAATTCAACTGCATACGCACTATTTTGAATTTTTGAAACAACTTCATCCATAGAAGATTCTAGTCCATCCTCTTTTGTAATAGAATCTTTTATTTGTTGTTTTAAAGTATCTGCTCTTCCGTTATAAAAATAAGAGAAGTTAAATGCACTGTTTAAAACAGTTGAAGCATTTGTTGCAGTTTGTTGCCCATCTACTCCAAAAGAGTATTGAGTTTTATTTGCTCCACTTCCTGAAAGTGAATGGCATGATGCACAAGAAACACTGCCATCTTTTGAAAGCATTGGTTCAGAAAAAAGTTTTTTTCCAAGTTCCGCTTTTGCTTTATTATAAGCTATTTGCTTAGGAATTGGCACAATAGGAGATTGTGCTACTAAAGATGTACCAACTAGTAATGAAAGTAATGCTAACTTATAAATGATACCAACCTTGTATATTGAGATTTTAAAATAATTGGGCGAATTATATCACAAAAGTTGTAAGAAAAAGGTACCTAAGTACCCTTAGAGTTGCGGCAATAATAAAAAAGTAAAAAAAATTCACACGAAAGAGCCCAGCAACGATAGTTAGGGGGTCTCCAATAAGTGGAAGCCAACTAAAAAACAACAAACTCCAACCATATTTGTGTCCTAAAAAAAGAGACTTTCTACCTGTTTTAGATTTTCTAAGTTTAGCATCCATTTTATCTGAAAAAAAATACCCTAAAATGTAGTTAAAAACAATGGCTAAAATATTACCAAATGAAGCTGCAACTAAAGCATTAAAGTGGGGCATTCCACTCTTTATTGCACCAAGGAGTGCAACCTCTGAAGAGAAAGGGAGAATTGTTGCTGCAAAAAATGCAGCAAAAAACAAAGAGAGTTCTGCCAATTAAAAACTATCTTTTATATTTTGAACAATAGAAGCTATTAGTTTTTCTCTTGCTTCTATACTTGTCCAAGCAATATGTGGAGTCATATAGAGTCTTTGTTTATTTTTTACGTGAAGCAGTGGTGAAGTTTTTGGTAGTGGCTCTTTTGTAAAAACATCAAGCCCAAAAGCAATATTTTTTTCATCTACAATCTTTGCAATTGCATCTTCATTGACAATGCCACCACGACCAAGATTAAGTACAACAGCACCATCTTTACATTGTTGAAGTTCTGCATAATCTAAAAGGTTATCTGTTTTTTCATTGAGTGGTGCATGGATTGAGATAATATCACTCTCTTGTAAAAGTTGTTGGAGTGAAACAGAGGGATACTTCTCCTCTCTTGTAACACCACTTGTAGAGTAGTAGCTTACATCTGCACCAAAAGCAGTTGCAACATCAGCAACTTTTCTACCAATAGTTCCAAGTCCAATAATACCCCATTTTTTCCCTTTTACTTCAAAAAATGGATGGCTTACATCGGTAAAAATTGCACTTTGTGAGTAAGTACCATCTTTTACCACTTCATCATAATAGCGTGAATGTCCAATAAGATAAAAAAGGATTGAAAATGTATGTTGCACAACAGAATCAGTTGAATATCCAGCAACATTTTTCACTTCGATACCTAAGAGTTTTGCTGCTTCTAAGTCGATATTATTCATTCCTGTGGCTGCAACACAAATAAGTTTTAAATTATTTGCTTGAGTCATTAACTCTCGGTTTATTATAACTTTGTTTGTTACAACTACATCTACTTCTTTTATACGTTCAAGTGTTTGTTCTTTTGAAGTTGTTTGGTAAATTGTTACTTCACCAAGAGAGTTAAAAGCCTCTAATGAAGTCTCTCCAAATGTAAGTGCATCTAAAATTGCTATTTTCATTATTTTTCCCATATTGTGCTAAAGTTAAACTCTATTGGAGATGTTGGTGTATCAAAAAGGTAAGACTCATCACTTACCTCTTTGTCGAGTTTATAAAGATTGTTTACAAGTTTATAAATTTGTGCTTTTTTTGTTTGAATATCTACTATAACATAGTAGTTTACTCCAACCTCTTCATAGAGTGAGTATTTTTCATTTTTATCTTTTTTTTGTGTTGATGGGCTTAGAACCTCAAAAATAATTTGAGGTGTTTTTTGAAGATACATCTCACCCAAATCCTCTCCACAAGCAAATACAACATCTGGAGAAACAACAGTATCATCTGCTATTTTATAGTCTATCTCCATCGCTGCTAAACATTGATCACAAGAGCTTTTCTTTTTTAATTCTATATAAATATTTCCCGAAGTTTGTTGATGTTTAATCATCGGCTTTGGACTCATAGCATAGGGGTGACCATCTATTAACTCCCAATCACCCTCCCATTGCTCATACTCTTTGTATGTGTAATGCTCCTTATAAACTCTTGCACCCATACTAAAAACCTTAACAATCTTTTATTTTTGTAATCAACTCTCTAGCTTGTGTAAGGGCATTTTCTACTTTGTCAAACACAAGTGCAACAGCTAAGCGACGCCCTTTGTGTGCTTCTGGTTTACTAAATACACGCACAAAAGAGTTTTGTGTAAATAAAGACTCATCTACCTCTACAACAGGTGCTACGCTATGTTCACATTCACTTTTAAATGCAGCACTTGCACCATCACCATAAAATGTAAAACCAAGTGGAAGTCCTAAAACTGCTCTTAGGTGGAGTGCAAATTCACTCTGGCTTTGAGTAATAAGTGTTACCATACCTGTATCGTGTGGGCGAGGGCTTACTTCTGAAAAATAAACTTCATCACCTTTTACAAAAAGCTCAACACCAAAAATTCCGCGTCCACCTAGTCCATCTGTAATTGTTTTTGCAATCTCTTGAGCACGTTGTTTTGCAACATCACTCATAATTGCTGGTTGCCATGAAAATACATAATCCCCATCACGCTGTTCATGCCCAATTGGTTCGCAAAAAACAGTTTCATTACCGTTTCTTGCTGTAAGCATTGTAATTTCATAATCAAAATCTACAAATGCTTCTACGATTAACTCACTTGCATCTCCACGTGCCTCTTTTGCTATCTCCCAAGATTTTGGGATATCTGCTTCACTTTTTGCAACACTTTGTCCATGACCAGAACTACTCATAACAGGTTTTATAACACATGGAAAACCAAGTTCACGTGCAGCTTTAAGCATACCCTCTTGAGTTGTTACAAATTTGTATGGACCAGTTTTAAGTCCCAACTCCTCTGCTGCAAAAACACGAATATTTTTACGATTCATTGTTTTATTTACCGCATCTGCATTTGGAATAACATTAAAACCTTCAGCCTCTGCGTCAAAAAGTGCTTCGATACTAATTGCTTCAACCTCTGGAAGGATATAGTCAGGTTTTTCACGACGAATAACCTCTAAAAGAGCCTCTTTATCTTGCATATTTACAACATAGCTTCTATGTGCTACACCATGAGCTGGTGCATTTGCGTATTTATCTACAGCAATAGTTTCAAGCCCTAAACGTTGTGCTTCTATAACAACCTCTTTACCAAGCTCACCAGAACCTAGTAACATAACTTTTTTTGAATTTGATTTGAGTGGTGCAGAAAATTTCATTTGGTATAATTCCTCTATTAAATAATTGAAAAATTATACCAAATTAGAGTTAAAACTACTGTTTAAGCCCTAGAAGAGTTTGTAGGAGTTGATCTGATGTGGTAATTGTTTTCCCATTTGCTTGGTATCCACGCTGAATAATAATAAGCTCTGTAAGTGCACGTGAAAGGTCAACATTTGAATTCTCAAGTGCAGAAGATTGGATAAACCCACGCCCAGCAGTTGCAGCTGTTCCAATAATAGGATCTCCTGAGTTGGCAGTTTGTGTATAAACACTTCCACCATCACTTGAAAGCCCTTCATTATTTGTAAATTTTGCCATTGCAATTTGAGCAAGTCCAAAACTTCTACCATTTGAAAATGAACCAATTAATGTTCCACTTTGATCGATTCTAATACCAACTAAATCACCACCAGTGTACCCATCTTGAGAGATACCACTTGTAGCACTTTTAGCATCGAAACTCGTTATCCCATCAAATTGTTGAGATGTTCCAAAAGAAAGGTTTACTTGTTGATTAGGTGCTGAACCATTATTTGCAGAGAATGATACATTTGGTGGATCGTATGTTGCAAGAGATCCATCACTATTAAAACGGATAGAACCTGTTTTTTCATTAAATGGTGCAGTTGTATCAATTGTTGCTGGTTCTGGAACAGAGATTTTCATATCCCAAGTACTTCCTTGGTTGGCATTAAGTGCTGTTTTTCTAAACTCTGTTCTAAGTGTATGTTTAGAGCCTAATGAGTCAAAAATATCGATACTACTTGAATGTGTTGCTGCATTAAAACTTTGTGAATATGCTTCTGCACCACCACCAACAGGTAAAACAGAGTTTAGTGCTGTCATTGCAGTTGTGAAATTTGTATTTTCACTTACACTACTTGTTGTATAAGGTGTAACAGCAATATCTAGGGTATAATCTTGGTCACCTCCTCCTGGATTTGAAATTTGAAGTTTTCCATACTCATTTACAGAGATTTCAACATTATTCTCAACTCCATCTCCATCTGGATCACGTGCTTGAATCTCCATAGCTTCACGAAGATCTGCTACAGTTGTAAATGTTTTATTATCATTAAGTGGTTTAGATGAAGCATTCGGGTCATAAGTATATGTATAAGCTGTTGTAACAGTTCCAACAGTTAAACCACTCCCCCCATTAACTTCTTTTAAACGGATATTATGGGATGAATAAGAGGATGAGTTATCATTTTCTAAAATAATTTTATTATTTACAGAATCATATGTTGCTGTAACACCTGTAATAGCTGTTTTAGCATTGATTGCATCAGCATAGCGGCGACCATTTGTTGCAGCAGAGTTTGCTGCACTTCCACCTGTTGTTGTGATACGTTCAGTTGTTCCATCATCTAGCTCTAATGTAATATCTAATTCAGCATCACTTGCAGCTACAGCTCCTCCATCATCTTTAATACTACTTTGAAATGAGATCCATACACCCTGATCTTTTTGGAGTGAGAAAGCTTCTCCTCTATCATTAAACATAACACCTACATCACCAGATTTAATAGGATTACCATTTTCATCTATAGCTGGATTGAGGGCATCAGTTGGTGTTCCACTTGGAACTCTATAGGCTGGAGAGAAGTTTTCAACATTAGTACCTGAGTTAAGGTTTGCTTTAAGTGTTACTTCATTTGTTGGATTTGCAGGTGTTGTTAATCCTGGTGCAATATTGATGTTTGTAATTGGAGCAGTTGAATCAACTTTTCCAGTTTCTGGATCTTTAAGCCAACCTTGTACAATAAAACCATTATTATCTACAAAGTTTCCATCTGCATCAAATTTAAAATCTCCTGCACGTGTATAGTTATAAGTGTTTCCAGCATCTGGAGATACAATAAAAAAACCATCACCTTGAATAGCAACATCGGTATTCTTATCTGTTGTATCAACACTCCCTTGTGAAAAAATACGTGTAGTAGAATCAACAGTAGATCCAAGTCCAACTTGAACAGAGTTTTTACCCCCTAAATTGCCTTGAGGAGCAGTGGCAATAGATTTTGTTTGTGCTAAAAGGTCAGAGAAATTTGCACGTGAATATTTAAATCCTGTGGTATTTACATTGGCAATGTTGTTTGATTCAACATCCATTGCAACCTGGTGTGATTGTAAACCAGAAATACCAGAATAGAGAGATTTTAACATAATATGATCCTTTAAAATTTCGGATATTTTAATCAGTATAAGAGGAGCAGCATTTTTTATTCCACTTTTTAACTATCCATAGAAAGAGCTTTTTGAATCATTTGGTCTGCTGTAGAGATAATTTTTGAGTTAGCATCAAAGGAGCGTTGATAAACAATTAGTTCAGTAAGAGCATTACTCATAGAAACATTAGAGTTTTCTAAGCTATAATTCATAACATCTGAACCTAAAATATTATTTCCCTCTTGATCCTTATAGAAAAATGCATTGCCGCTATTAGAACTTTCTTTGTAAAGTGTTCCAGAAATTCTATCTAATCCTTGATCATTTGAAAAATGGAATAAGCCAATTTTTCCAACACTACTTTGTCTTCCATTTGTAAAGGTTGCAATAACATCTGCATGACGATTAATTTCATATCCTACAAGTTCTCCACCTATTGTTCCATCAGATTGAGATGATCCAGTAGTTGAAGTATTATTAGTAGCTACAATACCACTATAACCCTCACCTAAATCTATAGTGAGATCTGTTCCATTATTATTTATAGTAGGAAGTGTATTTGAAATTAAAGCACCATTTTCATCAAATGATACTTGTCCATTTTGTGTATCATAAACTGTTGTCCCATCTAGTGATTGAAGTATAGCTGTTACATCCCATTGCGTACCTGGTGGATTTTGTTCTGAAGATTTTGTAAAACGAAGTTGTAAGTCATTTTTGTTATTGTCTTTATCTATAACTGTGGCACCAAATGTTTTTGTTTCATCTTCAATACCTAAGTTTCCAAAAAATTGAGTGTTTTTTGTTGGAACAGCTGGGTATGTAAGATCTGTTGGAAATCGAAGAGTTTCTTGAGTATTAATATCACTTAATGGTGTTTCACTTTTTTCACTTGTTAAGATATTACCATCAATATTTCCAGCCATTGTCCCAAGAACATATTTACCATCTCTGGTAATAAGATCATTATTGGAGTCAAAAACAAAATCTCCAGCGCGTGTATAGTAAAGTTCATCTCCACTAACAACCCCAAACCATCCATCTCCATCAATAGAAAGATCTGTACTTTTATCTGTAAGTTTAATAGATCCGTTACTCATAACAGTACTTGATGCATTGACACGACTTCCTAAACCAATTTCTTGTTGAGTCGTAGGTGTGTTTACAGCATCTTCAAAAAGGGTTGTAAATTCAGTTGTTACACTACGAAATCCTACAGTTGAACTATTTGCAATATTATCTGATGTAATATCGATTGCACGTTGTGTAGATACAAGACCAGATAACCCAGTATAGTATGCTTGTGTCATCATAATCTTTTCTCCAAATTTTAATAAATTTCTTTAACATCATCTAATGGTAGATAGTTAGAACCAACTTTTAAAAGTGCTTCTCCATCATCAAAACGAACAGATTTAATAGGATAGCGTCCAAGTTTTGTTTCTTGTGGATTTGAATTTTTATCTGTATAGTTTGCAGAGATATGATATACACCAGCTTCAGCACGTGTACCAGTACTGGTTGTTCCATCCCATGTAAATTGATAAACTCCAGAATCTTTTTCATCTGTTGTAATTGTTTGCACAACATTATTATTGCTATCTTTAATTTCAATTGTGCCATTTTGTACATCTGTTGGAAAATAAAGCTCAAAAGTAGCTTGTGTATCTATTCCTTCATCTAAGGAGATAGAATCACTACCTAAATCTGCAGTTTTTCCAATAGCACTAATTGTAGAGAATTGTTGAGAGACTCCTAATGATTTAGTTAAGTCTTCTAAGGCTTTATTTGTATTATCTGCAGATTCTAAAGAGGCAAGTTCTGATGTTTGTTGTAAAATTTTATCACTATCCATAGGATCAGTTGGATCTTGATTTTGTAACTCAACTAAAAGAAGTTGCATAAAATCATCTTTTCCTAATATATTTTTATTTTCAACTGTTGTAGTTGTAGATGTTGTTTGTGTTACAGTTGAAGCATCTAGTCCTGTTGATGTGATCATAATCTATCCCTATGCATAATTTGGTATCGTTATCTCTAATGAAGTGATAATCTCTTCATTTTCACTAAACTCTTCAAAATCTTGATAATGCTGTTTTGCACGTTGTTGATTTTGTTGTTGCTGTGCAGCTTCTCTTTGTTGCTCTTGAGAGCTACTGTTAAAATCAAATGTAGCATTATTTATTCCATTATTTTGGAACTGTGTTTTTAAATCTTGGAGATTATTGTTTAAAAGATTTAATGCGTGGTTGTTTGATTGAAGTGAAACATGTAAGTTATTTCCACGTTGAACAATTGTAAGATCCATCTCCCCTAAATTTTGAGGATTTAATTGTAGTTTGACCCTTGTAAAAGGGGATTTATAGTTTTGGATATTTTCTTTTACATCTTGTGAAAGGTAACGAACCATCTGTTTTGCTTCATGAATTTTTTGGTCAAGTTGATCATTTTTTATTTGTTGAGGTTGTTCAACTTTGTTTGTCGGGGTTGTTTCAGTTTTTGGTTGTGTTGGTTCTTCCTCCTCTTTAACAGTGTTAAGTAAAGAGGCAAAATTGGCTATTTTTGTTTCAATTTTTTGTGTTTGTGGTTGTTGAGATGTTGTTTGTGAAAAAAAGTTTTGATTAGAGTTTTGTTCTTGAGATTGTGTTTGTTTAACTTGTGTTGTAGTTTGAATCGATATATGTTTCTCTTTTGGCTGAGTAGGCTCTTTTACTTTTACCTTTGTTTCAACTTTTGGAGTTGTTTTTATGTTTTGTTCTTGTGTAGAGATAGCTTTTTGAATCTTTTGAGTTTTTTTCTCAATTGTATTAAAAGTAGTAGGTTTTAGAGGTTGTTGTTTTGTTTGTACTACTTCCTTTTTAGGAAATTTTTGAATATCTTGTTGAGCTTTAGGCTTTGTTTGTAACATATCTTGTAGAGTCACTTGTTTTTTAGGTGTTGTTTCTACAGAAGGGGAGGGTGTTTGTTTATTTGTTTGTAAAAATGGAAGCTTTGTTGTTGCTTTAGGCGTTATATCTTTTGGAAGAGGAGATTTTTTTGATTGCTCTTTTGGCTGCTCTTTTGTTGCTGTTTGGATCTGCTTTGATTTTCCTTGCGTTAAAGATATTTTAGAAACATCTATATTGAATGTTTTTGCCATTTTCACAAGTCCACTAAGTGTTTTTGGCATCTCTTTTATTTGTGCTTGTTTATATTCTGGTAAAGCTTCTATCTCTTTTTGAAGAGATTTTTTAGCATCAAAGATTGTTTGTTTTAAAAACTCTACCTCTTTTGTTTGAGGTGTTTTTGGATTGTCTATTTTTTCTTCAATCTTTTGGAGCTTTTCTAGGTCAATATCTTCTAAAGTACTACCTTGTAAAAAACTCTCTAAAAAGGAAGATTCCTCTTTTTTTGTATCTTTTTTATCAGTTTGTTTTGTTGTTTGTGGAGATATTACCTCTTTTGTATCTTCTTGTAACTCTAAAAGAGGTTTTTGGGTTGTAGAGTTTTTTGCATCATCTTTTTGAAGTTTTATATCTTCATCTTCATTAGAGATGGAACTTAAAAGTTCAGCAAAAGAAAAAGAGTGAGAATCTTTTGCATCACCTTTTTTAGAAGTTGTTTTTGTAAGTGTATCTGTAGCAGCATCTAGTAAAATCATTCTAACACCTCCAAAGAGGTATTAAGCATAAAATATACCTATTTTGTTAAAGATTTTGTAAGAACTTGAAAAATCTCTTCACGTTTAAAAGGTTTTGAAAGGATAATATCGTAATTTTTATTTGTTGCTACTCCTGAGAGTGATGCAATAGTAGCAGGTGGAAGGTTGTGTTTAAGCTCTAGGGAGCGAATAGTGTTTAAGATCTCATCACAAGAGATTGCACTTTGAAGCTCATCGATATAAATAGCGCTAAAATAGCGATTTTTCTCTATAGATTTTTCAACCAATTCAAGTGCATCTTGAGCTGTTAAAGCACTTTGAATAAGCACAAGCTCTTCAGAGAGAATCTTTTTTAGAAGAGTAATGTTTATTTGGTTGTCATCTATAATCAATACTGTAGCTGGTTGCTTTTTGTTGAGAAAAGAATAGAGTATATGGGTCATATAGCTATATTGTGAAACAATTTGATGGGTACAATTTTCGTGAGAGCGTGAAATAGAAAAAAGTTGCTCCTCAACAATGAGGTTTTCAATCTCATTTTCATTACAAAAAACAACAGTATCAAGATCGAGTTTATTTTGAAAAGAGATAAGGTGTGTTGCATCTGCTTTTAAAAGCTCTAAAGAGTTTATAGCTTTTATTTGCTTTTTTTGGATCCCTAAATGGATAAGTTGTTTTGCTATATTGTTTGCACTGCAACTATTTTTTTGATCCATCAAAATAAAAATTTTTGCATTTGGATTGCTTAGTTGCTGAAATGCTGATGTAGAAGGGTGTTTTTGTAGTGAAACAGTAACTCTAAAAGTGTTCCCTTTTGTTACTTCACTCTCAATTGTAAGGTTTTCTTCTTGAAAAGTTTTTAAGATTGTTTGACGTTTATTTTGTGTAATGGCAATACCGTTATCTTTTATAGTAATATCGAGTTGGTTTTGAGGTTGATTATATTCTACGCAAAACTCGATACATCTGTTTTTAGGTGTAAATTTATAAGCATTATCTATTAAATTTAGTAATACCCTTTGTAGTTTTAAAGTATCTATTTTAATCTCTTTAGGTATAAAAGGATCAATAAAAACATTAAAACTAATAGATTTGTTATACATACTTGCTACAAAACTATCTGCAATAGTAGAAAAGTATTGCACACTATTAATAGTTTGAGACTCTAGTGTTTCATTACGTTTTTTTGTATCTAGGTTTGTAAAAATAAGATGGTTAAGTGAAGAGATAAATTCACTATTTGCTTTAGCATTTGCAATGTAATGTTTTAAACGAGGGTCAACCACTTTTTCTTCTAAAAGTGTTAAAAATTCATAAAGATTTTTTGTTGGTGTTTGCAAATCTTGAAGAAGTGCTTTTGTATGGTTAAACTCTTCATTTGGAGTTGAGTGTAGTTGCTGAAGCTGTGCTAAAACATTTTGGAGATTTTGTTGATGCTTTTGTTTTTTTTCCTCCTCATTGAGTGAACAACACTGCTCAATAGCACAAATAGCATCTACAAGATAGGGCATAATAATATGAAAAATTTTACTATCGTCTTGAGTAAACTCTTTTGGGTTTTGAAAAGTTGAATAGGCTGTAACAAGCCCTAAAATTTCCCCATCTTTGTTGAGTATGGGAGTGATGATTTTTGAGTAAAGATCTAAAGAGTCTGGATTGTCTATAGATGGGATGTACTCTTTATTTGTTGTGATGTTATTGAAAAACTTTGTCTTTTTAGACATAAAAACATCATAAAGTAAACCTTTTTGATCTTTTGCTTCTAAAAGGTTTGTAGAGTTATCTTTACGTAAACGTACAAGTTGCATTTTTTGACTGTTAAAAATCCATAAAGATGCAAAAGGTGTTTGAAAAATTGTTTTAAGGAGTTGTTGTGTTTTTTCGCTAAGTTCTATAGGGTCTTTTGTTGTTCTTAGTGTTTGGCTAAATTCCAAAAGTTTTGATTCTATTTGATTGATATGGAGTGTTTGCATAACTTTTACCTAAATATTGATTTGATAGTATATCTAATTTTAGTTATAATTTTTTCTAAAAAAGGGGTATGAAGATGGCAAAAGAACACTCATTTGATATTACTGCAAAAATAGATATGCAACTTTTTAAAAATGCAATAAACTTAGTAGATAGGGAAGTTTCAAACCGTTATGACTTTAAAGGAACACCTTATGAAGTAAGCTTTAAAGAGAAAGAGAAGGCTCTTGTTTTAGTTGCGTCGAGTGATAATAAGTTAGATGCTCTAAAAGATATTGTGATTGCAAAACTTTTAAAACAGGGGCTCTCTTCTAAAGTTTTAGATGAGTTAAAAGTGGAAGATGCAAGTGGAAATACACGTAAAGCAACTTTTAAAATTGTAGATTATATTGAAACAAAAGAGGCAAAAAAGATTGTTGCTGAGATTAAAAAACTAAAACTCAAAGTTACTGCACAGATTGAGGGGGACTCTATTCGCGTTAAAGGAAAAAATAGAGACGATTTGCAAAAAGTTATTAAGATGGTAAGAGAGGGTGAGTGGGAAGCACCTTTAGTTTTTGAAAATATGAGATAAGGGTCTTTTGATGACAAAAATGAATATCCTCCAAGCAGCGGAGTTTTTTGGTATTTCAAAAGAGGCAATTCACAATAGAATTCGTCGAGGTTCTTTAGAGAGTGTTGTAGAAGAGGGTGTGAAGTATGTTCTTGTAGATGAGCAACAAGCAACAAAAAAGGCAAAACCAACACAGATGCACTTGCCATATTCTGCAGATGAGAAGTATTTTAAATTTTTAGAGGAACAAAACGCTTTTTTACAACAAAAGCTTCAAAAACAAGAGGATGAGATTCGTCTTTTACGTGAACAAAAAGAGCAAATTCTTATAGAAGAGCGTCAAAAGATTGAACAGATTTATAAGCAAAAAGATGAGCAGCTAAAATCGATTTTAAATAGCTTTAAAGAGCAAGTTTTATTACAACAGCCTTCTATAGTAGAAACAGAGATTGAAGAATCTTTCGATACTGAAATAGTGGAGCAAAAAGAGGAAATTATCTCTTTAAAGAAGTTTCTAAAAAAACAAAATTTAAAACCAAAAAAGTATGAAAAAGTACAAAAGAGATTTCAAAAAGCCCTTAAAGAAGGGGATAAACGTCTTTTAGAAAAAAAAGGAAAAATTTATTTAAATATAACTAGCTTTGAATATGAAGAGTTTATTAAATAACAAAAAAAATTATTAATTATTAGCTTTTAAATTTGTTTTTTTATCTTTTGTTAATGTTTGTGGTAGTAAGATAATAGAAGTACAATTTACTATTACAAAGGATAAATGATGAAAAATTATATTTTAAAAGGTTCAATGCTTTCTTTAACTACTGCTTTACTTTTAGGTATGAGTGGGTGTGGGAGTAGTTCATCTGATGATACAACAAATACAGTTTCAGATACAACAAATTCTGCAGTTGAATCTATTTCAACAGTGGGAAATGCTGTAGATGGTTATTTAGCTTATGCGACAGTTTGTTTAGATTTAAATCAAGATAATATTTGTCAAGATACAACAGAACCAACAACCACAACAGATAAAGATGGAAAGTATTCTTTAGAAATTACTGCTACACAACAAGAAGATAGTGGATTTGATACAGCACCTTTACTTGTATATGGTGGATATGATGTAGATACAAATGCACCATTTACTGGAAAATTAACTTCTCCATTTAGTTCAGATGAGCAAACAAATATAACACCAATAACTGCTATGGTTCAGGCTATGGTAGAAGAAGGTACTTCGTTAACAGACGCACAATCAAGTGTAAAAACTCTTTTAGGTTTAGATGCTGATACAGATCTTTTTGCTGATCCTATTGCTTTATCACAAACAAAACCAGAACTTTTAAGTGCTGCATTAGAACTTCAAAAAAGTGCTGAAGTATTAGCAAATGCAAATAATGCTTCTGTTGAATCAATTTATGCTAATATTGCAAAAGATTTAAAAGCTGGAGATGTTGATTCTTTAGATGGTGCTGTAGATAAGATTGCACCAGATAGTGATGTTGCAACTGCAACAAAAGAGTTGATGCAACAAGTAAGAACATTAGCAGCCAATGGAGTAACGAGTACAAAAGAGTTAGGTACAAAAGTTCGTTTAATGCAAAATGAGATTAAAACAAAGATTATTGATGGGGATGAAACAACTGTTTCATTTGATGATATTACATCGTTGGATTCTGCAGAACTTGAAGCACAAAATCTTTTAGATTTATCTGGCGATACAACAAGCACAGATGCTACAACATTAATAGATGCTATTGCTGCATTATTAGAAGAAAATGATTTTAGTACGACAGCTCCTTTATCATTAGAAGATGAAATAGCACTTTTAAAAGCATCTATAAATCCAGATTTAAAAGCTATTGGAACTGCTTTAGAAACACAATTAAATCTTTTTCAAACTAGTGATACAACTCAAATTCAAACAGATACAGAAGTAAGTGATATTGCACAAGCACCTAGTAATCCTTTAGTTGGAACATGGGTACTTCCAGAGGATAATGCTGCTTTTGGAACTTTACTTGTGATTATGCCAAATAATCAATATTTTATGACACAACAAGTTTTAGGTGATGGTGGACAATTGGGTGGAGTGGAAGTTGGAATGTATACACCAACAATGGATGGTTCTTTTGCTAATGCTACACCAATTGTAAATACAAATGGAGAAGATAGTGCAGTGGGTGTTACAGGAACATATGAAGATAAAACACCTCCAACATTAGCACTATCTACACCTGAAGATGATACTGTAACTGCTACAAAACTTGTACCAACACAAGAACATCCAGAAATTGGTACTTGGGCAAGTTTTAATGGTGAACTCTACACATTTATGACATTGGATGGAAATGGGAATTATATGTATGTAGATGGAAATATGAGTGATGTAAATTCTACATTAAATGATGATTCTATCAATAGAACAGAGTTTGGAACATATACAATAGATAGTGATGGATTTATTAAAGTAACAGCTGATCCAAGAACAGACTATCATATCTCTTGTGATGAAGCGAATGATCCAGATGGAGTATGTGGAACAATCGCAGGAGACAGTAATAATGACTCTGGATTTGATGGTGTAACAGAAGATACAGACTTAACAATCCAGTATATTGATAATAGTTTAGTTATTAAATTTACATTAGAGGGTGAAACTCAACAAACTGTAGTACAAAAAGTTCGTGTAACTGATTTACCTTTAAATGAGTAAAGATAATGTAGCATTTAAAATGCTGCATTATCCTTTATTTTGCGCAATTAAAACATCTTCAATCACTTTATCTATATCTCCATCTAAAATACCACTTACATTTGAGTATGCTTCGTTGCTGCGTGTATCTTTTACTTGTTGGTAAGGTTGCATTACATAAGAGCGAATTTGATGCCCCCAACCAATCTCACTTTTTGCAACACCCGCTTCTTTTGCTTTTTGCTCTTCAAGTTCTAACTCGTAAAGGCGAGATTTTAACATTTTTAGTGCTGTTGCTTTGTTTTTGTGCTGACTTCTATCGTTTTGACACTGCACAACTACACCAGTTGGTATATGCGTTATACGAATAGCACTTTCTGTTTTATTGACATGTTGCCCACCAGCACCACTAGCGCGGTATGTATCTATGCGGATATCTTTATCTTCTATAACGATGTCAATATCATCATCAATCTCAGGTGAAACCATAACAGAGCTAAAAGAGGTGTGGCGTTTTGCGTTAGAGTCAAATGGTGAGATTCTAACAAGGCGGTGGATCCCATTTTCTACTTTTAAATACCCATAGGCATTTTCCCCTTTTACCAAAATAGAAACATCTTTAATCCCCGCTTCTTCCCCAGCTTGGTAGTCTAAAAGCTCCACTTTAAATCCACGTCTCTCCGCCCAGCGTTTATACATACGAAGTAGCATACTTGCCCAATCTTGCGACTCTGTTCCTCCAGCACCAGGGTGGATAGATAAAATAGCATTGTTTGCATCACTCTCACCACTTAAAAGCACTTCTATTTCCATAGCACGAATAGACTCTTGAAGTGATGGTGCATCATCAAAAAGTGCTTGGATAGACTCTTCATCATTCTCCTCTTTTGCCATCTCATAAAGCTCTATGGCATCATCTACGGCACTTTTTGCTTCTTGATACTTTTGGAGTTTTCTCTCAAGTTGAGTTTTCTCTTTTTGAATTTTTGCAGCATTTGTAGCATCATTCCAAAATTCAGGATCATTTTCTAACTTTTCAATTTCATCAAGTCTTGTTTGAATTTTTTGTGGTTCAACAACACCTGTAATATTTTCCATTTTGAGTGATATATCTTTAAGCAGTTCTGTATATTCGTAATTATCCATCTTTTTTCTATCCTACATAGTGTATAATTTCGCAATTATATGTAATAGAGGCTTAAAATGAAGATTATCTCCAATCCACGTGAACTAAAAAATTATCTAAAAGAGCAAAAAGGGAGTGTTGGTTTTGTGCCAACTATGGGGGCATTGCACGATGGGCATATTTCACTTATTAAAAATGCACGAACACAAAATGATATTGTTGTGGTTTCTATATTTGTAAATCCTACACAATTTTTAGCAGGAGAAGATTTAGAAAAATATCCACGTAAAGATGAGAGTGATAAAAAAATCTGCCAAATAAGTGGTGTAGATGTGTTGTTTTTCCCTCAAGTTGAAGATATGTACACAGATGATGAGGTAAGGGTAGTTGCACCAAATGTAAGGGGCTACACTCTTGAAGGGCATAGTCGTCCAGGGCATTTTAATGGTGTTTTAACAGTTGTTATGAAACTTTTAAATATTGTAAGCCCAACGCGTGCTTATTTTGGAAAAAAAGATGCACAACAACTCAATCTTATAACACTCATGGTAAAACAGATGTTTATGAGTGTAGAGATAGTAGCAGTAGATACTGTACGTGAAAAAGATGGCCTTGCTCTTAGTAGCCGCAATGTTTATTTAACGCAAGAGCAAAGAAAAGAGGCTTTAAAAATTTCATCTTCACTCTATTTGGCATCAAACCTTATTAAACAAGGGGTTGTTGATGTAGAGGAGATTAAAACACAAATGCGTAAACATTTAGAACCATTAGAGATAGTTTACGTAGAGATTTTAAATAGAGATTTTGAGTATATTAAAGAGGTGGAAGTTGCAAAGAGCATTGTACTTGTAGAGGCTATTGTTGGTACAACACGTTTACTTGATAATTTGTGGGTGTAAATACCCCTCTTCAATCATAATCTCCACCGCTTTTTTAAAAGTTGGTACTGCTGTTTTTGAGGCAAATTGGCTAATAGTTGGTTCAATTACTACTACACCAATTGTGTAGCGGTGTTTTGCATCGTTTGCAAATCCCATAAAAGTTGTGTTGTATTTTGATATATATTTTCCTTTTTCAACTTTATGGGCTGTTCCTGTTTTTCCACCTATCTCTAAACCTGGAGTTATCGCTTTTTTTCCTGTCCCTTTTAAAACAGTTTTAATAAGAACTTTTTTTACACGTTGTGCAGTTGAGGGTTTAATAACTTGTAGTGGTTCTTGAGGTGGAATGTACTCTTTTTTCCCTTTAGCATCTACAAAGTAATCTACAATTCTTGGTGTAAGCATTGCTCCATTATTGTTAAAAACACTATAAGCACGAATAAGTTGCATAAGATTTACTCTAAGTCCATAACCATAAGAGGTTGTTGCTTTATAAAGTTCATTGTTTAGACGTGTTTGGTCTGGAATGGAACCTTTTCTTTCATAGATTAAATCTGGTGTAGATTTTTGAGCAAATCCAAAGTCTAAAAGCCCTTGGTAAAACTCATACCCTGAGAGTTTTTGTGCAAGTTGTGCTATACCAATATTGGATGAGTAAACAATAATATTTTCAGCACTAATCCAATCAAAACGGTGCTCATCTGTAATAATTTTACGTCCAATTCTATAACGTCCATTGTGAGCATTGACTAAATCGTAAGGGTTGATAAGCCCTTTATCTAAAAGAAGTGAGAAAGTGATAGGCTTAATAACACTTCCTGGTTCAAAACTATACTCGGTCATACCACTACGTAAAGAGGGATAATCACTCCTTCTAATATGTTTTGGAAGGTAGCGATTAGAACTAGCAAGTGCTAAAATATTGGATGTTTTTATATCCATAATAGCTATCATAATCTCTTTAGCACCAATGTATTGTTTCATCTCATCTAACATATGTTCAATTTTAAATTGTAAAGATACAGGGATTGTTAAATGAATATCTACACCATTTATTTGCCGTTTTGTATCACTTTTTGAATTAAGTATAATGTAGCCATTGGCATCGCGTGGACCAATTTTTTTTGCATCTTGTTGAGCGAAAAGCTCTTCATTAAATTTTTTCTCAAGTCCTTTGATTCCTTCTACTGTTGTATAGTTATTTATCTCTATTTTATGAGGATAGCCAATAATAGGAGTAAGAAGGTTTCCATAAGGGTAGAGGCGACTCTCTCCACTTTCACGTACACTAAGACCATGGAGCATTAAAATACCTGTTTTTGGGTCTTTGATTCTTTTAAAAACATGAAGACGTTGGAGCTCATATGTGAGACGTTTGAGATATTTTGCCTCTTTTTGTGCAACACTATAACTAAGAACAACATTTCCTCTTCTTCTGTGTAGTCTAGTTCTTAATTCTTCTACAGAAATTTTAGAGTAAATACTTACTAAAGATAAAAAAAGTTCCTCTTTTTGTGGGTCAATAAAGCGGTTATCTACCACCATTTTGTAAAGTTTTTTAGAGGTTGCAAGAGTGTAACCATCAGCACTAACAATACTACCTCGTTGAGCTTTTGATATATATTTTGCAGCAATACTAGGAAGTTCTCTGGGTTTTACAACACTAAAGAGCATTGCAAATAAAAAGATTATAAAAATAACAACAATAAGCATAAAAATAGCAACAATTTTGCTATTTTTATCATGAACTTCAGTTTGGTTATTAAATTGATTTTCTTGCAAAATTTAGAGTTGTGTTCTTCCTAGTTCTTTATAGGCATTGAGTGCTTTGTTGCGAATCTCTAACATTAGTTTCATACTAATCTCTGCTTTATCGATAGCGAGGGCAGCTTGGTGTAAATCTTTTACTTGACCAGTTGCAATATCAGCCATCGCTTCTTGTGATTTTTCTTGCATATCATTTACTTCATTTAAAGCAGATTTTAAAGAGTCGGCAAAGTTTGCACCACCACTTTGTGCTGTATCTATACTACTTTTTTTCTTTAGTAGATCAGCAGTAGATGTTGTGCTTAAACCTTTAATTGAATCCATCTATTTATTACCTCAAGTTTTATTGTATCAAAGATATTGCACTATTTGCCATATTTTTTGCACTCTCAAATGCGGCAACATTTGCTTGGTACGATCTTGTTGCTTCTACTAGATCGGCCATTTCTACAACAGGATTAATATTTGGATATGCAACATAGCCATTTGCATCTGCATCTGGGTGATTTGGCTCAAATTTCATTTTTGGTTTTGAGTCATCACGCACTATTTTATCTACTAAAACAGTTGAAACAGCTGGAATAGGTTTTTCCCCCATAGTTCCTTCACTAAGAGGATCTGAGTAACCAAGAGAGTTTGTAGTTTTTGCAATAGCCTCATTAAAAGTCTCATTAAAACCTATCTCTTTAAAAACAACCTCTTTACGGCGGTATGGCCCACCCTCTGCTGTTCTTGTTGTTTGAGCATTGGCGATATTACTAGAGATTGTATTTACACGAACTCTCTGAGCAGAGAGCCCATAACCACTAATATCAAAACTACTTAAAAAGTTACTCATTTACTAATCCTAATTTAATTTCGATGAAGCATCGATTACATTTTTAAAAATTAAACTATCTTTTTTCATTGCTTGTACTAATGCATTAAACATAACAGAGTTTTTACTCATCTCTGTTGTTTCTACATCTAAATCTACACTGTTACCATCGTTTCGTGCCATATGCCCATCACGAAAAAATGTTGTAGGTCTTAAAGAGTTTTGTTCCTCTTTTGGTTGAAGATGTTCTCCATTTGTTGTTGCAAGTTTGAGTTTATTGCTCTCTTGATGAAAAACTTCCTCTTTTTGTTTTGCTAACGCATCTTCAAAACGAACATCTCTAGGTTTATAAAAAGGAGTATCTGCATTTGCAATATTTGATGCAATCATATCTTGTCTAATAGAGCGAAAATCTAAGGCTTTTGCCATTAACTCATGAGATTTTGATATAGATATACCCACTTTAAAACTCCTCATTAGTTACTTAAAATACTAGCAATTTTAGTTCCAAAACCAATTAAGCAACATCTAATTAGTTATTATATATCATTTTTCCTAAATTTGCTAGAAAATAGCAGGATTTAACAATAGAATTAGGAGTAGGGTATGAAACGTTCAGGTTTTTCAATGATTGAGTTGGTATTTGTAATTGTAATTATGGGTATTTTAGCAGCAGTTGCGGTGCCAAAGATGATGGGAACATCAAGTAAAGCAAAAGTTGCACAGTGTCAAACTTTTTATAGTACATTTAATACTACAGTAAGTCCTACACTTTGGATGAGAATGGTACAAGATGATGAGAATGCTTCTGTCGCATATAGTAAAGATAACTTAAAAGCAGCAATTACTATTGATGGTAAATGTGGTAGTGTAGAACAAATCCATAAAGCTGCAATTGGTGATGAAAATTTTACTATAAAAATTGATAATGTTGAGTATGATGTAAATGCTACTGTAGAGGCTAGTTCAGCACACGCAGCAGAGTTACAATTTACAAAATAATAATTGTTTTATTTTTCTCCACATTTTCGTGGAGAAAGTTCACTTATATTAAAGGATTTTAAGATGAAAAAAGCTTTTACTATGGTTGAACTTATATTTGTTATTATTGTTTTGGGTATTTTAGCTGCCGTTGCGGTACCACGTTTTGGCTCAACAGGCACAAAAGCTCATATTGCAACAGCAAGAAGTGATGTTGCTTCTATTCGTTCCTCAATTTTAAGTGAGCGTCAATCCCAACTTATTCGTGGAGTGAATAGTTTTATTCCAAAATTGAGTGATAATGATGAGCTTCTTTTTACTGGTGATGGCAATGGTCGCACACTCTTAACTTACGGTATTGTTGCTGGAACTAGTGAAGGTAAATGGGAAAAAGTGGAAGATAAAAAATATAAATTTCACTTAGATAACAAAGCTATAGAGTTTGATTATAACTCAACAAATGGTCATTTTGAGTGTGATAGAGATGACTCTACTACGGGTGAGCTTTGTAAGAAAATAGTAGATTAGTGCAAAACTTTTACTATCTTGTAGCTATTTTTGGCTCCCCACTAGAGCCTCTTACATACCATAGTAATGAAGTAGTAGAAATTGGTGTAGAGGTAAAAGTTTCACTAAGAAATAGAGCCCATTTTGGGTTTATTGTAAAAGAGGTGCAAGAGCCTTCATTTCAAACACAACCTCTTGAGAAAACCTCCTTTTATTTTGATCTTAAACAACAAAAACTTATAGAGTTTATTAGTACTTACTATGTTTGTTCTTTAGGGGAAGCTGCAAAACTTCTTATGCCATTTTCATCAAAGCATCAAAACTCTCCAATTCCACAAAACATAGAAAAAATTTCACTCTCAACTAAACAACAAGAGGCGTTAGAGTTTTTAAAACAACATCCCATCTCTTTACTTTTTGGAGATACAGGGAGTGGAAAAACAGAGATCTATATGAGTTACTTTGAGGAGGTTGTGCAAGAGGGAAAACAGGTTATTTTTCTTATGCCAGAGATTGCACTTACCCCTCAAATGCAAAAACGTTTAGAGTATTATTTTAAAGATGAAGTGGTTATGTGGCACTCTAAACTTACCCCAAAACAAAAAAAGATAGCACAAGAAAAAATTTACAATTCACAAGTTAAAATTGTTGCAGGACCACGTTCAGCTCTTTTTTTGCCACTTCAAAATTTAGGGCTTATTGTTGTAGATGAGGAGCATGATGATAGTTACAAATCTGCTTCAAGACCACGCTACCATGCACGCGATTTAGCGATATATTTAGCAAAACTTCATAATATTCCTGTTGTTTTAGGAAGTGCTACACCATCGCTTAGCAGTTATGTGAAGTTTCCATATTTTCGTTTACGTGGGGGACATACTTTAACACAAAGAGATTTTATTTATGAGAAAAGTTTAGATGAATTAAGCCCTTTTATTCTTCAAACATTGCAAGAAACGGTGCAAAAAAAAGAGCAATCGATTGTTTTTTTACCAACACGGGCAAATTTTAAATATCTTATTTGTAAAGATTGTGGAGCGAGTGTTGAGTGTAAATACTGCTCTATTGCTATGAGTGTACACCAAAAATCAAATATGCTTAAATGTCACTATTGTAATTACACACAGCCTATTATTCAGCAGTGTCAAAAGTGTGGCTCACCTTCACTAATAAGCTCACGCATTGGTACTGCTCAAGCGTTAATTGAGCTTCAAGAGAATTTAAAAGATGCAACAATTGAGCAGTTTGATAAAGATAGCATCTCAACTAATGCAAAACTCAAAAAACTCCTTAAACGTTTTAATGCTAAAGAGATAGATATTTTAGTTGGAACACAAATGCTTAGTAAAGGGCATGATTATGAAAATGTTACTTTAGCAGTTGTGCTTGGGATGGATAATATTTTAAATATTAATGACTATCGCTCCCGTGAAAAAGCTCTTTCTATGTTGTTGCAAGTTGCAGGAAGAAGTGGAAGAAAAAAAGATGCAAAGGTGATTGTGCAAACACTCAATGAGGAGTTTTTTGAGGAGTATTTAGATGATTATGAGAAGTTTTTACAAGATGAAAAAGAGTATAGAGTAGGGCTTTATCCACCCTATAAAAAGTTATGTAGAGTTTTGTTTTCCCATAAAAATGAGCAAAAAGCAAAGCAGCAGATGCAACAGATGCAACAAAATTTACAACAATTTAGTGAAGTAGAAGTGGTTGGTGCGGGTGCTTGTGCTATTGCAAAAGTTGCCAATAAGTTTCGTTTTGAGATACTTTTACGCTCCAATAAAACAACAGAGATTTTAAAAGCACTTTATGCTACAAAAACACCATTAGCAGAGATAGATATAGACCCCGTTGAGTTTCATTAGCTATTAAACTCCACTTCGTTATAATTTTAACATTTTATAAATGGAGTTCTAAATGAGCCAAATTAGCTACAAAGATGCTGGTGTTGATATTGACGCTGGAAATAGTTTTGTTGAAAACATTAAACCTCTTGTAAAATCTACAAAAGTTCCAGGTGTGCTTGGTGGGATTGGTTCTTTTGCAGGTGCATTTGAGTTACCAAAGGGTTTTAATGAGCCTGTAATGCTTGCTGCAACAGATGGTGTTGGTACAAAGTTAAAATTAGCAATCGATAGTGGAATTCACAATACTGTTGGAATTGACTTAGTTGCTATGTGTGTAAATGATTTAATTTGTAACTTTGCTACACCATCATTTTTCTTAGATTATTATGCAACAGGGAAATTAGATGTTGAAATTGCTACAAATGTAGTAGCTGGAATTGCAGAGGGTTGTCGCCAAAGTGAGTGTGCACTTATTGGTGGAGAAACTGCTGAGATGCCAGGTATGTATAGTGAAGATGATTACGATTTAGCTGGTTTTGCAGTTGGTGTTGCAGAAAAAAGCGAGATGGATAGAGTTAGTTTAGTAAAAGCTGGGCATAAACTTATTGCACTTCCATCTTCTGGGCTTCACTCTAATGGTTTTTCACTTGCACGTAAAGTGCTTTTAGAAAAAATGGGAATGAAATTTGAAGATGAGTTTGAAGGTAAACCTTTAATTGAAACTCTTTTAACTCCTACAAATATCTATGTAAAAACTTTTAAAGCTTTAAAAGATGAGATTGTAGCAATGGCACATATTACAGGTGGTGGTATTGTTGAGAACCTTCCACGTGTACTTCCTGAAAACTTAATGGCAGAAGTAAATAAAGACGCTATTAGAGTTTTACCAATTTTTGAGCTTATTGCACAACATGTTGATAGAGATGAGATGTTTAGAGCATTCAATATGGGTGTTGGAATGATTTTAGTAGTAGATGAAGCAAATGTTGAAAAAGTTTTAGTAACTGCTGAGGGTTCTTATCTTATTGGTGAAATTAAAGAGGGTGAGCGTAGAGTAGAGATGGTTTAAAAACTATCTCTATTTAAAAGTTTGATAACAACCATAATACTAATCACCTGAAAAAGTGCTGCTAAAATAAATGCGTAGTAATGGAGTAAATCGATAGATTTAGCTTGAAATGCTAGTGTTGCCATTGCAATTAAAAGTGTAAGTGGCATAGAGTGGGAGAGTCCAACAAGCATTGCATCTTTTAAGCCTAATTTATCTATAAAAACACTTGAAGCAATTAAACGCATAACTACCATCATTAACGCAATAAGAGATGCTTTTAAAATTAAACCATCCATTACAAGTGCTTCTAAATAAAATGAACTTCCAATATGGATAAAAAAGATAGGGATTAAAAAACCAAAACCAAACGAGGCAAGTTTTTTATGCAGTTCATGTTTATGTTCAAAAAATGTTGGTAAAAATATACCAGCTAAAAATGCACCAAAAGCAAGTTCAAGATGTAAATAAAGCATCACTCCAACAAGTAAAAAGAAAATCCCCATTGAAAGGCGTACATCTTGCTCTAGTTTATCATCGTGTGGCATAAGGGTTGTTGCAACTTTTGGATACCACCAAAACAAAATCTCAACAGCACGAAAAAGTACAAACATAACAACTAAAAAGAGTGTTAAGTATCCAACTGTTTCTATAAACTTAATACCAAAACCCTCCTCTAGTGCAGAAGATGTTAATGTTAAAATAACAATACTTACAACCTCCCCAATAGCACCTGCTTTCATAGCAATATCAAGCCACTTAGGGGTTCCATACTCTTTTGAAAGGGTAGCAATAAGCCCAACAGAGATAAGTGGTAAAAGTACAATAAAAATATTACTCAAATGAAAATAAAAAGCAAAAAGAAGCGATAGTCCATACAAGATAAGCAAATACCCACCAATACGTTTAGCAGTACTCAAAGAGATTTTAACAAATGTTTTAAGATTAATCTCCGTTCCAGCTATAAACATAAGGTATAAAAAACCAAGTTCAGCAACTATTTCAAAAAGGTGTTCATCGTGCAGTAAACCAAAGTAGGTAAAAATAGAGCCAAGTACAATCTCAATAGGAGTTGTTGGGAGTTTAAGAATTTTTGCAAAAAAAGGTGAAAATATAATAATGAGTGAAACAGAGCCTATTAAAACAACATTATCACTCATCATTTATACCTATTTTACAGATGTTGCTACTTCAAGACCTAGGTTTTGAAGCATTGCTAAATCTTTATGGGATTCTCTCCCTTTTGTTGTGAGGTAGTTTCCAATAACAATAGAGTTTGCACCATATTTAAAAATCTCACTTTGATGCTCACCAAACATCAATTCTCTTCCACCTGCAACCATAATTCTATCTGCATTTGGAATCATTTTGCGTGTCAGTGCAATAAGCTCTAATGCTTCATCTGTTGTTAGCGGATTAGGTTTTAAATGGAGTGCTTCATTATGGTGGTAAAAGTTAATTGGCACAGATGCAGGATGAAGTGAAGCTAAAGACTCAAGCATTGAGATTCTATCTTCTTGTGTTTCACCAAGCCCAAAAATACCACCACTAATAAGCACAAGCCCCGCTTTATTTACATTTTGGCATGTTTCATAACGCTCTTGCCATGAGTGGGTTGTACAAATATTGCTATAAAACTCTTTTGAAGTTTCTAAGTTATGGTTATACGCATCAATTCCTGCTTCTTTAAGAGTTAAGAGTTGCTCTAAAGAGGCTGTTCCATTACACCCAATTAAGCGAAGTTTTGGAGCTGTTTTTTTTACCTCTTTGGCAACTTCACAAACAAAGTTTAATGTTTTATCATCAAGCCCTTTATTTGAAGTTACTAAGCAAAATCCAAGTGCACCATTTTCTTGTGCAGCTAATGCTTCTTGTTTAATTTGCTCTAATGGTTTTTGTTTATAACGCTCTATATCTGCTTTATAACGTACACTTTGGGAGCAAAATTTACAATCTTCATTACACGTACCACTATTGATATTACAAATGGAACATAAAAATATCTTTTTATCTTGCATAACTAAAATGCTCCTCTTTAAAATAGTGTGATTTTTGCATACGTGAAAAATATGTCACTTCAAATTTATCTTCAAAAACCTCAACCATTGCACACTCTGAGAGTGGTTTTTTTCTAGCACACACTTCCCCTGGATTTAAAAAGAGTGTATTATTTATCATCTCCACTTTAAACACATGGGTATGTCCAAAAATAACCACATCACTATCTGCACCCATATAGTATGGCAAATGCATAAGCTTCCATTTTAGTCCTGCAAGTTTAAAATAGTGCGGCTCTTTTACAAGATTATAGCGTGAATGGTGCTCTATGAGGTGGTTATCATTATTACCATACACCGCAACATATCTTACCCCTGAAGCCTCAAGCATATCAAGCATTTCAACCTCAACAATATCCCCTGCGTGGATGATAAACTCTACACCCTTATCTAAAAGTAAATCAAGTGCCTTTCTTGCTTTATTAAGCTTTCTATGTGTGTCGGAGATTATCCCTATTTTCATGCTTTATACTCATCTACTGGGGTGCGTTTTTTACATTTTATACACTCATACACCTCTTTATTGCGGTATGTTCTTTGTGCAAGAACACCATCACAACCCTCCTCTTTACACTTAAGAGTTGTTGGCTCAAATTTACTAATAAATTTACATTTAGGGTAGTTCTCACACCCCCAAAATGCACCACGACGAGATTGTTTCCACACAAGTTTTCCATCACACTCAGGACAAGGGATTTCAGAAGTTTTACTCTCATGAGCGATTGACTTTGTATTTTTACACTCAGGATACCCACTACATGCCAAAAATTTTCCATTGCGACCATTTTTCACAATCATATCTTTGCCACATTTTTCACATTTTTGGTCTGAGATCTCTTCCTCTTTTACAACACCATCTTCCCCCTCAACCTGCTCAGTATATTTACATTTTGGAAAACCACTACATGCAATAAATTCTCCAAATCTACCTGAACGCAGTAAAAGCTCAGAACCACATTTTGGACAATTTCTACCAAGTGGTTTTGCAACTTTTAAAGAGGTGATATTTGCTTTACCCTCTTCAATTTGCTTCATAAATGGGAAGTAAAAATCACTTAAAAGTTTTTGCCAATCAACCTTTCCTTCACTCACCTCATCAAGCTTCTCTTCCATATTTGCAGTAAAGTTAATATCTACAATATTTGCAAAATGTTTTTCTAAAATTTCAGTTACAGTAAAAGCTATATCTGTTGGTACAAGCTGTTTTTTCTCAATTTTTAAATAATCTCTATTTGTAAGTGTTGCAATTGTTGGAGCATACGTAGATGGTCTTCCAACCCCTTCAGCTTCCATCTTTTTAATTAAACTTGCTTCACTATAGCGTGATGGTGGCTCAGTAAAATGTTGTGATGCTTTAACACTTTGGATCTCTGTACTATCACCCTCATGAAGAGTTGGTAGAAGTTTATCTTTATCTTCATTTCCAAGTACTGCATAAAAACCATCAAATACTAACTTTCTACCAGTTGCACGAAACTCACTCTCACTTCCACTAAAAGTGATACTTTGTTGCTCAAAGCGTGCATCTTCCATTTGCGTTGCAACAAAACGCTCATAAATAAGCTTATAGAGTTTTAACTCATCTGTTTTTAAAAAACTCTTTGCAAGTTCTGGTGTAAAATCTAACATTGTAGGGCGAATAGCCTCATGCGCTTCTTGAGCCCCTTTTGCTTTTTTTGTATATACTCTAAACGATTTTGGAAGATATTTTTCACCATAGCGTGAACCAATTAAATCACGTGCAGCCATTACCGCTTCTTTTGCGAGGTTAAGGGAATCTGTTCTCATATAAGTAATAACCCCACTTGTACCATTTGGAGTTTGCACCCCCTCATAAAGTGTTTGTGCAATCATCATTGTTTTTTTAGGGCTAAAGCCTAATTTGCTTGATGCAGTTTGTTGCAATGTTGAAGTCATAAATGGAGGTTGTGGAGAAACTTTGCGTTGTTTTGTTTCAATTTTACCAATAGTAAAACTATCTGCTTTTACACTTGAGACAATCGCATCTGCACTTGTTTTATTCTCAATTGTAAGCTTTTGTATCTTTTGACCCTTATGTGTTACCAAGGTTGCATCAATATCTTTTTTAAATATTGTATCAATAGACCAATACTCAACTGGTTTGAAAGCTTTTATTTCACGCTCTCTATCTACAATAAGTTTTAGTGCAGAGCTTTGAACACGTCCACCACTTAGCCCTTTTTGAATTTTTGAGCTTAAAAGTGGAGAGAGTTTATACCCCACAATTCTATCAAGTAAACGTCTTGTTTGTTGGGCATTTACCATATCCATATCTATTTTACGTGCATTTTTTAGTGCATTTTGAATGGCACTTTTTGTAATCTCATGAAATACAATACGTGGAAGTTCTTGTGGATCTTTTTTAAGTGCATGAGCAATATGCCATCCAATAGCTTCACCCTCGCGATCCTCATCGGTTGCGATATATATAGTATCAGCTTTTTTTGCTTTTTCTTTTATCTCTTTGAGTGTAGCAGCATTTTCTTTTGCAACAGAGTATTTTGGCTCTAGTGTATGAGTCTCTTCATCGACTGTAATTCCAAAACGTGATTTTGGTAAATCGCGGATATGCCCTTTAGAGGCGATAACCTCATACCCTTTTCCTAAAAAATTTTTAATTGTTCTTGCTTTTGCAGGTGATTCTACTATTATTAAATCCAAACTTCCCATCCTACTACTATTAAAGTTATTTGTTTTGAAAGTGTAGCTAAAAAAAATTACTAAAAATATTAAAGTTATTTTTTTTAGTTCCGATTTTATTTTTATCTGGCAGGGAAGCCAAAAGATAAAAATAATGTTCAGAGTTTTTACTCTGACCCAATAAAGGATTTATTATGGGATTTAGAATTAACACAAATGTGGGTGCAATGAATGCTCACAGAAATGCAACAATGAACAATATTCAACTTGATAAAAGTTTGAATTCACTAAGTTCAGGGTTAAGAATTAATCGTGCAGCAGATGATGCTTCAGGTCTTGCTATTGCAGATAAATTGCATGCTCAATCTGAAGGTTTGGGTCAATCTATTCGTAACGCAAATGATGGTATAGGTTTACTTCAAACTGCTGATGGGGCTTTAGAAGAATATGGAAATATCCTTCAACGTGTTCGTGTACTTGCTGTTCAAGCAGCCAATGATACACAAGATACAACTTCACGTGAGCATATTCAAAAAGAGGTAACTGCTCTTTTAGAAGAAGCTCAAGATATTAATGATACAACAAGATTTAATGGTGTTGCTATCTTAAGTGGTAAAGAGGGTGGAGATGGTAAAGGTAAATTTACTTTCCATATTGGTGCTTTTAAAGATGAAACACATACAGCTGATTTAGCAACAAACTCTGTTTCTGCTATTACTGGTGCATCTATTGGTTCAAATAAAGTTGATACTCGTACAAATGCAGAAGCAACTATTGAAAGAATGGATAATGCTATTAAAAACCTTGATGAGCATCGTGCTCGTATTGGTGCTGTTCAAAATAAACTTGAATCAACTGTAAGAAATATCTCAGTTACTCAAGTAAATGTAACAGCAGCAGAATCACAAATTCGTGATGTTGATTTTGCAGCAGAAAGTGCGAACTTTTCTAAAAGAAATATTTTAGCACAATCTGGTTCTTATGCTATGAGTCAGGCTAATGCTGTTCAACAAAATGTATTAAGACTACTTCAGTAGTTTTGACTTTCTTCATATTTTAGCAGCTTTGGCTGCTAAAATTCCCCTTTTTTCATCATATATTTTTTCATTTTTATAACTTTGGAACTCTTTTTGCTATATTTTTGCAAATATCTATATGAAAGAGTGTAACCATGGGATTTAGAATAAATACAAACGTGGGTGCAATGAATGCACATAGAAGTTCTGTGATGAATAATGTTGGACTTGATAAAAGTCTAAATTCATTAAGTTCAGGGTTAAGAATCAACCGTTCTGCGGATGATGCTTCAGGTCTTGCTATTGCAAATAAGCTTCATGCTCAGGCCCAAGGATTAGGGCAAGCTATTCGTAATTCAAACGATGGTGTTGGTCTTTTACAAACAGCTGATGGTGCTTTAGAAGAGTATGGCAATATTTTACAGCGTGTTCGTGTTTTAGCGATTCAAGCAGCCAATGATACGCAAGATACAACTTCTCGTAGTCATATTCAAAAAGAGGTAACTGCTCTTTTAGAAGAGGCTCAAGATATTAATGATACAACGAGATTTAATGGTATGTCAGTTTTAACTGGTGAAGGTGGAGAGGCTAAAGATGGTAAATTTGTGTTTCATACAGGTGCTTTTTCTAAAGAAACACAAACGGCAGATTTAGGAACAAACTCTGTTTCTGCTATTACTGGTGCATCTATTGGTTCAAATAAAGTTGATACTCGTACAAATGCTGAGGCAACTATTGCTAGAATGGATGAGGGAATTAAAAATCTTGATGAACGTCGTGCGATTATTGGTGCGGCTCAAAATAAACTTGAATCAACTGTACGTAATATTTCTGTAACAGAAGTTAATGTGACAGCAGCAGAATCTCAGATTCGTGATGTTGACTTTGCAGCGGAGAGTGCAAACTTCTCTAAACACAACATCTTAGCACAATCTGGTTCATATGCTATGAGTCAGGCTAATGCTGTTCAACAAAATGTTATGAAACTCCTTCAATAGTAAGAGGTAAATTAACAATTTTTTTTCTTTTTATTATTTAGGTCAGAGAGCTTTGTTAGAGATAAACAAGGTTTAATTGATAACAAGATATAATCTCTCTTACTTAATAATAGAAGAGGAAAAATATGATAACTTTTAGTGAAATGTTACTCAAACTACAAGAGTTTTGGATGAAACAAGGGTGTAATATTGTGCAACCTTATGATATTCCAGCTGGTGCTGGAACTTTTCATCCTGCTACATTTTTACGTTCATTAGACTCTACTCCTTGGGCAACTGCTTATGTTGCACCATCTCGTCGTCCAACAGATGGACGTTATGGAGAAAATCCAAATCGTTTAGGTTCATATTACCAATTTCAAGCTATTATCAAACCTTCTCCTGATAATATTCAAGAGCTTTATTTAAAATCTTTAGAATATTTAGGTCTTAATGTAAAAGAGCATGATATCCGTTTTGTGGAAGATAACTGGGAGTCACCAACGCTTGGTGCATGGGGGCTTGGTTGGGAAGTATGGCTTAATGGTATGGAAGTGACACAGTTTACATATTTTCAGCAAGTTGGAGGAATAGAGTGTTCACCAGTTACTGTTGAAATAACTTATGGAACAGAGCGTTTAGCGATGTATCTACAAGGTGTGGATTCTGTTTTCGATATTGTTTGGAATGAACATAATGGTGAAAAAACTTACTATAAAGATGTACATAAAGAGAGTGAGATAGAGTTTTCAAAATATAATTTTGAAGTAGCAGATACTACGATGCTCTTTGAAGAATTTAATGTAAAAGCTCAGGAGTGTCAACGTACACTTGAAGCTGGACTTCCTCTTCCTGCTTATGATTTATGTATGATAGCATCAAATACATTCAATGTTTTAGATGCACGCAAAGCTATTAGTCAAACTGAACGTCAAAACTATATATTGAAAATTCGTGAACTTTCAAAAGGGTGTGCAGAACTTTATAAAGAGCAAGAGATAGAAAGATTAAAGAGAGTTAAGTAACCTCTATGATCAAGAGATATATTTTTATACTTTTGCTAAGTGTAACGCTTTTAAGTGCTTATCAATCGCAAGAGGAACTTCGAAGTGTTATTGTTGGAAAAGTTGCAAAATATATTTCTTGGCCACGTTCTCAGCGTCAAAGTTTTGTTATTACATTACTTAATGGACATAACTTTGAGCTTTTTAAACGTATTTATAAAAACAAAACAATTCATAACAAATCTGTAGAGATACACTACATAGAAAATATTAAAGAGTTACAAGCAACTGATATTTTGTATATTGCAACACAAAATTCCAAAAATCTTTTAGAAATCCTCCAACAAGTACCTAAAAAAGGTGTTTTAACTGTCAGTAGTATTCGTGGTTTTGCACAAAAAGGTGGTATTTTGCAAATCTATTTCTCTTCACAAAAAGCTCGTCTCAAGATCAATCTACATGTTGCAAAACAGGAGCATTTAGAGATTAAATCTTCACTTTTAAGGATAGCAGATGTTATTCGATAAAAAATTATTTTTTTTGGTAAGTATTTATACTACTTTAACATTGCAAGCTAAAGATCTATTTGATGACTCCTTAGAGGATTTAATGAATATAGAGAGTGAACTTCAAGCGGATGTAGGTTCGCGTAGTGGAGCTAAAAATCTTTCTGATACCCCCTTTGCTGTTGATGTAATTACTGCAAATGATATTGCTGCAACAGGACTTCACTCTGTAACAGATATATTAAGATACTTTGTTGCAGGTTTTAATGCTCCTGAGACATCTATTGCAGATGGTAGTGATCATGTAAGAGTTTTTACTTTAAGAGGAATGAGCCCAGATCAAGTACTTGTATTATTAAACGGTAAAAGGTTACACTCTTCGGCATTATTGCATGTCAATGGAACCATTGGAAGAGGTTCAAGTAATGTAGACTTGGATACTATTATTCCCCTTTTTATTGAACGTATAGAGATATTACGTGATGGAGCCGCTGCTCAGTATGGATCTGATGCAATAGCAGGTGTGATTAATATTATTTTAAAGAATAATAATGCGAATAATATTATTGAAATAGATGTTGCAAAGCGTTCCCATAAAGATGGGCGTCTTATAAATAGTGAAATCTTTTATTCTAAAGAGTTGGAGTATGATGGTTTTGTTAACTTTGCTGTGCAAGTTAAAGATCAAGATGATACAAATAGGGCAGGACCAGATAGAAGAGTTGAGCCTCCTAGGGTAACAACACGTGTTGGTATTCCTCAGAGTCGTAACTATTTAGCTTCTTTAAATATTGAAGTTCCTCAAAAAAATGGATTTAATATTTATGCAAATGCTTTATTTAATTATAGAGATTCTAAAGCAAGTGCTTTTTATCGACCAGCTGGTGAAGATAATGAAACTGGATATATCCATGATGGTTTTTTACCTATTATTAATGCAAAGATCGTTGATTTTTCATCTACTATTGGTTTAGAAGGTGGCTTTGGTTATGGAGTAGAATGGGATTTAAGTAATACTTATGGTATTAATTATATTAAATACTATGTTGATAATAGTATGAATTACTCTCTAGGTGATGATTCTCCTACATCTTTTTATAATGGTTCTTTGAAATTTATTCAAAATACAACAAACTTTGATTTAAAAAGGTGTTTTAATGCTTGGAATTTTGCTGCTGGTTTGGAGTATCGTTATGAGCGTTATGCAATAGGTGCTGGTGATGAAGTATCTTATATAGATGGTGGATCAGAGGGATTTCCAGGTTATAGTACAATGAGTGCTGTTGATGTTGATCGTTCAAGTTATGCTGTATATTTTGATACAACATATACCATTATTGAAAGTTTTCTTTTTGAGGGAGCACTTAGATATGAACACTATAGTGATTTTGGTGAAACAAAAAATTTTAAATTAGCTTCTAGTTATCAGGTAAATCAAAATTTTTTAATTAGATTTTCTCTTAGTACTGGATTTCGTGCTCCATCTCTTGCTCAATCTCATTATTCAAATATAGCAACTTTTGGTGGTGTTGTAAGTGGTACATTTACACCAGATGCTACTGTTTCTAAAACTCTAGGAGCAGAATCTTTAAAGGCAGAAAAATCACAACACTTGACATTAGGTAGTGTCTATAAAATAGCAGACAGTAGTACTTTAATGGTTGATTACTTTTTTACAAAAGCAAAAGATAGAATTATGCTTTCAAATGAGCAAACTCTTTCATTAGAAGATCAAGAGCTGTATGGAGTAGAACGTGTTAGTTATTTTACCAATGCAGTTGATACTCAAACGTATGGTGTTGATGTAAAATTTGAAAATAAGTTTTATTTAGAAAATAGTACTATTCTGATATTAAATGCTTGGTATAACTATAGTAGTAATGATGTAGTAGATTTTAATACCGACACAATTACTCGTGAAAACTCTTTTGAACAAATAGATAGAATGGAGCATGGGCAACCAAAACATAATGGAAGATTATTAACAAAGTACAAAGTAAGGCAGTTTGAATATAGCGTTAATGTTAATGCTCATAGTAAATATGCAGAAGTGATTAATCAACAGCGTTATTGGTTTGATTGGAGTTGGAGTACAGATGTTGATGTAACATATCATTTATCTAAGAATAGTACTATTTCTATAGGTTCAATTAATATTTTTGATACACTACCAAATAAATGGGATGGGCTTGCATACTCTCAAGAAAATCCTTATTATGGTTATGATAGTATCAAACCTTATTCAAGATATTCTCCATTTGGTTATAGTGGAGCATATTATTATATTAGTGGAAGATACCAGTTTTAGGTTGGAATGATGAAAAAAAAATTTATATCAATTGGAACAAAACTTTTTTTAGCTATTACAGTGAGTGTTTCTACTATTCTTATTCCAACTTCTATAGCTATTTTTTACTCTGTATTACATGAGAAAAAAGTTGATACTTTAGATTCTTTGGCTCTTTCTACAAAGATCATGGCGCAAAATCTTGTTGCAGCAGTTGATTTTGAGGATAAACGGGGAGCAACAACTACATTACAAACTTTACATCTTAATCCTAGCATTGATGGGGCAATTTTACTAGATAAAAAAGGGGATCTTTTTGCTTCATACATGGCACAAGGTATTCATGTAAAAGAGTTACAAGCACTTTTGAAAAAATTAAATAAAAAAAATTTAACAACAGAGATTAAGCATATAGATGATAGACATATTATTACAAGTAGTGTTTTATACTCTAGTGATGGGCATTTAGCTACATTGGCAATTATCTCTAATACACATTCATTAGAAGCATTTAAAGAGAAGCTTTTAATTACATTAGCTTTAGTTTTTTCTGTAACCTTAATTATTGTTTTGATTATTGCAACTAAAATTAAAAATATGGTTCTTCATCCACTTTTTACAATGAAGAATGCTATCCAAAATGTCAAACAAAATAAGAATTATAATTTACATATTTCTACACAAAATAATGATGAATTTAAAATATTATTTGATGGTTTTAATAGTATGCTTTCTACAATTAAATTACAAGATAGAGAACAATTGAAATTAATAGATGAATTGCAAAATGCAAAATCACAGATAGAACAAATTCATAAAAATACACAAGACTCTATTGAATATGCAGCTTTAATACAAAATATATTTATTCCTCATGAGGATGATATTCAAAAGCATTTTCAAGATCATTTTGTTATATGGGAACCTAAAGATTTAGTGGGAGGAGATATTTATCTATTTGAAGAGTTACGAGAAGGTGAGTCTTTGTTAATGGTAATTGATTGTACAGGGCATGGTGTTCCTGGTGCATTTGTAACTATGTTAGTTAAGGCAATTGAGAGACAAATAGTAACACAATTAAAAAATTCTCCAAATCTAGAGGTGAGTCCAGCAAATATTTTAGCAATTTTCAATAAAACAATGAAGCATCTTTTAAAACAAGAAGATAAAAATTCCCTTTTTAATGCTGGTTTTGATGGTCAAATACTCTATTTTAATAGAGAAAAAAAGATTATGAAATGTGCAAGTGCGAGAAATGAAATTTACTATTTTGAGCAAGATCAATTAAAAATAATTAAAGCTGATCGTTATTCTGTTGGATATAAAGATAGTGATGTAGAGTATCAATTTAGTGAGCATATGGTTTCTTTAGAAACAGGTAGTTGTGTTTATGTTTCTAGTGATGGTTATTGGGACCAAAATGGAGGAGAGAAAGGCTTTCCTTTAGGAAAGAAAAAATTTAAAGTTTTATTAGAAAGAATACATAGAAAAAGTATGGAGGAACAAAAGCAAATCCTTATAGACCAACTTCTTAAATATCAGCAAGAATGTGATAGAAATGATGATATAACTGTTGTTGGTTTAAAGGTATAGCTTTTTAAAGTGTTTCCAGGAAAGAGTTGATAGTCTTCTTATAGATTGTTGCAATGACAATAAGCTCATTTATAAAGAATTTATCTACTTTTTTGATTAATCTTTTTTCATTCTTTAGTTCTTGAGTATTAAAAAGATCCATAATAATAGCGACACTTGAATGAAAATAACTATAATAAACGGTGATAATATTATTACTTTCCCTTGCCCCTTGTAATTTTAAAATATCAGAAACTAAACCTAATAAAGAGTATAGATAGGTTTGTGGATTTGATTTTGGTGTTCCTTTATGTATTTGTATAAGATTTAAAATTTTATCTACATATTCAATTCTCTTTTTTAAAGAGAGGATATCTTCTTTAGAAAGTTTTGATTTACTAAGATCTTGAAATTCCTCTATAAGTTTATTTTGAATAGATGTTTTATTGAGTTTAGGTAGTTGTTCAAGAGTAATATCTTCAATATGAAACGGAATTGTTCCAAAAATTGCTGCACCATCATTTAAATTATAAAGATTTTGTGATGGTTCTTTAATTTGAGGGATAAGATTATACAGTGCTTGGAGTGATGTGTGAAAAAGTGAATTAGTGTAAACTTTTTTTGTAAAGTTTCCTTTGACAGGAAAGAGGTTCCCTCTAAAGGACATTGTATTGCTTATTTCATCTTTTTTAGAAAGATCACTAATTTTTTTTGTAATATGAGTACTACTATGAGATTCTCCACTTGTTTGATCAATGGCAAAATCTGTGCCTAATAGATAAATGTCTTGTGCATTTAAAAGAACCGAATCTAAAATTGCTGTTGAGCCAACACATGAACCAATATATGAAAAAAAATTTTTATGATAGTATGTATTTTCTTCCAACATAAAAAGTTTCTCATCTGTGAAATGTTCACGAATATCTGTTGGTGTAAATGGTCCAAAGATTTTGATGCTTTTTTCTAAGAAAGTTTTAGCATTAAATCCTTCATAAATTTTGGAGACACTTGCAAAACCATCTATATGAAGGATAATATCTGGGTGAATATTGTATTGTGATAATGTTTTAGATAGGGATGCAACGCTTATTATAATAAATTTTTCATGTGCTATTTTTAACCATTCTAAATGTTTTGTAAATGATGGTCCAGCTCCAAGAACAAGTATAGGTTTATTTTCTAAAATTTTTTTATTTAAATGTTTAGATAGATTAAGCACTCTATGTGTTTGTAAAAACTCTAGTGGTTTTAAATATTTAGTTAAAAGAGTCCTATATGGGAATGTGATAAAGTCTTGAGAAGCTAAAATATTTTGTAAATATTTTATTTTTGTTTTACTATGTGCTGGAAAAAGTGAATATTTAAGATATCTATTGGCATAAAAACTATCTTCTAAGAATTTATTTGCTGTATTTGAAAAATGATTTTCATCTTCTGCGATTGAGAAGTAAAGTGTTGCTATATTGTGAAATTCATAGTACGGTGTGACAAAGAGTGATAGATGAAAAAGTTCTAAATCATCTTCTATAATTAAGTAAGAACGAGCTTTAATCTTGTTGTGAATTGTAGGGATATGTGTTGCAAGACCAACACCAATAAAAATAAATTTTTCAATTTCTTTCATAGAATCATTTGGCTTTGTATGATTAAGATAAAAAGTCATAAGAGGGTAAAGTCCTTCACGACCTGCTATTTTGTCATCAAAATTTTCTTTATGTTTTTCAAAACCATAATAGAGTGGAAAACCTTCAAAAACATTAGAATCTTTTTGAAAATTAACACGATCAGCAAGAGCTGCAGCAACTTCGTAAGAGTTTTGTTGATAAAGGTAGAAGCCACTTGAGAGTTGTTTTACATCAAAGTATCCATCAAGATATTCTAAGTCATAGTTTTGTGTTGTAATGTATTGTAGTTTTGTGTAAATTTCAGGATGATACTTTTGTAAAAATTCACTATTTTTTTGATAACACTCTTGTGCTTGTTGTTCAATATGTTGCATTTATAGCCTTTGTATTATAAAAATCTATCATCTGTTGAAGATGATTGGTGAAAAAGGTTTGAATCTCTTTAATATTACCACTATCGGTTTGAAATATAAAAACTAAACTTTTATGGAAATAAAGATCAAAAACACGGCAAAGTTCATATGTTTTTAAAAATTTTTCTTGGATAAAAAAGTAACTAAACTCTTCTAGTTCGTGAAGAAATTCTGAATAATCAATAAATGACTTTTGTTGGAATAGTTTTATTTTTGTTTTACACTCTTTATAAAATGTAATTTTTTCTTTTAAGAGTTCAATATCAATTGTATTAATACTAAATTGATGAAGAATTTTTTCTAAATTAATACCATTTTGATGTTTGATAATAATTGATTGAATTTCAACAGGAAGTGTATTTTCAAAATATGCTCCATTACTACAATTATAGATAGTAGTAAATTCTTGTTTAAACAGTTTTGTTGAAAGGTTTACAGAATCAATTGATGTTTTGAAATGAGGAGTTGTTAAAACTTTATTTTGTTTATTTCCTTGAACAGGAAAGAGTCTTTTTTTGTAACTATTTTCATTGTTAGTATGAAGTATCTTATTTGAACTATGTGTTGTAATATGAGTTTGTTTTGTTTTTGAATCTACTGCTAAATCTAGGCCAAGTAAATAAAGATTTTTTACATTTAGTTGTAGAAGAAGTTGATAACTTGCAGAGCCACTACATGGTGTAGCAATTTTAATAGACTGTTTAATATAGTTTGTACCATTTTCAAAAAGAAAAACTTTCTTTTTTTGAAATTTAGTTTGAATTTCAATTTCAATAGTTGCTGAAGCTATTAAAATACTTTTTTCTAAAAAACTGGTTTGTATATTTTGGAAATGTGCTTTAGCAGCCTTAAAAGAATCTATATGGGTAATAATATCTGGTTGAATATTATACTTTTGCAATAGAGCAAGAGTTGCAGAGAGTGCTACTATTATGAAGTTTTTATGATTTTTTTGAAGCCATTTTATTTGATGCTCAAGAGATGGTCCTGCACCTAAGAGTAAAAAAGGTTTTTCTATAGCAGATAAGGATACATTGTGACTTAAGATTTGAGTACCATATTCAAAGGATTTAAAAGGTTTTACTATATGTTTTAATAAATCATTATACATATAATAAAAATAAGGTTCTGTATTTAAAATATTATAAAACTGTTCTATAATGGATTGATTTTGATGGAACATTAAAAAGTATTTAATGTAATGATTATAGTGATATTTGTATGCTAAAAATTTTTGAGTTGTTTGCTCTAAATCATCATCAAAAACAGAAAAAATAAGCTCTGTTTGTTTTGCAAGTTCTTTATAATTTGTAGTTAAAAGTGAATTTCGAAAAAGCTCTAAATCTTCCTCCACTAAAAAACAAACTTTTGGCTTAATTTTTTGAACAATAGCCTCTAAATGAATCCCTAACCCTAAACCAAAAAATATATATTTATCAAACTTTTTCACTTCCTCTTGTTGTGTAAGCTTTGCAATAGGTGTTAGACCATCATCTGCAAACATAAAAGGGGTATCTGATTTTTTTGTAAACTCTTTATGTTTTACAAATGATACAAAACAGTTCTCCTCTATAGAGGTATCAACACTTTGTTGTGCAAGTTTGCTATATTGTAAACTTTGTTTTGCGTAAAAATATTTTTGTATTGCTTTTTCAAAAAGATCAAACCCACCATCTTCATAAGTAAGTTCATAACGTGGAGTGTAAGCACCTTGCTCTACTGCACTATCAAATGCAGCAATTTTTTCATAAATATCGGGATGATTTTGACTAAAGTATTCAATATTGTCTTGAAAGTTTTGAGTAATTTGTTGTTGTATATTTTGCATAGCTATAGTATAGCTAAAGCAAGTAGAAACTAGCCTAAAAAAGGCTAGTTTTTATAAAAGACCAAGTTCTACTAAAATTGGGCGAATCCCAGAAGCAATTTTTAAAAGCTCTTCAGTAAAAATACCCTCTGCTTTATCTTCTGCTACCCACTCTTCGAGGTGTTTTATAGTGTTTGTTTTTTCCTCTTGTGTTAACTCTTTTGAATTAACAACAGCATCTTTAATTCTCTCTAAATGCTCATGATGTTTATGTGAACTCATTGTACTTCCTCTATTTTTCAAAAATTATGACTAATTTTTACTTAAAAAACTCTCTAATGCTTTTGCATCTGCAAAATAATCTATCTTAACAATTTTAAAATTATCTAGTGTTGCTACAACAATTTTTGTAGTATCTATACCCTTTTGAAACTCTGCTGAGAGTTTATCATCATTAATAAGTAAAATCTCAAATGGAAGTTTCTCTAAATCTGGTAAGATAAACATATTTTTAATAATAGATGGTGCTGGGGATACATCTGCAATGTAAAGTGCATTAAACTGTTGTAGGTATGTTGGCTTTTTATCTTGTAAAAATGCGTTACACATATGCCCTACAGGTTTTGAAAATGAAAAAATAAGATATTTTGTATCTTTTGAAAGTTTTTTCATCTTTTGGTGTTGATCTGGTAACTCTAAATTTGCTAAAATGTTTCCAACTACAAGTTTTGCTTGTGCATTTTTTAGCGCTTCATCATCTGAACAACCAATAAAAAATAGAGCACTCATAAGTAGTGTAAGTAAAATTTTCATTTCTCTTCTCCTAAAAATATTTGAATGAATACTATCTTTATAGAGTAAATAAAAAAATAATTTTATTGTTTTTGTAAGATTGCTTATGCTATAAATCAATAAATTTAATACCTTAGGAAGAAAAAGTGGACAATATTTTAAAAATTGGAAAATATGAACTAGGTTCGCGCTTAATTGTTGGAAGTGGAAAATATGACTCTTTTGAGATGACAAAAGAGGCAACACTTGCAAGTGGAAGTGAACTTATTACTGTAGCTGTTAGACGTTTAAATATTACAGATCCAGATAAAGAGAATCTTCGTGATACTTTTGCTGGAACAAATGTAAAATTTTTACCAAACTCTGCTGGTTGTGTAACTGCAGAGGAAGCAATTACTACTTTTAGACTTACTCGTGAAGCAACAGGGATAGACCTTATTAAACTTGAAGTTATTGGTGATACTCAAAAAACTCTTTATCCAGATGTACTAGAGACTATTAAAGCGTGTGAAGTTCTTGCAAAAGAGGGCTTTACTATTATGGCTTACACTTCAGATGATCCAATTATGGCTAAACGTTTAGAAGATGCTGGAGCTCACGCTGTTATGCCTCTTGCTGCTCCAATTGGAAGTGGTTTAGGTGTTCAAAACCCTTACAATGTTGTGTTTGTTCGTGAAGCTGTAAGTGTACCTGTAATTGTAGATGCTGGAATTGGGTGTGCAAGTGACGCTGCTTATGCAATGGAACTTGGAGCTGATGGAGTGCTTACAAACACTGCAATTGCTCAAGCAAAAGACCCAATTGCAATGGCAACTGCAATGAAACACGCAGTACAAGCTGGACGTATGAGCTACTTAGCTGGACGTATTGCAAAACGCCCTTATGCTACTGCTTCTAGTCCAACAGATGGTATGATTCAGTTTTAATCTACCTTAAAGTTTTCAGAGAGATGGGACATCAACAAAAGTTTTCCCATCCCCTCAAAAAACTTTTGCGCTCCCATCTCTTTTGCCTCTAGCGCTTTTTGTAACGAGCGTAAGAAAACAAGCTGTGACTCTTTTGAAGCCTCAGCATATATTTTTATAATCTCTTCAAATGTAAAACTGTGAATTTTACCATTAACGTCAAACTCAATAGTTGATGCACTATTAATATTATGCTCTTGTAATAACTTTTTTGCAGCTGATACCATTTTAGAAAACTCCTATAAGATTTAAAATAACTATAAACATTGCAATAGGTGTAATATAACGAAGTGAAAAGTACCATGGAGTAAAGAATTTTCCAAGTTGCGGCTCAAGTAGTGCACTCACTTGAGATTTTGGTACAACAAACCCTACAAAAATTGCCATAACAAGTCCACCAAGAGGGAGTAAAATAGCTGCTGTTACAAAATCTAACCAATCAAAAAGGTTTTTAGAACCAAATGTTAAAGCAGAAGAGAATCCATCTATATTTGAAAGAAGTGCTACAAGCCCTATAACATAGAAAAAACTACCCATTAAAACTGAAGCTTTTAAACGACTCCACGTGAATCTATCTATGAAGTATTGCACCATCGGTTCTACTAAAGAAACTGCTGAAGTTAAACCTGCAAAAGCAAGAGCTATAAAAAATAAAACAGAAAAGATATTTCCTAAAATTCCCATCTCATAAAAAACAGATGGCAAAGAGATAAACACAAGACCAGGGCCTTTAGATGGTGTTGCCCCGTATTGGTACAAAAATGTAAAAAGCATAAGCCCAGCAATAAGTGCAATAGTAGTATCTAAAAATACAACCCATAAAGCACTTTTTACTAAGTTTGTCCCTTTTTGCATAGAAGCAGCATAGGTCATAATAGCACCCATCCCTAAAGAGAGTGTAAAAAAGGCATGTCCAACTGCTGTTACAAATGCTTCAGAGTTAAGTTTAGAAAAATCAAATGCAAACATAAAATTCCAAGCTTTAGAAAAACCATCTAATGTTAAAGCATACAAAAACATTCCACCCAAAATAAGCATTAAAAGTGGCATTAAAAACTTATTGAGTCTCTCTATTCCCCCTTTAATCCCTTTTGTTAAAATAAAAGTAACAATGATTGCTGTAACACTATGGTAGAAAATCTGCGTATAAGGGTCACTCTTTAACATCCCCATAAAAATATTTTGAGCTTCCTCTACAGAGGCTGGAAGATGAGTAAATGATGTTACAATATAATTTAAAATCCATCCAATTACAACAGAGTAAAAAGTCATAATTAAAAGTCCGGAAACTCCTTGAAAACCAGCTAATTTCCATAAAGATTTTTTTTGTGGTGCTAAAGTTTCAAAAGATGTAACACAATCTTTTTTTCCTTCATACCCTATAAACATCTCTGCAATCATTATAGAAAAACCAATAAATGCAACTGTTAAAAGATATACAAGTACAAATGCACCTCCACCATATTCACCTGTAATATAAGGAAACTTCCAAATATTACCAAGACCAACTGCACTTCCAGCAGCTGCTAAAATAAACCCAAAACGGCTAAATTGTGCTATTTTCATCCCTTCTCCTCTATGCTTATTTCTACAATTATACTAAAAAAGTAAAATTTATAAAAGATTTTTCAAAAAACACTTGACATTTAAAAAATTTACCGCTATAATTCCACCCACTTAGTAAGAGTTATCTTATTAAGACGGGGTGTAGCTCAGTATGGTTAGAGTACTTGGTTTGGGACCAAGGGGCCGAAGGTTCGAGTCCTTTCACCCCGACCATTCTTTTTTTATTTATTTTAGTTTTAAACATGGTGGAATTAGCTCAGTTGGTTAGAGCACTAGTTTGTGGCACTGGGGGCCGTGGGTTCGAATCCCATATTCCACCCCATTATCATTTAACAACTATTTTATTTGAAAAAGCAAACAAAACAGTTGCTGTCATGCGCCCGTGGCTCAACTGGATAGAGTATCGGACTTCGGATCCGACGGTTATAGGTTCGAATCCTATCGGGCGTGCCAGACGCGTCCTTAGCTCAGCTGGATAGAGCAACGCCCTTCTAAGGCGTAGGTCAAAGGTTCGAATCCTTTAGGGCGTACCACTTATCATTTTTGTCAGAAGTGACGTTAAATACTTATCCACGCGGACGTGGTGAAATTGGTAGACACGCCAGACTTAGGATCTGGTGCCTTACGGTGTGGAGGTTCAAGTCCTCTCGTCCGCACCACTTCTTACAATTCAATCAAAAAAACTTATTTTTATTTTAATAATCTCAATATTTTATCTTTATTGTTTAAAAATTTATTTCACAAGTTTGTTTTCTAATTAGAATAGTAAAATTATACTATTCTAATCATTGCAGGTTTAGATTGTACGAAGTCTAACTCTTGAAGAGTTTGAATCATTGCTTGAATATCACTCTCTTTTGCATTATGTGTAGAGATAAGAAGATTTGCAGAAGAACCATCTGCTGGACGTTGTAACATTGTTTGTACTGAGATATTATGCTCTTCAAATATTTTTGTAATACGTGCTAAAACTCCCGCTTTATCTGAAACATTTACACGTAAATAATATTTTGACTCAATATCTGCAGAATCTTTTAGTGTAAGAGTTCCAGCTTCCATTGGTCTATCAAACCCAAGCATTGGCGTAGATTTTCCACCACGAACAATATCTACAATATTTGCAACAACTGCACTTGCAGTTGCATCACCACCAGCACCAGCACCATAATAAAGTGTCTCTCCAACTTTATCTCCAACAACGCTAATGCCGTTCATAACACCATCAATTTTAGCAATCATCTCATCTTGTGGTACAAGTGCAGCGTGTACACGAAGTTCCACTTCATTGCCATCTTTTTTTGCAATTCCTAAAAGTTTAATCGCATATCCAAACTCTTTTGCAAATGCAATATCATCTTGAGAGATATTTTCAATACCCTCTATTAAAATATCTTCAGGTTTTGCATCGATTCCATACGCAATAGAAGCTAAAATAAGCAATTTATGTGCAGCATCATACCCACCAACATCAAATGTTGGATCAGCCTCTGCATAACCTAAATCTTGTGCCTCTTTTAAAATCACATCATAAGCAACACCTTCGTTACTCATTTTTGTAAGCATATAGTTACAAGTACCATTCATAATACCCATAATAGACTCTATATGATTCGCAGAGAGTCCATTTCTTAAAGCGTTAATAATTGGAATACCACCAGCAACACTTGCTTCATACTCAAATGCAATATCTTTTGCTAACTCTTGAAGCTCATAGCGGTGGTATGCTAAGAGTGCTTTATTTGCAGTTACAACTGCTTTACCACTTTTGAGTGCTTTTGTAACAACTTCATAAGGCTCATCAACGCCACCCATAAGTTCTACAACAATCTCTATCTCATCATCGTTTAAAATATCATCTACATTATCTGTTAGTGTAATATCTACCCCTCTATCTTTAGAGAGGTTTTTAACTACACCACTTTTTACAACAATATCACGTCCAGCACGAGCCGAGATAACATCCGCATTCTCTTTTAAAATTTGTGCAACACTAACACCAACAGTTCCTACACCTACAATTCCAACTTTTACCATTATTTTTTATCCTCATCTTTTTGACACTCAAACTGTTTTAAAAACTTTTTAATATTTTTTGCAGCTTGACGAATACGGTTATCATTCTCTATAAGTGCAATACGAACATACCCCTCTCCATACTCACCAAAACCAATACCAGGCGCAACAGCAACTCCAGCTTCAGTTAAAAGGCGTTTAGAGAACTCTAGTGAACCTAAATGTTGCACACAATCAGGAATTTTTGCCCAACAAAACATAGATGCTTGATTTTTACGTATTTTCCAACCAGCGCGACCAAATGCCTCTATAAGCACCTCTTGGCGATGGTTATATTTGTTTGTAATATCAACAACACATTGTTGATCACCATTAAGAGCTACTGTTGCAGCTACTTGAATTGGTGTAAACATACCATAATCTAACCACGATTTAATTTTTTGTAGTGCACCAATGAGTTTTTTATTTCCTACAAAAAAGCCTACACGCCAACCTGCCATATTGTATGATTTTGAAAGTGTAAAAGACTCCACTGCAACATCTTTAGCACCCTCTACTTGCATAATAGATGGAGTTTTGTATCCATCAAATGTAATATCTCCATAAGCAATATCACTAATTACATAGAAGCGTTTCTCTTTAGCCATTGCTACAAGTCTTTCATAAAATTGTGGTGTTACAGTAGCAGTTGTTGGGTTATGTGGAAAGTTTACAAGAACATATTTTGGTTTAGGTGAGCTCTCTTTAAAAACTCTATCTAAACTCTCAAAAAATTTATCTTCATCTACTTTATAATCTTCATCAAACTCTATTCCAAATTTTACAACATTTCCACCAGCTAAAATAAAAGCGTATTCATGAATTGGATAAGTTGGATCTGGTACAACTGCAACATCACCAGGATTTGTAATAGCATATGTCAAATGTGCATACCCCTCTTTAGAACCCATTGTAGCAACACACTCTGTTTGTGGGTCTAGTTTACAGTTGTAACGTCTCTCATACCAATCTGCAATAGCTTGAAGAAGTTTTGGGATACCTTTTGACGTAGAATATCCATGAGTTTTTGTTTTTTGGGCAGATTCAACAAGTTTGGCACGAATATGCTCTGGTGTATCTCCATCTGGATTTCCCATAGAAAAGTCTATAACATCTTTTCCAGCACGACGCTCTGCCATTTTGATATCATTTACCTCAGCAAATACATATTTTGGCAATCTTTCAACTCTGTTAAATCTTATCTCATCAAACATCTATAATATCCTCTAAAAAATATTTTTTATTCTACTTAAAAATCATTTAGTTTCTTCTTATCTTCTCTCCCTTTAGGAAGTAAAACAAGATCATCTTTTAAGTTTTTTAGTGTGTAAACATCCGCAATTTTTATATACTTTACAGAACTTGGAATTTTTAAACGAGCACGACGCAAACGTTTATCACGACGAATCACTTTTATTAAGTTAAGTGAAGCATCATAGTAGGCAATATATGGGTACCATCTATTTCTAACAGAACTTGTAATTGCAATAGATGAAACCTTAGAAACATCAAGCCAGTGTGCATCTAACGAGCGGTGAAGTCTAAGCTCTTGTCCATCTTCTAAAACAGGAACATTTAAAAAACCACCACTCATATCTATTTTATAGCTCCAAGAAGTTGCATTTTCTCTTTTAATATCTAAAACTTTACAACCACTTTTTAAAAGCTCTTTTTGTAAATTCATAGGGTCTAGCGCATACTCAGATGTTAAGCTAATATCCCACGCAAACTCATTTCCATCAAAGTTTGAAGATATTGTTACATACCGGTAATACCCCATATTGCGTAAAGCATCACTTAAAAGTTTTACAAAAAACAAAGCAGAACCAGAAGTTTTAAACTCTAATTTTAATTCTTGAGGATCTCTAAAATGAAGTTTTAAAAGACCATTCTCTTTTAATACAGAGATAATTTTTACAACATCTAAAGATTTATCATACTTGTAAAAATTTCCACGTGGAGAAAAAACAATATCTATAAATTTAGAATTTTGTTCATAAAGATCTGCATTTAAAAAAGATTGTACCTTACTTAAAAGAGGATCCCCATCATCTAAAGGGGTAACATCATCTTGTGAAAAAAGTGTAAAGATTGTAAAAAAAACTAAAAAAAGAGCTTTTACCATTTACGCCCTCTATTGAGTTCTTTAAACTCTGCAGTTGTTATTTTTTTTAGTTTTCCATCTTTGTAAAGAAGACGAATACTTTTTTTATTTTTGTAACTAATATTATTCTCATCTACTTCTATAGTTACATAGCTATGCCCTAAAAAAAGGAGCCACTCTTTAGAAGCATTTAACTCTAACGCCTCTTTGATGATTTTTTGATGTTTCTTATTCTCTTGTAAATCAATATACCCTAACCATAATTTTCGTTGAGGAACAATCACAAATTTTTCTTGAGAATTTTGTACCTCTTTTTGTGGAGTTACATTTTTTGTTGTCTCTTCTAAAGAAGTTTTTTTCTCTTTTAAAATAGTTTGTCTCTCTTGTTTTTGTATTTGTTCTACATTAACGGAGGGTTTTGTTTCATTTTTCTCTACAATTTTTTCCTCTAAACTAGAAGGTGTCTGATGAACACTAGAGAGAATCTGTTTTGCAGATACAATCTCCTTAAGTTTTGTAGAACCATAATTTAGTGTTAAAAAAGCTCCTACAATAATAAATAAAACAATAATTACAATATAAGGAAGTTTAGATTTTTTCTCTTCATCTTCAACAACAATAAAGACTTTACTACCTTTATGTAAAGCATCTTGCTCTTTAAAAAAAGCAAGACCCAACTCTTTTTCTTCACTTAAATCTAAATCATATTCACGTTCAATAATAGATAAAAAACCAAAAAATTGTACTTTATTAAGTTTTTCATAGTCTCTTTCTAATACTGCTTTAATATGACTAATTGCAATATGAGTATCGTTATGAATTTGTTCTAATCCAACCTCTTGTAGTCTTTGGAAATCATCCATCATATCTCATCCTATCCATCAAAATTGCACCTGCAACACTTACGTTTAAAGAATCAAAATCGTGTGCCATTTTAATACTTACTATATTGTCCAGTTTTGAAACAACACGTTTTGTTAAACCTTCACCCTCACTTCCTAAAACTAAAACACGCTTAGGGCTAATAGAAGCTTGACGAATATCAACTCCACCCATATCTGCACCATAACTTAAAAATCCAGACATTTTAAAATCGTTTAAAACATCATAAATATTATGAGAAATTGCAAATGGCATATCTACAAGTGCACCTGTACTTGTACGCATTATATGCTCAAATGGAAGTTGTTTAACACCACAAGCTACAATGGCATCTACACCTAAAGCATAAGCACTTCTAACTAAAGCACCAATATTTCCAACATCTGTTAAAGAGGAGAGTACTAAAACAAACTCTTTATCTAAAAAGTTCTTATATGAATCTGGCATATAATCATCAACTTCTGCTAAAAATCCTTGATGAGGCATATTTTTACTCATTTTGATTGCTGCATCTTTAGGGATACGTTTTACTTCAAATCCCATTTTCATAAAACGTGCATACTCTTTTTTTTCAATCTCTTTTGCAAGGTAGAGTGTTTTAATCTTATGGGGATGGTTTTGTATAAAATAATAAACTGGTTGCTTTGCATAAATTAACATAAGATGTATTTTAGCAAAAAATTATTCAAGTGGAATTAAACTCTACTTCTCTACCCTATTACGACCATTCTCTTTTGCTTTATACAATTTTTCATCTGCTTTTTTTATATTAATAAGTGGATCTTCATTTTCATCATACATAGATATACCAAAACTACAAGTGATATGCTCTACAATATTAAAATGGTGTTGTGCAATAGCTTTTCTTAAATTCTCAGCAATATTATAAAGCTCTTCAAATGTATGAATAGGCACAACAATAATAAACTCTTCTCCACCCCAACGTATAAGTTTATCACTTTGGCGTATATGATTTTTTACAGTCAAGACAACATCTGTTAAAACATTATCTCCAACATCGTGTCCATATGTGTCATTTACATTTTTAAAATGATCAATATCAAAAAATATAATACCTGTGTATTTTCCTTTTGCCTTATGAATATTCACTAGTCTATCTATATTTTCGTCAAAATAGAGTCTATTGTAAGCATTTGTTAATTGGTCTCTTAACATCTGATTTTGAATTTGAATTTTTTCCTCCATAGTATCACTAATATCACTAAAACTTACAACATATTTACTTGCATCATAATGCCCAATAGACACACTAAAAGCATGAGGTGTAATAATTGTATGGTCTATCATAGAAACAATACGTTTACGCCCAGGTAATTTTAAAAGAGATTCAACCCAATGTGCCTCATCCTCTTTTACATCTTTTAAACTAAAAAAGCCACTATTTTCTATAAAAAATTCACAAATACACTTATGATCTTTTAAAAACTCTTCTAAAGAGCTATAACCAAAAAATTCCAAAAAGCTTTTATTTACATAATAAAAGTGTTCACCATCTGTTAGTACAACAATAGCATCTTGAATATCAATAAACTTTTGCAATTTTTGAGATTCTTGATGCACCTTATAAAACTGCATAATAAGTACTATTGTTAAAATAAGCACAAGAATTAAAACAAAACTTCCCATAAAGAAAATTTTGTTATATTGTTTATCTATTGTGAGCACTTCTGGTGATTTTTCAAAGGAGATAATATAACCAATATGTTTTTTACCATTATCTTCAATATTTAAAAATAAAACGCTATAACCCTCGTTGTTATAAATAAAATGGGATGCAAAACTTCTGTTTTTGGCAAAATTCTCTTTAAAACAGTGTGATTGTTTCACTTTTTGTGTAATTGTTTGAATAATCTTTTTATCTTGAAGTAATGTTTTTCCATGTAAAACAAAACTATCTTCACTAAAATATTGATCTCCAAAATCTGATATTTTAAATAACGATTTATATTGTGAAAAAGCTCTATCGTAACTTTCAGATTTCTTAACAATAAACTCATAACCAAGAGATGGTAAAATTTGCTGTAAATCTTTTGCTACTGTATCAAAATTCATAGAAAATTCAACACTACCTAAGTAGTCACTACCATCTAAAATAGGAAATACATAACGAAACCCACTATAAACTCTTCCCCCTTCAAATCCAGCAAATGATTTATGTGTTTTCATTACAAAATTTATAGACTTTCTTACATTTATTAAAGAATCACCATTTAAATAAGGCATATGAAAACGTAATAAGCTTCTACCATCATAAGTATGAAAGTGAAATTGTCTAACACCTAACTCTTTTAAAAGGTCATACTCCTTATAAAGTAGTCTATAAAGCTTTCCTCGTAAAAGAGCTATCTCTTTTTTATTTTGTGAATATTTTATTTTTCTCAAAAGGTTTATAACATCTTTATTATGTAAAACATCATAATAATATTTTTTATTTACAGAACTATAAGTATTTAAAATAGCTTTTTTAGCAACTTGAAGTGATGATAACCTTACACTTAAAAAATCATGTATCGCTAACTCTTTTGCTTTACTGATATAAAAAGAGAATAACATTTCAACCACAAAAACAATAACAACAGCAAATAAAATCTTTAACTTCATTGCATATTTCCTACTTGTGGTATTTTACAGTTTGTTTTTAGCACTTCATAATCTTTTAACGTTGCTTTTACAATCCCTTTTTTTATAATACCTCCAATTTTTTTTACTTCCTCTTGTGATAAACCAAGTAAAAAATTTTGAATTTTTTCAATCTCATTTTGGGAAAGTGTTTTTTGATTTACAACAAGTGCAAATCCTGGAAGTAGTGCACTTTTTGCTACTATTTGCATCCCTAAAGATTCAAATTTTTTAGCAATACTCTCTTTTGCTCCAGCAATATCAAATTTTCCTTGCAATGTTTGAGTAAGTGCATTTGTATGAGACATTGTATATTGATAATAATTTTTTGAGATATCTACACCAAACTTCTCTTTTAAAAGTTTAGAACTCATAAGATATCCACAAGTAGAAAGGGGCTGTGTGAGTGCAACTTTAATTTTTTTAGAAAAATCTATCTCATCCATGGCAAATTTTGCTAAAACACATCTATATTTTGCAAGTCCATTTTTTTGTTTAAAAACTACTATTGGCTTTGCATAAGGGTATTCTTTATAAAGTTCAACAAAAGGGAGTGGTCCAAGATATGCTACATCAATAGAGCCATTTTTAAAACCATCTAAAATATCTCTATAATTTTTTAAATGTACATATTCAACTTTATAACCCAAGCGTGGTTGAATATAATCATGCAAAGGGATAAACTCTTTAATATTTTGCTCAATTTTTTTTGTAGGAAGGGGTGCAAAATGAAGCACTTTCTCATTTGCATAAAGCACAACAGAAAAGACAAAAACATAAAAGAGTAACTTTTGCAACATTTATCACCTTTATAATTCATATAAGAAGATTATATCACAAATTATTTTTTATGGAGAAAAACTATTCCTACAATACCAAAAACTCCACCAAGTGCTACCTCTAGTTCAATTTCCTCCCCTAAAACAGCCCAAGCAATAACTAAAGAAAACAAAGGCACCAAAAACATAAAAGAGCTTGTTTTTTGTGAACCAATTTTTCCTGAAGCTACAAAAAAGATAGTTGTTGCTATGGTTTGTCCAAAAACAGCTAAAAATAAAAGTGCTCCCCAAAAGGTGCTATCTTGCTCAAACACAACACTTAAAGGCTCACCAAGTGCAACAAAAAAGCTAGCCATAGTTGCTACTACTGCTATATAAAAACTATAATGCACTGGGTGGATATGCTCTTTTGAGTGTTGCGCTAAAAGTGTCACCACTGCCCAACTCAAAGCACAAAGCACAAAGTAGATATTGCCACTTGAGAATTTCTCTAGTGTGTAGAGTTTTAACATAACAACCCCACCAACTAACCCTAAAAAAAGTCCAAAAAGCTCCCTTTTTGTTAAAGCTTTTTGAAACACAACACTCGCTAAAAGAAATGTTGCAATGGGACTTAAAATAGTAATAATAACACTCCCACTTCCAGCAAAAGAGTTTTTTATGCCAAAGTAGGAAAACACCATAAACAAAAGGTTAAAAATACTACTTGCTATAACAAACTTTAATCCACTCCACTTTAAGTGCAATGGCTCTTTTACAAAATAAAGTATAGGCAAAAAAGCGATACTCATAAGTAAAAATCGCCAAAAAACAAGCACCTCCATAGAAACATACCCTGTTAAAATTTTTAGTGCACTCCAGCCACCTGCCCACAGAAGCATCGCAAAAAGAAGCATAAGGGTCTCTTTTTGCATTAAAGAAGGTTCCTTTTTATCCAATATGAGAGTACAAACAATCCAAAAAGGTGTTGTTTAAATCTTCCTTTTTTACCACTTTGCATATAACGCTCTAACATATCCTTTTTAAACATTCCTGTTTGCTCATTTACCTCTGTAATAAGCGAAATTTCACCACTGTTAAAAAGATACTCCATATAAGGGTTAGAAAAACCTTTTTTCTTTCGCGTTAAAATTGTAGTATCAATTTTGCCTTGCATCATCTGTTTTAAAATATCTTTTGTTACTCCATTTTTATAACGCAAGTTTGCCTCTAAAGTAAAAACAGCCTCAACAAGTTTATGATCCAAAAATGGGGTGCGTGACTCAATGGAGTGTGCCATACTTACACGATCGAGCTTTGTTAAAAAATGCTCCGCTTGAAAAAGGTGCAAGTCGATATAGCTATACCAAAAAGACTCATCTTCAAATGCAGAGTTTTCAAACCGCTCTCTATAAGGTTTTAAGTAAGTAAGAGCTTGATTATCTCTAACATTTTGTTTTAGAAGATGATTTTTTTGTAAATCGCTAAACTTCTCCCCTGAAGTTCTAAAAAGCAAACTCTCATCAAAAACTCTTTTGTACCATTCCCACTCCCTGTTCATAGAGAAGTTTGCGCGAAAATATTTCTTTAACCAATTTTTATGCATTAAAATAGAAGCTTTTTGAATATCTAAATACTCAAAATATTGCCTATACCCCAAAAAAAGTTCATCGCTTCCCTCTCCACTTAAGACAACTTTGTACCCATCTTTTTTAATCTGCTCAAAAAGTAAATAAAGGGGAATTGATGCTGGGTCATTGAGTGGTTCATCTAAAGTATCTAAAACTTTGTAGGTTGCTTCTATAAAATCGTTTTGTGTAATCTCAATTTGTTTATTTTGCACCCCTAAAAGTTTGGCACTCTCTTTTGCATTTTCTCGCTCATCATACTTTGCAAACTCACTATAACCAAGGGTATAACTCATTAATGGTTTGTTAAAACGTTTTGCATAGTAGTTCAGTATCGCACTATCAATACCACCAGAGAGAAGTGAAGCCATAGGAGCATCACTATCTAAACGAAGTGCTATTGCTTCTTCTAAAAGGGGTGTGAGTATTGAGTGTGTTTGGTGTTTGTTTGGCGTTTGTTCTAAAAGCTCAAAATAGTGCTTTTTTTCCATCTTGTTATTTTCAAAAACTAAATACTCCCCAGCTGAGAGTTTTTGAATCTTTTGGTAAAAAGTGTGTGGTGGTGTTGGTGCTAAAAAACTTAAATAACTAAGGAGTGCATCGTTATTGAGCTTTGTTTGTTTTAAAAAAGGTTTGAGTGCTTTTATCTCTGATGCAAATGCAAAAAAGTTACTTTGTTGCATATAAAAAAGTGGTTTTTTACCAAGTCTATCGCGAAACAAATAAAGTTTGTTACCATCTAAAAGTGCAATAGCAAACATTCCACGTAGATGTTTTACAAACTCCTCTCCCCACTCTAAATATGCAGCAAGTATCACCTCTGTATCGCTTTGTGTTTGAAAGTTAAAATGAAGTTTTTGACGCAACTCTTTGTAGTTATAAATCTCCCCATTAAAAGAGAGTAAAATATTGTTATGTTTTAGTGGTTGATGGGAGCGGGAGTGGATATCGGTAATGCTTAAGCGTTGGTGTGCAAAAAAAAGATTTTGTTTTTGCTCAATACCACAATAATCTGGACCACGATGAAGCATTGTAGAGAGGGCATATTTTGCAATACCTTCATCAAACTCCCCTAAAACTCCAAAGATTGCACACATTTTTAGAATTTATCTATAAGTTTTGAAAGTGTCATAAATGCACCAATAACTACAATAAGCATCATCATATTTTTATTAAGTGCTTTTTGAATGGTGTGTTCTACTCTTTCATTTAAAAGATCAAACTTATTTTCAAGTGCTACAAATTTATTTTCTAAATGTAAGAATTTATTTTCAAGTCCAATAAACTTATTTTCAAGCTCTTTTACACTTGCTACTGTTTCATCTAATTTCATATCAAGATGGTTTATATGGTTATATTGAGATTTTAATAAAAGGGTGTTAATATCATCTTGAGTTAAACCTTCTCCTTTACTAAATTTTTCTTCTATCTCTTTTACTTTTGGAGTTATCATCTCTATAAGCATATCATCTACTTTTGTTTTATCCATTGTGCAACCTTTTTATAACTTTTTTTATTGTACCAAAAGGGAGTTAATAGGTTTTTGAATTGCTCTTGCTATAATGTTAAAAATTTTTATATAAAGGTTTTTCTATGAGAGTTGCAGTTGTTGGTTTAGGTGGTGTTGGTGGCTATATTGCAGGGTATTTTGCAAAAGCTGGTATTGATGTTGTTGGGTTTGCAAGGGGTGAGCATTTAGATGCTATTCAAAAAAATAGCCTAGAGATAGTAGAAGATACACAAAGTTTTAATGTAAAACTTCAAGCCCAAACACTCCAAGAGGCTGAAGGTACTTTTGATGTTGTTTTGTTTTGCGTAAAAAGTTACGACTTAGAGAAAAGCTACAAAGAAATAGCCCCTCATACTACACAAAACACCATTCTTTTAAGCTTTTCAAATGGAGTAAACAGTGCAGAAATTTTGCAACAACTCTCACAAGGTATTGTACTTCAGGGTGCTGTTTATATCCTTTCTCATATTCAAAAAGTGGGTGTTATTCGCAAAAAAGGGAAAGTCTTTGCTGCTGTTTTTGGTGGAGAGAATCAAGAAGCAATACAAACAGTTGCATCACTTTTTGAAAAAGCAAATCTTCGTTATAAAACTCCAAGCAATATAAAAGAGGCTCTTTGGAAAAAATATATTTTTATAGGTGCTTTTGCAACACTTACAAGCTACTTTGATAAATCAATTTTTAATGTATATAAAAACCACAACAAAGAGGCACAACAAATTTTACAAGAGATTGCACTTATTGCTCAAAAAGAGGGAGTTAATATCGACTCAGAGATAGAAAAAGCACTTCAAACAGCTTCATCTTTACCACAAGACTCTTCTACGTCAATGCATTTAGATTTTCAAAAAAAGAAAAAAACAGAGTTAGAAACACTTAGTGGATATATTGTAAAAAAAGCAAAAGAGCATAATGTGGAAGTTCCACTTATGCAAAAGTGCTACGAGGCACTTTTAAAAAAGTAACGAGTGCTACTTTTTAGGCACTACATACATATTGTAGTAACGCCCTTCAAATTTTGGTGGTTTTTCCATTACACCAATATCTTCAACCATTGGCCACACTTGAAGTAAAATCTCTTTTGCAGCTTCTGGATGAGCCATTTCACGCCCTTTTAGGAAAACACGAAATTTTACATGTTTTCCTTTTTCTAAAAATTCACGTGCATGTTTTACTTTGTAAGCAATATCATTCTCCGCAATCTTTACAGAGAGTTTAATCTCTTTTACATCGATACGTGTTTGATTTTTACGTTGCTCTTTTAACTTCTTCTCTTCTTGGTATTTAAACTTACCATAATCCATGATCTTCGCAACCGGCGGCTTTGCATTTGGTGCAATTAAAACTAAATCTAACCCCATCTCATTTGCTTTTTCCATAGCTTCATCAGTAGAGATGATCCCTAAAGATTCACCACCATCAACATTACATCTTACCTCTGGTACACGAATATCGTCATTCATTATGACACGGTCTGTTTTTTTACTCAAAAATTTACCTCATTTAATTTAGTTTCTATAAGCTTAAGGAATTCCTCTTGGCTTAATGTATATTGCTCTCTAGTTCTTCTGTCGCGAACTGAAACAGTTTTGTTTGCTATCTCTTCATCTCCAATAACCGCAATCATAGGTACACGAGTTTTCTCTGCAGTACGAATACGTTTATTTAAAGACTCATTTTTCGCGTAGATTTCACTATCAGCATTGATATCAATAAGTTTAGCCGATAATTCCTTAGCATAATCTTTATGTGATTCAGCAACAGGAACTATTGCAACTTGTGTAGGGGCAATAAACATTGGGAACTCACCAGCATAGTGTTCAGTTAAAATTCCAATAAAACGCTCAAATGAACCTAAAATTGCACGGTGAATCATTACAGGTTGAATTTTTTCATTCCCTTCACCATTATATTCAAGCTCAAAACGTGCTGGAAGGTTATTGTCAAGCTGTACCGTACCACATTGCCACTCACGACCAATTGCATCTAAAATTTTAATATCAATTTTTGGACCATAAAAAGCTCCACCACCCTCATCAATTTCGTAAGGAAGGTTGTGTGCTTCCATCGCTTTTTTCAGCGCTGCTTCAGATTTTTCCCAAACCTCTGCATCACCTACAGCTTTTTCTGGCTTTGTTGAAATCATCATCTTATATTCAAATCCAAATGTTGACATAATTTTATCTACAAACTCAATTACATCAATAATTTGCTCTTCAATTTGATCTACTGTACAAAAAATATGTGCATCATCTTGCGTAAACTCACGAACACGGAAAAGTCCATGTAATGCTCCACTTGCTTCGTGGCGATGCACTACACCATACTCAAAATATTTAATTGGTAAATCGCGGTATGAACGAAGCTCATCTTCATAAATTTTAATATGCCCAACACAGTTCATTGGTTTTACACCAAACTCCACATCATCAATCTGCGTAAAGTACATATTTTCACCATAATTTTGGTAGTGTCCTGAAGTCATCCATAAATCTGAGCGTAACATCTCTGGACCACGAACAGGCTCATAACCACGTTTACGGTGTGCTTTAAAAAGTAAGCTCTCAAGTCTTGCACGAAGTCTTCCACCAGCTGGAAGCCAAATAGGAAAACCAGCCCCAACCTCTTCACGGAAAGTGAAAAGTTTCATCTCATTTCCAAGTTTACGGTGGTCACGTTTTGCAGCTTCTGCAAGCATATCCATATGCTCTTTTAATGCCTCTTTTGTTGCAAATGCTATCCCATAAATACGAGTTAGCATCTCATTTTTACTATCTCCACCAAGGTAAGCCCCAGCTACTTTTGTAAGTTTAAAATAACGAATAAGCCCAATATTTGGAAGGTGTGGACCACGACAAAGATCTTCAAAATCACCTTGTTTATAAATACTTACTTCATCACTTGGAATCATATCAAGCACTGCTTGTTTTAAGTGATCATTTTCAAATTTTTTACGAGCTTCCTCTTTTGAAATTGTATATTTCTCAATTGGGTATTTCTTTTTAGCAAAGCTAAGCATCTGCTTTTCAATCTTTTTAAGATCTGCTTCACTAATTGGCTCATCTGTTTTTACATCGTAGTAAAAACCCTCCTTTACAGTTGGTCCTACATAAAATTTAGCTTCAGGGTAAATCGACTTTATAGCTTGTGCCATAAGGTGTGCTGTTGAGTGGCGAAGCACCTCAAGTGCATCGCTAGAATTATCTAACTCTATCTCTTGCCCCTCAATACCTTGCTCTTGTGCTGTTACTAAATCTACTATTTCATCGTTGTATTTTATTGCTATTGCGCTCAATTCTCTTCCTATAATTCAGTTTTAAGTACTGCACCATTTGATGCGTTTGATACTAAAAGTTGGTAACGTTTAAGCCACTTAGATTTTACCTCATTTTTATAAGGTTTATATGCAGCACGTCTTTTTTCTAACTCCTCTTCACTTACATTGAGTTGTAAAAGGTGTGCATCTACATCAAGTTCAATCTCATCGCCATCTTCAATAAGCGCTATAAGTCCACCCTCTGCAGCCTCAGGAGAAACATGCCCAATAGAAGCACCTTTTGTAGCTCCACTAAAACGACCATCTGTAATAAGTGCTACACTCTCACCAAGACCCATACCCTGAATAAGTGCAGTAGGTGCTAACATCTCTTGCATACCTGGACCACCTTTTGGACCCTCATAGCGAATTACAACAACATCTCCAGCTTTTACTTTATGCCCCATAATACCTGCTATTGCTTCTGGTTGAGAGTTAAAGCAGATTGCCTTTCCTTTAAATTGACGCATAGATGGAGCGATACCTGCTGTTTTAACAACTGCACCCTCTAATGCTAAGTTACCAAATAAAATTGAAAGCCCACCAACTTGTGAGTAAGCATTTTCATTTGTATGGATAATAGAAGTATCTTTAATGTACGCATCGGCAATTCTCTCGCCAATTGTTTCACCAGTTACAGTTTTTGCGTCAAGTTCTAGTAAACCACCACGGCGACTCACCTCTTTCATAACTGCACTTACTCCACCAGCTCTATCGATATCTGCCATATGTACAGTTGTTAAAGATGGAGAAATTTTAGCAATATGTGCTACTTTATCTGCAATCTCATTGATTTTTTCAATTGGGAAATCTACATCTGCCTCTTTTGCAATTGCTAACATATGAAGAACTGTATTTGAGCTTCCACCCATTGCCATATCTACAACAAATGCATTGTGGACTGCTTTTTCATTTAAAATATTTTTGAAGTTGTATTGTGCAGAATTTTCCGCTTTTGCCATCTCTACAACACGCTTAGCAGCTTTTTTTACCATCTCTATACGCTCTGGAGTCATTGCAAGTACTGTTCCGTTTCCTGGAAGTGCTATACCCATTGCTTCACTTAAAGTGTTCATAGAGTTTGCTGTAAACATACCCGAACAGCTTCCTCCACTTGGACAAGCATTACACTCAATATCATAAAGCTCATCTTCACTCATCTTTCCATCGTTAAACTCTCCAACTGCTTCAAATGCTGTTGCTAGGTCAATTGGTGTACCATCTTTTTTATGACCAGCTGGCATTGGACCACCCGAAACAAAAATTGTTGGAACATTTACGCGAAGTGCACCCATAATCATCCCTGGAACAATCTTGTCACAGTTAGGAATACAGATCATTGCATCTAATTTATGTGCATTCATAACTGTTTCCATAGAATCAGCTATAAGTTCACGTGAAGGTAGAGAATAAAGCATACCATCATGCCCCATTGCAATCCCATCATCTACACCAATTGTATTAAATACAAATGGCACACCACCAGCTTCACGAATAGCCTCTTTTACAATCTCTCCATACTCATGAAGGAAAAAATGCCCAGGGATAATATCGATATAACTGTTTGCAATCCCAATAAAAGGTTTGTCAAAATCCTCATCTTTTAATCCAGTTGCTCTAAGCAATGAACGGTGAGGAGCTTTGTCAAACCCTTTTTTAATAATATCACTTCTCATAAAAATCCTTATATTATAGTTTACATAACCAATCTATTTTGAAAATTATAACATTTTTTTAAAAAAATTTGCAAAAACCCTTTACATTTAAAAAAAAGCCTGCTATAATTCCACCCACTTAACAACAAGTAAACAAAAAATTGCGGGAATAGCTCAGTGGTAGAGCACAACCTTGCCAAGGTTGGGGTCGCGAGTTCGAACCTCGTTTCCCGCTCCATTTATTAACATCTTGTGTTTTAAACCCAAGATGCCCAGGTGGCGAAATCGGTAGACGCAGGGGACTTAAAATCCCCCGGTAGCAATACTGTGCCGGTTCAAGTCCGGCCCTGGGCACCACTTTATTTATTGTTTGGAACTGGTGCTATCGCCAAGTGGTAAGGCCGCAGCCTGCAAAGCTGCTATCCCCAGTTCAAATCTGGGTGGCACCTCCAATTTGTTAATAACTTTTTAAAAACGTGGATCTTTGGCTGAGTTGGTCGAAAGCACCGGTCTTGAAAACCGGCGAGGGTAACACCTCCCTGGGTTCGAATCCCAGAGGGTCCACCATTTCTTTTTAACACTTTCCCTGAAATATTTACTTTCTTGTGTTTCTTTTCAACTTTGTTGAACTTTTGTATTTTTATTTTTTCTCAATTATTTTTTTGATTTTTGTCACAGTTTGTCATGGGTCTTTTTATGAAAATTGCATTTATGATTTGAACTTAGGTATAATACTGAAAAAGAGGAGTTATTTGTAATGCAAACAATACAGATTAATAATCCTGAAATAGAAAATTTTATATCATCTCAATATGGTGACGATACACAGAGTTTACTTAATGACTTTATGAAGTTTGTTAAACTCTCATTAGATGATAATTACCCAGCTATCTCAAAAAATGAAGCAAAAAGAAGAGTTTCTCAAGCTGTTGTAGAAGTAAAAAATGGTCAAGCTATACTTTTGAGTCAAGAAGAATATGATAAAGATATGAATGAATTTTTAAAGTCATTATAAATGATTATAGTTAGAAGAAGAGAGTATTCAACTGCATTAAAAGTCATTCTATCATTTATTGCAAAAGATAGCAAAAACAAAGCTTTAAACTTTAAAAGCCAACTTGATAATAAAATAAACAACTTAGTTAATTTTCCCTATAAATTTAAATTATAATGATGAAAATGTACGAGATATGATATTTAAAGGCTATACTATTACATATCTTATTGAAAGTGATAAAAATAGAATTTCAATACTTGATATTTATAAGTGGGTAGATAAATAATTACCATTAAAGTTATTGGGATATAAAGTAATAATTTTATTTACTCCAACACCCTTGTTTAAATTGGGTGATGAAGTATATATTTAAAAGAGATATCTTAAACCAAGACTTGTGACAAATGAACTATCACATTTAAGTGTTGATGTTGTTCCATCTGCTTTATGAAGAACCGCTTCATAATCGTGCTGTAAATATTTTAAATGTAGACCTAAAAAAAGATGAGATACTACTTTATATTCAACACCCATAAAAACACCGATAACTGGAGAATATGCTGTTTGAGTTGAAGAAGAAGTACTACTTAAAGGGTTTGTCCCTTTTAGTGTTCCAAATCCACCTGCAACTCTTCCATATAAATTAGACTTCTTGCATAACCTAAAAAAGGCTCAAAAATTGCTATTTCTAAAATATGAAGAATTATGAGAAATTAAAAGAGCTAAAACCAGAGTTATTTAAACGATTAACAGGGGTAAAACCTGATACTT
>JAMOSG010000033.1 GCA_027063225.1 Helicobacteraceae bacterium | reverse complement strand
TCGCTGATAATACTGCACCTTTCAGGTGTGGAAACGTAGGTCGCCGCCTAGCTCCGGTTATTCTCTTCTTCTTAAATCAAACTTTTTTAACTTATCTCTTTTTTTTCAATCTTGTTTGTTTTATTCTGATTTTGATTGTCACCACTTTTTTACATTGTATACTTTTTCAAGAATTTTCAAACATAACAATACTATAAGCACTTTTTAGATAAAATCGAGCAAAAAAGTATTGGAATATTTTTATGATTGATTTTAAAGCATTAGCAGATAAATATAAAACACCTTTATATGTATATGATTTTGACTATATGAGTGCTCAATATAATGAGCTTAAAGAGGCTTTTCGTGCAAGAAAATCAATTGTTGCTTATGCAATTAAGGCTAATTCTAATTTAAGTGTTGTAAAGCATTTTGCAAAGCTTGGGGCAGGAGCAGATTGTGTAAGTATTGGTGAAGTTCGTCGTGCGTTACTTGCTGGTATCCCTCCATATAAAATTATTTTTTCAGGTGTAGGGAAGCGTGATGATGAAATAGCAGAAGCAATACAGAGTGATATTTTATATATTAACGTAGAAAGTGAAGCAGAACTTGGTAGGGTAGAACTTATTGCAAAAGAGTTAGGTAAAACTTCACGTATTAGTGTGAGAGTTAATCCAAATATTGATCCAAAAACACATCCTTATATCTCTACAGGCTTACATGATAATAAATTTGGTGTAGATTTAGATACTGCAAAACGTATGTATATTAAAGCAAAAAATTCTGAAAGTTTAGATCCTGTTGGAATCCATTTTCATATAGGCTCTCAACTTACAGAGTTGCAACCAATTTATGAAGCAGCAGAAATTGTAGCTGATTTAGTACGTTCGTTAGAGGCTATAGATATTGAATTGAAATTTTTTGATATTGGTGGCGGTTTAGGAATTACATATAAAGATGAAGAAACAATTAAACCTTATGATTATGCACAAGCTATTTTAGGAACATTAAAAGGTTTAGATTTAACTGTTTTATGTGAGCCTGGTCGTTTTTTAACTGCAAATGCAGGATATTTCTTAACAAAAGTACTTTATGAAAAACAAAATGGTGAGAAAAAATTTGTAGTAGTAGATGGTGCTATGAATGATTTACTTCGCCCATCACTTTATAAAGCATACCATAAAATTGAGGCTTTAACTAATTCTAATGAAGAAGAAAGAGAAGTAGATATTGTTGGTCCTGTATGTGAAAGTGGTGATTTTTTTGCAAAAGACTATCCTTTACCTCCATTAGAACATAATGATTTATTAGTAATTCATAGTGCTGGTGCTTATGGCTTTACAATGGCAAGCAACTATAATACGCGTGGACGTAGTGCAGAAGTTGCAGTTGAAAACAATAAAGATAGATTAATTCGTAAACGTGAAGAATTTGAGGATTTAATAGCACTTGAAAAAGAGTTTTTAGAGGACTAAAAATTAATGTATTTTATAGATGTGCAAGGAACACTTATTAGTGATACGGATAAATCACCAATTAATGGAAGTAGGGAGTTTATTGATTATTTAAATAATCAAAAAATCCCCTACATGATTGTAACTAATAATACAAAAAAAGCTTCAAAAGAGTTCTATACTTATTTGCAAGATATAGGATTTGATTTTTCATTTGAACATTATTTAGATCCATTAATGCTTTTAGAGAGTAAAGTAGATAAAGAAGGAGTAGCTGCTTATGGAGCAGAACTTTTTTTAGATACTCTGCAAAATATGGGTTACAAGTTTGATTTTGAAAATCCAAAAACAGTTCTTGTAGCTATTAAAGAGGACTTTAATGCTGAAGAATATGCTCAAATGATAGATTTCATTTTAGCAGGTGCAAAACTTGTTGGAATGCATGAAACAAGTATTTACGCAAAAAACAATAAACGCTATCCAGGTGTGGGTGCAATTTTAAAACTTTTAGAGTTTGCTACTTCCTCTAAGTATGATGTTGTTGGTAAACCTAGCATAGCCTTTTATAATGAAGCACTTAGACGAATACAGCAACAAGATAGTGAGATAACCTTTAATGATATTATAATGATTAGTGATGATGTAAAAGGTGATTTAGGTGGAGCTAAAGAGATGGGTATGCAAACTTATTTTGTAACAAGTGGAAAATATAAAACTGCACAAGAGATAGTTCCTTTGTTAGAAGAGAGTAAAAAACCTGATGCTATCTATAAAGATATGCAAGAGATATTGGAGAGATTATGAAAACACTACAAGACTGTCGCATAGCAATAGATAGTATAGATGATGAGATATTAACACTTTTAAATAAGCGTATGGAAGTTGTTCATCGTGTAGGTGAAATTAAAAATAATGATGGTAGCCCAATCTATAGACCTGAGCGTGAGAAAGCTATTATTGATAGACTAACAGAACTTTCAAAAAAAAGTGGTGGTTCACTCAATCGTAGTGCAATTGAGGCTATTTTCTTAGAAGTATTTGCAGTTGCTCGTAATTTAGAAAGACCAGAAAGGGTGGCGTATCTTGGACCTGAGGGTAGTTTTACTCATCAAGCAGCAGAGAGTCGTTTTGGTGCTATGAGTGAGTATCTTTCCCTTGTATCTATTGCTTCAGTTTTTCACTCACTTGAATCAAAACAAGCAAAATTTGCAGTAGTACCAATTGAGAATTCAAGAGATGGAATAGTTGGAGAAACACTCGATTTATTAGCAAAAAGTGATGTAAAAATTGTAGCAGAACTCTATATGCCAATTCAGATGTCTTTTGCAACAAAAGAATCTTCTTTAAAAGATATTAAAAAGATATATTCTAAAGATAAAGGTTTTGGGCAATGTAGAGAATTCTTAAGTGAATATTCTTTGACAGATGTTGAGCATATACCTGTAGAATCAACTGCAAAAGCGGCTATTTTAGCTTCACAAGAACTAAATTCTGCTGCTATTTGTTCCCATATTGCAGCAAAGCTTTACAACCTTCCTGTTATGTTTGATAATGTAGAAGATGCAGAGGATAATACAACACGTTTTGTAGTGTTAAGTGATTTTAAAAATACTCAAAGTGGACATGATAAAACATCTTTACTTGTACGTTTAAAAGATGCACAAAAACCTGGTTCATTAGTACATTTTTTACAAGATTTTGATAATGCTAAGATTAATCTTTCAAAAATTGAATCACGTCCATCTCGTGATAAAAATGGATTTGGATATTGGTTTTATATAGATTTATATGGCCATATTGATGATGAGAATCTTCAAGAGGTTATTGCAAAACATACAGATGAAGTAACGTGGCTTGGAAGTTATGTAAGGGGAGAAAATTGAAATTTAATAAACATTTAGAATCTATAAAAACTTATGAGGCGGGAAAGCCAATAGAGCTTGTTGTTCGTGAATTTGGGATTGAGCCAAAAGATATTGTTAAACTTGCATCAAATGAAAACCCTTATGGTGTTTCACCAAAGGTTCAAGAAGCTGTTAAAGATATAGTTGCAAATATGGCACTTTACCCTGATGATTCAATGATAAAACTCAAAAGTGGACTTGCAAAAAGATTTTTGGTTCAAGAAGAAAATATTATTATTGGTAGCGGGAGTGATCAGGTTATTGAATTTATTATTCACGCAAAAGCGAATGAGCAAACAAAAATTTTAACAAATAGTGTTACATTTGCAATGTATGATATTTATGCAAAACATGTTGGTGCTAAAGTTATTAAAACAGCTTCACGTGAACATGATTTAGAAGAGTTTTATGAGCTTTATACACAAGAGAAACCTTCAATTATTTTTCTATGTACACCAAATAATCCAACTGGTGATGCTATTGATGCTCAAAGTTTAATTGAATTTGTAGAAAAAATAGATAATGATACATTAGTTGTTGTTGATGGTGCATATATGGAATATGCAAAAGTAAAAGATAAAACAAAAGCATTAGAGCCAAAAGGGCTTGTTAAACAATTTGATAATGTGATCTATTTAGGAACATTTTCAAAAGCTTATGGTCTTGGTGGTATGCGTGTTGGATATGGAATTGCACAAAAAAATATTATTGAGGAACTTTATAAGCTTCGTCCACCATTTAATATTACAACTCTCTCTTTAGAAGCTGCAAGTGTTGCTCTGGAAGATGAGGAATTTGTACAAGAGAGTATTAAGAAGAATTTTGAAGAGATGGTTCGTTATGAAGAGTTTGCAAAAGAGTATAACTTAGAAACAATTTCTAGTTATACTAATTTTATTACTCTTTTATTTTCAAAACATAATTCATCAGAAATAGCAGATGCATTGCTTAAAAAAGGGATGATTGTTAGAGACTTAGCTGGATATAATTTAAATGCTATTCGTATAACAGTTGGTACACCAAAACAAAATAGTCGTTTTTTTGAACTTATAAAACCTCTTCTTTCGTAGTTGGATATAGATGGATTTTAAGGTACTTTTTACTCAGTTAGTTACACTTTATGATAAGCTGACTAAACAGCAAAAGATGATTATTGCTTTTGCTATTGTTGGAATTATCGCTTTTTTAGTGTTTTTAATTGTCTATACATCTAAATCTGGTGTAAATAATCGTTATGAAGCTCTTTTTAACTCCTTAACACCAGAAGATGCTGCAAAAGTTATAGATCAGTTAGAAAAGGATGAAATTCCTTATGAGATAGCTGGGGATAATATTATTAAAGTACCTAAAAATGTTGTATATAAAGAGCGTATAACTATTGCTTCTATGGGGATTCCAAAAAACAGAGGTGTTGGTTTTGAACTTTTTGATACACAAGAATTTGGGGCTACTAGTTTTGATCAACAGATTAAGCATTTAAGAGCTTTAGAGGGAGAATTAGCTAGAACAATTAGTGGATTAGCTCCAATAGAAAGTGCAACTGTAGCCTTAGCTTTGCCAAAAGAGACTCTTTTTGTTGCAAAGCAGTCTTTACCAACTGCATCTGTAATGGTCACATTGGTGGAGGGTAGAAGATTAAGTCTGAAACAAATTAAGGGTATTAAAAATTTAGTTGCAGCATCTGTTCCAAATTTGAAAGTGGAAAATGTTACCCTTGTAAATAGTGATGGTGAAACACTTGGTGATAGTGATGAGATGATGCAAATGGGTGAACTCTCTGTTGTGCAACAAAAATATAAATCTCTTGAAGAGAGAAAGCGTCAAAAGAAAATTATTGAAGTTGTAGCACCTTTTGTGGGGGGTGAAAAAAAAGTTGTTGCTCAAGTTACAATAGAGTATGATTTTTCTCAACAAGAATCAACTTCTGAAAAATATGATCCAGAAAGTGTTGTAAGAAGTGAACAAGTTAATGAAGAGAAAAAAGAGGGATTAGCACCAAAGCAAGTTGGTGGTGTTCCTGGAACTGTGAGTAATATTGGTCCCGTAAAAGAATTAGGTTCAAAACAAGCAAAGCAAAAATATGAAAAAAGTTCCACGACAACAAATTATGAAATTGGAAAAACAATTTCTAAAACAAAAAGTCAATTTGCACGTATTAAACGTATCTCTGCAGCTGTATTAGTTGATGGAAAGTATGAATACAAAAAAGATAAAGATGGGAAAAAAACAGATGAATTGGAGTATCAACCTCTTTCTCAGTCTGAATTACAAGCCTTAAAATCTTTAGTTCGAGAGTCTATTGGTATAGATGAAAAGCGTGGAGATAAAATTTCTGTAGAAAATTTACAGTTTAAACATGATGCTAAAGATCCAACAATGGATGGTGTTGCAAAAGTTGTAGCTTTTAGTAATGCTTATCTTGCACCATTTTCAGAAGTTTTTAAATATATTTTTGTTTTGATACTTTTATTTGTTTTATACAAAAAAGTGATTATTCCATTTTCAGAACGTATGTTAGAAATATCTAAAGAGGATGATGACTTTGAAAAACCAATCCTTGATTTAGACGAAGAAGAGGATGATGACTTGGTAGAGCGTGCACAAGCTATGCGTAAAAAAGTGGAAGATCAATTAGGTGTTAACAATAATTTTAATGAGAGTGAATTAAAATATGAAGTTTTACTTGAAAAAGTTAGAACAATGACAGAAGAGAAGCCTGAGGAGGTTGCTTCTTTACTTCAAGCATTATTAGCAGAAGAAGCAGAAGGTTCTAATGGATTGGGAAAGGATAAATAGTTAATGGATAATTTAACACCAACACAACAGGCTACTTTAGATGAAATGGGTTTGGCAGAACGCATTGCTATTTTACTTTTACAGTTAGGTGAGGATACTACTGCACAAATTTTTGCCAATATGAATATTGAAGCAATTACAGAGGTTTCAAAATATATTGCTAGTGGTAGAACAGTAGATAAAGCTATAGCTACGGCTATTTTAGAAGAATTTTATGCTATTTTTCAATCTGGCCAATATATTACGAGTGGTGGTATGGAATATGCACGTGAACTTCTTTATAGAACATTGGGACAAGAAGAAGCTAAAAAAGTTTTAGATAAACTTTCTCGCAGTATGCAAAATACACAAAACTTTGCATATCTTTCTAAGATTAAGCCTCAACAATTGGCTGATTTTATTATGCATGAACATCCACAAACTATTGCACTTATTTTAGCTCATATGGAAGCTTCTGAAGCAGCAGATACTTTACAATACTTCTCTGATGAACTTAGAAGTGAAGTTGCTATGCGTATGGCAAAACTAGGAGATATCTCTCCTAGTGTTATTAAAAGAGTTTCTGCAGTTCTTGAGTCAAAACTTGAATCTCTTGCTTCTTATAAAGTTGAAGTTGGTGGAGCACGTGCTGTTGCAGATATATTTAATCGTCTTGGTTCGAAAAGTTCTAAAACAACTCTTGCTAATATTGAACAAGTAGATGAAGAGTTAGCAACAACTATTAAAGAGATGATGTTTACGTTTGAGGATATTACAACGCTTGATAAAAATGCGATTATTGAAATTTTAAAAGCTGTTGATAAAGCAGATTTAATGTTAGCATTAAAATCTTCACCAGAAGAGTTAAAAGAGAAATTCTTCTCTGCTATGAGTGAACGTGCGCGTGAAGCATTTGAAGAGGAGATGCAGTTCCTTGGTGCTGTTAAAGTTAAAGATGTTGAAGTTGCACAAAGAAAAATTGTTGAAGTTGTTAACAGTTTAGCTGAAGCAGGAACTATTCAGATGGGTTCAACTGAGGAGATGATTGAATAATGGAATATAGTCTATGGCGGTTATAATTTCAAATGATGTGACATTGGAACACAATGTTGACCAGTACCATTTTAAGGTTTTATCTACAGATGATGAATCACATAATAATTCTAAAACAAATGGGAAGAAAGAGAATTCAATACAAGATGTTCAAATAAAGCAAAGAACTATTGATGCAAGTGATTTACCTTCTGATACTAAGGATTCTTTAATTGAGTCTCTTATAAAAAAAACAGAAGAGATGTCAGCAAATTTTATGAAATTACAATCAAAAATAGAAGCTAGAGATGCTGAATATTCTATGGAGTTACAAAATGCTAAAGATTTAGCATTTAAAGAAGGCTATGAAAAAGGTATATCTGAGTGTAAAAATTCTCTAGAAAATCAATTTCATAATTCTATTGAGCAATTTTCTCATTCCATTGCTAAAATGGATCAGCAAGCAAAAGTGTTTTCTACTTCTTTAGAAAGAATAGAAAATGAATTAGTAGTTGCAGCATTAGATATTGTAAAAGAGGTTATAAATATTGAAGTTTCTAGCAATGCAAAGGAGATTACTTTGTCTTTAGCTAGAGAACTTATTTCTGAATTACAAGAAGCTACAAAAATTGTTTTACATGTAAATCCAAAAGATTACAATTATCTTACCCAAAAGTTAGCAGATTTAGAAAAAGTTGAGTTACAAGCAGATACTGCTGTTTTAGAAGGTGGAGTAATTGCTATGAGTGATTCTGGAAATATAGATGCTCAAATTTCAAAAAGATTTGAAAAAGTAAAAAAAGTTGTATTAAGTGAGTAAAAAATGGATATAAAAAATAGATCAATTCGAGAGTTAGAACAACTTTGTCAAGAGATTCGTGGTAGAATTTTGAAAGTTGTTAGTAAAAATGGAGGGCATTTAAGTTCTACTCTTGGTGCTACTGAGATTATTGTAGCAATGCATAAAGTATTTGATTCTAAAAAAGATCCGTTTATATTTGATGTTAGTCATCAATCATATGCACATAAACTATTAACAGATAGATGGGAAGAGTTTGATACTTTAAGAACATTTGGTGGAATAAGTGGCTATACAAAACCAACAGAGAGTGAGGATGATTATTTTGTAGCTGGGCATAGTTCGACATCAATTTCACTTGGTGTTGGTGCAGCAAAGGCAATAGCATTAAAAAATGAACAAGATGAACGTATTCCTGTTGTATTGATCGGTGATGGCTCTATGACTGCTGGGATGGTTTATGAGGCTTTGAATGAATTAGGAGATAGAAAATATCCTATGGTTATCATTTTAAATGATAACGAGATGAGTATTGCAAAACCAATAGGGGCTTTAAGTAGAATGCTTAGTTCTGCAATGGCTGGTAAGTTTTATCAAAAATTTAAAAAACACACTGAAAGTTTTGTAAATAACTTCGGAGAGGGAGCTAATTATCTTGCTAAAAGAGTAGAAGAGGGCTTAAAGCTGATTACTCCTGGGATTATGTTTGAAGAGATGGGTATTGACTATATTGGACCTATTGATGGACATAATTTAGAATCTTTAATTGAGATTTTTCAAAAAGCAAAAGATTTAAAACGCCCTGTAATTATTCATGCTCAGACTCTTAAAGGGAAAGGGTATGAAATTGCAGAAGGGAAAGAGGAAAAATGGCATGGTGTTGGACCATTTGATATTAAAGATGGAACTTCTTTAAAAAAATCTTCTTCAAAAAGTGCAACGCAAATTTATACAGAAGCTTTAATGAAACTTGCTGATGAAAATAAGAAAATTGTAGGATTAACTGCTGCTATGCCAAGTGGAACAGGGCTTAGTCCACTTTTAGAGAAATATCCTGATAGATTTTGGGATGTTGCTATTGCAGAACAGCATGCTGTAACTTCAGCTGGAGCATTAGCAAAAGAGGGATTTAAGCCATTTTGTACAATATATTCTACATTTTTACAACGTGGATTTGATCAAGTTATACATGATGTTTGTTTACTTAATTTACCTGTTGTTTTTGCACTTGATCGTGCTGGAATTGTTGGAGAAGATGGTGAAACACATCAGGGTGCTTTTGATATTTCATTTTTACGTTTAATTCCAAATATGGTTTTATTTGCACCACGCGATGAAAAAAGTTTTCATCAAGCACTTGAATTTTCTGTTGCATTAAACCATCCATGTTCTATCCGTTATCCACGTGGTGCATTTATAGATACAATATCTCTTCCAGAGTCAAATGAATTTGAACTAGCTAAAGCACAAATGTTAGTAGAATCTTCGAGTAATATTCTTTTTATTGGATATGGTAATGGAGTAGGGCGTGCAGCTAAAACAATGGAATATTTAGAAGATGAGGTAGCACTTTTAGATCTTCGTTTTGTGAAACCTTTAGATGAAAAACTTTTAAAAGGGTTGGCTAAAAAACATAAAAAATGGTTTATATTTTCTGATAGTGCAAAAATGGGTGGTGTAGGTAGTGCATTGTTAGAGTTTTTAGCAAAAGAAAAAATAAATGATATTGAGTTAGTGAGTTTTGAGTATGAAGATAAGTTTATTACTCATGGAAATACGACATCAGTAGAAGAATCTTTAGGTTTACTACCAAAACAATTAGCTCATGTTGTTAAATCATTAATATAAAAAATAATTATATCTAAACCTGTATATTTTATATACAAAATTGAAAAGGAAGCTTCTTCTTTTTTCCTTTATACTTCCAGCAAGATAAAAAAAGGAGATTTTCTTATGAAAAAAAGTGCTTTAGCAATGTTTTGAGCATTACTCTCCTGCTCTGCTTTTAGCAGAAGATAAATTAGATACTGGTGATACTGCTTGGATGATGGTTTCAGCAGCAATTGTTTTACTTATGACTCCAGCTGGACTTGGAGTGGTAAAATTGGTGATGGTAAAATCTTTGTTTCAGCAATTGAAGATGTTATAAGAATCAGAACTGGAGAAACTGGTGTAGAAGCTATATAAGCTTTTTTTCTCCACATTCATTTCTTCCTATTTTAAAAGCCTCTTTTTTTGGAGGCTTTTTCCTTCTTCCTTTCATTTTTAAAAAGCGATATAATAACAATAGTGTTTATAAATCAAGGAGTTACAATGTTATCGTTACAGATTGACAATCCTGCATTAGAAGAAAGATTACAAAAAGAGTTTAAAACTTCAAAAGAGTTATCAAAGTATATTTATAATCTTGTTGTGGAAGATTTAGAAGAGAAAAGATTTTTACAACTAACAAAAGAGCAACATAAAAAAGAGTTTGTCTCTAAAAAAGAGGTTTTTGATATTTTGGACACTATTTAATGCAAATTTATTTTGAAAAGAGTTTTTTAAAAGATATTAAAAAACTAGATAATAAACTTATTGCAAAAAAATTAAAAAATATTTTAGAAGAGTTTGAGAAAGCACAAGATTTAAGTGAGTTTCATAATATAAAAAAGATGAAAGGGCATACTATTTACTATTGTTTAAAAATAAATGATTATCGATTAGGTTTTAGTTATGAAGGGGATACTATAGAAGTTATTCGCTTTTTACATAGAAAAGATATTTATAAGTTATTTCCATGAAAACAACATTAATTGGGCAAATAGATAAAATCCTTTTTCAAGAAGATAGCTTTTTTATAGCTGTTTTAAAATCTGGAGAGAGGATAAGTGGGGTTTATTATGAGAGTGAGGTGGAGCATATTAAAGGCTCAGCTATTACCCTTGAGGGTTTTTGGGATGAACACCAAAAATATGGTAAAACTTTTAAATTTGTAACGCTTAAAGTAAACCAAAATGAGCTTTTTTTCTTTCTTACAAAAATTGTCAAAGGTTTTACAAAAAAACTAGCTGCAGATTTAATAGAAAAATTCACGCAAGAGGGATTAGTTGAGATTTTAGATAACGATATTGAAAAACTTTTAGAGTTTAAAGGGATTAAAGAAAAACGCTTAAAAAAGATTCAAACTTCATGGAAAAAATTTCGCTCCATGAGAAATTTAGGGGAGTTTTTAACCCCTTATGATGTTTCAGCCTCCCTTCTTACTACCATTGCAACAGCCCTTAAAGATGTAGATGAACCTTGCCAAAAAATAAAAGATAACCCTTATGTCTTAACCTCTATTCACTCTATTGGTTTTAAACGTGCAGATGAGTTAGCACTAAAAATGGGTGTAGAAAAAACAGATGAAAAACGTATAGCTGCGGCGATGGACTATGTACTTTTAAACTACTGTGAAGCACAAGGAAATAGTTGTCTTTCAAAAGAGATTTTATTTAGTGGGCTTGATGAGCTTTTGGGGTTTGAGAATCAAAATGAGCTTTATGAGTTAGCACTTTTAGAGCGAGTTGAAACTCAAGCGATAAAACTTATGCCAAATAACAGAGTTTCACCTATTCGTTTATATGATGCAGAGAAGTTTATTTATGATGAGATAAAGCGTCGTGCAAAACTTGATAATGGTGGTTATGTAAGAGATATAGATGAGTTTTTGCAAGATAGTGATTTAAAACTAGGTAAAGAGCAAAAAGAGGCTGTTGAGGTGATAAACAGCGGAAAAATGGTACTTTTTTTAGTTGGTTATGCAGGAACAGGAAAAAGTACCACTTCTAAAACAATTTTAAACCTTTTAAATACCCGCTACGCTACAAGTGAGATTATTACGTGTGCTTTAAGTGGTATCGCCTCACAACGCATAGCCGATACAACAGGGTATGAGAGTGCGACAATTCAGAGTTTACTTGTAAAGCATGAAAGGGAAGATTATTTTCCATATTCGGTTGTACTTATAGATGAAGCTTCTATGATAAACTCTTCACTTTTTGCAAAATTATTGCGTAAAATTAAAAAAGATGCAGTTTTAATTGTTGTAGGAGATGATGCACAACTCCCACCAATTGGGGCTGGAAATGTCCTAAGTGATATTTTAACACTAAAGATTGCCCCTATTGTAAAACTCACACACATTTACAGACAAAGCCCCGACCAAGCTATAACGCTTATTGCAAACGATATTCGCAAAGGGGAAGTGCCAAACTATAGAGCAAAGTATGATGATTTTGAGTTTATCGATGTAACTATTGCTAACTATTATGCCCTTAAAAATACTCTAAGTGCAAATGAACTTAAAGAGTTACGTGAACAAAATTCTCAAGATATTATTGCAGAGATTGCTCACCAAGCAGTGGCGAGTTTACAAAAAGCACGTTATAGATTAGAAAACAAACAAATTAAAGAGTATTTAAATTATTTTCAAGTTATTACCCCAATGAAGGGTGGGCTTTTAGGAGTTGAAAATCTCAATAAAATTTTACAGGAGTATTTTAATCCAAATGCAAAAAAATGTGTTAAAAAAGGCTCAACTGAATTTAGGCTGATGGATAAGGTGGTGCATATTAAAAATGAAAATATGCCATCGTGGAGTTCTTTAGAGTTTAAAGAGGGTGAAGACCCAGTGAAGAGGCGTATTTTCAATGGTATGAGTGGACTTTTATTTAAGCTTGATGAACAAGAGGAACAAGCGTATGTTTTTTACCCAAATGAAGATGTTGTAGTGGTGTATGAGTATGAGGAGTTAAAAAGTTTTTTAATGCTCTCTTATGCTCTAACAATTCATAAAGTGCAGGGTATGGAGTATGATATTGTTGTTATTCCTATGAGTTTTACACACTATATTATGCACAACACAAAGCTTATCTACACAGCAATTACACGTGCAAAACATCGTTGTATTTTAGTGGGGGAAGCAAATGCCTTTGAGAGTGGTTGTAAAAAATTTGAGCAAACAAGAAGAGATACCGTGCTTTTAGAACTTTCATAAAAACGGTATAATAGTTCAATTTAAAAGAGGGAAGTTATTGATGAAAATAGTTTTATTTTTAGTAGTGGGGATGCTTAGTTCCCTTTTTGGTAGTGAGATTGTTGCAAAAGTAAAGTTATTGCATGGAGTTGTAAAAGTTAAAAAAGAGAACTCTATTAAGAAAAAAAGAGTTCACGTAGATGATTTTTTATATAAAGGGGATATGGTTATAACTTCTAGGAATGCGAGTGCAAAAATACTTTTAAAAGATGGCTCAACACTTATTTTAGATGAAAAATCAACACTTCATTTTAACTCAATGGTCAGTGCAGAACAAACAGGTGGAAAAATTTTTTACAAAATCACTTCACGTGATAAAAAACACCATTTAAAAGTAAAAACACCATTTGCTATTATTGGTATTAAGGGAACAACTTTTATTGTTAACGCAAAACCCAAACAACAATCTGTAAGTTTAAAAGAGGGGCTTATTGGGGTTGAGTCTATTAAAGGGGAATTTGAACTTTATAAGAAGAAAATTTTAGCAGAATTTGAAGCATATAAAGCAAAGGAAGCAGCAGATTTTGAGGCATATAAAGCTGCTCAAAATCAGTACCAAAAAGTTGCACAAACAAAATCTTTTGATTTAAAAGCTGGAAATAAAATCTCTTTTAGTGGCAATGTTGTAAAAGAGGACCCTTTAGAAAAAAGAGAGAGTGAATTTAAACATTTTGAAAAACTTTTAAAAATGATGCAATAAGCTTATGGTAAAAGAGAAATTTCTTTATTTTTTAGTTTCTATAGTTGTTGTTTTAGTTGTACTTGTTTTAGAGTTTTATAAAGTTGAGCCTTTTGAGAGCTTCTCTTTGCATTTTAATGATATTGATTTTGAATTGCAACAAAAAGAACCGAGTAAAGAGGTTGTTTTTGTCGCCGTAGATGAACCAAGTGTTAATGAATTTGGTCGTTGGCCATGGAAGCGTGAAATAATTGCACAAGGTTTAGAAAATTTACGTCAATCTAAAGCAGTACTTATGGATATGATTTTTTCAGAGCCAACAACACCAAAACAAGATGCTATTTTGGCTGACTCTTTAGCAAATTTAGATGCTTCTGTATGTGGTTTTTTCTTGCGTCATAATGCAACGCAAAAAACAACACAAGAGGAGTTTGATGTTTTAAGCGATTCTGCTTTAGATTTACTTCAATCTCAAGTTGCTCAGTTTGGTAACCCCCGTTTTGCTTTTGCACCCTATGCGGAGCTAAATATTGTCCCTATTTTAGAATCTTGTAGTTTAAGTGGGACATTTTCAACAATTAGAGCAAGTGATGATAAACTAAGAGAGTATCCAATTGCTTTTTATTTTCAAGATATGCTTTACCCCTCACTTGCTATTGCTGGTTTACGCTTAGTTTTAAACCAAGATATTCAAAGAGTATCTCCTTTTGAAGTGCAACTTGGAAAATATAAGATTCATCTTAATGAAAACTCAATGGTTAGGCTCAATTTCTACCATCTAAAGCAGTACAATATTATCTCTTTTTTAGATGTTGCTACTCACAAAATAGAGCCTGAATATTTTAAAGATAAAATTGTTGTTTTAGGTATTACAGAAGTTGGAGCTGGAGATATTGTAAGCACTCCTATTGGAACTATTCCTGGGCCACTTTTACATTACACTTTTTTATCAAATCTTTTAGAAAATCATCTTATTATTGAGAAGCCTGTATTCTCTTTTAGTTTAACTGTTTTGTTTGTGTTTATCCCATTTTTAGCACTTGTCTTTTTTAAAAATATCACTTTACGTATGTTGTTTAATCTTCTTAGTTATGGTGCTATTTACGCTGTTGTTCGTTACCTTTTTGTGGAATATATGTTTTATATAGATCTGTTTTACCCTTTAGTTGGATTGTTTTTTTCTATGATTGTTTTAGAGGGGATTGCATTTTATAGGGAGGAAAATAGTAGTAGATTTATAAAAAATGCTTTTTCAAGTTACCTCTCTGGTGAGCTTTTAGAGGAGCTTATGCAAAATCCGAACAATCTCTCTTTGGGTGGACAAAGAAAAGAACTCTCTATTTTATTTAGTGATATTAGAGGCTTTACAACTATCTCTGAGTCTATGGAAGCAGAGGAGTTAGTACATCTTTTAAATGATTATTTTACACCAATGACTCAAGCAGTTTTGGAGCATCAAGGGATGCTTGATAAATATATTGGTGATGCTGTTATGGCTTTTTTTAATGCACCTGTAGATGTAGAACAACACGCAGATAAAGCATGTTTAAGTGCTTTAGAGATGATTGAGAAACTTCAAATTTTAAATCAAAAATTAGCTCAAGAGAAAAAGCCACAAATTGCGATTGGTATAGGGATAAATACCGCTGAGGTTATTGTTGGAAATATGGGTTCAGATACACGTTTTAACTATACTATTATGGGTGATGGTGTTAATTTGGCTTCAAGGGTTGAGTCTTTAACAAAATATTATGGGGTTGAGATTTTAATTACAGAGTTTACTTACAAGAAATTGGAAGGAAATTACCTTTTACGTCAAATTGAGCCTGTTGCTGTAAAAGGGAAAAAAGAGGCAGTAATGTTGTATGAACTTTTAACAGATACTCCAAAAAATCAACAAAGAGTAAAACTCTATAAAGAGGCTCTTGGATTGTATAAGCAAGAAAAAACTTTACAAGCAAAAGAGATTTTTACAATCTTAGAGGAGCAATACAGCGATAAATTATCGAGCTATTTTTTAAGTGCTATTGCTACGAATAAACCTTGGGGTTTAAAAAAGATGGAGAAAAAATAATTTTTTAATTATATTTGTGTAATAATGATTTAATTAGTGTAAAAAGGGATAGAGAAATGAAAAGTTATAAGAGTATATTTTTAACAATTATGGCAGTAACTTTTATTGGTTGTGGAGGGACAACTAATGGACCAGTAGATTTAAATGAAGATACAAAAACAGAACTTACTGGTGGTACACAAATAGATGTAAATGAAAATAGTACAAATATTATTACTATCTCTGCAAATGTTGGTGCTGTTTTAAAACTAAGTGGAGAGGATGCAGATAAGTTTGAATTTAAAGATTTTGTTTTAGCTTTTAAAGATGCACCAGATTATGAGGAGGATAAGCACAACTACTATGTAACAGTAGAGATTTATGAAAATGGTGGATTAAAAAAGCAAGACTACCATATTGTTTTGCAAAATGTAAACGATAATATCCCAGAGTTTACAGCTTATGAGGTGCTTTCAATTCCTGAAAATGTAAAAAAAGTACAGCTACTAACAGCAAGAGATTTAGATGATGATAATGTGACTTTTGCACTCGATATGACACGCTCAAATGATACAGAACTTTTTGAGATAGAAGATAACCTTTTACGTTTTAAAGAGGAGCCAAACTATGAAAAGCAAAGCAGTTATGTTTGTAGCATTATTTTAAGTGATGGCTTTCATGAGATAAAACGTGATATTACTATTACAATAGAAAATATTCCAGATGGTGTAGCTGTTTTAGAACCACTAGATATGAATGTTTCAGAGAGTGCAAATAAAGGAACAAAAGTTGGGCAGATAAATATTTTAACTTCAGGGGATAGTGATATTTCTGTTTTTGAAGTTGAAGGTGATGGCAACGAAGACTTTTACATTAATAAAGAGGGGGAGATAAAAGTTTCTCTTGATTCTAAGTTAGATTATGAAAGACAAAGGTCATATCAGCTTCGTGTAAGTGCGGTAAATAAAGCAGGCTATAGTCGTCCTGTTGATCTTAATATTACAGTTGAAAATGAGATAGATGAAGTTCCAGTTTTAGAGATTTTTAGAACTACTATTATGGAAAATGATCATCTTGGAAAATATTTAGGGCAGGTGCATGTTATTTCAGAAGGTGATTCTTCAATATCTGATATGTACCTCTCTGGAGATGGAAGTGAAAATTTTGTACTAGATCAATGGGGAGGCTTAAGAATCTCTAGTAGTGCAGAGTTAGATTATGAAACAAAAGAACTTTATAAACTTTATGCTATTGCAAAAAATGAAGCAGGGGAGAGTGAGCCTGTTAGAGTTGATATTTATATAGAAGATTATGAACCAAATCCATTTGAGGTTGCACACTTAAATGATAAAGATTTAGAAATAGGTGATGAGTTTGGGAGAAGTGTTGCAATAGATGGCTCTTACATAGTTGTTGGTGCACCTTATGATGATAATGAAGGTGGCGTTGATGCGGGTATAGCTTATTTATATAGAAAATATCTCGATGGTAGTGTGAAAAAAATTGCAGATTTAAAAGCAGATGATGGGCAGGAAGCTGATCTATTTGGAACATCTGTAGCGATAAGTGATCGCTACATTGTAGTTGGAGCCTATAAAGAGGATGAGAGTGCAGACGCTGCTGGTAGTGCGTATGTTTTTAAAAGAGATTCCGATTCAAAAATAGAGCAAATTGCTAAAATTCAAGCAGATGATGCAAACAAAAGTGATTGGTTTGGATTTGATGTAGCAATAGATGGGGATTATATTGTCGTTGGAGCATATTTAGATGATTATGATAATGACAATAACGACACGGGTGCAGCGTATTTATTTAAAATAGATGATGACAATGTTACACAAACAGCAAAAATTACAGCGAGTGACTTAGAAACAAATTCCACTTTTGGTAGAGCTGTTGCAATAGATGGAAAATATATTGTAGTTGGTGCAAAAGATCAAGACAAAGATGATGACCATGAGGATCAAGGTGCCGCATATCTTTATGAGATTAGAGATGATGATAGCGTTAAAGAGATAAAAAAGATAGTTTCTCAAGCAGATGATGGTGATGAAAATGGGGCAAATTATGATCACTTTGGAAATGCAGTAGATATACAAAGAAATGATATTGTTATTGGTTCATACCAAAGAAATAATGGAGATGAGGATGTTGGAGCAATCTATTGGTATAAAATAGATGGTGATGATGTTACAAAAGTTAAAACTATTTTTGTAGATAGTGACGATAGAGAAAAAGATGATGCTTTTGGTTCTGATGTTGCTATAAGTGGTAATTTTATTGCAGGTGGTTCTCAATATAAAACAACATCAGAGTATCAAGCTGGGGCAGTTTACCTTTTTGAGATGAATAGCAATAGAGATGATGTGGATCAGATTAAAGAGATAATACCATTTGACTCTAAAGAGAATGATTTATTTGGAAAACATCTAGCACTTGATGGAAATAATATTGTAGTTGGAACACACAGAAGAGATGTAGAAGCTACACAAACAGCTGGTAGTGCTTATTTGTTTGATATTGAACCAAAACTTCGCCCTTATGTTTATAATTTGGAACAATACTACATAGAATATAAAGAGGAGGCAGCTAAGAAGTTTATTCGTGAATTTGATGTGAAGTCTCCTGTAAGTGATGAACTTAGTATGGATGTTATCTCTGGAGATGATGAGAGTAAGCTTCAAACAGAGGATTTAAAACTTTACTTTAGTGAAGTGGTAGATTATGAAAATCCTGTTGATGAAGATGAGCAGAACCATTATGACTTTGGTATAAAGTTTAAAGATAAAGAGGGGAACTTTTATATCTCATACAATAGTGTTGCTGTTGAAGATAGAGAGTTTTTACGTGTAGATGAGATAAGTGCTGAAGATATCTCCTCTTATGATGGTTTTGGGAGTGCTGTAAGTATCTACAATGACTATATGGCTGTTGGAGCACCACTTAAAGATATAGATGATGAGGATGATGCAGGTGCAGTTTATATTTTACATAAAACAGAAGATGGCTTAGAGCAAAAAGCAAGAATTATTGCAGATGATGGTGAAGGTGGTGATCAGTTTGGGTATAGTGTTTCAAAATATGGTGTTTATATAGCAGTTGGTGCACCATTTGAGGATTCTCAAGCTAACGATGGTGGAGCAGTTTATATTTTTAAGTATGATGATGGAGAGTATAAACAACTTCATAAATTAACACCAGATACATCAAAAGAGGATGCAAATTTTGGAGCATCTGTATGGTTTGAAGGGGATTTACTTGTAGTTGGAGCACCAGGATATGATGATAAAGGTGCGATATACCTTTTTTCTAAAGATGATAATGATGATTTTACACAAGAGGATAATGTAACGGGTGAAGATGATAATGATCTTTTTGGAACAAGTGTATGTTTAGATACTCAAAAAATAGTAGTTGGAGCACCAGGAGTTGATAACGATACAGGAAAAGGGTATGTTTACCATGTTGAAGATAACAATACACTTGAAAAAATAGATGATTTTAGTGCAGATGATAAAAAGGAAAATGATAAGTTTGCGAAGAGTGTATCTATAGATGATGATTACATTGTAGCAGGTGCTAAAGATGCAGATGATAAAAAAGGGAGAGTTTATCTTTTTAAAGCATCTGATGATAGCGTAACGCAAAAAGATAAATTTCAAGCAAGTAATGCATCTGATAATAGTTACTTTGGAAGTTCGGTTGCTATTTATGAAGATACTATTTTAGTGGGTGCAAAAGGTGCTAAAGGGATAGGGTATAGTTACTATTATGAAAAAGATGATAACGATGATGTAACTGAAGTGGAAAGATTTAAAGTAAGAGATCCGCAAGATGATGATAACTTAGGTGCAAGTGTTGCCCTTCACCATGAATATGGAGCTGTTGGAGCACCTAAAAGAACATTAGGTGCAAAACATGGTGGAAGTGCCTTGATGTTTATAAAAGATAGTAACCAAAAGGAGTAGAAGTGGTAAAAGTAGCAGCTATTCAGATGAGTATGAGTGAAGATAAAACAAAAAATATTGCAAAAGCAAAAAACTTAGTGCAACAAGCAGCAAAAAATGGTGCAAATATTATTTTACTTCCTGAGCTTTTTGAGGGGCTTTACTTTTGTAAAGATATGGACAAAAAATATTTCACGTGGGCAAGAGAGAGAAAAAATAATCCACTCCTTTTAGAGTTTCAAGCTTTAGCTAAAGAGTTATGTGTAGTACTTTTAGTGAGTTATTTTGAAAAAGATAAAAATGAGTACTACAACTCTTTGGTTGTGTTTGACGTAGATGGCAAAGAGATGCAAAATTATAGAAAAACACATATTCCAGATGGTCCAGGGTATGAGGAGAAATTTTACTTCAAACCAGGCAATACAGGCTTTAAGGTTTATGATACACACTATGGAAAAATTGGAGTGGGAATTTGTTGGGATCAATGGTTTTGTGAAACAGCAAGAAGTTTAACACTTCAAGGTGCACAGATTATTTTTTACCCAACTGCTATTGGGAGTGAACCTGAAATTGGGCTTGATTCTAAAGAGCATTGGCAAAGAGTACAAATGGGACACGCCTCAACAAATACAGTGCCAGTTGTTGCAGCAAACCGTATAGGTGTAGAAGAGGGGCAGAGTTGTTCTTTAACATTTTATGGCTCCTCTTTTATAACAGACTACACAGGAAAAATTGTTGCAGAAGCCTCAAGAGATAAAGAGGAGATAATCTACGCAGAGTTTGATTTTCAAGAAGATGCAAAACAAAGAGAGTATTGGGGACTTTTGCGTGATAGACGTCCGCAGATGTATGGGAGAATACAAGAGTAGTTTTTTTGGAATAGCAGACAATTTACAAACACTTTTTGGCTATTTGGTTGTATTATTTTGTAACGAATTATCAAAGAAATATTATTTTTTTTAATTAATCTATAGCTCAACTCTTTTTTTAAATAAATTTAATTATAATTTTTTTAGTTTATTACAGTTATTTTAAGGAGTAGGGATGCCTTTTATTAATGCGATTTTTCCTGAAGAGGAACATCAAGAAGAGATAAAAATAGATGAGAAGAAGGGGGAATCAACTCCCAATAAAGAGATATTTACCCAAGAGGTATCAACCTTAAAACATTCCTCAGAAATTTTATTGAGTTCTACAGAATCTGGTTTAAGTGCTATTGAGGAATTAAAATCTACAATGGAGAGTATTGCTGCAGCAGCAGAACAAAGTGCAGGTGCAGCAGAAGAGAGTTTAGGTTCAATAAGTGAAATAAAACAAAACAGTTCAACTATTTTGAAAATGAGTACAAACTCTGCAAAAATGATAGCCAAGCTTGAGGATGCAATAACTCGTTCCTCTATAAAAATTACAGACTCTTCTGAAAATATGTTAAAAATTGCCTCTTCCGCTGAGGATGTTGCTTTAGTTGGAGATAGACTAACACAAGCAGGAGAGGAGATTTCACAAACAGTTAATCTTATTACAAAGCTGGCAAAAAAAACATCATTACTTGCATTAAATGCTGCCATTGAAGCAACAAGAGCAAAAGAGGATGGAAGAGGTTTTTCTGTTATGGCAAAGGAGATTCGAGCATTGTCTTCAAAATCGAATACTCATGCATTAAAAATAAAAAATGTGGTAAATCAGATACAAACAAGTGTTAAAAATGTACAGCAAAATATTATTAATACAAAAGATTCTGTAGAACAAGCTTCTATGAATGCTTCGAAGAATGCACAAAAGATGAAGGAGCTTATAGTCGCTTTGGTAGAGGTTGTAAAAGATGTGAATTATTCACTAGAGGAGTTTAAAAATCTCGATGAAGAGATGGTTAAGATGCAGCTTTCTGCTGAAACAATTGCAAGTGCAGCAGAACAAAGTGCAGGTGCAGTAAGTGAAGTGACACAAACCATTAGTATGCAAGCTACTGCATTTCATCAGTCAAGTGCTGCGGCAAAGATGTTAGATAATCTTGCAAAAGAGATACAACAAAAAGATTCTCAAGAGTTGGTGAATGATTTAGCAAGTGCTGCTGAAGAGTTAAGTTCTGCTATTGAACAAATTGAAAGTTCTATGGCTCAAAGTGTAAATGCTTTGGCTGAAATTAAAGAAGCAGCTACACTTTCAAAAGAGGATGCACATAAAAGTGAAAAGATAGCAATTAAAGCAGAAAAATTAATTTTAGCATTAGAAAATAACATTCAAAATGTTAAAAAAGAGATGAATGAAATTAAGCTAGGATTCCAAGATAGTTTTGAAACAATCTTAAAATCTGCAGAAGATTCTAAGGAGAATCTAACACATACAACAGTTGTTTTAGATGATGCAAAAGGGATTAAAAAGTCTATTAAATATTTACAAAAACTTTTAAGAAAAATAGAACTTACAATAGTCCAAACTGCTGCACTTTCTATCAATGGATCAGTAGAAGCATTAAGAGTTGGAGAGTTAGGAGATGGTTTTTCTGTTGTGAGTAATGATATTCGAACCCTTGCTGAGAATTCAGAGCAGAGTTTAGATCAAATAAATGAGATTGTAGATAACCTAGAGGATGAGGTTGAAAATATTATAGAAGCGATAGATAAGATGCAACTTTTAGGTTCTAAAGAAGCAGATGACCTTATTGTACTTGTGAGTGATATGCAACTTAATACACAGGAGATAGATCAAACAGTGGAACTGTTTGATACTATTTATACAAAATTAGAAGATATTGTATATTCTATTTCTCAATCAAAAGAGGGTGCAAAACAAACTGTAACTGCAGCAGAACTTGCACTGACAAGTGCTATTGAATCTACATCTGCTGCAAACCATATCTCAACACTCTCTAAAGAGATGGCAGATAATGTAACAGATTTAATAGAGGTTGCAGCTTTATTAAAGGATAAATAATGAAGCTTTTTGTATTAGAATTTAAACTTTTGGATGGGTTGTATTGTTTTAATACTAAAAATGTAGATTATGTTTTTGAACTAGAAGAGTTTGAAAAATTCAATAGCTTCAATAAAGCAGTATTGGGGATAGTTCATTATAATGATGATGTTATGCTGCTTATAGATACTGCGATGTTATATCATAACCAAAAGCTTAACTTAGAAACACCAAAAAGTGTTATTGTTGTACATGATGATAATGGTATGAAATATGGAATGGTTGTTGATGAGATTGTTAAAATTGAAGAGGTAGATAGCATAACTCCAACAGTAGAGATTCATAGTGAAGATATGATTATAAATCATTATAAAGAAAAAGATGAGATTATCAATGAGATTCACCCTTTACCTCTACTAAAAAAATTTCATATTCCTGCAATGTCTCATAGTGTTGTAAAACAAAAGCAACAAGTAGAGTATGAAAACTTTTTAGAAGCTTATTTGCTTTTTAAAGTTGATTCTAAAATATATGGAGTTGCATCTTCATATGTAAAAGAGGTTGTTCCAAATGAGAAGGAGCAATTCTCTTTTGATATAAAGCAAGAGAATTTAAAAGGGGTTATTGCTTTACGTAATGAGGTTGTGAGAGTTGTAGATTTTTATGAAGGTAAGCGATTGTCTGATATTCTTATTTTGGAAAAAGATGGAGATAAAATCGCTTTAGAGGTTGATGAAATTTTTGATATAGAGTATTTTGATACACAAAAGATCAAAAAGGTTCAAACAAAACAAAAAGTAGATTCTTTTTATAATTATAATGGGGAGATTGTTGCTTTATTTAATGCTGAATACTTCTTTAAAGAGTCTAAAAAAACTGATTCATATAGGGTGAAAAATGAGCAAAATAAAAAGGAGTTTTTACTTTTTGTAGTAGCACAAAAGAGATTTTGTATAGAGATGGCTCATTTACGTCAAGTTATAGAAACAAAAGATCTTGTAAAAACAAAAACTTTTAGCGTAGATGTAAAAGAGCAAAGAGATTATTTAGCAACATGGAGCTCTCATACTGTTAATGTGTTTGATTTAGGGAGAGTTTTAGAGACCCCTTTAGAGAAAGAGGATACACAAACTCTTTTTATAGAGTACGATAATAAGTTTGTAGCTTTAGTTGTAGATGAGATAGAAGATATTGTATATATTTCACAAGAGGATATTAATGAAACAAAAGATACTCACTCTTTATTTGGGGGAGCTATTGTTTATAATGATGAGGTTATTATTAAGATAGATGGTAGATATTTTTGTTGTTTAGGGTAGGTAATAATGAAAAAATCAATACTTTTTTTCAGTAGTTCCTCTTTAGTAAGAAGGTTTATTGCTACAACTTTTATGCAAGAGGGGTACGATATTGTTACTACAAAAATATTAGAGGAGTTAGAGAGTTTTTTAAAAAACAAATATTTCTCTTTAGTTGTTATCGATTTAGAATCTCTTGAAAAAAAAGAGTTACTAGAGCAAATTTTACAACATCATAAATTAAAAGTTTTGTTTCTTGGAGATGTAACACAAGAGATGATATCTCTTAAAAAGTTCTCTTTAGGTGTGGTTGCAAAACCAGCACAGAGTGTAGATATTGTACAAATAAAATCTCTTTTGCTTCAAAAAGTGGAGGAGAGTTTAAACTTTTTTCCAAGAACTCTTATGCAAGAGAGTGTTTCTAAAACAGAGGAGATGGGATTTGTTTTAATTGGAGCTTCAACAGGTGGTCCACGTTTAATAGAACAAATTTGTAAAGCTTTACCTAAGAATTATCCTCATGCTGTATGTGTTGTGCAACATATGCCAACAGAATTTACAGCAAATTTTGCAAAGCGTTTAAATACCCTTTGTGAAGTTGAAGTTGTTGAAGCTTCAAATAATTTAGAGCTTCAAAAAGGGCGAGTTATTATTGCAAAAGGTGGTAAACATCTTCATTTGAAAAAGAAGTTTGATAAATATTATGTTGTTTTAGCACCAAATAGTAAAAAAAGATTTTTTGTACCCTCTGTTGATGAGATGTTTTTTTCTGCTGTAGAGGTGTTGCCTCTACAAAGGGTGTTAGCTATAGAGTTAACGGGAATAGGGGATGATGGTGCTGATGGTATGGTTGCTTTAAGAAAAGAAGGTGCTTATACCATTGCTGAGAGTCAAGAGAGTGCTACTGTATATGGAATGCCTAAAGAGGCAGCCTTACGTGGAGGTGCTTCAAAAGTGCTAGCGTTTAATAAAATTGTAGATGAGATTGTAAAATATGGAAAAAACAAAAATATTAACAGATAGCGAATTGCAAAAAATTGCATATTTTTTACAAAAAGATAGTGGAATTTCTTTGGATGAACAAAAACTTCAAAGATTTAGAGGAAAAATAGATGAGATTGTAAAAAAATATAGCCATGATGATTTTCATAGTTTCTATCATCGTTTAAGATTTTTAAATGACCAACACATTAAGCAAGACTTAATCAATGCAATAACTGTTAATGAGACATATTTTTGGAGAGAGAGTGAGCAGTTTTTTATTTTGTGTGATGAGATTTTACCAAAAATTATTGGTAAAAAAAATATGCCAAAAGTGAGAATTTTAGTTTCACCATCTTCTAGTGGAGAAGAGCTTTATTCCATAATGTTAGCGATTTTAAATACAAAAGGTTTATTAGAAAAAGCGTATATTGAGTTAGTTGGAATAGATATAGACTCTATGATGATTGCCAAAGCAAAAAAAGGGCTTTATGATAAAAGGAGTGTTTCTAAGTTACCACAAAACCTTTTAGAAAAATATTTTGTGCAAGAGGGGAATAGTTATAAAATAGATGAAACATTAAAACAAAGTGCTACTTTTTTACAAAAAAATATTTTTGATTTATCATTGGAGAAAGAATTGGGAAAATTTGATATTATCTTCTCAAGAAATATGCTTATATATTTTAATTTAGAAGATAAAAAAAGGTGTTATGAGCAGTTTGAAAGATTGTTAAAAGAGGATGGATACCTCTTTTTGGGGCATGCTGATTCTAACAATATAGATAAATCAAAATTTAAACCTATTTTAACCCATTCGTATGTTTTTCAAAAGAGTTAAAAAAATTCTTTAACTCTTTTGGATATTAATATGACTAGAACTATCTGAGTTTTTCTTAATCATTGTTTTAATTTGTTCTGCTGAATATGGTGTAAGAGATGGGTTTTCATTAAGAAGATCAAAACGTATTTGGATAGTGAGTTTTCCAAGAGCCTCTGCTAATGTTTCTTCATCTTTTTCAAATGTTCCATCTTTGGAAATCTCAGAAATAACCTCTAAAAAATTGTTATACTCTTTAAGTACAGCAGGAGATGCAAAAATAGCAAGTCTATGGGTAATAAACTGAAGTTTTGTAATGTTTGCATCACTAAGTTGATTTGCTACTGACATATCCTCCATAAGGTTAAGCAAACGCTCATAGGTTTGTGTTTTTAAATCTAAAAATTTAATATTTTGCTCTTTTTCTATCTCTACTGCTGTTTGTTTGTTAAGCAATAATGCTGTAATAAAAACAGTAGCAATAGTACCTAGTAAAATAAGAACTATCTCTTGTGTAAAAGGTGTTGAGTCTGTCACTTTGTAGGCATAACGTAAATAGGCATACCCAGCTACTAAAGTGAAAAGTGTTAAAAGCAGATAAAAAAACTGTTTTGTTTGTTGCATAAAGAAGTATCCTTCAAAATAAAATAAGAACAGATGGTACCATAAAAAGAGGAGCTTTTATGGTACTTAAGTGGCATTTATAAATTTAAGTTTATAGAATATTGGAGTTTAAATTCTCTTTGTGTATGTTCTTTGAGTGTATCGTCTATTTCTTGTAGGCCAAAATGAAGTCGTGTAAGAGTATTGGACCTATCTTGATTATGTTGTAGCATAACAAAAGGTGTAGAGTATGCTAGATCAACTTGAATTTCTGCAAGAGTAGTTTGCTCTTTACCAAATGAAATTTTTCCATCACTAATACCAAGTCCTGATTGACTACTAACATGCAAAGAGATAGGTTTATGTTGAGAAATTTCTTGTTCTTTTAAAGAGAATTTTTCTGCTATTTTCCCACCATTTGCAATACTGTACCATAGATTATCTGATATTTGTTGAGTTTTTAATGTAAAAGTTCCTAAACGAATAGAAGCAGGAAAAAATTGTGTGGTATAGAGCTTGATTTGAAGTGTAAGCTTTTTTGTATTGGTGTCTAAAATCCAGCGTTTTTTTTCTTTTGCAAATTGATTTAGAGGTGTAGTAGATGAAAAAACATAGATGCCATTTTCTATAGCATAGGCTTGTATGTGAGTAGGATGAAGATTAGTTGCTTTAGGAAAACAAGAAGATTCTATAGATGTTGTTCCTGTGTAAAAATCTGCACCATAGTCTATGTGTTCAAACTCACCATGTAAAACGCTACCAAAATTGTATTCTTGTTCTTTGTAGTGGATGGAGTGAAGTGTTGCTCCTTTTGCAAGATTAAATTGTAGGTTAAAGTTATTTTGAGAGAAAATGGCAAAGCGTTGAAATAGTATTAGAGAGATTTTTTTTACATTACGAGGTTTAGAATGCTGAGTTAATGTACGATTTTTTTCTAAATATTTAATTGCTTTTGTATATTTTTTATATGTTATATGTGTTTTATAATCACTACCAAAATATTCAAGAAGTTTTTTATTAAGATGAGGAAGATTTTGATGACATAAAGTATTAATGTAGTTAGAACCTCTACCACATACAGCCCAACGACTAAGGGAGTATTTTTTTTGTTTTTTTACTAAAATGGGATTTTTAGCATTTGTTAATTGTAAAGTTTTATTTATTGTAAATTTTAATACTTGAGATGGGAGTATAAAACTACCAAAATCTTTAATTTTTTTTACAAGGTTTGTTATATTATTCCATTCATCATTAGTTAGTGTTGTCTCTGTTGAGAATCTTCCTGGACGGTAATTAAAAATTTCTAAATCAGAACTATAAAGAGGTAATGTTTTATATCCTTTATTTATATACTCTTGTAAAGTTTGTATATATTCTTTATGTGTAATTTCAAAGTGAGCAACACGTTGAAATTGTTGAAAAAGTAAAGAATCACTCCATAATAGTTTCAAAGAGTGTTCTATTCCTTGGATATATACAGGCCTATAAGCATCTTCTCGTAGAAATTGAAAACGATTAGCACTATAAGCATTATTCCATTCCATTACAAGTGCTTCGTAGCCAACTTCAAAGTAAAGATCAACAAGAGATGTTGCAAAAACTTGTTCATTTACAAAAGCAATTTTTGGTCTAAGACCTAAAATTTTTTGATATATTTCTAAACCGACTTCTTGATTGTAAAGGTTGACTTTATAAGGAGTAAGAGGTGCAATTATTTGCATATAACCACTACCAATAAGTTCTATAAGACCTTTCTTATAAAGTTTTAAGAAAAACTTTATCCATTCTGGACGAAAATACTTAATTTGCTCTAGAGTATAGCCACTTAATTCAATACCGATTTTAGTTTCTGTTTTTTGTACAAATTCTAGAAGTGGAGTGTAGCATTTATCTATAACAGTAGGAATCTCTTCATACTCAATTGAAGAAAATGCAAGATTAGCATGGTATATTTTATAAAAAAAGATTTTATTCACCAATATTCCTTTATTGAATTACAACTTTATCTAAAAAATTTTGTGCTATTTCTTGTGATTGACTAATTGTAGAAGCAGTAGTTACAACAAACCCTAAGCGACTAGCATGACTTGTAGTTTTTAAAGGGAGTTGTTGTTGAGGTTGAATATGCATATTTGCAGCTAAAATCGATGGTGTTTGTTGAGGCATAATAATACTAGATATAAGTTTTCCATGTTGTTTAGGAGGTAAATCTTCAACAAATTTATAGCGCATAGTAACTGGTTTATCTTTTGTAATATTAAGTTGTGATTTATCAATAGGTACATTAAGATGAAGATCTAAGGCAATACGTAGAAAATCGACACCAGTTGAAGCAGGAATACATACTGTAGAAAAATTTCCTCCTGAGAGTCGAAGTGCAAATTCAATAATATAAAGAGTGTCGTTATGAATAACAAGATCCCCTTTAATAATACCATTTTTTATTTGAAGGGCATCAACAATTTTTTGTAACATAAAATGTAGTTGATTTTTATGCTTTTGTAGCATAAATTGAGATGGCATATTTCCACCATCTTCAATAATATTTGGAAAAAAACGTTCTTGGTTTGAATAGTTCCTATCTAAGAAAGCAATATTATGAACTTTACCATTGATCACAAAGCTTTCGCTACTAATTTGTGGACCACTAAAGTACTTTTCAATTTGTATAGTTTGAGATTTACTAAAAGATTTGGCATATGAAATTGCATCAGAAAGTTGTTCTAAAGAGTTAATGTAGCTAATCCCACGTGCAGCAGAATTATCTTTTGGTTTAATAACAACGTCAAAACCATACTTTTTGATAAAATTAAAGGCCTCCTCGTAGGAGCTAATTTGTGCATATGGCGGTATTGAAATACCAAGGTTTTTCATAAACTCTTTAGATTGAAATTTATCTTCACTTAGAGCAGCTGCTTCTTGCGGAATAGTGTGATTACATTGAAGTATATTAGCAGTTTGTGCAATGATATAAGCGATATCAACACCAAAAGCAATAACTCCATCAATTTTTTTATCTAGTGTATGAAAGATAAACTCTTTAATTTGTTGTATGTGTTTAATAGAAACAGTATAAAACTCATCAGCAACATTTTTTGCTGGAGCATTTTCATTACCATCTAAAACAATAGTATATAGTCCCATTTGTTGAGCTTTTTTTATACCAATGATCTGATCTATTCCTCCACCTAAGATGAGAATATTTTTTTTCATAATTGCTCCTCTATCCATTTTCCATTATTGATTAAAGATTCTTTTAGTGCCTTTAAAACATATTCGGAAAAAAGTGTATTATGTATAAGAGGGATAGTAATAGATTTTTCTCTTTTCTCTATATGATGTAAAAAATTAATAATACTATCGTAACCATAACCATTATATTTATATGCATTGGTCATTGGATCATAACTTTGGATAAAAAAATAAGGATTGACTTGATGTGTTTTGGTGTTATCCCAGATTTCAAATCCTCTCTCTTTTTGATCTAAAATAAAACGACCTTTTTCAAATGTTAATTCTAGACGTTGATGACTTTTAGATGGTGTACCTTCAGGATCGTTCCATCCCACTTGAAAAGAAGCAATAATAGTTTCTTTTGAGTGTAGTTGTAAATGCATTGTAGCAATGATTGAATCATGAAGTCCTTTTTCTTTGTAAAGAGTTCCTTTAGTACCTAGTGCACTAATTTTAAAAGAAGCAATCTTTTGAGGATAGAAAAATTCTAAAAGATCAACATAATGACAACCTATATAACTAAATACATTTGTTTGTTCACTCCATGAAAATGTATCACGAGGAAGTGTAAGTGGTTGTGTGTATTGTACACTGTAATGCAGAAGTTTTCCATATTTTTGTTGTTGGATATTCATATATGCTAAACGATTTGCATGATCAAAACGTTTATGAAAATCTATCCATAAGGGAGTGTTGTGTTGTTTACTTAGTATTGCAAGTTCTTGAGCTTGAGAGAGATTATCAGTTATTGGTTTTACGAGCCATGTAGCAATATGAGATAAGAGAAATTTTTTAGCATAAAAAAAATGAACATTATCTGGAACACTTATAAATGCGGCTGTAATATTTTCTTCTTGAATAAACTGATCCAGAGTATGAATGGAATGAAGTGACACATCTGATTTTGCATCTAATGAAGCAATCTTTTCCTCTAAATATAATCTTTTTTCTTCTGAACGGTAAAAAAGTGCAATATTGTTTTGTTTTGTTTCTTGTACATATTGTAATAGAGAGCGTAAAATAACTCCTGGTCCAAAATTATCTTTACACACAAAAGAACCATTCCCTATAATAATAAAATATTTATTTTTCATATTTTTTTCTCCAGTAGTTCATAGGCAGCTTGACTATATTTTTTTACTTTTTTATTTTTTTTAGTTACTACTTTATGAATTTGTTTTTTTATTTTTTCTTTTTTATTTAAAGTTTTTGTAATGATGTTATGTAGTTTATTTGGTTTTACATCTTTAATTTGAAGCAGTTGTTTTGTTGTTTTCATCTCTTTCATATAACCAGCGACTTTTGGTAAATAATTAATTGCGATTGCTGGTGTATTTGCAATATGACTAAAGACACAACTATGTAAGCGAATAGAAAGAGTTAAATCACATAATGCATAGATACTAATAAGTTCTTGAGGAGTATAGCGTTTTTTAATAATATGGAAAGAGATATTTGTATTTATTTTTGTTGCTAGTGTTTGTGCAAGTTGTCTATCATCATCTTCTTTATATGTTGATTGTGGAACAAAAATATATCTATACTCAGAATGAGTATTTATAAATTTTATAATAGTATCAAAGATTTTAGATTCTTGTGGAAATGAAAATTGACGTAATCCAAGGGCTATTAGAGGTTTAGATGAGTTGACTAAAAGGAATATTTGATCTTTCTTTGTAAGGAATGTGTATTTTTTAGTGAAAGTTGTACCAAGTGTTGGGTCTGGAAGTGATACAATTTTTTGAGTTACTCCAAGAGTTTGTAAATATTTTTTTGAAGCTTTATCTCTAACACTAATAAAATCACTTTGCCTCATAATTTCTTTTGTTAAAAGTTTTGCATAATTATTTTGTAAAGGAGCTGTACTAAAACCATAGAGCATCACTTTTGTATTGGTTAGTTTTGCAAGATGGATATACCACCAAATTAGAGGAATAGGTCCTTTAAAAATATCTATACTTATATCAATAATAAAATTTCCTGCACCAATGATAAGTAAATCACAACTTTCAATAAGGGAAAGTATCTCATTAAAAATAGTTCGATCATCTTCAAAATTGAGTCCACGAAACCATTTGTTTGCAGCTTCTTGACGGCTTTGATATTCTAAATTTTTGTGTTGCACAATATTAAATTTTTTTTCTTCCCATTTATTAGGATGACGTGTAAGTGCGTGGAAAGAGAAAGATTCTTTAGGATACATTTGTTGCAATTGCTGCATCATTACAATCATAGGCAAATCATCTCCACTATTTTCTATGCCATATGCTCCAATAAAAAGAATTTTCTTTGTTTTCATTTTATACCTTTTTTGCATAGATAACAATAGTTCGTCCAATATCAAGTTGGGCAAGTGATTGATAGAGTTTACGTTTGAAGTTATTATCATATTTACTGAGAATAATATCAAATTCTTTTCTTTTTTTGTGCATTGTTCTTCCTAAAGAAGGGTTATCAATATAGTTATCTCCAAAAAGTAAAAAAAGTTCCATTGCAAAGGTTGCTTCTTCTAAAAAAGGTTCAAAATTTGTTTTTATAAGTAGTTGAGATAAAGAGCTTCTTGTAAAATAGTTAAGGTGATGAGGAGGTGCAATCCACCACTGAGGTATCCCTTTTTCTTTATGAAGTGCATTTTGTAAAGGATTGAATTCATTAGGAACACTAACACAAATAATACCATTAGATTTTAATAGAGTTGCTACTTCTTCTAGAAGTTTCTCTGGGTGGGGGATATGTTCTAAGACTTGGTTTAGATGAATAACATCAAAAAAATTTTTTTCATAAAAGGATGGTTGAAATATATCTGTTATAATATTTTTTAGGCCAAGTGTTTTTGCATGATTGGCAGCTTTTTTAGAAGGCTCAACACCATAGCAATCCCAACCTCTTTTCATTCCGTAGGCTAAAAAATAACCACTGCCACATCCTATATCCAAAATTTTTTTCTTCTTGGATGGTGCATGTTCTTGAAAAGTATCATATTTATCTTTATAGAGTGTTTCCCACCACTGAAGATCTTCTTTTGTATTATCTATATATGTTTTCTTTTCATTTTCGTAATATTCTTTTTTATAGAGTATTTCAAGTTCTTCTTTAGAGGGTATAGGATCAACATGAATATAACCTTTTTTTTCATCCTCAACAATAGTATAATCATCTTTATATGCTAATTTTTTCATTTTCACTCTTTTAGTTGTTTTAGTAGTTTTAGTAACTCTTTTTCAGAAGATGCTATTGGATAACCAATTGTTTGTAGTTGTGGAATTGGTGGATGTACTAAAGCACAAACAAGACCAAAATCGGCCTGCTTCATTGCTTCGATATCATTCGCACCATCCCCTATAACAATAACTTGTTTATTTAGTTGTTGGTAATATCGAACAATATCTGCTTTTTGTAAAATAGAACTTATATGAATAACATGATTTTTATCTATTTTAGTAGTAGATGTATAAAAAGGGATACCAATTGTTTCTAAAAGGGGTGTAACCCAAACATCTAAATTACTCGTAATAATAGCACAACGATGTTTGTTTTGTTTAAGAAATGTTATGATGTTTTCAAAGAGTGCAACTTCTAAAAATAAATTTGCAATTCTTGTGATAGAACAATGAGAAAAAAATTGTATACGTTGTTCTAAACTTGTTGAAAAATCAATGGTTCCTTTTTGCGTTTCTTGTGTTATTAAATCTAAATTTTCCTTAAGTTTGCAATGTTGTGCTAGATAAGGAAGTGTTTCATATTGTGTAAGAGTTGCATCAAGATCAAATAGAAAAAAAGAATCTTTTTTATATAGCTGAAGTATAGTTTGGGCAATAACATTTTTTTTAACAATAGGAGAAATGACTTTTTTTGGAATTATTATTTTATGAATATCTTCTTTCTTATAGCGAAGAGCGAAACCGTTGTTGACAAAATATTCACTTGCTTGCCAATGGTCATCATCGAGTGCAATGTGAATACCAAAAACTCCCTTTGCGAGAAGTTCATAAGCAGAACTACCAAATGTAATAATAGCGTAGTCAATAGATGTTAAAAAAGTTGCCATATCTTTAATGTAAGAGTAGAGGTGAATATGGGGATATTTTTGTTTTATTTTTGTATAGAAAGGTGATGTTTTTGAAAGAATGAGATAGATTGTAAAATGTTGTGTTAGTGAAAGAATACGTTTTAATACTTCTAATGTAAGGTTATGAGTATCAGTTCCACCTAACATAATTAAAAGATTTTTTTTTGTTTTTGTTTCTCTTTTTTGTTGAGCTTGGTAAAACTCTTGGCGTAATATTGTATATTCTAAGCCTTGAAAAACTTTTCCTTTATAAAGTTTTTTTTGAATAAATGAATGTGGAGGATAGAATGTAAGGTTACACTCTTTTGCATATGTACTGATCTCGTCAATAGCTACACAAAAGATATTTTTTGTTTGTAAAAGAGTAATGAGATGGGGAGGAAGATTGTCTCTTACATCTCCAATAAAAATATCATATTTTTGTGCTATATTTGGAAGCCATTGAGAATATGTTTTGTAAGAAGGTACTATGTATATAGGAAAATTCTCTTTTTGTACTTGTTGCAAGCCAGTTGGATAACTTCTCATTGCAAAAGTTATGAAACAACCCATTTTACGAAGTTGTTTTGCTAAGCTAAGCATACGAGTAACATGCCCTAATCCAATGGTTTTAGAACCATCACATCGTAAAAGAAGTTTAATCATGAAAATTTTGACGAAGTTTTTTTAGTGGGCGAAGTCCATCATTGGGATCAGCTCTCCAATCTCTATCTGATTCTTCACTTTTTTGAGGTTTTTTCTCTCCTGTACCATCTGCTAAGAAACTCTCTTTTACTATTGTAATAGTATGAGCAATTTCATGTGGTAACCAGCAGTGACCAGCATTGTATTCTTCACCTTTACCATCCAAATCGAGGTGAAACTCTATCATTGAAGCGTTGTATGTAAGAGCTGCTCGTAAAATAACAGCTTCTTTTACAGAATGATCTGAGAGACCAATATCGCAATGAAAATTTTCTTTTAAAGTTTGTATAGCTTTAAGATTAGCTTCATTTAATGGAGTTGGATATCCAGAAATTGCATGAAGAAGTGTTAAATTTTTATTGGAGTATTGTGTAAAAATGTTTTTTGCATGTTGAATCTCTTGAAGAGTAGCCATTCCCGTTGCTAAAACAAGATCTTTTTGTGTTTTTGCACAAGCAATAATTAAATCATCCCATAAAAGTTCATATGAAGCAATTTTATAAAAATCGACATATGGTTCTAAAATGTTGACTGCTTCAAGATAAAATGGAGTGCAAGAGAATAGAAGACCAAGCGAATGGGCATATTCGCTTAAAATAGGGATAAACTCTATAGGAAGTTCCCACTTTTTACGTTTACGATGTTGAGAACTCTTTTCTAAGATTTCAGGTGCAAAAAGTGTATCGATACGAAAAAGTTGAAATTTTACTCCATCACATCCTATCTTTTTAGAAATACGGATAAATTCCTTAGCTCTTTGGAGATTTTGAGAATGATTGCTTGATATTTCTGCAATAAAGAGTGGTGCCATTTAGTTACTTCCTTTTTATAGGTAAAGAATTTTACCTAAAAAAGATTAACTTTTTTGTAATAGACTTCTTGCATAACCTAAAAAAGGCTCAAAAATTGCTATTTCTAAAATATGAAGAATTATGAGAAATTAAAAGAGCTAAAACCAGAGTTATTTAAACGATTAACAGGGGTAAAACCTGATACTT
>JAMOSG010000032.1 GCA_027063225.1 Helicobacteraceae bacterium | reverse complement strand
TTGCTATATACGGTAGCTTTGTTGTATCTAAATTTAAAGTGTCGGCACTTGAGGAAAGAATGGAAAAAATGAACGCCCAAATAGATATTGCAAACGACTTTATGACGAGTAATGTTAGAAGACTTGAACATTATGACAAAGTAGAAGATGCTTTATTTAAAAAACTAGACAGACACGGTACTGATATTACAATGCTAAAAGAAGTAGCTAACCAAAGTGTGACTATGAAAGACGTTAGTGAACAGTTTGTACATATAGCTGAGTACTCTGCACAAAAAGAGTGTATGAATGCAGATATTCAAAAGCTATGGAGAGCTATTCACAGAGCAGAAGAAAAAGTATTCAATAGTAATTAATTGTTTACTCACAAAAAACATAAAAGGATAAGCAGTATGGCAGATTTTAACTATGCAATAGAAAAAGTTTTAGTGAACGAGGGAGGGCTTGTTGATGACCCACAAGACAACGGTGGGCTCACTAAGTACGGCTTGAGTCAAAGAGCCTACCCTGATTTGGATATTTGTAATCTTACAGTAGAGCAAGCTAAAAAGATTTATAAAAGAGATTATTGGGATAAAATTAAAGGTGACGACATTATAAGTAATAATATTGCTTACGAGATATTTGATACAGCCGTTAATATGGGTGTTAGAACAGCTAGTAAGTTAGCTCAAACAGCAGTTGAGGCTCATCCAGACGGCTTTATAGGAAAGAACACTTTGGAGAAGCTAAATAGTATTAATAAAGAGTTGTTTTTGTTGAGATTTAAGTTAGCCAAAATTGCTAGATATGTAAGTTTGGCAAACAAGCGTCCAGCTAACCGCAAATTTTTACGCGGTTGGTTAAATAGAGTATTAGGAGCGTAATTATGGGTTTTATGGATTTATTAGGCGGTAATATCGTTGAGAGTGTGGGAAAAGTTGCAGATGAGCTAATAACTTCCGATGAGGAAAAGATGGAAAAAGAAAACGAGCGCCTCAAGACTGAAACGATGTTTAAGGCACGTGAGAAAGAATTAGACATCAAAGAACAAGAGATTTACTTGAACGATAAAGATAGTGCTAGAAATATGAATATCGAACTATCTAAAAGTGATAGTTGGTTGCTTAAAAACACTGGAAGTATGTTGGCGTGGTTGATAGTCATAGGAACTATGGCAATAGACTATCTTGTAGCATTTGAGGGGCTAAAACAGAGTGTAGAGGATAAAGAGGTTCTGATGTTTATACTTGGTGCTATGAATACATATACTGCATCTATCATTAGTTTTTACTTTGGTTCTAGCAAAACAGAAGCTGATAAAGATAAACTAAGATAAAGTGGCTACAATTCTACTGATATTTATTTAACTCGGAAAGCCTTACGGTTTGCCATCTTTTTATCGCCGTGAATTGTAAGGTTTTTACGGCGATAATCTCTTCATTTTTTTTAAAATCAATTATATTTATTTAATTTAAAGATAAAGAATATCTGTTTTTTAATATATGGCTAAGCGATAATGAATTATAATTTTACTGTTTGACCAAAAATACCGATGGGTTGCTATCAAAATTAAGTAGTGTTTAAAGGCTTTATCACTTTAAATAACAAAAGCCTGTTTTTAATCGTTGAAATAACTCTATTTAGTAAGTTCTAGCCTTGGCGGGTCGGTAGTCTGCTTACTAAATGGGGATATTTGAGCGATTAAAAGACTAGGACCCGCCAACACTTCTTAGCCTATACTTTTTAATCCTCAAAATATTTTTTTATTGTTGGCAAAAAAGGCAAAATTACGCAAGATTTAATCAAAATCACACAAACACAAATAGGTTCTAAAAATGTTAATTAAGTTAATGTAAGAGATTTATATAAAGAACTTGAAGTTAAAAAAGAGTTTTATCTTACTAGATATAACGAACTTTCATCGTTAAAATTTGAAGATGGGTTAAGACTTATTCAGAACTTAACATTAGCAGATATGATTTAAGATAGGGTTTAGCACTCTATCTTATAAATATTTAAGTAGTAAAGTTATACAATACAACAAATAAAACAAAAAGGAAATGCAATGAATACAAAAGTACATTTTAGTAGCAAAGAACAAACTTGGGAAACACCACAAGATTTTTTTGATAAGTTAAATAATGAGTTTAATTTTACTTTAGATCCGTGTTGCACAGAAGCAACAGCAAAATGTAAAAAGTTTTTTACAGAAAAAGAGAATGGTTTAAAACAAGATTGGAGCAACGATGTTGCTTTTATGAACCCGCCTTATGGTAGAGAAATAAAAAAATGGGTTAAAAAAGCACACGACGAAGCGTTAAAAGGTGCAACAGTTGTTTGCTTAATACCATCAAGGACAGATACACAATATTGGCACGATTGGATTTTTCCTGCACAAAAAGCTGGTTATTGCGAAATTAGATTTTTAAAGGGACGTTTAAAATTTGGAAATGCAAAAAATTCAGCACCTTTTCCGTCAGCCGTAATTGTGTACAAAAAAGAAGATAAATCCAAATAAAAAAAAGGAGCGAAAAAGAAATGAAAAAAGAACTCACAACAACTCCAATAAGAATTGAAAAAGAGGTATATAAGCAACTTAAATACTTAAAACTTGACTTAGACAAGAAAAATATAAATGAAGTGCTTATTGAGCTTTTAAATAACTACTACAAAGGAAAATAAATGACTCATTCATTCGATACAGAGATGGCAGAGAAAGTAGGAATAGAGAGTGCAATTCTTTACCAAAATATATTATTTTGGGTAGATAAAAATGAAGCAAACAATAAGAACTTTATCAATGGTTATTATTGGACTTACAACTCTTATGAAGCTTGGCAAAAACTATTCCCATATATGAAACTTAACACTATTAAAAATGCACTTAGAAAGTTAAAAGAAGCTGGGCTTATAGTAGTTAAAAAGGGATTAAATGAGTCAAACAAGTGGGACAAAACTAACTATTATCGACCTTTAAAAAGCTGTTCTATCGATAGTCAAAAAAATACACCATCGGAAGCAAACGAAAATAACGATGAATACTATACAGATAATAAACAACAGATAATAAACACAGATACTAAAAAAATCGATGAAGTAAAAGAAGCCATAACTTATCTAAATGAGAAAGCAAATAAAAGTTTCAACTACAAAGCAAACGCAAACAAGAAACTCATAAATGCAATTTTAAATCAAGGATACACACTAGACGATATTAAAAAAGTTATAGATTTATCGATTAAAGAATGGATAGGTACAGAATTTGAAAAGTACATAAGACCATCGACGCTTTTTAACGGTAAGTTTGATGAAAGACTCAACAGAACATTAGAAACTAGTGCAGAGCAGAAAAACACGGGCGCAAGAGCAAAACTAGGAGGATATATCTAAAATGAGCGACACACTCTATTGGATAGAAGTTTCAATTATAAGCACACTTTTAAATCAAGACTTACTAACAGAGAGCGAATTAAGCTATATTTCGTCCGTAGAGCTTGATATGCACTTGTTTAACAATCTATTCCATAAAAACATAATAAGAGCTATAAAGTACCTTAAAAGCAATAATATGCCTATATTTGAAATAGCAATAACGGAACAGTTGCAAAAAAGAGGACTTTTTGATCAAAATGGTTGGATTAGAATTATGGAAGCTAATCCGCTTGGTGTAAGTTTGTTTAAAATGTACTATTCATCACTAAGTAGAAATAAGCTACATTTACATAATATGATTTAATATACATTTTAAGTTTTATGTAATATATATTGTTATATAATTTTAATATCAAAACAGAAAAGGAAACAAAATGAATTTAACAGTAGAAATAAATGGAGAGTTTAAAAAAGTAGAGGCACTAAACGAAAGAGGTGAAACTCTTTTAAATAATTTTATAAGGTTGCTAAAATGACTAAACGTGAAGCGATAGCGAGATTAAACTATACTACATTAACAATAGATAATGTAGAAGAACTTATAAACTGGATATTTAACGAACATTACAAAGAGAAGTTGAAACTAAAAAAGCACGATAGACTTATGAGAGATAAGGCACACGAATTTAACACAAAAGTTAAAAAACTTGAAGCGAACTGTGAAGAACTTGTTAGTCTTCCAAAAGGCGTAGAGAGTTATAGCTGGAGCGATTATAAAATCAAAAAGGAAAACAAATGAAAATAACTATAATTGAAATGAGAAAAGCAGATTATAGTGAAAAAGAGGTCATGAGCATAAAGCAAAGACTGCAAAAAAGAATAAAAGGAGAAAATAAAACGATTATAGTTGATGGAATTATAAAAAACCTCAACTTTTTTGATTTAGACGAGGCTTTGCAAGTTGAAGAAATGCGAATGAACGAAGTAGGCTCTGGAAAATATTTAAAACATAGAGAAAAGTTTATTAAAGATATTCAAGAGTTAAAAGAGAGGGCTAAAAAAATGCAAAAAGAACAATTAAGTGAAAAGGAATAAGAATGAGATTTTTTTTATTTAGAAAAAATATGTATTTTGGAGATTGGAACACCGTTTGTTTATATATAAATAAAAAAAATATTTTGAGGCAGTAAGACTTCATAGAGGGAAAGAACTTGTGGCTGATGTTGATATTTTTTTTGAATATAAAAATGATATTTTAAAAGAGATAGAAAACAAAAGAAAATTTTATGAAGCAAATAAACACTTGTACGAGAATAGTGCAAAAAAAGAACTAGCATTGCTGGAAGCCGCTAAAGATAAAATTGAAAAATGGAGTGCAAAACAATGAAGCAAAAGCAATTAAGTGAAAAAGAAAAAGCTACCGAGTGTTCAAAAGCACTTAGTAGAATATCTTGTAAAGTATTTTGATAATTTATTAAAGGAGTTAGACAAATGAAAACAGAAATTTATGAGTTAGAAGCACACAGTTACGGTGGATTAACTACATATAGAGTAGGAGAAGACCTTGTAGAAAAAATTGAATTTATTGGAATTGAAACTACTACTGAATATAAGATTGTTTACAAAGATGGATACATAACTTGTCTAAGAGGAAACTTTAACTACATTGAAAGACACAGAGAGACCAAAAGTGAATAACAAATTTGAAGAACTAAAAAGGCATAACGAAGCTCTAGCGTTAGATATATCTAAAGCGGAGCAGCTAGACAATCACGACTTAGCAATTAAGCTAAAAAAAGAGCTTTATCAAAATAAGCTTGAAATGCTTGAAATAATTAGTTTTAACGAAAGAGTAAAGAATAACTTTTCAGCGTTGGAGCTTAAGCAGAAAATTGCAAATATGAAACCAGCGGTAAGATATGAAACGGGTGTATATTGGCTTGATAATGAGTTGCACAATTGGAACAACACCTCAAAAGGATTAGAAGTTGGCAGCTTGGTTTTGCTAGCAGGGCAGAGTTATGGTGGTAAAACAACTTTATTGCTACAAATTTTATCTAATGTTTCAAGCTATGCAAAAACTCTTTTTTTTAATTTTGAGATGGGAGATAGACGTATAAACAGCAGATTGCAAAAGTTATTAAAAACAGATACTCAATATAATAACTTTTTAATAAATACAGCTAGTAGAGATTTAGATGATTTAGTTATGGAAATTAAATTGGCAATTGAAGATGGAATAGTTTTTTTTGGTATTGATAGTCGTATGAAAATAACTACAAAAGAGAACTTAACAGAGTATCAGTTAGCTACAAAAATAACTAAGGAACTTTCAGAAGTTGCAATTAAACACGATGTTATTATATTTCTAATCAATCAAATAAGCGAGAGCGATTTAAGAGAAAAGCGGTTAAGTTTTAAAGGCAGTGGCGACCAAATGTACGACGCAGATTATGCGTTTTTTATCATAGTAGATGAAGAAACAGAACAAAGAACTCTTGTGTGCAAAAAAAATAGAGCAGATGAGAGAGTTTTTGCAGTTGATATGCCAAATACTCAACCTGTCGAGATAATTTATCAAGAGGTTGCATCGGATGAGGGCAAGAAGGAGGAAGTTACTATGCCTTTATTGTGATAGTATAAGTTTAAGTCCGATATAATTTCCTATCGGGTTTGCGAAATAACCACACAGACGCCCTCTATCTTATTGGTTATACACCTACTATTTTAGCGGTTTTTATTACCGCACCCACAGTTTTTTCACGTTTTCCTTTTGAATATAGATTTTTGATAACCGCAAATCCGATTAAATCTACTCTTATGCAGTTATAAAATATACATTTTAAGCTAACTTTTATTATGATTTATATATAATTTTAATATCAAAAAGGAATAAAGGAAAACGAAATGGCTTACTTATCAAAAGAAAAAGTTGCAGAGATTAGAAAAGAAATTAAAAAAGAGTTTAAAGGTTACAAAATTAGCGTAACAAGAAAAGATGCTGCTGGAGTAAATATAACTATTTTAGAGGGCGAAGCTAATTTTAGCGATGTTTTAAACGATAATGAATATTCATCTGTAAATCAATACTATATGGACGAGTATTATCCACAAAGCAAAGATATTTTAAACAAAATATTAAAAATTGCTAATATGTTTTATAATAAAAAAGGAGAGTTCGAAACAGCAGACTATGGAACTATGCCAGATTATTACGTAGATATTAGCGTCGGAAAATGGGGTAAATCTTACAAATGTACAGCTGAAAAAGTAGATGTTGAAACTGAAAAAAAAGTAACTATCGATAGTCAAAAAAATACACCATCGGAAGCAAACGAAAATAACGATGAATACTATACAGATAATAAACA
>JAMOSG010000031.1 GCA_027063225.1 Helicobacteraceae bacterium | reverse complement strand
ACAGATAATAAACACAGATACTAAAAAAGTTAATGCTGTTGCAGTTGTACAAGAACTAAAAGAAAATAAACAAGATTTTGAGTGGTATCCAACAAGCAAAGAAACAATTGAGGTTTTATATAATGATATAGATAGAACTTTAGACACGCACAGTAAAAATTTCTCAATGCTAGATGTTGGTGCTGGAAACGGAAAAGTTTTAGAAGAGATTGCACATTTATCCAAAGAAACAAAATGGCATAACGCCTCATTACGCAAGGCTTACGCAATTGAAAAGTCATCTATTTTGATTCAGCAAATGGATAAAGATATATTTGTGCTTGGTACTGAATTTGACGAACAAACTTTTATAGATAAAAAAGTGAACATTGTTTACTCTAACCCGCCTTATTCAGAGTTTGAAAAATGGGCGGAGAGGCTCATAAAAGAAGCGAATTGTAAAGTGCTTTATTTACTTATTCCGCAGAGATGGGAAAACTCGCACAAGATCAAACAAGCTTTAGCGTACAGAGAAAAAGAGGCAATGGTTATTCAAGAGTACGACTTCACAAACAGCGAGGATAGAAAAGCACGTGCAAAAGTAAATCTTGTAAAAATAGTTATGGAAGAATTTAGAACTAAAAAAAGCGACCCATTCGCTAAATGGTTTAACGATACTTTTCAATTTAAAGCTGAAAAGCCAAAAAACAAGTTTGAAGAGAAAATAGAACAAAGAGAAAAAATAAAAGAACTTGTTACGGGTGGAAACTTAATTAAGACTCTAGTAGAGCTTTATAACAAAGATATGAGCAATTTAATACAAAGCTATGCAAAGATTGCTGAAATAGATACAAGTATATTAAACGAGTTAAATATAGACATTGTAACGCTTACAGAAAATGCAAGATTAAAGATAGAAAACAAAAAAAATCTATATTGGCAAGAGCTATTTGATAACTTAGATAAAATAACAAGTCGTTTAACGCACGATATACGCCGTAAAATGCTTAGTGAGCTTACAGAGCATACAAATATAGACTTTACAGAGAAAAACATTTATGCTGTACTTATATGGGTTTTAAAGAACGCTAATAATTATTTTGATGAGCAACTTATCAAAGTTTATAAAAAGCTAACAAGTTCGGACAATGTAAAGTTTTACAAATCAAACGAAAAAATTATAAACGATAGCTGGAGATTTTTACAAAAAGTAGAAGAGCAAAAACTCAAATATACTTTAGATTATAGAATTATTCAGCATTTAGGAAGCCCGTTTAATTATCGCGGAAATGAACTGAACGAAACTTCACTATTCTTTTTTGAGGATATTTTTACAATAGCGAACAATTTAGGATTTACAGTTGAAAACACTTTAAAAAGCACAATTTGGGAAACGGGTAAAAAGTATAATTTTTATCTAAAAAGTGGCGAATTGTTTATGGAGCTTAAGATTTTTAAAAATGGAAATGCACACTTAAAGCTTAATCAAAAGTTTATGAAAGCTTTTAACATTGAGGCGAGTCGTTTACTTGGATGGGTTAAAAAGCCAAAAGAGTTTGAGGATGAAACTGGTATAAAAGCTGATGAGTACTTCAAAACTAATCACAAAGTAACAGACGTTAAATTACTAATGAGTTAGAAAACTCTTTAGTAATATACAACTTAAGCTAACTTTTATCTATATCATTATATACTTTTAACATTGAAACAAAAAGGAAAATAAATGGAAATAAAGCTAAAAAACAAGGAAGCTAAATTCAGTTTAGAAAATCTAATCTTAAAGATTTTCTTTTAATCTTGAAATAAACAAAAAAGGGAAATGAAATATGAGCGAAGCAGATTTAAACATAGTTAAAACTATTATGGATTTACAGGAAAGGCTATTGATGGCACAATTTGAGCTTAAAAAAGCAAAAGAAGAACTAAACAATAGTATTGGTATTAGTGAGTTAAAAAATATATTTGATATTTACGAAGATAGTATTTTTATAAAAAGCAAAGAAGAATTAAGAGAAGTTTTAACAAAGGAAATAAAATGAAAATTTATGAATTAAAACAAGAGTTTAGCACAATTAGTGAAATGCTTGAAAATGAGGCGTTAGAAGTAAATGAAGAGACTGGTGAAATTATCGCAGATAACACAGAACTTTTACAAGAGCTACTGAGTGGGCTTGAAGATGAAAAAGAGTCAAAAATAGATAGCTTATGCTATTTGATTCGTGAAGCTAAACAAGATGAGGCACTTCTTGCAAGTGAGATTAAACGCTTGCAAGAACGTAAAAAGATGTTTGAAAGAAAACAAGACAAGTTAAAAGAGCTTTTAAGCTGGTTGTTGAACGGGGAAAAAATTAGAACTGTTAATAATACAGTTTTATTTAGAAATTCAACAAGTGTAAAAATTTTAGATGAAAATTCAATTCCTGCACAATTTTTAAAAGTTAAAGAGGTTGTAAGTATAGATAAGAAAGCGATAGGTGCAAAACTAAAAGCAGATGAAGTTGTAGAAGGTGCAGAACTTGAAACAAGAAGATCGTTAAGCATTAGATAAAGGAAAAAATATGAGTGATAAGAAGAAAGACGATTTAGAAGAGGCACTGAATTTAGATGGTAAAAATATTTACTATAATGGAAAATTAATCAAAAAAGGAAATAAAAGATGAAATTAAATGACCCACTTACAAAAGATGATGTAGAGCTTAGAATTGGCACTACATCTCAAAAAGGTTTTAGTCTGTTGTTATACAAAACAGCAAGAACAGATGTTAAACGTTTAGATGAGTGTTATCCTAATTTGTGGAAAAACAGCTTTTTTTATGATAATAAAGGGCTTTTGTGTTGCGAAATTTCTATTTACAACACAGAAGTAAAAGAGTGGATAAGTCGTAGCGATGTTGGAACCGAAAGTTTTACAGAAAAGGAAAAAGGTAGCTATTCAGATGCATTTAAAAGAGCAGGATTTAAATGGAATATAGGAACAGAACTTTATAATAGCCCTTTTATTTGGATAAATTGGGAGATGCAACAAAGAGGCAATAAGTGGACGCCAAAAGGTTTTTTTTCTAGTAATTTAAAAATAGAAACTTTTAAAGTCGAAAATGCAAAAGTAACACAACTTGAAATAAGTTACAATGGAAAAGGTGTTATATTTAGCAATAAGCCACAAGTTATAAGCAGACAGCAACTGCAACAGCTAACGCAGATGATAGCAGACACAAACACAGATTTGAGCAAATTTAATCAAGCTTTTAATATAGCAACGTTGGCAGAATTGCCATTAAACGAGTTTAACCGTGCTTTAAATATGTTGCAAGCTAAATTAAACAAAGCAAAAAGGTAAAGTATGAGTGTCTTAATACTAATGTCGCCAGTTATGTTTTTACAAGCTGGCAGACTCATAGAAGCAAAAAATGATACAGGTTTTGTTGTTTTAGTTGTTGGAATTGTAATACTTGCAGCTGGAATTGTTGAACAAATTTTAAAGTGCAAAAATGAAACTGCCATCTAGAAAATTAGTAGCTAATGTTTTAAACATAGATGAGCATATTAACGAAATATGGAGCAGATGAAAACACACTGAACTGTAAATTGGCTGGCACAAGAATTTTTGCAATCAATATTTATGAATTTGTTCACAAAACAAAAGAATGGATATTTAATCAAAAATATACATATAGACTATGCGACAATAAAAAAGTTATCACGCTTGAAATTAAGTATAACAACAACTCAATTAAAACGCATATTAAAGAGTTTGGCGATATTACAGAGTGTGCAGAGTTTATTTTGGAGTTTAACAAAAAAAATCAAAGGGAAGTTATAAAATGAAAGTAACTCTTAAACTACAAAACGGCTATCTTATGCCATATTCCTCTAAAGATAAAACAACTTTAGAGGGATTAAAAGACGGTATTTATGAGATAGATATAAAAAATATGGATATACGCTCATTACAGCAAAACAGAGCTTTGCATAAGTATTTTACAATGCTAAGCGAAGCTTTTAACAAGCAAGGGCAAACAGTTCCAAAAGTGCTAAAAATAGAAACTAAGTGGACTCCAACAACAGTAAAAGAGCTTTTATGGAAGCCTATCCAACAAAGTGTAGTAAACAAAAAAAGCACTGCAAAGTTAAACAAAGATGAGATAAACAAAGTGTACGAGGTGTTAAATATGGCATTAGGGCAAAAAATGGGAATATATATTCCTTTTCCATCTAATGAAGCTTAGTTATATTTATACATTTTAAGCTTTTTTTTATTTGTTTTTATATATAATTTTAATATCAAAACAAAAGGAGAACAAATGTTAAGCAGCGGAGCTAAAAAAGATTTACTTGTTTTATAATTCGCTTACTCACTAATAAAAGTAAGCAAAGACTCTAATGAGTATTACGGCATAGAAGCTAGAAGTAACAAAGATTACAAGTTAAACAAAAGGATAGATAGAAACTTAGATAAGTTAGAAAACGATATTTTAAAAACCATCGATAATCTTATGAGTGAAGAGGCAACGGCTAAATGGATTAAAAACAATCTTGATAAGCGTGTAGGAAAAATGCTTATGAAGATTCAGGACGAGACTATTAGTTTAGAGTTTTTGGCACTATGGATACTTTATGTAAATTTTGTAGAGAGAACTCAGAAGCTAAATGATGAATTTAGTTGGCTAAAAAATGAAAGCATATATTTTAGAGTTGCAGAGTATCTATCTAAAACAAACGTTGCAAAAGTCGAGGATAAAATGTTTATGATGGCTTATGATGCCGTGCAGATGATAAAATCGTAAAGGAAAAGAAATGCTAAAAATTAAAAAGAAAAAACTAACAGTTAAAAGCGGTTTGATTACTTATGTAATTGAAAAAGAAGTAAAAGCGGTTTATGATGTAGTGGAGCAGGAAAAGTGAAAAAGAAAAAAGTAAATATTTTAGACGAGTTTTTAACTTATAAAAACAAAAGCAAGTGGATAAGAGCTTATGAAGCAAATAAGTTATTGGATATAAAAACCAACACTTTTTCAGTTCTAAACAATACTTACGAATGTAGTTTTTTGAAAGAAGTTAATGAAGAGGGATACTCTAAAAACAGAGTTTTATTTGTAGATATTGGATATTTAGAAGCATATCATAGTAAAAAAGTTAATGTTTGTAATATTGCACTAGAAAAGTTTTATGAAGAGCTAGAAAAAAGAGGTGGCAGAATTGGAACGCTAGCAGGAGACATCAGCAAAGAGATAGGCGGAAGTTATCAAGGATGGGTACAATATTTTAGAAGTAATATACATAAGGATGTTTCGAGTTATTTAGATTTTAGTTTATCAAAAAAAACACTAGAATTTTTAAAGTGGTGTAATGTTGATATATACAAATTAAGCTAAAATAAAGTGATATAAACATATAATTACATATACAAAAAGAAAGGAAAATGAATGAAAGACGTTATAAATATGACTATAAAAGAGATTGAAGAAGTTATCGAGCACAACAAAAAACTTGAAGCGGAACTTATAAAGGCAAACAAAGCTATTGACAGTTTAAGTGAAATATTTAAAAGTTTAGAGGGTAAAGAAAATGGAAACTTAAACAAATATTCAAGAGAAATTAAAAAAGGAGTTTATGTTGATGTTTACGACGTTTTAAAGTCTTTTGAAGTTGAAAACCCAGCCGTGCAACACGCAATTAAAAAACTACTAGCAAGTGGACAAAGGGGGTATAAAGACACTATTCAAGACTTAATCGAAGCAATGCAAAGCATACAAAGAGCAATTGAGCTAGAAGATGAGTAAAGATTTTACATATTGCAGTAATGCAAACAAAAGCGATTTTTGCTTAGAGTGTAAAAGAAACATCAATTTAGATGAGGTTGAGTTTGATACTTGGTTATCAAGCTTTAATCAAAAATAGATAAAAAATTTTAAAACAAAAAAATTATCTTATAGTTGCGATGGATTTATTGAAAAAGGAAAATAAAATGGCACTAGCAAAAGCAAATGGTTTATTTAGATTAAGTAGGGATATGGAGCTTGTATATACTCAGAGCGGTACTTGTGTAGGAAAGCTTGGACTTGTTGCAAGTGAGAAATACAAAGATAAAGAAACAACTTTGTTTTTAGACGCAACAGCGTTTGGAAAGACAGCGGAAATTTTAAACCAATACGCAGGTACAAAAGGAACTCAAATATTTTTAAGCGGTAAGCTGCAAACTGATCAATGGCAGGATCAACAAGGAAACAATAGAAGTAAAGTAACTATGGTTATTGAGAGTTTCGATTTTGTTAGTGGGCAAAACAAACAAAACAATAATCGACAACAAAACGGTTATCAACAACAGCAGCCACAAAGTTATGCACAAGGAGCAAATGGGAAACAAATTCCTGTATATCAAGAGAATGTGCAACAGCAACCAACACAACAGTACCAGCAGCAACAAATGCCACCTCAACAACAACCGATAGAAATAGATGTAGAACAAGATTCAATTCCATTTTGAGGTTGAGAAATGAAAAACGAAACTGAAAAAGTTGAAGAAAAAAAGCAACATTGTATTATATGTACTTCAACTGTAAATATTGATGAAGATACAAGAGTTTGTGCTATTTGTACTAAGCTAAATAGAGAAATAAAAAGGAAAGAGATAAATGTTTAAAAATTTTTTACACGAAGAAGATAAAAGTAAAGACAAAAGCACTAAAATCAAGTTGCCTAGTGTAAACGAGTCAATAAAAGAAGCATTAGAGCAAAGAGAAAAGATAATGTTTGAAAGAATTATCAAGTGGAACAAAGAGAGAAATTTAATCCCAGATAAGCCAAAAGAAATAAGCGAACTTTGGAATGAGCTAGATATGCTTGAAGAGGAAATGCAAGAGCTAAGTGATGCTAACGATATGAACGAGTATATAGATGCTTTATGTGATGTTATTGTAGTTGCAACTGGAGCAATTAGAAAAGCAGGATATGATCCTTATGTAGCTATGGATGAAACGCTAAAAGAGATTGAGAGTCGCACTGGGGAGATTGACTTAAACGGCAAATTTCAAAAGTGCAAAACGGAAGAGTGTAAGAAGAAGTGGTATAAAGCCGATTATGACAAAGCAAAGATTCCAACTCCATATATAAGTGGTTTTGAGCCAGAGAGTTAAAAATGGTAGATTGTGAAGATATTTTAGAGGAAATTGTTTTTGCAACTGTATTTGTTATATTAGTTGTTTCTATTTCAGTTGGAGCTGGTCTTTACAAGATTAGCTCTATGCAAAGCGAGTTAAAAGAAGTAAAAGAGATTTTAAAGGAAAAGAGATGAATTATAACATAGTGGAAATTCAACCGATGCAGGAAAATACAAGAGAGGAGTTGGATAGATATTTAGCGGATGTTTGTCAAGTAGTTAGAGACAAAGACATTAAAAATCCACACGCTCTAACAGATAGACTTTTAAAAGAGAGCTATGGCAATAAGCCATCATCTGTTTTTGCGTTTGTGCCGTGTGTAGTTAATGGAAATGAAGCAAATGTCTTCTTAGGGGATAGAGATTTTACACAACCGTTTGGATTTTTTGAAAAAAATACAGCAAACTATCATACTAACTTAAGAGAACTATTAAATCTTGGACTAGATTTTGAATATGCACTTACTTTTGTAAATTTTACACACTACAAAGCATTTACAGCAAGAGTTCCTTATTTCGTGTATCAGCAAATTAGAACTCATGCTCAAGTACAATTTTTGTCTCATAGTGCAAGATATAGCGAAGTTGATTATGGATATTTTATGCCTGATGAGGTTAAAACTGATTATGATAACAGATATGAGTTAAGTGATGAGTGGAAGCTTGAGCAATGGAATAACATTGTGGAGTGTGTAGAAACGCCTAAAAGTTTGAAAAAATATATGAAGAAAGCAGGTGTCAAACGCAAAGAGATTTATAATCGCGGTGCAGATATGTTAAAAATAAGACCGTTTAGTATTGGATTTAATACACTTAATCCTAATAGTTGGGAACATTTTTATAGTCAAAGAGCTTTAGACAGTCACACACAGCTTGAATGTCGCACATTTGTAAAAGAATTAGCTAAACACGTAAAGGATAGTTGATTGTGAGAAAAGGGCTTATAGAGAAAAGTG
>JAMOSG010000030.1 GCA_027063225.1 Helicobacteraceae bacterium | reverse complement strand
CTTACTCCTTTTCTAATGCTTCTATTAAATATGATTGTTTTATCTCAAGTGATTTTACACGAACAAAGATAAAAACTAAAACAATAGTTCCAACACTTGATAATATCAATAACTCTATTCCAGCCTTTTTCTCCAAAATAGCATAAATACTCCAAACTAAACCAGAAATGAAAGCTAAGATAGCATTTCGAAAAAATCTTATTTTCCCCTCTAATGCATCAATTTGTTTATTTAACTTATCTACATTTGCCATAAAATCGTTGTAACATATTTTAAAAAAAAATATCAAATAAACTTTATAAAAAAGACACTATAATGTCACTATCTATAAAAAAGGTTTTCTATGGCATACAAACACGACTACGACAAAACTTTAACTCGCCTTCGCATCATTTTACAACGCCTTAACGATGGGGAACTTTTAAGTGTTAAAGAGTTAGCTGAGGAGCTTGGGGTAAATGTGCGAACAATTCAGCGTGATTTTAACGAAAGGCTTGTAGGCAACTACCCTATTGAAAAAAAAAGGGCGTAAATGGAAAATGCAAGATGGCTTTAAAATAGAAAAAATCCGCGATATTGATGAAAAAATTGTTTTAGATATTTTAGAGCAAATCACCTCGGGTATTGGTGGAGGGTTTGCTACCAAAGCCTCTATGCTTCTTGAAAAACTTAAAAACAAAGAGTTCAATCCAATCTACGCAAAACTCAACATTGAAGATATTAGTGCTTCTTTAAAAGATGTTGCTCTTTTAGAGGAAGCTATTAGTAAAAAATTAGAAGTAAAATGTCAATACACACGCAATGATAGTAGCTACAAAACAACAATCCAACCACTCAAAATTGTAAACTATGAAGGGTTTTGGTATGTTATAGCTATCAACAAAAACAAAGTGAAAAAATACTACCTTCACTCACTCTCTAACCTCAAACTCACTTCAAAAACTTTTAGTGTCGATACAAAAATAGACCAGCTTTTAGAAAACTCTTTATCTATTTGGTTTAACCAAGAAAAAGAGCCTTATGAAGTTGTACTTTATGCAAATTCCCACGCAGCAAAATATTTTCAACGCAGACCCCTACCAACACAAAGCATTTTAAGTACAAATAGTGATGGAAGTATAGAATTTAGCGTAAAAATTACAGACGATATGGAGTTGCTACCACTTATAAAATATTGGATTCCACACCTTTTTGTACTCAAGCCTCAACACTTAAAAGAGAGACTACTCAAAGATGTAGAAAAGTTTCAAGAGTTGCAAACTCAATTCCAATAAAAGATGAGTTTAGACTCCTCTTTTATATAACCTCTACAACAACATCCGCCACTTTAATCACTTCATTAGCTCTTATTTTTGCTCTTTTTCTTGTTTCTACTTCATTATTTCTATAAACATGTCCCTCATCTATTAAAAGCTTTGCTTCTGCTCCGCTATCTACTAAATCCATCACTTTTAAAAGTTTGTAAAGTTCTATGTACTCATCTTTGAGTTGAAATTGCATCTTTTTATCCTTTTTTTGTAGATTATAACACATTTTGTCAATTTAAGCTTGCTTTTAACCTATATTATGCTACACTGTTACCGATAAAAGATGAGGCGTGAATTCATCTTTAGTGTGTGTTTTGTAATATTTTTGTTCAACTCCCTTCTCTAAAGACTTCCTCCCCTAATTTTTGACTCCACTTTCTTAATTTTTTAAGATATGTGTAAAAATTTAATGCAAAAAGGTATTGCAATGGCAGAATTAAAATCTGGTACAATCAAATGGTTTAATGACGAAAAAGGTTATGGTTTCATAGAACAAGCAGACGGTGGAAAAGATGTATTCGTACATTTTCGCCAAGTAAATAACCCAAATGGTGGTCGTGTTTCTTTAGCAGATGGTCAACAAGTAACTTTCGAAATTGGTGAGGGACAAAAAGGTCCTCAAGCTGAAAACGTAACAGCTATCTAATTTCCCTTTTACAGGCTTTTACGCCTGTAGAACTTTTATGCACTCTTGTGCAATCTCCAACTCTTCATCTGTTTGAATTACTAAACTTTTTATATCTTTTAAAACTTTAACATCTAAAATTTTATTGCGAATATACTCAGAATGTTCCCCTATTCCACCACTAAAAACTATTGCATCTACATCATCTAAAAGTACTATATAAGATCCTATATACTTTTGCACTCTTCGTACAAAAATATCAAGTGCAGTTTGAGCCTCTTTAGTTTGACTTTGTTGTAAATCTCTTACATCATTACTTTTTGCAAGTCCTAATAATCCTGAGTGTTTATTAAGCTCTTTTTGTACCTCATCTACACTTAAACCTAACTCTTGCTGCATATAAAGCACAATAGCAGGATCCAAGTCACCACTTCTTGTTCCCATAACTAACCCCTCTAATGGAGTAAAGCCCATGGAAGTATCTACACTTTTTCCATTTTTAACAGCACAAGCACTTGCCCCATTTCCCAAATGTAAAGAGATAATATTTAACTCATTTAACTCTTTTTTTAAAATCTTAGCAGCCTCTTTTGCTAAATAGCTATGTGATGTTCCATGAAAACCGTAACGTCGAATATGATGCTGCTTATAAAATTTTGTATCTATTGCATACAGATACGCCTCTTGTGGCATACTACTATGAAATGCAGTATCAAAAACCGCAACTTGTTTTAAAGATGGAGCTATCTTTTTTACAACCTTTATCCCCTCTAAATTTGCAGGGTTATGAAGTGGAGCTAATCTGCTTAAAGAGGCAATTTTTTGCATAACATCCTCGTCTATTATAACACTTTGCGTAAAAAACTCTCCACCATGAACGACTCTGTGTCCAACAACATCAAGTGTAGTAAAATCCACCTCTATTTTTTGGAGTGCTTCTAAATGGTTTGCAACTTCACTTCCATCTTCACCAATATGCTCAACAACACAACTATATTGCACAACACCATCTTCAAAAAGTTTAAATTTCAATGATGAACTTCCACTATTTATTACCCCTATTTTCATTCTACTCTCCTGCTTGAATCGCTGTAATAGCGATAGTATTTACAATATCTTCTACCAAACAACCTCTACTTAAGTCATTAACTGGTTTGTTAAGCCCTTGCAAAACTGGTCCAATTGCTACTGCACCACTTGAGCGTTGTACTGCTTTGTATGTATTGTTTCCTGTGTTTAAATCTGGAAAAATTAAAACATTTGCTTCCCCAGCAACTTTAGAGTTTGGCATTTTTTTCTTAGCAACCTCTTTATTTACTGCAGCATCATACTGTAAAGGTCCATCCACTAAAAGGGAACTATTTAACTCCTTAACAATCTTTGTAGCTTCTTGCACTTTTTGGACATCCTCCCCTTTTCCACTGTTACCTGTAGAGTATGAAAGCATTGCCACTTTTGGCTCTATCCCAAAAGATTCAACAGTTTGTGCCGAACTAATGGCAATTTGTGCCAACTCTTGTGCTGTTGGATTTTGGTTTACTGCACAATCTCCAAAAACAAGAACCTTTGTTTCCATACACATAAAAAATACACTAGAGACCAAAGAAATATTTGGTTTTGTTTTAATAATCTGCAATGCTGGCAAAATTGTCTCTCCTGTTGAGCCAATTGCACCACTTACCATACCATCTCCATACCCAAGATGCACCATCATTGTCGCAAAATAGTTTGCATTGTTCATAGCATCATACGCCGCCTCTTTACTTAAACCTTTATGGGAGCGAAGCTTGTAAAACTCTTGTGAAAACTCCTCTAAAAGTGGGGAATTTTCATAATCTAAAATTTGTGCCTGTGTTAAATCAAGTCCAAGTCCAACCACTTTTTGCTCAATTGTTTTTTTATTTCCTAGTAATGTAATATCTGCAACACCACGTAAGAGGATAATCTGTGCAGCTCTTAAAATACGCTCATCACTACTCTCTGGCAAAATAATATGTTTTTTCTTTTTACGTGCCATCTCAAAAAGTTTATATTCAAACATTAAAGGGGTAACAATATCACTGTAAGAAGTAGCTATTTTTGATTCAACAAGTGAAACATCAACATTTTCTTGAAAAATACCAAGTGCAAGTGAAATTTTTCTTGTGCTATCTACACGTAAACGTGAACGCACTTTTGCAAGTTTTTGAGCACTTGTATAGGTATCACACTCTATAGAGATAATAGGGATTCTAAAACCATCCAAACCATCTATAAGCTTTTGAATATTACTATTTGCTTCCATATCAAACGGAAATAATATAGCTGCAATAGAAGGGTAATTATTAGAATACACCGCTCCTAATAATCCTAAAATAATATCTGACCTATCTGCAGGAACAATAATAAGATCCCCCTCTTGAATATACTCTAAAAAATTTTCAACACTCAATGCAGCAATACGAGTGTTAAAAATAACACGAGAGTAATCCTCTTTTTTCACAACAATCTCTTTAGCATTGAGGGATTCTATAATATCTAAAAGAGTTGGTTTGTTTAACTCCTCTATCTCCTCTAAGAAAAAAACACTCAAAGAGTCTTGAGCAAATTTTTTTGTTAGTTTCTCTTTTTGAGAAGAGTTCACCCTATTTACAAATGTGCTAAAATGTTGCACCTTAAAACTCTCTATACGCTCTTTCTCTATTGCAATATTTTGTTCTATCTCTTGCTCTTGTAGATCTTTAGCATTTATAATATTTATATAAGCAGCATTAAGATTTTGTGCTATAAGAAGATTAAGATCTTGGTGAATTGTTGCATTAAAAAAAGTTCCACGTAAACCTTCACATAAAACAAAATCATACTCTAATGCAAGCTTTTGAAACTTTTGTATAATTGTATTTAAAACTTCCTCTTGCTTGTTTTGAGCAAGAAGAGATTCTACTTCATCTAAATCTAAAGCATAACAATCTTCATAGTTCATATCTAAATTATAATGCCCTAACATAAACTCTATATCTTTATCTTTTTTACTTTTATCTAAAATAATGGGTCGAAAAAAAGCAACACGATGTAACTTACGCTTTAAGATATGCATCATCCCCATAGAGACAAACAATGTACCACTATTTGCCTCTTGAGATGCGATATAAAGAGAATCTAATTTCATAAAAAATAACCTTTTTCTAATATAGTGTGAAGTATAACATTTTATAGTTTCTAAAAGTAGAAATAAAGTAAAATAGCAAAAAACAAAAAGGGAATAAACCAATGGTAGCAAAAGCGATTGTAACAGATACATACCTAGAACATAACGAAATTGAAAAACTTTTAGAAAAAGTGGAGTATATCATTTTAGCAACTCCAGCACCTACCCATTTTGAAAAAGAAACACCTATTCAATTTACTATCTTTTTAAACACTCAAGAGGAGCTTCCAGAGGGTATAAAAGAGCAAGTATTTCAAAAGTTTTTAGAAGATAATGAAATTTTTAATCCAAAAGAGGTTATGAGCCAACTGATGCCAGTTGGATTTGGAAAAAGCCAACAAGAAACACCAATGCCCCTACTACTTATAAAACCAGAGGATCAAAGAAGCATACCTAGCATACCAATGCACGTAATAGATTTTTTAGCAGATGCAAAAGGATTTAGTGAAGTTAAAAACGACAAACTCACAGGATGGAGTTATACATACGAATAAAAAAGGAGGAAGTAAGAGACTAAATTCTCTTACTTTTTCTTAGGCATAGTAACAACTATTGCACCTCTTAAATCACCCATTTTATACCCCATTGCTTTATCATGAGGATAAACATTTTTAATAGCTTTTGCAAGTGCTGGTTTTGTTTTTGCAACATCACCATGACAGATTAAACAAGCTTTTTTAGCTATAAATAAAGGTTTATACACTTTTACAACATCACCTTGTACTTGCATAACATTTTTTGGTTTTGCACCAACCTTATGCATATCTTCCATTGCTTTTAAAATCACTGCTTCATCAGTAGTAGCTTTGTTTGCTGGATTTCTTGGTTTTAAAGAGATTCTCTTTACAGAGATATTTTTACCATATTGTTTATCTATCTCTTGTGTTAATTTATAAGCATTCGCACTACAAAATTTTAGTGCAGCTTCTGGACCATTTGATTTTAACTCTCTTTTCATATTTGAACCAAGAGTTTTTAGTAAATCTTTTGAAATAACGTTTGCTTTTTTCATATACCCTTCAGCAAAAACTGAAGATGCTAAAAGTAGTGAACCTAAAAGTAATATTTTTTTCATTTTCTATTATTCCCCTTTACTGTTTAAATAGTTTTCAAAGTACTCAAGTTGTTTTTGAGTTTGAGTCGATGCTGTTCCACCAAAAGAATCTCTTGCATTCATAGAGTTTCTTAAATCAAGTAGTTCTAAAACATCTTCAGAGATTCTACTATCTATCTCTTGAAGATATTTTAACTCAATTTTTGATAAATCTACACCAAGCTCTTCAGCTTTAGCAACTGCACGACCAGTAATGAAATGTGCCTCTCTAAATGGGATATTACACTTCTCTACTAAATAATCTGCTAAATCTGTTGCACTTAAATGCCCAATTTCACAAGCTTTTTGCATATTTTCTGCTTTTACTTGCATAGTTTTAATAGCTTCTTTTAAAATCTCTAGTGAAATCTCAGCAGTTGCTACTGCATCAAAAACACCCTCTTTATCCTCTTGCGTATCTTTGTTGTATGCTAGTGGAAGCCCTTTCATAACAGTTAAAAGCCCCATAAGTGCACCATAAACACGTCCTGTTTTCCCACGTAAAAGCTCTGGAACATCAGGATTTTTCTTTTGTGGCATAATAGAACTACCAGTTGAGTACTCATCGCTTAGCTCTACAAAACCAAACTCGTAACTACTCCATAAAATAAGCTCTTCACTTAAACGTGAAATATGCATCATCATAGTAGAGATATTAAATAAAATCTCCAAAGCAAAATCTCTATCACTTACTGTATCTAAACAGTTAATACTTACACTATCAAACCCTAAAAGCTCAGCAGTTTTTTCTCTATCTACATTGTGTGGAGTTCCAGCGAGTGCTGCACAACCAAGAGGAGAGATATTGTTACGCTCATATGAACTCTCAAATCTTTCAATATCACGCTTAAACATAGAAAGGTAAGCCCCTAAATGAAAAGCAAAGTTAATTGGTTGTGCATGTTGAAGGTGTGTCATACCTGGTAAAAGAGTATCTTTATGTTTTTTTGCAACAACTAAAATCTCTTGCATCAAAAGCTCAATTGCTTTTGCAATCTCTTTATTTTTACGTAAAACGTAACGACGAAAATCAACTGCTACTTGGTCATTTCTACTTCTTGCAGTATGAAGTTTTTTCCCAGCATCACCAATAATCTGCGTTAAACGCTTCTCAATTCCCATATGTAAATCTTCATCTGAGATTTTCCACTCAAATTCGCCAGATTCGATCTCTTTTTTTACTTGGTTAAGTCCATCAACAATAAGTTTAAGCTCATCTTGCGTTAAAATACCTTGAGCATGAAGCATTGTTGCATGAACAATTGAACCCTCAATATCCTCTTGGTAAAGTTTTCTATCAAACATAATAGAAGCATTAAAATCATCTAAAAGTGATGATGCACCCGCTGAAAAGCGTCCAGACCACATTTTATCCATAAATAATCCTTGATTTTTTTAAATTTAAGAAGAGAGTGGTTTTAAGCCACTCTTGGTTGAAAAAAGAAGATATATAACTATTAAAACGCAGGAACTTTTCCACTATCTTTTGCATATTCATTTAAAAATTGCGCTAAGTGTTTAGACTTTCTTGCAAATTTTTTAGATTGAAGATACTTCAGAGCATCTGGAGCTTTCTTTTCATGAATAGCAATAAGCCCTTTTCCTTTGTCTGCCATAATAACTTTCCACTCAGCTTGAGTTTTAGAAGCAACCAACTCTTGTGCGCTAGCATGACATGAAACACACTGTTTTGTAAAAATCCTCTGCCCCTTATACACTGCTGCTTGCGAATCTATAAGAGATAACAAAGTAACTGATGTGAAAAAAAACAATATCTTCTTCATGTAGCGACACCTTTTATTTATTTACTTTAATGTTACATTAAAATTTGTTACATTTGGCTTATATACACCATTTTTGCTTCGTTTTTAAAACTCAAAGCTGATATTTGTGTAACAATTGCTCATCTAAATCCCAAATACCTCTTTGTTTTAAAGACTCAACCACCTCTTTTGTACAATCTACATCATCTGGCCATCTACGCTCAAAGCCATCTAAAGCATTTTTATTTGTAGCATCAAGAGCTATAACATCACCCAAATACAAATCACGCTGAACATCTATATTGTTTGTTACACGCCAAACAATCATATACGGATTAGTAACATCATTTTTTGCTTTATCTATAAAAACAATAATTTTTATATACTCTTTTAAAGTATCTAAGCCACTAAGAAGCTTTTTGATATTTGTATCTTTTTGCACAGTTACTACTGTAATTGGGTTGAGTGTATCTTTCATATATTGTTTTAACTCTTGTGCTTGTGGAATAATCTCTTTTACTTTTGCAAGTAAAGCATCATCTTCCAAAACTGTTGGTGCAACAATATCCTCATACTGTTTTGTAGCATCAATTCCTAATTTTCCACCCACAAGTGTTTCATCTGAAGAGTGATCCAGTGCATCTAAGATACCCTCTGTCACAAAAAGAGATTTTTTAGAGAAACGATTCAGCACATAACGTGTAAAAGTTTCATAATTTTCCAATTCTGGTGCTTTTTCATCTACAAAAATCGCATGTTTTACAAAACTCATCTGCCCAGCACCCCAAAATGCGTGCATAAATTGTTTTGCATGCCCTTTATAGAGTGGTTGCATTTTTGCTAAAATAAGGTTATGAAACCCTGCATTTTCTGGCATATGGTAATCTAGCAAATCTGGAACTGTTGTTTTTAAAAGTGGGAAAAATACTTTTCCAGTTGCCCACCCCATATATTTATCTTCAAGTGGTGGTTTTCCAACTACTGTTGCTAAAAAGACACGGTTATCTTTTTTCTTTGTAATTGCTTTTACCTCTAAAACAGGGTACTCCTCTTCAAGTGTGTAGTATCCTGTATGATCTCCAAAAGGCCCTTCAATGCGAAGCTGTGATGGATCAACCTCTCCTTCAATAACATAATCAACATCTTGTGGAATATATAAATCGTTTGTTAAAGATTTTACAAGACGTGCTGGTTGTTTTTTAATAAGCCCATACATTAAAAGCTCATTAACACCATATGGAAGTGGTGCTGTTGCACACCAAGTATAGAGTGGATCCCCACCAATAGCAATAGAGACTGGCATTTTTTTACCAGCTTTTTGGTATTGGTCAAAAAAGTGTGAGCTATCTTTGTGAATTTGCCAGTGCATTCCAAGATGGTTTTTATCATACACTTGAAGTCTATACATACCAAGATTTACCATCTTGCCATCTAAACTTTGTGTATAAACCTGTCCCATTGTAATAAAAGGCCCACCATCTTGCTCCCACGTTGTAAGCACTGGTAAATCATAAAGGTTTATTGCACTACCAAAATTTTGAATCTCTTGACATGCTCCCTCACCTTTTAAGCGTTTTGGGAAAATATTTTTTAAAGAAAAAAGCTCAGCTGCCATTGTGAATTTCTCTTTTAATCCACTTGGTGGCTTCATATGAAGTAGTTTTGTAATCTCATCTGCAACAGATTCAATAGTTCTACCAAAAAGCAGTTCTGTTCTAGCATAAGAGCCATAAAGGTTCATAAGCACAGGCTCACTAAATTTTTTACCACTTTTTTTATCTACAACATTAGTAAATAGTAAAGCTTTCCCACCATCTTTTTTCTTCACTTCTGCATAAGCTAAATGGGGAATTTCAAGATAAATATCTAGCTCATCATCAATAATTTTTAGTTCATTTTTTGCTTTTAATAACTCTATTGTTTTTTGCATATCTTATAACCTTTGTGGCATCTCATCTTTAAAAGCGTTTGCTTCTGCCTCTTTTAAAAGCTCTAAAGCACCCTCTTTTATACAAAGCTGTGCCATCTCTTTTCCTAAATCTTGGCTCTCTTGCACACTACGCACAAGCTTTTTTTGCATAATATTTGTTCCATCTGCAAACCCAAGCATTACACGAAGTGTTACTTCGTCATCTTGCACAACTGCATTACAAGCAACAGGTGCAGAACAACCAGCTCCAATTTGTGCAACAAAATCACGCTCAATTTGAGTACATAAAAATGTATCTTCATCATTCAATGTTTTTGCAATCTCTAAAAGCTCTTCATTACCTTGTACTATTTGAATACCAAGTGCAGCTTGTCCCATTGGTGGTATCATCATATCAAGAGAGAGTTTTTGAGTATAAGGAATATCTTTAAGTAAATCTAATCTATCAAGCCCAATATATGCTAAAATAATCGCATCATACTGAGCTTCTGCGAGTTTTCTAAGGCGAGTATTTACATTTCCACGTAGATCTTTTACAACTAAGTCTGGACGTTTACTTAGTAGTTGCATACGGCGACGCAAACTTGTTGTTCCAACCACTGCACCTTGTGGTAGATCCTCTAATGTTTTATACTTATGCGATAAAAAAACATCATTTTGTAAAGCTCTTTTTGTAACTGCAACAAGCTCTAAACCCTCTGGCATATAAGTTGGAACATCTTTTAAGCTATGCACTGCCATATCTGCATTACCTAAAAGCATTTGCTCCTCTAATTCTTTTGTAAAATGTCCTTTTCCACCAATTAATGCTAAAGGTTTATCAAGTACTTTATCCCCATTGCTTACAATTTTATTTAGCTCAATCTCCAAATCTGGAAACTTTTTATGCAACTCATCTCTTACAAAATATGCCTGCCATAAGGCTAAATCTGAAACTCTTGTAGCAATGGTTAATTTTTTCATACTCTATTTTGCCTCTTTATATTTTTGTTTTGTTTTATCTACTTTTCCATCAAAAAACATTGTAGGAGTTCCTGCAACCATTAAATCCTCTGCGATTTGAGCATCTCTTTTTACATGCTCTTGCACTGCTGGTTTTTGGATATCTGCTACTGTTATATTACTTCCAAAAGTTTTGTTAAATGCTTTCAAAATTTTCTTTTGATCACGTTCTCTTGAAGAGATATTTACTTTATAAAGATCTAAAACAACATTCTTTTTACCCTGAAGTTCTAATGCTACAGCAGCTTCAACAAGAGTTACTGCTGCAGGATGTAAATTTTTCAGTGGTAAATGGTAGTAATAAATTGCAAACATATCAGGAGATTTTTTCATCTCCTCTATAGCACCTGGTACAAAACGTTTACAAAATGGACAAAGTGGATCTGAAAAGATTGCAACTTTGTGTTTTGCATTTGCATTTCCATAAATAAGATTTGCTTTAGAATAATACTCTGCTTTAAATTCAGGTGCCACACCATCTGCTAGTGTTGCTCCTGTATCTAAATCTATTAAATCTTTTGTAAGATATTTTCCATTACTAAACCACACCATTTTTTGTTTAATATGGCGAGGTATTCCTTGAATTTTTACAGTTGCATCTACACTTAAAATAAGTGAACTCCACCCTTTTAACTCTTTGAGTGGTTTTTGACTTACAACTTTTACAACAATCCCTTGAACATTTGGGTTTTGTCTAAAGTTGTTTTCTAAAAAGTTTTCAACTTTTGTTGCACTACTTGCTAAAAGTGTGCTACTTAATAGTATTGTGCTCGCTGACAATTTCAACATCGATAATTTCATCATCTTCCTTTTTTGTATATTCTTTTTTATAAAAATCTTCTTCAAAAGTTTCTTTTTTTGATTGTACTCCAAAACGATTAATAAGCAATGTTGTTACAATACTAAACTGCATCAAAATTCCAATAAAATCTGTTAAAAAACCTGGAATTATAAGTAACACTGCACCAATTAATGTAAAAAGGTTTAAACGCTGAAACTCCTCCATATCTATTTGACGAGTTGCTACTGCCATTAAACTTGACATAAATGTTTCTCTGAAATTGGCAAGCATAAAAATACCAACCAAAGCACTTAAAAGTATCTCTAGAAATGTATTAAACCCACCAATAGCCGAAGAGATATTAACAGAAACCAAAGTTTCTAAAAATAGATAAAGTAAAAAATAAACCATTATTTTATAAGTTCCATTATTTTTTCAAAAATTGCATCTGATGCGACTGTTGTTTTCTCTTTTGAAGCACGATCAAAAATTTGCACATTTCCATTTGCAAGCTCTTTTCCAATAATAATAGTATATGGAAAACCAATAAGCTCAGCATCTTTCATTTTAAAACCAAAGCGATCTTTTCTATCATCTAACATCACCTCAACACCAATATTTTTTAGGTTTGCGTAAAGCTCTTCACCAAGTGCCATTTGTGCTTCATCTTTAATATTACTTACCATAACATTAACCATATATGGAGCACTCTGTTTTGTCCAGATACACCCATTTTCATCATGGTGTTGCTCAATAATAGCCGCCACCAAACGACTCACACCCATTCCATATGTTCCCATAATAAATGGTTGTGCTTTTCCATTTTCATCTAAAAATTCAGCTTTTAATGCACTTGAATATGTCGTTCCAAGTTTAAAGATATGCCCAACTTCTATCCCTTTAGTAAAGCTAAGCTCCCCATCACAATGTGGACAAATATCTCCCTCATTAACTTGTGCAATATCTGCAAAATAAGCAGCTTCACTAATTACACCTAAATCTACCCCAATAAAGTGATAATCTTGCTCATTTGCACCACAAATCATACTTTTTGCATCTTTTAAATCACTGTCAATTACATGTTTTGCTTTATCTTGATCTAGTGGCCCAATAAAACCAGGAACAAGTCCAATCTCTTTAAGTTCCTCTTCACTAGCATCTACAATATCTAAAGCCTCTGTAGCGTTAATAGCTTTTACCTCTTCAAGAGTATCACATCCTCTTAGGTAAAATACAACTATTTCGCTACTATCTTCCCAAATAACCCTTTTTGCAACTGCTTTAATTGTGTAGTATGGGTCTATTTTAAAAAACTCTGCAAGTTCATCTATTGTTTTTACATTTGGTGTTAAAAATTTGTTAAACTCTGCTTCTGGAGCTTCTGGAATAGTTTTACGTGCAGATCTTTGAGCCGCTTCAATATTTGCACCATACTCACATTTAGAACATACTGCAATTGTATCCTCTCCACTATCTGCAAGTACCATTAACTCTTTTGAACCACTTCCACCAATTGCACCACTATCTGCTTCTACAATTCTAAAATCTAGCCCAAGACGAGTTAATATTTTTTTATATGCTGCTTCAACTGCATCAAACTCTCTATCTAAGTCCTCTTTTGTTGCATGAAAAGAGTAGCCATCTTTCATAATAAATTCGCGTCCACGCATAAGCCCAAAACGTGGTCTTGCTTCATCACGAAACTTTGTTTTAATTTGGTAAAGATGAAGTGGTAAGTTTTTGTAACTTGTTACACGATTACGCACTAAATCTACCATCATCTCTTCATGTGTTGGCCCTAATACAAAAAGGTTCTCTTTTCTATCTTTAAAACGTAGTAGCTCTTTTCCAAATTTTTCAATTCTTCCACTCTCTGCCCAAAGCTCAGATGGTGTTACAAAACTAAGCTCAACCTCTTGTGCTCCAATTGCAGCCATCTCTTCATTAATAATATTTTCAATCTTTTTAATAACTCTTTTTGCTAAAGGCATATAGTTGTAAAGTCCACTAGCAACTTGAGCAATAAACCCTGCACGCGCTAAAAAAATATGACTTGGTAGTGTTGCATCATTTGGTGCTTCTTTTGTAGTTGGTATAAATGCTTGTGTTCTTCTCATTAGTTTCCTTTATTTTGTATAGTTTGTAAAAATATTTGCTTCGTGAGAGTTTTCTCTCATCTGTTTTGTATAGTTGTGTAAAAAACGCTTGAGTGTTTGTTCACACGCTTTTTGAATTTGAGCCTCATACTCTTTTGGAATATATCCATGCTCTACTACCCTTTGTGTTTCAGCCTTTGCAGCAGCATACGCATTTTTGTATATCTCTTTAATAATTGGCTCAATATCTTGCATATTAATCGACTCAAAAAAAGCAACAACATTACGCCCTATAATACTATGTGCTGCTTTTGCAGCATTTTGACGTGCACTCAAATTTTCATCTATTGTGTTTTTTAAATCATCAATTACAAAAAGATTAATTCTATTGCCTTTAGAGTACTCAATATCGCGTGGTAATGCTAAGTCAAACCAGTATCTGTCAAAATCGCATGGTTGAATAATCTCATCTGTAATAATAGGTGTAGGTGAAGAGGTAGCAGTTACTAAAATATCGTACTCATTAATAGCACTTGAAAGTTTTTCATACTCTAAAACATCTGCACCAACCTCAGCTGCAAGATTTTGTGCTTTATGAATTGTTCTGTTCATAATCGTAACAGCAACACCAGCGTTTTTAAGATGTTTTGCAGAGATCTCTGACATCTCCCCAACACCAATAATAAGTGCTTTTTTATCTGTTAAATCTTTTGCAACAGATTTTAGTTTTGCAACTGCAACACTCGCCATAGAAACAGGTTTTGAAGAGATATCTGTCGCATTTCTAACATCTGCAGCACATTTAATAGCCGCTTTAACAGCACGTGCAATTTTCACTTTTGCATAACCACTATCGTAAGCTAAACGAAAAGCATCTTTAAGTTGCCCAACAATTTGTGTCTCACCAACAACCATAGAATCAAGTGATGCCGCAACGCTAAAGAGATGAAATATTGCACTACTATCATCAAAAACATCTGCTAAACCCTCAAGCTCATCTATTGAGATTTGAGATTTTTTTGCTAAAACATCAAAAATATATTTTGTTGCTTCTACACTGTTATTACAACTACAAAAAATCTCCATTCTATTACATGTAGCAATAATCATCGCTTCATTAATTGCTTCATTTGCTACAAGTTTTTCTAAACAAACTTTTTTCTCATCATCAAATGAAAAGGAGAGTTTTTCACGAATCTCAAGAGTAGAATTTTTATGCGTAAAACTGATACTTAAATACTGCATTAATAACTTCTTTGTAACATAGTTTCTAAAATTGCAACCAATTCAGGTTCATCTTTGAGTGCCTCTTGTGCTTCAAAAGAGAGTTTTTTTGCAACTTCGAAAGATTTTTCAATAGTTTTATATTTTTCAAACTGCTCTTTAAGCCAAAGCATCTCCTCTTGTGTTGCTTTTTTAGCGTGCAAAGATTCTAGTTTTTTACGACCATCTTCATCCAACAGTTCATAAAGGTAAATATATGGTAAAGTAGCTTTCCCCTCTACAAAATCGTTCATTGCAGGTTTTCCAAGAGTTGCTTCATCACTTACAATATCTAAAATATCATCTATAATCTGAAAAGAAAGACCTAAGTTTCTTCCATATAAAGCATACTTTTGTGCATCTTTACCCACTAGTGTTGCAGCAGCACTTGCAGCAGCTTCTATAAGTGTTGCAGTTTTTAAATAGAGCATATCTAAATACTTTTTCTCATCTATGTTAAATGTTTTTGCAAGTGCGACATCTAACATTTCACCCTTACTTAAAGCAGTAACAGAAGCAGAGATAATTTGTGCGACTTCTTTATCAAATGCAACAAGTTCAGTAAATGCTTTAGAATATAAAATATCCCCAAGCATTACAGCAACCTTACTACCATCTGTTGCATTTACAGAAGCTACACCTCTTCTTGTCATAGCATCATCTATAACGTCATCGTGAAGTAAACTAGCAGCATGGATAAGCTCAACAATTGCAGCTAAAAGTGGAGCTTTAGGGTTTGTAGAAGCTATTTTCAAAATAAGCTTCGCACGTAGTCTTTTACCACCACTTAGTTTATTAAAAAGGTTTGTTACTTCATCGTAATCCACCTCTTGGATCATTCTGTTTATCTCTTGTTCAACTCTTTGCATCTACTTTGCACCTTTTTTAGGATATTTCAAATTAATCTCCTCTTCACTATCGAAAAGGTAAATCTCAAATTCTGCTTTATTTTTTGAAAACTGTTTAAATTTAACTAACAAGTATGGAGCTTGATACCAAGAACTTTTTGGCTTAAGTTTTAACCTAAAACTTTGATTTGTATGGTTTAAATACAAAACGTTTTGAGCTACAACTCTGTCATAGTTTCTATGCACCACAAGACCACCATTTTTATAGAGTGTCCATCTAAATTTAAAAAGTTTATCTTTACCACCATAAAGAACATGAATTTTTATCTCCTCATCTTTTTTAGATGAGAGTTTATGCACATCTCTGTAGTCCCCAAGAAGGGAACTAAAAAGAAAAAGAAGATAAAAAATATGCTTCATTCTAAGGACTACTGTGTAATCTCAGTCCCAACACCATCGCTTGTAAAAAGCTCTAACAATATAGAATGCTCTACTCTACCATCTATAATGTGTGCTTTTTCTACTCCACCCTCAATCGCTTCTAAACAAGCATCCACTTTTGGAACCATACCACCATGGATAGTTCCATCTGCTTTTAAATCTGCTACATCTTGCTGTGTTAAGCTTGTTAAGAGTTCTTTATCTTTATTTAAAACACCAGCTGTGTCTGTTAAAAAGATAATTTTATTTGCACCTATACTTTTTGCAATATATGAAGCACACAAATCTGCGTTAATATTAAATCCTGGATGTCCAAGCTCCTCTCCAGCTGCAATTGGAGCAATAACAGGGATAAAGTTATCATCTAAAAGTCTATGAATAACATCCTCTTTTACATGAGTAATATTTCCTGTGAGTCCAAATTTTGCAAAATCTTTTGCTTTTGCTGTAATAAAATGAGCATCTTTTCCACTCATACCAATAGCTTTTGCACTATGTGAATTTAAAAGTGAAACAATCTCTTTATTTATTTCACCACTTAAAATCATCTCTGCAATTCTCATAACCTCTTTTGTAGTTACACGCTGACCATCTATAAACTTTGTTTCAATGTTGAGTGCATCTAACATATCTGTAATTTTTTTACCACCACCGTGAACAATTACAGGGCGAATACCAACTAGATATAAAAGTAAAATATCCTCTGCAAATTTCTCTTTTAACTCTGGAGATGTTTGTGCAGAACCACCATACTTTATAACTACTATTTCGTTACTAAACTCTTTAATAAAAGGTAAAGCCTCAAGTAGTGTTTGGACTGTTTCTATCTTTTTTTTCAATTATTTTTCCTAAATGTGGAGATAACTACTCGTATTTTATCCTATATTTAATTAATACTCTTTTATATCTTAAATTTCTTCACTATCCAAAAAAAGTAAATGCTACCAAAGAGAAACATTGTTCCTAAGAAAAATGTAATTGACTCTAATGAAAAACTATGTGTTGCTAAAAAACCAATTCCATAAGAGCTCAAAGCACTTATACCTAAAAAAATCATATCGTTATATGCCACAACTCTACCATGATATGCTGCATCTGTATTTGTTTGAATAAGTGTATATGTATAAGACCATAAAGAGGTTGTAAAAAAACCAACCAAAACACTCGCAACCAAAGAGAGATAAAAATTTTGCATCACTAAAGCCCAAATATAAATCGCTATAGCTTGTGCAATGAAGATAACAACCACCATTTTATTATCCATAAATTTTGCTAAAAACATAGGACCAATAACAAGTCCAAGTGCTCTAAAAGCATGTAAAAAACCAAGTGCTAAAGATGTTGCAATAACTCCTACATAAAATTCATCTACCATTAAAGCTACAAGAGCATCAAATGCTGTAAAACCAACAATTCCATGCAAAAACATAAGATGCAACACTTTTTTATTTTGTTGTAAGTAAATAATACTCTCTTGCATCATTTTCAAAAAATGTGCTTGCTGCTTTTGTAATACAAGTTTCATATCAAGCCCAAAAAGGAGCCAAAATGCTACAAAAAACATAAAAGCATCAAAAATAAATGCTGCTTTTATCCCAAAACTATAAACAAAAAAACCACTAACTGCCATACCAACAGTGTAAGAAAATGACCAAATCATTGAGTGTAGTTCATTTGCTTTTTGCAAATTTTTATGTGATAATATTTTAGGCAATAACGACATCTCTGTTGTAAAATAAAAAGAGGCTGCAGCCATCTTAAAAAAAACTAAAATATATAAAAAAGTAAGCTCTTCAACACTCTGAACAAAGAGTAAAAAAAGTGTTGAAAAAAATTCAATACCAATTAAAAAAAGCATCAGTTTTTTTGGATGAAATTTATCTATAATAGCTCCAGAAAATGGTGCTTGAAGCACACCAGATAAAAAATGAAGCATCGCTACAAAAGCTATGATACTTTTTGAAACATCTAAGTTTAAAAGCAACGTATAGATTGCTACATTGCTAAACCAAGCCCCAAAATAGGCAAGAAGTTGTATAATAGATAAACGTCTTAAAATATTTTCTGTTTTTAATAGTTCTAAGTAACTTTTCATAATCTTTCTTTTTTTTTAAATTATTTGGCAGTTTATAGAAAAAAGGATAAAGAAACGATATAATATTCAAAAGAAGTAATAGTATTTTAAATAAGGAGATTGTTATGGATGGTATAGCAAATGTTGCAAAAATACAACAAACTCAATTAGATACAACTGATAAACAAACTCGTGTTCAAGAAACAACTCAAACGCAAAATCGTTTAAATCAGGGGCAAGAAGAGGAGAAAAATAAAAAAATAAATTCTCAAGGAGATATGGACTCTTTAATCTCCAAACTCAATGAAACTGTATCATTAATGAACCAAGATGTTAAGTTTGGTGTAGATCAAGATAATATCTTTTATGTCTCTGTTATAGACACTAAAGAGAACCGTGTTATCCATAGATTTCCTGCAGAAAAAGCAGCAGAATTTCTTCCAAAAATGAAAGAAGTGACAGGTATTTTGTTTGATTCCAAAGGATAAAAGCAAAAAATCAAAAATAATAACTAACAATACTTTAATCTCTTTTATTGTAAAATCGCGGCAATAATTTTGCTCGTAAAGGATTTTTCCGTATGAAAAAAGAAGTTAAAAAAGTAGTGTTAGCATACTCTGGTGGATTGGACACTAGTGTTATTTTAAAATGGCTACAAGATGAATATAAATGTGAAGTTGTAACTTTTACAGCTGATTTAGGTCAAGGTGAAGAGCTTGAACCTGCACGTGTTAAAGCACTTGAACTTGGTATTAAACCAGAAAATATCTTCATAGATGACCTTCGTGAAGAGTTTGTAAAAGATTTCGTTTATCCTATGTTTAGAGCAAATGCTATTTATGAGGGTGAGTATCTTTTAGGGACTTCTATTGCTCGTCCACTTATTGCAAAACGTCAAGCTGAGATCGCAAAAATTACTGGTGCAGATGGTGTAAGTCATGGTGCTACTGGTAAAGGAAATGACCAAGTACGTTTTGAGATGGGTTATCTTGGACAAGATTCTACATTAACAATTATCGCTCCATGGAGAGAGTGGGACTTAAACTCTCGTGAAAAACTTTTAAAATATGCAGCTGATCATGGAATTCAAATCGAGAAAAAAGGGAAAAAATCTCCTTACTCTATGGATGCTAACCTTTTACACATCTCTTATGAAGGTGGGATTTTAGAAGATCCTGCAGCAGAACCAGAAGATTCTATGTGGTTATGGACAAACTCTCCAGAAAAAGCTCCAGATGAAGCAGAATACATTGAAATTGGTTATAAAAATGGGGATCCAATTACACTCAATGGTGAAGAGTTAAGCCCTGCTACAATGCTTAAAACACTTAATGAAATTGGTGGAAAACATGGTATTGGTCGTGTAGATATTGTTGAAAATCGCTTTGTTGGTATGAAAGCTCGCGGATGTTATGAAACTCCAGGTGGAACTATTATGTTAAAAGCACACCGTGCAATTGAATCTATTACACTTGATCGTGAAGCGATGCACCTTAAAGATGAGATGATGCCACGTTATGCAAAACTTATTTATAATGGTTTTTGGTTCTCACCAGAGCGTGAAATGCTTCAAGCTGCAATTGATAAAACTCAAGAATTTGTACAAGGTACTGTAAGACTGAAACTCTACAAAGGGAATGTAACTGTAGTTGGTAGAAATTCTGATGTATCTTTATTTAATGCTGAATACTCTACTTTTGAAGAGGATGAAGTTTACAATCAAAAAGATGCTGAAGGTTTTATTAAACTAAATGCACTACGTTTTATTATTGAAGGTAAAGCAAGAAACAAATAGGTACAATTTTAAATCTAAAAAACAATGTTAAGAAGGAAAAATATATGAGTATTATTAAAATCGATATGAACTCACCTGAGTTTCAAACAGAATTAGAAAAAACAATAAAATTTACAGATAAAGTGTGTGAATCTCGTGGCTGGGTTTATAACCCACAAGAGGAAGTAAATGAAGGTGTGCAAATGGGACTTGCACGTAACAAAATGATGTATGGAAAACGTTTTTGTCCATGTTTTATGGTTGAAGAGGTAGATGGTAAACCACAAAGTGTGGATAACAGAATTTGTCCTTGTAAACCAGCGATTGAAAATGAGATTCCAGAAACTGGTGTTTGTCACTGTGGAATCTTCTGTACACCAGAATTTGCAGCTGCTAAGAAAACTGAACTTGGTATGGAAGAAGCTGTTCATACACATTCACGTGGTTTAACTCAAGAAGAGTGTCAAGCCATCTTAGAAAAAGATGAACTTGATGGTGATGAAGTTGCAGCACTTATTGAAGCACGTGAACTTGGTATGGTAGATTTTGTACTTGTAGATGTTCGTGAACATATGGAATGGCAAATGGGTCACATTAAAGGTGCAGATAAACTAGTACCAACAAGTAGTTTCTACTATGCACTAGAGGAAGCTAAACTTAATAAAGATGACCATATTATCGTTTATTGTCATGTTGGTAGTCGTTCAGCTCATGTTGCTAGAATTATGAGAGATATGGGTTATACTAAAGTTGGAAACTTAACTTACGGTATTGTAAGTTATGGTGGCGAGATTGTGAGATAGAAAATGAAAGTATTATTAATTAAAGATGTAAAAAGTCTTGGTAAAGCTGGTGAAATCAAAGAAGTTAAAGATGGTTATGGTAAGAACTTTTTAATTGGCAAAGGTTTTGCTAAACATGCGACTGAAGAGGTTTTAGCAGAATATGAAGCAAAAAAAGCAGCAGAAGCTGCTGCTTTGGAAAAAGAGATTGCACAACTTAAAGAGTTAGCTGCAAAACTTGATAAAGCTGAAATTGTAATCAAGAAAAAACTTGGTCAAAATGGTCATCTTTTTGGAGCTATTACAAAAGATGAGATTGCTCAAGCACTTAAAGAGCAACATGGTATTGAGATAGATAAAAAACACATTACAGATAAAGTGAATATTAAAACTATTGGTGAGCATGAGTTAGATTTTAAACTAGGTCATGGACTTCATGCTAAACTTCATGTGGATGTTGTGGGAGAATAATTTTGTTTGATGCTACTACAATACTTGCCTATAAAGGTAAAAATAAAGCTGTTATTGGTGGAGATGGTCAAGTAACTTTTGGAAATACTGTCTTAAAAGGGAATGCTACAAAAATTCGTTCTTTATACAATGGGAAAATTTTAGCAGGTTTTGCAGGAAGTACTGCAGATGCTTTTAACCTTTTTGATATGTTTGAAGAGTTTTTAGAGAAGAAAAAAGGTGATATTTTAAAATCTGTTATAGAATTTTCTAAAGCTTGGAGAAAAGATAAAGTTCTTCGCCGCCTTGAAGCGATGATGATTGTACTTAATAATGAACATATTTTTATCTTGACAGGAAATGGTGATGTAGTAGAGCCTGAAGATGGAGAGATTGCTTCTATTGGTAGTGGTGGAAACTATGCAATTTCTGCTGCACGTGCACTTAAAAAACATGCAAATTTAGATGAAGAAGAACTTGTAAAAGAAAGCCTTCATATTGCAGGAGATCTTTGTATTTATACAAACCACTCTATTAAGACACTAATTCTTGAAAAAGGTGATAAGTAATGGATATGACACCAAAAGAGATAGTAGAATACCTCGATAAATATGTTATAGGGCAAAAAGATGCAAAAAAAACAATTGCACTTGCTCTTCGTACACGCCATAGACGTATGCAACTTCCACAAGAACTTCAAGATGAGATAACTCCAAAAAATATCTTAATGATAGGTTCAACTGGTGTTGGAAAAACTGAGATTTCTCGCCGTTTAGCTAAAATGATGAAAGTTCCTTTCATTAAAGTAGAAGCAAGCAAATACACTGAGGTTGGTTTTGTAGGGCGTGATGTTGAATCTATGATTCGTGATTTAGTTGTAAACTCTATCTCCTTGGTACGTGCAGAGAAAGAGGAACAAAACAAAGAAAAAATCCATAATTATGTTATAAATAAAATTGTGGAAAAACTACTTCCACCACTTCCTGAGAGTGCATCTGAGTCTAAAAAAGCAGATTATCAAAAACTTCTAGCTTCTATGGAAGAAAAAGTTGAAAATGGTGAGATGGATGATAAAGTTATTGAACTTGAAGTACCAAAGATTCAAGTAGAGATGGTAGATAACAACCTTCCACCAGAGATGGCTCAAGTACAAGAGAGTTTCTCTAAAATTTTTGCAAATATTAATAAAGAAGACAATAAAAAAGAAGTTAGCATCAAAGATGCTAAAGAGCTTTTACGTGCAGAAGCAGCAAGTAAACTTCTTGATATGAATGCAATTCAAACAGAAGCACTCAAACGTGCAGAGAATGGTGGTATAATCTTTTTAGATGAGATAGATAAAATTGTTGTTAATGAAAAAACAACTTCAAGAAATGACCCTAGTAAAGAGGGAGTGCAACGTGATTTACTCCCAATTGTAGAGGGAAGTAGCGTTACTACCAAATATGGTGTAATAAATACAGACCATATCCTTTTTATTGCTGCTGGTGCATTTCATTTTGCAAAACCAAGTGATCTTATTCCTGAGCTTCAAGGGCGTTTTCCATTAAGAGTTGAACTTGAACCTTTAACAGAGGATACACTCTACCAAATTCTTACAAAAACAGATAATTCACTTCTAAAGCAGTATGAAGCCCTACTCTCAACTGAAGGTATGGAGCTTATTTTTGAAGATGAAGCGATTCAAGCTATTGCTAAACTCTCTCATAAAACAAATGAAACAACAGAGGATATTGGAGCAAGACGTCTTCATACTGTACTTGAAAAAGTTTTAGAAGATGTAAGTTTTGAAGCTGATAGTTATAAAGATAAAACATTTAGTGTAACTGCTAAATTAGTTCATGAAAAACTTGATATGGTTGTTGAAGATGATGACCTCTCAAGATATATACTTTAAATAAAACAAGGTTGTTAATGTCTCAAGAAGAAACTCGTGCTGGATTTGTAGCACTTATTGGTCGTCCAAATGCTGGAAAAAGTACACTTATGAACTCACTTTTGGGTGAGAAAATTGCAATGGTTTCACAAAAAGCAAATGCTACACGTAAACGCTCAAATGCTATTGTAATGCATAAAAATACACAAATCATTTTTATAGATACTCCAGGGCTCCATGAAAAAGAAAAAGTACTAAACCAATATATGCTTGAAGAAGCTCTCAAAGCTATGGGTGATTGTGATTTAATTGTTTATTTAGCTCCTGTAACAGACAGTGTAGAACACTATAAAAAATTTTTAGAGCTTAATAAAAAGAAAGTGAAGCATATTATTGCACTAAGTAAAATAGACCAAGTTTCACAAGAGAAACTTTTTAAAAAAATTAGTGCATATTCACCATTTGCAAGTGAGTTTGAAGCACTCATTCCAGTAGCAATTCCACGTAAAGTTGGGCATGAAGATCTTTTAGATACAATTAGTAAACTTTTACCAAAATCTCCTTATCTTTATGATCCTGAAGATTTAACAAGTGAACTTGTTCGTGATATTTATGCAGGATTTATCCGCGAAGCAATTTTTGAAAATATTTCAGATGAAGTTCCTTATGAATCTGATGTTATTATAGACTCTATTGAAGAGAGTGATGGACTTGATAAAATTTACGCAACTATTATTATAGAAAAACAATCTCAAAAAGGGATTATTATAGGTAAAGGTGGAGAAGCTATTAAACGTATAGGTAAAGCTGCTCGTGCAAAAATAGAAAAGCTCAGTGGACAAAAAGCTTATTTAAACCTTCAAGTAACAGTAAAAAAAGGTTGGAGTAAAGATAAAGCCTTTTTAGAAGAGATAGGATACTCCAGTGCTCGCTAAAGCTCTCTTTCTTAGTGTTATGGCTCTTGGAGCTATAACATCTTTACAATCTTATGATGTTTTAACAGATTATCGTCTGCATGGTATTGAAAATATCCAAAAAAAGATGGATAAAGAGTTAGCAAAGAAATCTTATTGGATTAAATACTTAAAAACACAAGATACTACCTTTGGATATTTAGAAAAGTACTCAAATGTATTAGCTTGTAACAAAAGTAAAGCTACTCTTAAGCTTTATATAAAAAACTCAAAAGGTCGCTTTTACAACAAAAACAAGCACCATGCTTACACTGGTAAAAACAAAGGTGATAAACAAACTGAAGGAGACTTAAGAACTCCTGTTGGTATTTACAATATTGTTTCTAAAAAAAATCAAAGAAATTTAGACCCTTTTTATGGTCCATTAGCCTTTGTAACATCTTACCCTAATCTTTATGACAAATACAGAGGGAAAGATGGTCATGGAATTTGGATTCATGGTTTTCCGCTTAATAATGAGAAAAGAAATAAATATACAAAAGGGTGTATAGCTTTAAAAAACTCCAATCTTCAATGTTTAGAAAGGGAGATTAAAATTAAAGATACAATTTTAATCATTGCTGAACATCAAGTGAAGAAAAATATATCAAAAGCAAAACTTGCAACAATTTTAGCAGATTTATACGCTTGGCGTTATGCTTGGATATATAATGATATTGAGCGTTATCTTAGTTTTTATTCCCGTGATTTTAAACGTGCAGATGGAACAACATACAAATTTTTTGAACGTTATAAAAGAAGAATTTTTCGTAAAAAAGAGAAAAAAACTATTATTTTTAAGGACTTAAATGTAATACCTTATCCAAATACAAAAAATATCTATCAAATAACTTTTTATGAAATTTACAAATCTGACACTTTTAGATTTAATGGAAACAAAGAGTTATTAATTCGATTAACAAATAATAAAATGAAAATTTTCCTGGAGAAATAATATATGAAATTTATCTTTACTCTACTCTTTATATCTCAATTACTCTATAGTAATGTTATAGACCTGGTAAAAAGAGAAAACAACGATTCAAACACTACCTTACTAGTTATTGGAGGTATTCATGGTAATGAACCAGGTGGCTATTTTGCTCCTGCTATTTTAATTTCTCACTATAAAATACTTTCTAAAAATGTTTGGATTATTCCTAACCTTAATAAAGCTAGCATTATGGCTTATAAACGTGGTGTTAATGGAGATATGAATAGAAAATTTGCAACTATTCGTAAAAACGATAAAGATAAAGAGATAGTACAAGAGATTAAAAAAACTATTTTAAATCCAAAAGTATCTTTAATTCTTAATCTTCATGATGGGCATGGATTTTATAGGAGAAATTACGATAGCACTGTTTTTAATCCAAATGCTTGGGGTCAAACTTGTGTTATAGACCAATGTAAACTAGAAACAACAAAAGAGTTTGGAGAGCTTGATAAAATCGCTTCCAGAGTTGCAAAACATGTAAATAGTAAACTGCTTCATAAAAAACATCAATTTGATGTTCGTAATACAAAAACAAAGTTTGATGATGAAGCTATGCAACTCTCTTTAACATACTTTGCAGTTACACATAACAAGCCAGCATTTGCAATAGAAACAAGTAAAAATCTTTCTAGTGTATCTCAAAAAGTTTATTATCAACTTTTGGCTATTGAAGAGTTTATGAATATTATGGGAATTAAATATAAACGCGATTTTAATCTTACAGAAAAAGAGATTAAACAAATTCTTAAAGAGTATGGCAAAGTAACTATTAACGATAATATTACTTTTAACCTTAATGGTATAAAAAGCTATTTAAGCTATATTCCGCTAAAATCGAAGGGGAATGAGTTTAAATTTAGTCATCCACTTGGAGCTGTGAAAAAGAAAAAAGGTGTTTATACACTCTATATTGGAAATAAAAAAATTGCATGGTTAAAACCTCAATATTTTCAACTTGCAAAAGATTGTCCAGAATCTTTTAAATTTGAAATTGATGGTAAAGAGATTTTAGTACCAAAAACAGCACAAATAGATACTAAAAAAAGTTTTAAAGTGATTCCAGTAGATGGTTTACGTGTAAATATCATTGGTTATTATGCTAAAGGGCATAAAAATGAAAGTGGCTTAAAAGTAACATATAATAAACTAAATAAAAAATTCTCTATAGATAAAAAAGAGAAAACTTTTAGAATAGAGTTTTATAAAGATAATAAATTTTGTTCTATGTCAACGGTCCATTTTAAATAGGAAATAAAAAAGAATGAAGAAACAAGAACACACTTATTCTACTGTTTTATCTATTGATCCATATCAGGATAAATACTATACATGTGTGTCAAATTTTCTTAATAAAACTCAAACTCCTTTTTATGAAAAGGAGCAAGCTTCTATTGCATTTATAAACTCTCAAGGGTTTATAAATGCACAATTTAGTATCAGCAAAAACATTCCAAATGAAGATCTTGAAGATGCTATTGTTAGTAAAACTTATGATGAATTGGGACTTGATCAAGCACTAGAATATAATATTCAGTTTTTTGAAACTTTTTCTGTAATAGAAACAGAGTTTCGTTATTTTCAAATTTTTGTTGTTGATCCAAACTATTTAAAAGAGATCTATACCCCCATTGTAAAAAAAGTTAAGTATATAGACAACATCATACCTACTCCTCTTTTATTTAAACTTCTTTATGCAAAAAAGATACTGAATAAAAATGGTGTTCATGCTTTTATCTATTTTCAAGAAGATGATGCTTTTGTTGCACTTTACAACAACAAAGAGTTTTTATATACAAAATCTTTAAAATATAGCTACAAAGAGATTCATGAACGCTTTTGTGAGCTTTATGGTGAACAAATTCCCTATAAAGAGTTTATCCATTATGTAAAAACAAGAAATTTACGTAAAACAAATGATGAATACACTCCATTTTTTATTAAACTTTACCAAGAGATTTTTACATCGATTAATGATATTTTAACTTATGCAAAACGTGCATTTGATTTGGAACAAATTGATCATATCTATATTGGTGGAGAGTATTTTGTTACAACAAAACTCTATGAATTTATAGAGTATGAACTGCATATACGAGCGAGTGATCTCTCCTTTGATTTAGGTTTTGAAACACCTCAACATGTTCATATTCAGCAAATTCATGCACTTATGAGTTTGTATTATCAAATACCTTCTCAAGAACGATATGAAATTAACTTTACTCTTTATGAACGTCCACCAAAATTTATTCAAAGAGATAGTGGTAAACTTATTTTAACAATTGTTGCATCTTTAGTTGCTGGTTTTTCATATCCAACAGCTTATTGGATTTTAACTTCAATGCAAGAGATAACACAAAAAAAACTAGAACAAGAATATACTACAGTACATAAAGATAGAATAATCAGAGAAGCTCTTTTAAAAAGAAGAAATAAAGATAAACAAAAAGCTATTTCCCTTTTAGCCCAAGAAAAGCTTGAATTTTCAGATAAGAAAAACACTCTTATTAAGATTCATAAAATTCAAGTAAACTACCCAATGAAAGCCAAAATTTTAGCAAATTTTACAGCTGATTTAAATCGTTTTAATGTGCATTTACAAGAGATTTCTTATCATGAAGATAATAAGAAAATATTTACTTTTAAACTTGTTGCAAATAATGATACTTCTATTACAAACTTAATTAGATTTTTTTTAAGTAAATATAATGAACAATATAACTTTGATTTTCAAGGGATATATTTTGACAATAAAGAATCTCACTACATCTCAGAACTTAAGGTGGAACTACGATGAAAAAATTCTCACTTCCATCATTTAATCTACCAAAAAACAGTATTTCCATCAATATCCCAGTAGAGGATTATCTTCATAAAATAGATTTTGCCTTAAAATATAAAGCACAACGTGAAAAGCAAATGATATACATTATGGTTTTTGGTGCTATTTTTGGTTTTGCTTATACTTTATTTTGGGATAGTTCTTTTACAAATTTTATGCAAAAACAGAAACAAATTACATCCCTTCAAGCAAAAATTTTAAAGGATAAAATTTATTTAACCAAAAATCCACAAAATAAAATAATCCAAGTTGATAAGTTTATTCGTAAAATCAATCATCAAATTATCCTTTTTAAAGACAATAATGAGTACATAAAATCTAAAATTGAAACTATCTCATCTTTAATTTACGATGAACAAGCATGGGGGAAATATATCTATTCTATCTCAACAAATGCTCAAAAGTATAATATTCAGATTTTAAACTTTACTAATGAACTAGCAAAAGATAAAAGAGCCTTTGGACATATTTTAGATCTCTCTTTAAGTGTTAGTGGTAAGTATAAAGATACATTAAAATTTATTAATGCTCTTGAGCGAAGCAATTTAGTTGTTGATTTACACGATTTTGATATGAAAGCAAAAGAGACACTCTATACTGATATGAAAATCTCTGTATGGGGGATAAAATACTAATGAAAGTTTTAATCACACTACTTTTTTTACTCTCTTTAGTTCAGGGAAATGAGATGGCATGGGTAGATCAACAAATAGAAGCAATAAAACCTTTACGTAAAGGACTTCAACCTCAACAAGTAGATAAACTGCAAGATCCTTTTATCTACCTCCTAGGAGCAAATAAGCAACAAAAAACTACTCAAAAGCAGATAGAGCCAAAACAACCAATAGCAAAAAAAGAGACTCATTCTTATAAAGCATTTCATCTTCAAGCTATTATGAACAGTGCAGCACTCATAGATGGTAAATGGTATAAAAATGGCTCTTATGTTTATGGATATAAACTTTTAATCCAAAATAGAACAGAAGTTATTTTAAAAAATAAAACTCAACGACTTGTTCTTTCAACAAAAAAGAAAATAAAAACTTTAAAATTACACTAGGAATAATGCAATGAAACTTTTTAACAAAACTCTTATTTCAACACTAGTTGCACTTACTTTAACAAATAGTAGTTTTGCTGATTGTTCCTATGAACTCTTTAGCATTAGTTCCACAAAAGATACAACAATTGCAGATTTTGTTGACCAACTAAGCGATGAGTGTGAGTTTAGTATTATTGTAACTGACCCTTACGCACAACAAATTTTAGATTCACATTTAAATAAAACACATATTAAAAACTTAACACTTCATGAAGTTTTAGATATCATTTTAAAAGAGAATAACCTCTCTTATACATTGCAAAACAACCTTTTAAAAATCTCATATTTAACAACAAAAGTATTTAACGTAGATTATCTTCTTTCCCAAAGAAAAGGTATCGGTTCAACAGATGTTACACTAAGTTCCCAATCTTCAACAGCACAACAACAAAATTCAAAATCTCAAGATTCGCAATCTGGGATAAAAATAGAAAATTCAGATGAAGTAAAATTTTGGGAAGGGCTAGATAATGAGCTTTTAAGCATTTTAAATAGACCACAAGATAAATATAAAGCTCAAAAACCAATTATTAATAAAAATGCAGGGCTTATCACTATAACTGCAACTCAAAAGCAGATGCAGCGTATTGAAAACTATTTACAAGAGTTGCAAAAAAAAGTGCAACTTCAAGTGCTCATTGATGTTCAACTGCTCTCTGTTGATATAGCCAACTCTAAAACTACAGGTATAGATTGGAAACAACTTTATGCACTCCAAAATGTAGAATTAGCAGTAGATACAACTTATGGAGATACACAAACAAACCTTATTAGTCTTAAAGCAGGTGGAAGTTTAAATCAGGTAATAAAATTTTTAAAAACTCAAGGGGATGTTCACTCTATCTCTAATCCTAAAGTGCTTACATTAAACAATCAACCAGCACTTATTACTGCTGGAACAGAATATTTTTACAAACTCTCTACAACTCAAACCTTAGCTGGAAATGGAACAGGTTCACAAAATACAAATGAAGATATTCAATCTGTATTTGCGGGAGTTTTACTCTCTATTACTCCTGAAATTTCAAGTGATAACACAATTACACTAAGTATTAACCCTTCCCTTTCTGAAACAAGTACAACTATGTCTTCTCAAACAAACACAGGTAGAAGCATGCCACCAGATTTAAATAGACGTCAACTCTCTTCTGTAGTTACTGTAAAAGATGGTAATCGCATTATTTTAGGTGGACTCATAAATACTAAAAATACAAAAGTAGAAAATAAAGTACCTATTTTAGGTGATATTCCAATTATAAGTTATCTTTTTAAATATGAAGAAGTTATTAAAACAACACAGGAACTCGTTATTATTGTTGAACCCCATATAATTCATAAAGAAAAAGATACTCTCTCTTTATCTAAACTTGGATATAAAGGGTTTAGTAATGGTTCATTTAAGGAAAAAAACTAAATGGATATAGCCCTCTTTGAGAGTTCAAAAAATGCTTTTTTAGATATTGTAGAAGCTAAAGAGTATATCCAACTTGATAGAATTTCAATGGTGTACCAATCTCTTCAAGAGTCTGTACAAAAACCACTTAAAATGATTATGCTTTATGGAAAACCTGGTACTGGCAAGAGTATGTTTCTAACAAAGCTCTATAATGATCTAAAAGAGCAACAACCTATCTTTTTTTATAAAACACCTATTTTAGATGAGAGTGAATTTTTTAAAACACTTGCTCAAGATCTTTATGGTATAAAATATAACGATACCTTAAACTTTACACATTTTATGAAAATAGCTTCTGCAAATCCTCAAGATTCAACTCCTATAATTTTGCTTGATGAAGCACAACTTTATGCTAATGACCTTATGGAAAAAATTCGTTTACTTTCAGATAGTCGAATTGTAAAATTTGTATTAACACTACATAAAACAGAAAAAGAGGATTTAATAGCAAAAGAGCATTTCCAAACACGTATTTGGGAAAGTATAGAGCTTAAAAATGCTTCTAAGATGGAACTAAAACTTTATATTCAAAAAAAGCTTATGAAAGCAAACTGCTTTGATATTTCAAATATGTTTACACAAAAAAATATTACCCTTATTCATCAACTCACACAAGGAAACTACAGAGATACAAATAAACTCTTATACACACTCTTTGAAATTTATGTAACATATATCAAAAAATTAAAAAAAATAAATACTAAAAATATTTCTAATAAATATATAGAAATGGCTGCTATTCATACAGGATTAATCAATGCTTGATATTGAAAACTTAGAAAGACGTTGGCTTTATTATAAAATAGAAAAAGCTCTTCCGTTTGCAATTCTTTCTGTTTTTAGCCTTCTTGTTTTATTCATCATTTTAGCCTTTTTGCAATCACAAAAAGTACAAAAAATAAAAAAAACCCCTCTTATAAAAAAAGAAGAAGAACACTTAAATATTAAAAAAGTAGAAAAAAAGCAACCTATTAAAACATCTTCTTTTAAAGAGGAAGAAGATGTAAAACAACTAATAACCTTAACTCCATCTTTAAGCTTTATAGATAAAATTAGTATTGAAGAGCCTAAAACAATAAAACCCCAAATAGAAAATAGCACTGTAGAGAGACAAGAAACTCCAAAAGAGGAAGAAAAATCAAAAATTATTATCCAGCATCAAGATAGTCGTAAAGATATTCAAGATGTTTTAAAAAGATTTCATAAAAACAATAACCCTGTATTAAGCCTTTTTATTGCAAAAAAATATTATGAACTTCAAGAATATAAACATGCCTATGATTATGCTCTTATTACAAATAATATAGATAGTCATATTGAAGACAGTTGGATTATTTTTGCAAAATCTCTTGTAAAACTTGGGAAAAAACAAATGGCTATTGATACATTAAAACAATATATTAACCATTCAAATTCCAAGAAAGCATCTATGCTTTTACAAAACATTCAAAATGGAAGATTTAAATGAAAATAATTTTTCTTGCTTTTCTTAGTATTACAGCACTTTACTCTTCTTCATTAAAAAGTGAGATGGTCAAACTTTTTAAACAAAAACAATACAACCAACTTTGTACCTTGGGTTTTAAAAATTTTCTTTCAATTCAAAAAGATGAAGAGGCCATCTCTCTATATGCCTTTGGATGTTTATATGATGATAAAATAGACAACCTAGCTATTCCTGTTATACTTCTTAAAAATTCTAAAGAAGCACGTGCTAATGCTGCTTATTTTTCCACAATACTTATGCAAAAAAAACTACTCCAACACTCTTTGATCGATGGCTATAAAATTGCTTCTTTAAATCTACCTAATACAGACTATATACTTTCAAATGTATTTCATCTCTATAGTAATCTAAAAAAATATAAAAAAAATTCTACTTATTTTTTTACGGATAAAAAAAATATAAAAATATCATATAAGCTTTATTTCAAAAAAAAATCAATTATTATCGAAGAATATTATGATAATATATTATTAAAAAAACATACTTATTAATACACTTCATGGAGCAAAAAATGGATAGAATAACAACAGACTTACTAGCTAATGGCTCAATTATGAAATCTCAAGTTGATCGCTTGCTTGCTAAAGGGATTCATGAAAATCTTATTTTACGTGATATTACACTCTCTGGATTTATGACAATGGATAGACTTGTACGCTTCATTGTTCAACAAATACGTGATGGTGAATATGATCTCTCAATTATAGATAATTATGACTATATTCCAGAACGTAAAGTATTAGAAAAACTTGCAGAGGCTTTACATATTTTATTTGTCGATTTAGACTCTATCGATATAGACTACGAACTTTCAGCTTCTGTACCACTTGCTCAACTCAAAAAACATAATGCCCTACCAATTCAAGAGGATGATTTAAGTGTTACTGTTGTTTTTAAAGACCCGCTTAATATTCACGACCAAGAGGCTATTCAACGTCTTTTCCCAAGAAAGCCTTTAAAAGTTGCTGTTGCTACAAAAGATCAACTTCACTCTTATATATTTAAAATGGAACTCAAAGATAGCGTTAAAGATTTAGTGCAAAAAGTAAAAGATGAACTTCAATCAACACATACAGAAGATACAAATCAAGCTTCCTCAATTTTAATGCTTATTGACGTTATTTTAAAAGCATGTATTAATGCACGTGCAAGTGATATCCACATAGAACCAACAGAGAAAAACTGTGTTGTTCGTGGACGTATAGATGGAAAACTTTCTGAAATTTTTATTTTTGAAAAGCTTATCTACCCTCCTCTTTCATCAAGACTTAAACTTTTAGCAAACCTTGATATTGCAGAAAGACGTAAACCGCAAGATGGACGTTTTTCTACAACAGTAGGAGACAAAGAATTTGATTTTCGTATATCTACCCTTCCTATACTTTATGGTGAATCGATTGTTATGCGTGTACTTGATAAACAAAAAGCACTTGTAAGACTTGAAGATGCAGGAATGGACTCTAAAAGCTACCAAAAACTCCTTAAAGGGCTTGAAGCTCCTTATGGTATCATCTTGGTAACAGGACCAACAGGAAGTGGTAAGACAACTACCCTTTATGGTGCACTAAACGAACTTAGAAATGTAGAAGATAAAGTAATTACAGTAGAAGACCCTGTAGAATATAGAATGAATCTCATTCAACAAGTGCAAGTAAATCCTAAAGTTGGTTTAACGTTTGCAGCAGCTTTAAAATCTATTTTACGTCAAGATCCAGATAAAATTATGATTGGGGAGATTCGTGACCAAGAAACACTTGAAATTGCCATTAAAGCAGCACTTACAGGTCACTTAGTACTTTCTACATTACACACAAATGATGCTATTAGTGCAATTTATAGAATGGTAGATATGGGAATTGACCATTATCTTATTAGTGGTGCACTTGTAACTATCCAAGCACAAAGACTTGTTAGAAAAATCTGTACACACTGTAAGGTTGAAGATGAAATTCCAGCAACAACACTTGAAGAACTTGGAGATTTAATTCCTGAAAATGCAAAATTTTATAAAGGTGCAGGTTGTAAAGAGTGTAATGACACAGGTTATATGGGAAGGGAGATGATTTGTGAGGTTTTAAATATCTCAGAAGAGCTCTCCTCTTTAATTGCCAAAGGTGTTTCAAAAGATGTTTTAAGAGAACAAGCCTTAAAAGAAGATTTTGAGCCTATATTTGAAAATGGACTTCAAAAAGCACTAAGTGGTGTTACAACACTCAAAGAGGTATTTAAGGTTGCTAAAGCATGAGTTACTTTGTAGCTACTGTTATAATGAAAGGGAAAAAGCAAGAGATTGGTTTTTACGCAGAAAGTAAAAAAGAGGCTAATCAAATTGCAAAGCTTAAATTTAACGGTATTATTATTAAAGTTGTTGAGACAAAAGAGCCTTTCGAGTTACAACTTCAAAAGCTACGTAAAAATATTCTTCAAACTATTAGCAAGAAAAAAATTAAACCAGATGCGTTAGTTGGTGCTATTCGCCAACTTGCTGTTATGACAAATGCTGGAATTTCGATTCACGATTCACTTCAAGAGATAGCAAATTCAGCAGAGGATGAAACACTCAAAATGGTGTTTGAGCAACTCTCAAGTGATATCAACTCAGGACAAGCACTTTCAAAAGCGATGGAAAATTTTCGTTATGAGTTAGGAACACTCTCTATTGCAATGGTAAAACTTGGAGAAAAAACAGGTAATTTAGATGAAGCTCTCTACTCTCTTGCAAGTATGCTAGATGAGATTCGTTCCAATGTTGTAAAGTTTAAAAAGGCTATGGCATACCCTAGAAATGTTATGATCTCTATGGCGATAGCTTTTAGTGTTTTAATATCTTTTGTGGTTCCAAAATTTAAAACTATGTTTGAAAAAATGCATGCAGATTTACCACTACCAACAAAGATTCTTCTTTCATTAGAACATATATTTAATACTTATGGACTCTATATTGTTGGTATTGGAATTGTTGGGTTTATTGTTATAAAATCTCTTATTGAGAATTATGAACATATTCGTTATGGCTGGCATGAGCTTTTGTTAAAGCTTTATCTTATTAAAAATATTATCAAATTTGCAACAATTAGTCGTTTTACACTTGTTTTTGCAGAGCTATTACGCTCTGGAATTCCTATTGCTGAAGCTTTAGATACTGCTACTTCTATGGTAGATAATTTACCTCTAAAAAAGAAACTTGAAAGTGTTAAACTCACAGTTGAAAAAGGTGGAACACTCAATAAAGGTTTACAAGATATTGGACTTTTTGAAAATATGATTATCCAAATGGTTCGTGCAGGGGAAGATAGCGGTACGATAGATTCTATGATGAAAAAAGTAGCAGAGTACTACAAAATGCGTTTTGATGCGATTATAGATAATCTCTCAGAAGCGATTGAACCTGTTATGTTAATTCTTATTGCTTCTTTAGTTCTACTTCTTGCACTTGGTATATTCTTACCTATGTGGAGTATGGGTAGTGTTGTACACTAACCCTGGAGTGGTAACTTAAATTTATACACTTTTTTCAATAATTTTTTTTAAAAAAAAGTATAATTCTTCTTATGAAAACATTATATGGCGATAGAGAGAAATGTTACAAATGTTATAGACCAAAGAGTTCTTGTATGTGTAAGTATTTTACACCCTTGCAAACAGAAACAAAATTTATAATTTTAATGCATCCAAAAGAGTTTAAAAAAGTAAAAAACAATACGGGATTTTTTACACACAATAACCTCAGTAACTCAGAGGTTTTTATAGGGATAGATTTTAGCAACCATAAACGTATCAACGAGATTATAAATACTCATCAAAGCTATATTCTCTACCCTTCAGATAATGCTATTGTTTTAAATAATACTAATCCAAAAACAACAAATCAACCAATTGCAATTTTTTTAATAGATGCAACATGGGCGTGTGCAAAAAAGATTTTTTTAGAGAGTAAAAATCTTCAAAAACTTCCACATTTAACATTTCAAACTAAAAAAGAATCTCAATACCAAATAAAAGCGCAACCACAAAAAAATTACCTCTCTACCATAGAATCAACTCAAGTGGTTTTAGAGCTTTTAACACAACATAAAATTGAAAATATTACATCTTTTGAGCTTGATAATTTTTTAACACCTTTTTTTAAGATGATAGAGTACCAAAAACAACTTATTAGCAATCCTAAAAGTAATGCTGTAAGGTTTAAGCGTCACTCACACTCCA
>JAMOSG010000029.1 GCA_027063225.1 Helicobacteraceae bacterium | reverse complement strand
TCTAAACTCAGAAGCATTATCTACACAAATAAAAAGTTAAATGGTAACTTTGAAACTCTAAGAACTTTAATAGGTGGACAGAGTGTAAGTTTAAATAATCTTGTACAAGACTTCTCAGCATTAAATCTTGAAGAGGAGAATAACTTTAAATCTTTAATGTTTTATTTAGGGCTTGTAACTATAAAAGATAAAACATTTAAACTCAACCTTCAAATACCAAATGAAACAGTAAAAAGGATAGATATAGACTTTTTAAAAGATACTCTTACAATGGAAAAAGTATTTAAACTAAGAGTATCTCACCTTGAAGATCACTTTGAGAAGTTTGCTTTGGAGGGGAAACTAGATATATTTGAATTTTTAGCAAAACAAATAGAGCTTAATTCAAGCATTAGAGATTATATATACAAAGAGCAACATATAAAAGCTATGTATATAGCTTACCTTTCACTAGTTCCATACTACATAATAAAAAGTGAAGCAGAACTACAAAAAGGGTTTGTAGATATACTGATAAAACCATTTAATAATGAGTATATAAAATACTTTGGACTTTTAGAGTTTAAATATATAAAAAGAGAAGAAAAACCAACCAAAGCAAAAATAGAACAACTCAAAAATGAAGCAATCGAGCAACTTAACAAATACCAAAATGATGAACTAGTAACGCAGTACATAAAAAAAGGATTAACCCTTAAAAAGGTGGTGCTTGTGTTTCATGGGTGGGAGTTGGTGAAATTAGAGAGTATCTAAAGCTCCAACCACTTAACCGCAACCCTACGTAAATTTTCAGGATTCTCAGAAGCAAAAAATTTCATTTGTGGCAATGGGAACTTTTGCGTAAAGTTAAAATGTTTCTCTAAGTACTCCACTATCGCCTCTCCAGAGTGGATTAACAAAGTGTCTTCTCCAAAGTAGTTTGCAAGTGCAGAAGATATAAGAGGAAAATGGGTACATCCTAAAATGAGTGCTTCAGGTTTTGTAAGGTTTGTAAAGTAGTGTTTAAAAGTTGCTTCTAAAATCTCCCCTTCATAAATTTCCTCTTCAACTAAAGGAACAAAAAGGGGTGTTGCTTTTGGTGTGAGGTTTAAAAATCCCAAATCTTTTAAACCAATTTCATACGCTTGTGAGTTAATTGTAGCTTTTGTTCCAAGAATTAAAATACTAGCATTTTTTTTCTCTTTTAAAGCATTTGATGTTGCTAAAACTCCAGCTTCTACAACACCAACAACACTACATGAAGCGTTTTGACGCATCTCATCAAGTGCATAAGCACTTACAGTATTACATGCTACTATTATTAAATCTAAATCAAAATTTTTAAAAAACTCAACCGCCTCTAAAGCGTAGCGAATAATTGTATTTTTATCTTTTATTCCATAAGGAACTCTAGCAGTATCACCATAGTAGATAATCTCTTCAAAAAGTTGGTGTTGTAGTAAAGACTTAACAACACTAAGTCCACCTATTCCACTATCAAAAACACCAACTTTCACTATCTATTTATCCGTGTTCATACTTTCTAAAAACTCTGCATTTGTATCTTTTTTACCCATAATATTATAGATAAATTTCAGAGCTTCTACTTCATTTTCTTGTTTATGAAGCATTTGACGTAGAATAAAAACTTTTTGTAAAACTTCTGGACCAATTAAAAGTTCATCTTTACGTGTACCAGATTTTAAAATATCAATCGCAGGGAAAATTCTACGCTCTGCTATTTTTCTATCTAAAACAACTTCAGAGTTTCCAGTTCCTTTAAACTCCTCAAAAATTACTTCATCCATACGACTTCCAGTCTCTACAAGAGCTGTAGCAATAATAGTTAAGCTTCCACCATTTTCAATATTACGTGCAGCACCAAAGAAACGTTTTGGTTTATGAAGTGCATTGGCATCAACACCGCCTGAGAGTACTTTACCACTTGAAGGTGTTACAGTATTGTATGCACGAGCAAGACGTGTAATAGAATCAAGTAGTATCACAATATCATGCCCTAGCTCAACACGACGTTTTGCTTTTTCTATAACCATCTCTGCTACTTTTACATGGTTTTTAGCAGGCATATCAAAAGTTGAACTATACACTTCCCCTTTTACGCTACGCTCCATATCTGTAACCTCTTCTGGACGCTCATCTACAAGTAAAACCATCAAATCTATCTCTGGATTATTGGTTGTAATACCATGTGCAATCTCTTTTAAAAGCTCTGTTTTACCACTTCTTGGTGGTGCAACAATAAGTCCACGCTGCCCCTTACCAATAGGAGCAAAAAGATCCATCATTCTCCCTGTAATACCATTTGGTTTATACTCAAGCTTAATCTGCTCTGTTGCATATAGTGGTGTAAGGTTTTCAAAAAGTGGACGCTTTTTACTCTCTTCTGGCGGAAGTCCATTTACCGCTTCGATTTTAATAAGTGCATAATAACGCTCTTGATCTTTTGGAGGGCGAACTTGTCCTGTTACTACATCTCCATTTCTAAGTGCAAAACGGCGAATTTGTGTATTTGAAACATACGCATCATTAATAGACTCATTAAAACTTTTATCAATCGAGCGGATAAAACCATAGCCATCTTGCATAATCTCTAAAATACCACTAAAGAGGATAAACCCTCCCTGCGCAGTTTGCGCTTTTAAAATTTCAAAAATTACATCTTGACGTTTTAGTTCATTTGGATGCTCAACACCAAGCTCTGTAGCCATTGCTACTAGCTCTTCAATACTCTTTGTACGAAGTTCATCTATACTATTTGCATTTGCTGGTGTATGGGAACGTTGTTTAGAATTTTTTGTGTTGTTAGATTTTGTAGTCTTACGAGGTTTTGAAGAATTGTTTTCACTCATATATTAACTGCCTTAAATAGATTTGGGATTGTAAAATGGGAAGGAATTTGTATTTTCATCTGTATAACTTTTTCATTACAAGTGCAATTTTACACTATATTGTGAAATAAAGTCAAGCTTCCTAAAAACTTCTAGTAAAATATCCTTACCTCAATAGGTGTTTTATCTAAAAGATGATCTGCATTTTTTCTATTTTGAGAGTATGCAGATGTCTCTATGCGACTCGCATCTATCCCCTCTATAATCAAGGCTTCTTTAATTGCATTTGCTCTTTTTTTTGCTAAATCTAATGCTCTATCATTCACAGCATAAGCAATAATCTGCGTATCGTAACGGGGATATTTTTTCAAAAAGTCACTAAAGCGTAAAATCTCACTAAAAGAGTTATAAGTGAGTCTGGTAGATTTTGGTTTAAAAGTTACTTTGAGCATCTTTTTAGCAACTTTTTTTATCTCACATCCATTTTTATCCACTTTAGCACGTAATGGTGTATTTTTACAAACATCTTTGTAATCATAAACACCATCTCCATCACTATCTAATGGACAACCATTTTCATCAACTGTTGCACCAAGTGGTGTATTTGGACACATATCTTTACGATCATAAACACCATCTTCATCTTTATCGAGGTTTTGTTTACGTTGAAACATTTTTGTTTCTATTAATGTCGCTTGTGGATCTACCTTTTTTTGACTGTGTTGATATGTACTATCCATGCTCTGTGTTAGCTCTTGAGTCTCTTGTGGTTCAATAACTTTATAAGCCCTAGAAACTCTTTTAGTGTAAGACTCTTCCACAGGTTCTTCTATATCGTAAATATCATCATATTCACTCTCTATCTCTACAGGTTGAGGCTCAATAGTTTCATATTTTTTCTCTTTTTTTTTCGAGCTTGGGAGTAAAGAACCCCACAAAGATGAAGAGCTCTCCTCATCTATCTCTAAGGTGTCTGTATCTTCCTCTTTTTTAGTTACTATAGGCTCTGTTGTTATCTCATAACCAGCAAACTCTTCTGGTTCTTCAACTGGTGTAGCATGTTCTACATAGTCATTTGGAGTATCACCATATAAAAGATCTAAAGTATCATCCTCTTGTGCAGATCCACCATCATCATAAAAATCGTGTTGGATAATTTCTCTTTCGTGGTTATCTATCACACTTTGTTGTCGTGTTTTTTCTTTATGAGAAAAAGCTGTGTCAGAAACTGGTTCCTCAAAAGTGGCATCATCCTCCTCATAAGAGCTTTGAAGATCATCACTACCATGAGAGACTATTGTATGTTCAGAGATTGGTTTTTCATACTCTTTTGAATCATAATCATCATACCCACTAAGAGTAGTAGTAACCAAACAAGACAAACAAACCACTAAAACCTTATGCATCTACTTCCTTACAAACTTTATCTCTAAACGGCGATTTTTCTCACGCCCTTGTTTTGTTGCATTATCTGCTATAGGATTTGCAAAACCTTTTCCATCAGTAGTTATTCTAAAGGAGAAAACTCCACGTTTTACAAGTTCCTCTTTTAAACGTTTTGCACGTTTTTTTGAAAGTTTAATATTATACCATTTATTACTTCTTTTTGTTCTACTACCATAACCAATAATTTTTACATTTAACTCAGGATTTCTGTTTAAAAATGCAGCAAGTTCTGCTATTTTATTCTCTATCTCTTTTGGTAATTGTTTTTTACTATTTTCAAATTTACTAGGTATTGTTAAAACAAACGATGTTGCACACCCATTTTTATCTAGTTCATATCCAGAAGGAACATTCACACAACTCACATCAGAAAGATCATCATCTTCAAATAAGCCATTATCAAAACCATCCCCTATCATACGATGATTTTGAATCATATTTTCTTGAATAAAACTATTTTTTAAATACTCCTCACTAACTGCAGCAACCTCTTTTTTAGGCTTTTTGTAAACTCTTTTTTTCTGTTTTTTTACAACTTTTTTATGTACTTTGCTTTTATGTTTTACTACTCTTTTTTTCTTCTTAGGTTTTTGTTTTTTTATCTTTGGAGACACCCTCTCTAAAAGGTTTATATTTTCATCAAAATCCCCAATTTTAGAACATCCAAAATATTCAACCCCTTTAAATGCTAAAGAGTTATCACATAAATCTTTTACATCAGCTACACCATCTCTATCTCTATCTTTTGGTAAATACTCTTTATCTAAAATCTCTCTTGGTACAATATCTTTACGTAAATTTACTTTACTCATTAATAAACGAGTATCCCCAACAACACTTTTAACCAAAAGCCCCATACCATCTAAAATTTTATATTTTGCAAATAAAAGCTCATACTTAGCAGAGACTAAATCATATTCCACTTCATAAGAATCTTTATTAAAATTTAACTTATCTTCCATATTTGTAAGTAGATGAGCCTCTTGTTGTAAAAAAGTTCTATAGTTGTGTAATTTTTTCTCTTTATATTGTGCAGATTTATACTCTTGCCACGCTTTATCTAATGCAAAAAGAATTTCACGTTTTTTTTGATTTGCCCTTTGTGTAGCCCCTACTATAACACTTACTTGCTTTTGCACTTTGGCATCGGTTTTAAACCCTTCAAAAAGATTATAGTGCAAATATACCCCAGCTATAAATCTATCATCTGGTTGCTCATAGAGATTTCTTTGTGTCATATCTTGGTAGTTTTGTTGAATTTTTAAGTCAATCTTTGGATAGTAAGAACTCTTAAAAACCTCTTTTTCTAAACGTAAAGCTTTTACATGAAACTCTAATGCTAAAAGTTCAGGGTTGTGTCTTAGTGCATAAAGTTGTGCAGATTCTAAAACTTTTGGAACAGCAAGATTAAAATTAGGTTTTTTAAATCTTTTAAATTGAGGAAGCCTACCAACCAAAGCTCTGTAGTGAAACTTTGCATCTCTAACTTTTTGTAAGTTTTTAGCAACAATAAGTTTTATTTTTTCTATACTAAGTTGTAATTTTATCTTTTGAAGTTGAGAAAGATTTTGTTGATAAAGTAACTTTTTTTGCTGTGTTAAATAGTGCATAGAAGTTTTTAGTAATTCTGTTACATAAAAAAGTTCCGTATAGGTCTTGATCACTTCAAATGCTACACTATGGAGTGTTGTAACATAGTTATATGCCTTAAAAAAACTCTCCATCTTTGCAAAATCATACTTTGTTTCACTCCCAAAACCCTCAAAAAGATTTTGCGTTAAAGTTAAAGAAGCTTTATATGTGTTATAACTATTTTCTAAGGCAATTCTACCTAGATTTTGTGTACCATCTAATTGATTAAGTGAATTGTTTATCGAATAGGATAGTTCAAGGTCTAACTTTGGAAGATAGTTAGAACCTGCACTATTTTGAGTTTGTTGAGAAGCTCTAAATTCGCTCAATTTTTCTAAAATACGTGGATTTGTTTGGATAGTCTCAAGTGTAATCCCCCGCAATGTTTGTGCAAAAGTATCACTATAAAACAGTAATAAACAAAGTGCTACAAGAAGCTTTAGTTGGGGTTTTTTCATAAAAAAATTATATCCAATTTTTTATAAAGCTATGCTTCCTCTATCCAAGCCTTTGTTTTTAAAACTCTACCATCATCAAAATATTTTAGTTTTAAACCATCTATACATTTACCCTCGTCAAACTCCATAACCACAATTTGTAAAATTGCTTTACATTTTTTAGGAATATCGTAATGCCCTTTTGTTGCAGTTAAAAATTGATTTATTGGTACTTTTTTATCCATCCCAATCACATTATCACGACACCCAGTTAGTCCAATATCTGTTAAGTAAAGTGTACCATTTACAATTTGTAAATCATCAGTTGAGACATGTGTATGTGTCCCAATAATACCACTTACCTCTTGCTCTAACATCATCAACAGTGCTCTTTTTTCACTTGTTGCTTCTGCATGGAAATCGATAAAAATATTTTTTATTCCCTCTTTACGTAAAGCCTCAACACTCTGCTTTGCACAATGAAATACATTTTGTGTATATTGTGGCATAGAGTAGTGCCCCATTAGGTTTATAACAGCTAGTTTTTCCCCTGAAACTTCATACACCTTTACACCAGTTCCAGGAACTTCTTCTAAATAATTATGTGGTCTTAAAAGTTCATACTTATCAAAAAGGGGTAAAATATCTTTTTTATCCCATGTATGATTTCCACCTGTCATAACATCTATTCCATAACTAAAAAGCTCTTGAGCATTTTTTTGTGTCAATCCAAAACCGTGTGAAGCATTTTCATAATTTGCCACTACAAAATCTACACCATACTCTTTTTTAATTGCACCAAGATATTTTTGAATTATCTTTCTTCCTGGTTGCCCTACAATATCACCAATAAATGCTATTTTCATCTTCTTTTCTATCTTTTTTCAATAATTTTTCGCAATTATACCTAAGTTAATATTTTTTTATATGCAAGAACTTATCTTTATTTAGATACAATACGAAACTTAAAGGGGAAGATGCTAGTGAGTGGCACTTGTATCATCTCCTTAGTGAAACATTTTAAGGATATAGATGCAAGAAAACGCACAAAACAATACACAAACAGAGCAAACAGAGGAAAAAGTTTTAACTTTTGAAGAATTAGGACTTAAAAAAGAGGTTTTAAAAGCGATTAAAGAAGCAGGTTTTACAAACCCTAGCCCAATCCAAGCACAAGCAATCCCATTTATTTTAGCGGGTCGTGATGTTATTGGTCAGGCTCACACTGGTACTGGTAAAACTGCAGCTTTTGGTCTTCCAGCAATCTCAAATATGAAGTTAAACTCTGGTGTAGAAGTTTTAGTAATCACTCCAACACGTGAACTCGCAACACAAGTTAGTGACGAGCTTTACAAATATGGTAGAAATTTAGGTATTAGAACAGTTACTATTTTTGGTGGTACTTCATACAAACGTCAAATCGATTTAGTACAAAGAGGAGCAAACATTATCGTTGCAACTCCAGGACGTATGTTAGATATTCTCAAAAAAGATATGCTTAAGGGGTTTGCACCTCGTATGGTTATCTTAGATGAAGCAGATGAGATGCTAGATATGGGATTTTTAGATGATATTAATGATATCTTCTCATACCTACCAAAAGAGCGTCAAACACTTCTTTTCTCTGCTACAATGCCACAGCCAATTAAAGTATTAGCAAAGAAAATTTTACATAACCCTGAGTTTGTTTCTATCACTAAAGGTGAAACAACAAACACAGATATTGAGCAACTTTACTATGTAATTGATGAGCATGAAAGAGATGACGCAATTATCCGTTTAATGGATAGTGAAGATACTAAAAAATCTGTTGTATTTTGTAGAACAAAATCTGAAGTAGATAGACTAAGTAACGTTCTTTCAAATGCTGGTTATTTAGCAAATGGTCTTCATGGAGATATGGAGCAACGTCAACGTGAAAATGTTATTAAAGGGTTTAAAAACAACTCTGTAAAAGTGCTTGTTGCAACAGATGTTGCTGCACGTGGTATTCACGTAAATAACATCTCTCACGTATTTAACTACCATATTCCATTTGATCCAGAATCTTATGTACACCGTATTGGTAGAACAGGTCGTGCTGGTACAAAAGGCAAAGCCATAACACTTTTAACACCACTTGAGTTTAAAGAGCTTCAAAAAATCAAACAAAAAGTTGGAACTTCAATGGGTCATGCCTTTGTTCCAAGTAAAAACGATTTAAGAGAATCTACTCTAAACCAAATGGTACAAGCAATTGAAAATCAAAAGATTTACGATGAAGCACATAAAGTTTTAGATAAACTCAAAGAGGATATTGATGAAGAAACTATTATGTTTAAACTCATCTCTATGATTTTAGATAAACAAGATATCAAAGGACCAAATAATATTGGTATCCCAGCTGATAAACTTCAAGCTATTTTAGAAAGAGCTGGCCGTAGAAACAATGACAGAAACCGTAGAGGTGGACGTAGAAACTACCGCGGTGGGAACAGAAACTCTAACCACAGAAGTGGTGGTGGAAATAGAGATAGAAACCGTTCATCTCGCAATAGAAACCGCTAAAACTTTACACCAATAAAGAGAGAATCTTTCTCTCTTTAACCTTTTTAAGGAACTTCCATTATGCAATCAAATATTATTTACCAAAATGAACTTATTTTTATAGAAAAAGAACCTAGTCAAATTCCATGGGTTAAAATTTTCACGCAAAAAGAGTACAAAGAGTTAGCAGATCTTCCAAAAGAGCTTAGAAGCTATTTGTGGGATGTTTATGATGTTGTAGAGAAGCAGATGCAAAACTACTACAATCCTACAAAAATCAATATGGCATCTTTTGGAAATATGCTTCCTCGCGTTCATATCCATGTAATGGCAAGATTTGAAAATGACAACTATTTTCCAGAACCTATGTGGGGAAAACAACAAAGAGATACTACTTTAGAATTAGCAGATGAAAAAATGTTTTTTGAATTATTAAGAAAAAAGTTAGAAGAGATTTAAAACTTATCCAACAACAAAATGTTGGATAAGAAAAAGAATTATTTTAGAGGAGAAAAAGGAACGAGTGCACTTCCCCACGTAAGTCCACCACCAAAAGCATCTAAAAGAAGCAGTTGCCCTTTTTTAAGTTTACCTTCCTCATAAATATCGTTAATAGCCATAGGGATAGAAGCACCAGAAGTATTACCATATTTTGCAACAGTAACCACAACTTGATCCTCTTTCATTTTTAAAGCATCACCAACCGCTTTAATAATACGGAAATTTGCTTGGTGTGGTACAAAGTGATCAATTTGCTCTGTTTTAATATTGTTTGCTTCTAAGATATCTTTTACATCTTTTGTTAAAGTACGAACAGCAACTTTAAAAGTTTCGTTCCCTTTCATTTGCATATAAACCCCAGCAGCTTCACTCTCAAGTGCATCATGAGGTGAACCAGTACCACCATTTGGTGTCATAAGTAAATCTGCATATGTTCCATCTGCAGCAGTGTGAACATCAATAATTGCTTCCTCTTTATTTTCAGTTGCACTAATTACAGCTGCACCTGCACCATCACCAAATAAAATACAAGTTCCACGATCAGTATAATCTGTAATAGCTGAGAGTTTCTCTGCACCAACAATTAAAACATTTTTCTTCATACCAGATTCAATAAATGCTTTTGCAATAGAGAGAATATAAACAAATCCAGTACAAGCTGCTGAGATATCAAATGCAGTAACAGAGTTTAATTCAAGTTTTTTTGCAATCATTGTAGCAGTTGAAGGCATATTAAAATAATCTGGAGAGATTGTTGCACACACAACCATATCTATATCTTCTTTAGCAATACCACTACGCTCAATCGCAAGCTTTGCAGCACTTACACCCATATCGCTTGTAAATTCATCTTTATCTGCGATATGACGCTCTTTAATACCAGTACGTTTAGTAATCCACTCATCTGATGTATCTACCATCTTTGTAAGATCATCATTTGTTAAAATATTTTTAGGAGCATAAGCACCAATTGAACGAAGCGCTGCATAAGCCATCTATTTTTCCTTTAACTCTTTATAACTTTGGAGTTTTTCTAAAATATGTTCGTTTACGTTTGTATCAACATAACTAATAGCCTGATAAATCGCATTCTCAATTGCACGAGCATTACTTTTACCATGACTTACAATTACACACCCTTTAATACCAATAAGTGGTGCACCACCAACCTCTGCATAGTCTATCTCTTTTTTAAGAAGTTTAAAAACTTTACGCATCAAAAGAGCACCCGTAATTGCGATAGGTGATTTTTTAATATAATCTTTTATGAGATAACTAATAGTTGAAGCAACACCCTCACTTGTTTTAAGAACAAGATTTCCAACAAAACCATCACATGTAATTACATCACAAGAACCATTGAAGATATCTCCACCTTCAACATTTCCTATAAAACCATCATACCCTTGAAGCATTTTATGCGCTGCTTTTGTAACCTCATTCCCTTTAGAGTCCTCTTCACCATTAGCTAAAAGACCTATGCGAGGGTTTTGCACACCCATAACATACTGTGAATAACATCCACCCATAATAGCAAATTGCACTAAATGCTCAGGTTTAGAATCAACATTTGCTCCAACATCTAAAATAACAGAACGTCTATTTCCAACCGTTGGCATGAAAGTAATAAGTGCAGGACGAGCAACACCTTTTAAACGACCAAGTCTAAGTGTTGCAAGAGTCATTGTAGCACCACTATGACCAGCAGAAACCACACCATCTGCCTCACCGTTTTTTACAAGTTCTATAGCCTTATAAATACTACTCTCTTTACGCTTTACTGCGTCTGTTGCAGCATCACTCATAGAGATTACATCATCACTCTCTACAATTAAAATCTTATCTCTATAACGCTTTGGTAACAGAGGTAAAATTTCCGATTTTTTTCCAACTAAAATAGGCTCGAAAGTTTTATTTTTAAGAGCAGTAATACAACCATTTATAATAGGTTCGGGACCAAAGTCCCCACCCATTGCATCAATAGCAATTTTTACCATAATGACTTATTTATACTCACCAGTTGTAGGGTTCATATAGTGTGGTAATCTGTAAGTTCCATCTTTATCTTTAACTGGACGAGCTAAAGAAATTTTGTAGTGAGTTCTACGTTTTGCTGAACGTGAGTGAGATACTCTTCTCTTAGGTACTGCCATATCTATTTCCTTTGTTGTATTTTTTTATTGTGTGAACTAAAAAGTTAGTTCATCAACATCATTATTTTTGCAACTATCACATTTATGATAATCGCTTTTGATTAGTTCAATCTCTGAAGCTAAAAGCTCTTCTAAATCGACAAAGCCATCAAAAGACTCAACAACATCAAGTTCATCCTCATCGCCATCATAGATGCCATCTGAAAGAAAAAACTCTACATTTTCATCGACTTTTAGAGGAAAAGGTTGTGCACAAGTGTCACAATCCTTCTCCAAAACACCACTCAAACTAGCTTTGAGTAAAACTAACTTGCCAGAATGATACTCTAAATAACCTTTGAAAATTATTTCACTACTTTGTAGTTCAAAGTCTAGTGGTGTTTTTGTTATTTTTCTAAATGCAACTTTCAAACAAAATCTTTGCTAATTAAGCAATTTCTCTTTCAGCAAAGAAGAATGCAATTTCAATTGCTGCATTTTCTAAAGAGTCACTTCCGTGAACTGCATTTGCATCGATATTTTCAGCAAAATCTGCACGAATTGTACCAGGAGCTGCTTCTTTAGGGTTAGTAGCACCCATTAATTCACGGTTTTTAGCCATAGCATTTTCACCTTCTAGTACAGTTACAACAACTGGACCGCTAATCATAAAATCTACTAGGTCATTAAAGAAAGGTCTATCAGCGTGAACTGCGTAAAATTTCTCTGCATCTTCACGAGAAAGTTGAATCTTTTTTGTAGCAGCGATTCTAAGTCCATTGCTCTCAAAACGATCTAAAATTTTTCCAATAACACCTTTAGCAACTGCATCTGGCTTAATAATTGATAGTGTACGTTCCATCGTAACTCCTGTTAAACTGTAAAATTGAAATGGAAGTATAGCAAAAAAAAGATTGATTCTATATAAAATGAAGTGAAAAGGGGTGAATTTTTATGGGCAAGTGCCCATAAAAGGAGAAAGTTACTACTCTACAACTGGCTCGTGATTAGCACGTTGCTCATCAGTAATATCTTCTCTATGCTCTGGAGAAGCACCAATAGCATCCCAAGTGATACAACCCTCAGTTGGACATGCAGTAGCACAAGCTGGCTCATCGTGGTGACCAACACACTCTACACATTTTTCAGCTTGAACAAAATAGATGTCCTCACCTGTTGGATTATCATCCTCATCTAAAATTGCTTCAGTTGGACATTCGTCAATACAAGCACCACAGTTAATACATGTGTCATTAATAATTACTGCCATTTAAGTCTCCTAAATATTTATAGAGGTAACTATACACCCAAGAGTTTTAAATAAAGCTAAAAAAAAGCATATTTAAAATTTTTTGTGCTAAATAGTTACACTTTTAAAATTATACACTAAAGAGATAAATATTGTTTAATCTCTTCTACTTTATCTGTTTTTTCCCATGTAAAACTATCTTCCGTACGACCAAAATGACCATACGCAGCAGTTTTTCTATAGATTGGGCGAAGTAGATCAAGTGATTTAATAATTCCAGCAGGTGAAAGATCAAAAAACTCTTTTACACACGCTTCAATTTTTGCTTCACTCACAACACCAGTTCCATGTGTATCTACCATAATAGAAACAGGCTGTACTACACCAATAGCATATGCGATCTGGATAGTAGCTCTATCACAAGCACCAGCAGCTACAAGGTTTTTAGCAACCCATCTTGCAGCGTAAGCAGCACTTCTATCTACTTTTGTAGGATCTTTTCCAGAAAAAGCTCCCCCACCATGAGGACAACTTCCACCATAAGTATCTACAATAATTTTACGACCAGTAAGTCCTGCATCACCTTGTGGACCACCAATTACAAATTTACCTGTTGGGTTAATGTGAAACACTGTTTCATCACTTAACATATCAGCAGGAATTACATGTTTGATAACCTCTTCAATCATATCTTTATGAATCTGATCTTGAGAGATATTTTCATGGTGTTGTGTTGAGATAACAACAGTTTGTACTGAAACTGGCTTATCATCTACATATTTTACACTAATTTGAGCTTTACCATCTGGACGTAAATATGGAACAATCCCCTCTTTACGCACTTCAGCTAAACGCTGTGTTAAACGGTGTGCTAAATGGATTGGCAAAGGCATTAAAACATCTGTTTCACGACAAGCATAACCAAACATTAAACCTTGATCACCCGCACCTGTTTGCCCATCTGCTTGGTCAACACCTTGGTTAATATCGGGTGATTGCTCACCAATACCATTTAAAACTGCAGCAGAGCGATAATCAAATCCATATGTTGCATCTGTATAACCTATACTTTGAATCACTTCTCTAGCAATATCCTGCATAGGAGCATAAGCTGTTGTCTTCAGTTCGCCTGCAATTACACAAAAACCATTCGATACAAGAGTTTCACACGCTACTCTTGCATTTTTATCATTTTCAATAATATAATCCAAAATTGCATCACTGATTTGATCAGCCATCTTATCAGGATGCCCTTCTGTTACAGACTCTGAAGTAAATATATACTCTTTTTGAGTGTTTTTTTCTTCCGTCATCGATTTTCCTTATTGAAATACAGAGTCTAGCTCCATAAATCGATGTGATTATAGCTAAGAGTTATTAATAAATGGTTTAACTTTTAAAAGATAAAAATTATCCTTAAATAATTTTACTACTTTGTATTATCTAAGCTTTATTAATAATTTTTTTGTTAAAATTTCGTAATCAAAATTTATTTTAAGGATGTTATATGTTAGTAACAAACCCAGCTCCAGATTTTACTGCAACAGCAGTACTTGCAAACGGTGAAATTGTAGAAGATTTTAAACTTAGCGAAAACTATGGTGAGAAAGGTACAGTTGTATTCTTTTACCCATTAGACTTTACATTTGTATGTCCATCTGAAATTATCGCTTTCTCTCACAGATATGAAGAGTTCCAAAAACGTGGTGTAAATGTTATTGGTGTTTCTGTTGATTCTCAATTCTCACACTTTGCATGGAGAGAAACTCCAGTAGAAAAAGGTGGTATTGGTAGAATCAACTTCCCACTAGTAGCTGACCTTACTAAAAACATTGCTCGTGATTATGATGTACTTTTAAACGATGCAGTAGCACTTCGTGGTTCATTTTTAATTGATGATAAAGGAATTGTTCGTCACGCTGTAGTAAATGACCTTCCACTTGGACGTAATGTTGATGAGATGTTAAGAATGATCGATGCTCAACAATTTACAGATGAATATGGTGAAGTTTGTCCTGCTGGTTGGCAAAAAGGTGACGAAGGTATGAAACCTGATGCTGATGGTGTTGCACAGTATTTAGCAAAACACGAAGAAGAGCTATAAGCTTTTCTTCACCACCAATTTTTATTTCTCCTCATCCATTACAAAACCAACAACTAATAAAGCAACTACAAAAACACTTACAGCTCCTATATAGAAATACTCCATCTAGATTTTGTCCTTTTGCGTTAAAAGCTCTTTAAATGCTTGAAACTCTTCATATGTTGCAAAAGCATCTTTAGAAAAAAAAAGTAACTCCCCTTGTAGCTGCAATAAAATAGCATCGTCAATCACTCTTACACCATACACTTCATCCCAACTAAAAAGTTGATTGTTATGTGTTATTCCTTCATCTGTTACATCAAGAACAATTGTTACTGAAGATGGAAGTTGTTTTGCATAAAATTTATTTAAAAAATATTTACGCACTTGCCAACGAAAAACATACCAATATAACACCAAAAAAGTGGAGATAAACAAAAGCCCAAAAGCATTATGTTTTAAAGCCCCTACAATACCAAACTGAGTCAGTGCGATAAAAAGCCACCCAATAAAACGTTTGGGGGAGTGTTTCATATCCCAATCATAAACAATTTTACTCGCTTGTAATGCTTTTTGTTTGTTCCATTGAAATTCTATTTTAGACATGCTCTTCACACTCTTGAATAATTAAGTCCTCTTTTTTTATACACCCTTGCTCCTCTAACTCTTCTAAAAGCTTTAGGGTTTTTTCATACATCTCTTCAAAAACAGCACTGTTTTTTGCATAAAGTTTTTGCTCTTTTTTTGCATACCACCATGCCACAACAATAGAGAGTGCAAATACAGAGTATATCCACCATTGCCACTCTTTTAAATCTAAAAGAACAATAAAATATTGCACCGAAAAAAGCACAAAAAACTCAATAGAAAATATAATAACCAAAGTGGAACTTTGCTCAAAATCTAGTGTATATTTTTCTATTTCACGTAGATGGGCTAAATTTTTATTTACCTCTTTCGCTTTTTGCTTACACGACTCTTCCAAACTCTCTATATCAATATCTCTTAAGTGAATATTGCTTAAATTATATTCAACATTTAATTGTTTATAGTCTTCTAAAATTTGTGGATTTGTTTTGATAATCTCTATGATTTCATCTTCACTCACACTATTTTTTTGTGCAATTTTTTGCACATCTTGTAAAATCAAATCATACAAACCAACTGTTTTTATCTCTAATGCCACTCTTTTTAGGTGTATCAAATTTCTCTCCTAATTTTTTAGAGGGATATTCCCTCTAAAATTTATACTTTATGATTCTCTGCAACTTTTTCTGGTTCAATACCATAAGAAGCTGTAGGATCTTGTGCTGGTAAAAAGATACCAATAAGCCCTTTAATACCAACTGACATTACAATATTAAAGAGGAAAATTGCCCAAGCAATTAAAATCATACTACCACTAACAGCAGCTAGAATCATAAGTGTATTAAACTCACCATCAACATAAAGGTGACGTCTAAGCATACCATCTAAACCTGCCATACCACCAAATGCACCCATTCCAATACCACCAATAAGGTACATCCAAAAGTGAACATTTGAAAGTTTACTTGAGTACATTTTTGTGTTATTTGTAACAATTGGCCATAAAACATATAAAGCACTATACAGTGTCATATAAAGCCCAACAATAAGAGCAATATGAACGTGAGCCATAATGATCCATTGAGTATTGTGTAAAACACGGTTCATACCCATATCTGCTTGAATAATCGCAGCTGGAACAGCAAGACCAAATCCAACTAAACCACCAAGAAGATATTTTAACTCCATAGTCATTTTAAGTGGACGTGCTTTCCATAATGTTACAAGTGTAATAAACAGAGCAAGACCTTGTGTTAAAAGCTCAAACGCTGTTACCATCTCACCTGAAATTAGTTTCATCATCTCTGGTTGATTTTGGTCTGCTAAAAGGTGGTGAGACCATACCATCCAAGAAACTAAAAGCTCAAGCATAAGTGCAGCACGAGCAACATTTTCCATAAATAGTTTTTGTCCTGTAATTAATGTAGCAAGTAAATACCAACTACCAGCAACATAAATAAGAACAAGGCCATCTGCAACTAAGTCAAGCCCCCACCAAAAGTAGTTCTTATATAAAAGTGCATCAATTGCTGCAACATCTAAAGGGTGTCCTGCAACATCAAATACTAAATAAACAAGTACAAGTACACCTGCACCCAAAATTACAATAGCATCAAGGAATGTATCTACCGTACCACGAAAAATTGCAACAACAGGAAGTGCTAAAGCTGGCTCTTTTGTATATGGAGGACGTCCTGTAAGTTTATGCCAAAGGTTTAACATACCATCAATACCAAAACCAGAGATTAAAAGCTCTTTTGTAGTTTTATCTTTATGTACACCAACTCTTTGAAAAATTGTTGCATAGATATTGTAGATAAAGCCAAGTGTTCCAACCATAATAAGTGCAACACCTAAAATAAAGATAATCCCACCAATAGCACTAAACTGTTTTGTATCTGCTGGAAGTGGCCAATAAAGTGTATAAAGTGGAGCATATTGCCATACAAATGCAGCAATCCACGCTAAAGCTGTACCAATAGTGATCATAAGCCATACAAAGTTTGCTAACTTAATACTATAAAGTGGCTTTTTCGTTAAAAATGGTACTAAAAACATAAATGCAGCAAATACAAGCTGATACGTTGAACCAAAAATCCCAACAATTGGGTGCACTGTCATAATAGAAAAGTAATGGTCTGGATGAGAAAACATCTCTGGAAGAGGGTTAACTGGTCCTGTTTGAACCATTCTCATAATCATACCCTCAATAGCTACAAGTCCATAAAATAAGAAACTCATAACAACTGCACGAAGTGTTACTTTTTGGAGTGCATTTAAACTTGTATGGTCAAAGTTTGTACCATTAATTAAATTTTTTACAATACTCATTTTTTTCCTCCATCTTCACAACCTACAACTTCAACAAAGTTTTTCACAAACATTAAATCTTTTCCATCTTCACTATATTGTGCAGGTCCTGAATACTCTGTTGATGTTAAGTTAAACACACCGTTATGGTTAAATGTCCAAAGCAGATCATTTGATTCTAAAATACCAGTTACATCAGTCCCTGGATTTACTTGCATCTGTAAAACTAATGAACCATCTTGTCTAAAAAGACCAAAACCATATACTAAGTCACGGCTTCTTACATCAAACTCAATTGTTTGACCACATTGAACTGTAATTTTTTTAGGAAGGCCAATCCATTTATGATCCTCTATCTCAAATTTATATGTCGCATCTGGTGTAATAGAGTGACGTGTAATATCTTGAGAAACCCATGGGATTGTATTGTATGTAAAAATATGGTGTCCCACTCCACCAGCAACTAAAAATGCTATGTATCCATAAAATGGAATTCTAACTATTGACTTTGCTTCTTTTCTTGTAAGGTTATACCCAAACCATGCAATTACGGAGATAATAAGTAATGCATAGATGGTATAAGCTGTCTCGTGAAAAGCTAACAACTCAGCTGAGTTTGTAAATGTCATCTTTTTCTCCTCCTATATTTTTTAAGGGGGAGATTTTATAATAAAAATGGGGGGATTAACTTGATATATATCAAGTTAATCAAAAAGTGCTAAAAGTCCTTTTCTATTTACAACACAGTAGCTAGACTTTTCTTTTTGAATAAGCCCTAAATCAAGCAGTTTTTTCAGTGTACGTGAAAGTGTTTCTGGAGTCATATGAAGTTGTTTTGCAACCTCTTGTTTTTTGAGGGTAAACTGCTCTTTTTTTATATCAAAAATAAACTTTGCAACTCTTGACGTGGAATCGAGTACAATATTAAGTGCTATTACATTTTCTAAATATTTAATTTTATTTGAAAGTGATTTATAAAGCATTAAAGAGACTTCAGGAATTACTAAAAGCTCTTTTTTAAATTGCTCAAAATCTATCGCAATAACTGCACCATCACTCTCAAACTCTGCGGTTGCTGGGTAGGGAATATTTTCTAAAACTGCCATCTCTGCAACTATGCTTCCAGGTAAAAATCTATGAATGATTATCTCATTGTTTTTCATATCGGTTTTATAGATTTTTAAAATACCTTCCTCTATAAAAATCAAGGAGGTTGGTTGCTCCTTTTCATAAAAAACGACGGAGCCTTTTTTGTACTCAATACGCCTTGAAAAGGAGTGAAGTTTTTGTAGATGCTCTGGTTTTAATGCCTTAAAAAGCTCAAATTTTTGTAAATCTAACATTACTCTTGTGTAACTATTGAAAAACTAAGATTTGTAATCTCAGTATGTTTTTTAATGTAACTATTAAGCTCATCTAGCGTTAAAGAGTTAATTTTTTCTAACTCTTTTTTTGAGTGTCCAAGCTCAAACCCTTTGTAATACTCCATAAAACTTCTTTGAAGTCTTTGGCTTAGTGTTTCACTACGAAGCGGCTCACTTCCTAAAAGGAATTTTTTTGTTTGCTCTAACTCTTCCTTTGTTACACCCTCTTTTACAAACTTTTCTATAACCTCTTTTACACTTTTTTGTGCTTGTTTTAGAGAATCGGTTTTTGTTTGAAGGTACCCACTAAAATAAGAGGATGAGTTTGAAAGATTTACACGTGCATAAGCACTATATGCAAGACCTTGTTTTACGCGAATCTCCTCCATAAGTCTGCTTCCAAAACCACCAGTTCCCAAAATAAACGTTGCCACACGTGCAATATATGTTTGTTCATCATTTACGCGAAGATTATAAGGGCTTCCAAAATAGATATACGCTTGTTGTGTATTTCTTTTAACAATTTTCTCTTTTACTTCTTTAGATGCTTCAAAAAATGGTAATGCCTCTTTTTTCCCTTGTGGTAAAAGTGCAATAAGAGGCTTGAGTTTTGCTACAATCTCATCAAGCTCAATATCTCCACCAGCTACAACAATAAGTTGTGATTGGTTTAAATGTTTTGCAATAAACTCCTCTACATCATTTAACGTAAAACTTTTTACAGACTCAACTGTCCCAAGAGATGGTTTTGCTAAAACTGTTCCCTCAAAAAGAAGCTTTTTTAACCCTTTAGAAGCTATGTAGTCAAAGTCATTCTCTTTTTTTGTGATAGAGCCAATTGTAATAGTTTGAAGTTTCTCTAAAGACTCTTGTGTAAAGTTAGGATCTTTTAAAAGCTCTTTATAAAACCCTAAAGCTTCATCAAACTGCTCTTTGAGTGAACCAATTTCAGTAACAAAAGTTTCAATTCCCGTTGTTGAAGAGATATGAATAGCACGCTGTTCTAACTCTTGCGCAAAACCAAAAGAGCCTAACTTTTTTGTTCCTTGGTTTAACATCTTTGCACTAAATCTTGCAAGACCAGCTTTTTGTGTGTTTGTAATAGAGCCTGCATTTTGAAAAACAAACTGCACATTAACTAAAGGAAGACGTTTATCCTCCTCAAAAATAAGTGGAATTTTTTGGTTATTTAACTCTATATAATGAAGTGTTGCTGCCATTATGCTTTGTCCTAAAAAAAGTAGTATTACTAAAAAATATTTCATTAAAATATCTCTAGTGTTTCGTATGCTGTGTTGCGAATTGCTGGTGTTTCACCAATATTTTTAATAAGATGTACCATCTCATCTTTTGCCATAGAAAATGCAGCCCCAGCAGAACTTACAACATTCTCTTCCATCATAGTACTTCCTAAATCGTTCGCACCAAAATGAAGTGCCATCTGCCCAATGTGTGGTCCTTGCGTAACCCAAGAACTTTGAATATTTGGCACATTATCAAGGTAGAGTCTAGCAACTGCTAAAAGGCGTAAGTAACGGTTTGATGATGTTTTTTTAATATCTGGAAAAAGTTTAATAAGCTCTGTATTTTGGCTTTGAAAACTCCACATAATAAACGCACGAAAACCACCTGTTTCATCTTGCAGGTTTCTCACCCTCTCTAAATGCTCAATAATATCTTCATCACTCTCAACTGTTCCATACATCATCGTTGCAGTGCTTTTAATCCCCAATTTATGTGCTTGGCGATGAACATCTACCCAAACATCTGCATCTATCTTTTTAGGAGCAATAATATCACGCACTTTATCGTTTAAAATCTCAGCTCCAGCTCCAGGAATAGATGCTAAACCTTTTGCTTTAAGACGACTTAACACCTCTTGCGTGGAGATGCGTGAAACTTTAGCGATAAAATCTATCTCAATAGCACTAAAACCATGAATAGTAATAGTTGGGTATTTTGTATGAATATGCTCTACTAAATCCTCATACCACTCAATTTTTAGTTTTGGATGTACCCCACCTTGAAATAAAATCTGCGTTCCACCAATCTCTAAAAGTTCCTCTATTTTTGCATCTATCTCATCAAATGTAAGAACATACGCATCTGCATCTTTTTCATGTCTGTAAAATGCACAAAACTTACAATCTACCCAACAAATATTTGTGTAGTTGATGTTTCTATCTATTACAAAAGTTGTAATCCCTTTTGGGTGGAGCTCTTTTTTACGCTTTGAAGCTAAAATACCAAGCTCTTTTAAATCTGCATTTTTAATAAGATCTAGTGCTTCTTGGTTTGTTAAACGTTTCATTATGCTTTTTTATCTTTTGAAATTGCATCAAGCACACCATTAATAAACTTTGGTGATTGCTCTGTACCAAACGCTTTTGTAATCTCTACTGCTTCGTTGATAATAACTGCATCATCTAACTCAGTAAATAAAATCTCATATCCAGCAAGGCGAAGTGTTGCACGCTCAATTGTACCTAAACGCTCAAAATCCCACTCTTTGAGATGCTCAACAATCGCTTTATCTACACTCTCTAAATGCTCCATTACACCTTCATAAAGATCAAGTGCAAAATCTTTTTGTTTGTTACGAATTTTTTTCTCTTCTAAAATCTCTGATGTGTGTTCACTTGTATTGCCATTGCCTAAGTCAAATGCATATAAAAGTGAAACAACTGCCATACGTGCATGATGTCTTGTTGCCATAGTTTTATCCTTGGTTTTTTAGTGGGTGTATTTTAGCAAGCTTTTTAAGTGAAACTTCTTAAAATGGAAGGGGAAATAAAAAAGAAAAGGCAGGGTGAGAAACCCTGCAAAGAGAAAAAGGCTTAGTAGATACCTTTCTCTTCCCAATATTTTCTAATTTTAGCAGTTAAAGCATCTGGAAGTGGAACAAATCCTAAATCTTTCGCAATTTGTTGACCATTTTTAAATGCCCAATCATAAAATGCTGTAACTTTTTTATTTGTTGTTTGTTTTTCAGCTGGTACTAAAATAAAAGTAGCCGCTACCATTGGATAAGAATCTGCCCCTTTTGGATCTGCAATAATTGAGTAAAAATCTTTTCTAGGATTTAGTGAAGCATGTGCTGCTGCTGCTTGGAAGTTTTTAAGTGTTGGTGCTACAAACTTACCTGCTCTATTTTGCACTGTTGCCATCTCAATTTGATTATTGTTTGCATCTGCATAGTCAATATACCCTACAGAGTAAGCAGTTTGTTTTAAAAGTGCTGCTACACCAGAATTTGTTTTACCACCAATGTGATGATCTCCTGGCCAGTTAAGAGATTTTTTTGCACCAAAGTGTTTTCTCCAAGATTTAGAAACTTTACTTAAATAGTATGTAAAGTTATATGTTGTACCACTACCATCTGCACGGTGAACAAATGTTAATTTTTTATGTGGAAGTTTTGCATTTGGATTATCTTTTGTAATTAGTTTGTTATCCCAATATTTAATTTTCCCTTTTGCAATAGCAACAATCGCAGCTCTACTTAAACGAAGGTTATGAACACCTGGAATATTGTAACCCATTGTAATTGCACCAACAACTGCTGGGAATTGATAAAGGCTATGTTTTTTAAGTGTTTTTGGAGAAAGAGGTTTATCTGTTCCTGCAAAATCAACTGCACGTGCTTTTGCGTCTTTAATCCCTTTTGAAGAACCTTTTTTAATATAATCTACTTTTAAACCAGTCTCTTTATTGTATGCTTTAATCCATTTTTGATATACACTATATGGAAAAGAAGCCCCACTCCCTTTTAGAACATCATTTGCACTTAAACCTGCAACTAAAACTGTACTAGCTAATGCTACTTTTACTGCTTTATTCATACTATCAATTCCTTCTTGTTTTGTTTCATTGGCGACATTATAAAATATTTCGATTATATTTTGGTTACAAATTGCAACTCTAACTGTAATCAAAATGTAATTGATATCTACTAAAATTTCGGTAACAAAACACAAAACAAGGACTCATAAGATGAAAAAGATTGTTTTATCTTCTTTAGCTGCTTTAACATTAGGGAGTGTAGCTGCAAGTGCTACAACAGTAAAACTTTACACAGATGAAACTGGTGCAGTTTTTACAAAACCTGCAGAGGGTCGTACACTTTTAGCTGATCACACACCAATTTATGCAAAAGCTTCTAAAATTAAACTTAGTGGGGATGTTTATTTAGGTGCAACTTACACTGACCCTGAAGTTGGTGCTAAAGAAGCACAATTTGAACTTCGTCGTGCTTATTTACAAATTAAATCATATTTTACTGAAGATTCTAAAAGCTACTACCGTGTAACTATGGATGCTCACAATGACAATGGAAGTCAAGATGTACGTTTAAAATATGCTTACATTTACCTCAACAATATCCTTCCAGCAACTGGTGTAGAGTTTGGTCTTGCACATCGCCCTTGGCACGATTATGAAGAGCACACTGCTTGGAACTACAGAAGCATCAACAAAGTTTTTACAGAAGATAGCAACGAAGCACACCTTAGTAACTCGGCAGATTTTGGAGTAAACTTTAAAACAAAAACTAAATTTTTCAGTAGTGAAATTGGTCTATTTAATGGTGAAGGTTACCACAATGACCAAGCTGGCCATGGTATGAGTTTAGAGTGGAGAGAAACAATCCACTTCCTTGGTGTAAATGGTAAAGATAAACAAACAACAAAAACATATTTTGATATCTCATTTTTTGGTCAATACAACTCTGAGTATAAAGGTGGAGATGATTTAGTATTTGGTGGTTTTCATACTGTATATAATCAACCATCATTCTTACTTGCAGCTCAATATATTAAATCGATTGATACAAAAAGAACACAGCATCTTATCTCTGCAAATGCTGGTGAAGGTTATAGTGTAAATACAGCTATCCGTTTTGGTGCAAAAAAAGAGTACAGAATCCTTGCTCGTTATGACCAATGGCAACCAAATGCTCAAGAGAAACAAACAACTACTATTGGGGGTGTTGCTTGGGAACAAAGCAAAAACCTTGAATGGGTAGCAAATGTTACGCAAACAACAAACGACAACGATGCAACAGCAGAAAAAACATCTCTTATGCTCACTGCAGAAGTTAAATTCTAAAACTAGAGGATCTCCCCCTCTAGTTTATTAAAATATACCCCACTCCATATTCAGTTTTTAAATACTTTGCTTTATTTCCATTGTCACCAATTTTTTTACGTATATTTTTTATGTGATTATCTAAAGAGCGTGGAGAACTTAAAGAGGAGAGCGAATCTAAAAGTGTTTCACGTTGAATAACATTGTTTGAATTTTTAATAAGTAAAGAGAGTATCTCATACTCAATAGTTGTTAAAGTGAGTGGCTCACCTTGAAAGTAAACTGTTCCATCTACAATCTCAAAAGTGTGTTGCTCTTTTTGCTCCTCTAACTCTATTTCACTATAACGCCCTAGCTGAATCCAGATTCTTGCTTCTAACTCCTCTAAATCGAACGGTTTTACCATATAATCTGTAGCACCATATTTAAAGGCTAAAAGTTTTGACTTTGTATCTTCATAACCACTACTCACAATCACAGGAATAGATGTAAATTTACGAATACTTTTTAGCACCTCATAACCATCAAAATCTGGTAAGTTCAAATCTAAAATAAGTAGATCATAAGAGTTGTTTTTAACATAACTTACACTCTCTGTTGCGGTAAATACAGCGGTAACTTCAAAACCACACTCTTGTAAGTAGCTATAAACCATTTCAGAAGCTAGCTCATCATCCTCTATAAGCAAAATCTTCGCTTGTTGCATATCATTCCCTTTCGTTGGAAAATTGTAGTCTAATGCAACTTAGTTTTGTGTAAAAAAATACAGATTCTACAGATTTATATGTAAATTTAGTTAGATTCTTATCATATAATTTCAATGTCGATAAAAAAAGGGTTTCAAATATCATGATAAAAACAAATTTATTAAAAATTTACAGACTTAAAAACTTTTTAGTACTTGGCTTTGCTTTTATAGTTATAGCAGGTTCAATAGCTATTATTTCTATTGAATACTCAACAAATAAAGAAATTTTATATTCAGAAGTAAATAAAAAACTAAAAGCTGCTGCACTCAATGCTGAACTTGTTTTAGGGGATAATTTTTTTCAAAAAATGACACATAAAGATGGCATAACTCCTCAAGAGGATATGCACAATATTCAACTCCTTTCACAACTTGCAAAGAATATGGATGTAGATTATATTTATGTTATGATTAAAAAAGAAAATAAAATCTATTTTACAAGTTCAAGTGCAAAAGAGGAGGAATTCAACACTCCTAAGATGTCACATTTTTTTGATGCTTATGATGAAGCAACAAAACTTCTTTTACATGTTTTAGATAACAATAAACTCACTTATGAAGTTTCTACAGATCAATGGGGAAGTTTTCGCTCTATTTTTATACCGCGAGTAGCAAAAAATGGAACAAAATATATTTTAGGGGCAGATTTACATATTGGGTATATACAAAAAAAGCTCAATGTTTTTATTGTTGAGATACTCTTAACAAAACTTGTTATTATCATCTCTTTATCTATTTTAGGTTTCTATTTTATGAAAATTTCAAAAAAAGAGCTTTATGAGATTAGACATATTCAAGAAGAACTAGACAAAGAGGTAACAAGAAAAACAGCTCAACTTGCCAAACTTAACGAAGAATTAGAGATGAGAGTCTCAAAAGAGATAGAAAAAAATAGAGAAAAAGAGCAACAACTCTTACAACAAAACAGACTTGCACAAATGGGTGAAATGCTTAATATGATAGCCCACCAATGGAGACAACCACTCTCTGCTATTAACTCTGCAAACAATACTCTTATTGTAAAAGCAAAACTTGGAAAACTAGATGAAGAAAATATCGATAAAATCACCTCTAAAATTTCACAATTTACACAATACCTTAGTGAAACAATTAATGACTTTAGAAACTTTTTTAAAGCAGATAAGGAGAAAACAAATGTTACACTCAATGCCGTTGTTGAAGATTCTTTAAAAATCATAGACACTTCATTAAAAAACAGAAATATAGAACTAGAGTTGCAACTTGACTCTACACAAACATTTTTTACTTATGCCAATGAGTTAAAACAAGTTGTGCTGAACCTTATTAAAAATGCGGAGGATGCACTTGCTCAAAACAATAAACAAGATCCAAAAATAACAATTATTACGCAACAAAACAAACTGATAGTACAAGACAATGGAGGGGGAATAGATGAAGGTATTATTGAAAGAATCTTTGAACCTTACTTTTCAACAAAACAAAAAGATGGTACAGGGCTTGGGCTTTATATGAGTAAGCTTATCGTCGAACAACACTGCAATGGAAAGCTTTATGTAAAAAATAACCAACGTGGTGCAGAATTTACAATAGAACTAGGAAAAAACAATGCTTAAAAATATAGAAGAGATTTTAAAATACTCAAAAGATTTAACACTTCTTTATGTAGAAGATAATGATGATGCAAGAGAGATGACACTTATGTTTCTTGAAGACTTTTTTGACAATATTGTTGTTGCTGTAGATGGGCAAGATGGTATTGAAAAGTTTCAAGAAAATAAAATAGACTTAGTGCTAACAGATATCAATATGCCTCGCCTTAATGGTTTAGAGATGGCTAAAAAAATAAAAGAACAAAATGAAGATACTCCTATTATTGTTGTTTCAGCACATAATGAAGATAACTTTTTCCTTGAGAGCATCGAAACAGGGATTAATGCTTATTTGCTAAAACCAATCGATATGCAACACCTTACTAACGCACTTTTTCAAATAGTTCAAAAATACAAGTATAAACTACAAGCTCAAGAGAATCTTCATTTTTTAAAATCGTACCAAGAAACTGTAAATATCAACTCTGTAGTTTCAAAAGCTGATACCAAAGGAAATATTACTTATGTAAATGATATTTTTTGTGAAATCTCAGGCTATACAAGGGAAGAACTTATTGGGAAAAAACACAATATTGTTCGCCATCCAGATAACCCTAGTACCATTTTTGAAGAGATGTGGCATACAATTGCAAAAGAGAAAAACCCTTGGCAAGGGATAGTAAGAAACAGAGCAAAAGATGGTAAAAGTTACTATGTAGATAGTGTTGTAGCTCCTATTTTAGATATGCATGGAAATATTTTAGAGTATATCTCTATTCATCACGATATTACAACGATTATGAATCCTGCTAAACAGCTCAAAGATGCTATTAAAGATTTAGAAAAACCTATATTACTTTTTATGAAATTAGATAAATTCGATATGTTAAAAGAGTTTTATGATAACAAAACAATTGAGACTATTGAAGAAAAAGCTATGCAATATCTCCAAGAAAAGTTTGAAGAAGTGTATCAATTTGACACCTTTTACAAACTTGAAAATGGAAAATTTGCAATACTTTTAGACTACGAAAAATATTTCCAAACACAAGAGCAATTTACTCAACAACTTCGTACTCTTCAAGAAAATATATTCAATGACATTATCACATTTAATGGCGTTGTTTATGATATAGCTATCATTATAAGTGTTGTTTATGAAAAAGAGAAAATGTTAGACTCAGCTGCTCTGGGTCTAAAAAGACTTTTAAAAACAAAAAAAGATTTTATTATTGCAAATAAACTGGTTCAAGAAGAACAAGCAAAAGCTAAAGAGAATATGGAAGTTGTATCTATGATTCAAACAGCTCTTAAAAATGGTAATATTATCTCCTATTTTCAACCTATTGTAGATAATACAACTCAAAAAGTTTCTAAATATGAATCGCTTGTAAGACTTATAGATGAAAATGGTAAAGTTGTTTCACCATTTTTCTTTTTAGATACAGCGAAAAAAAGTAATTATTACCCACAAATTACAAATACAGTTCTAAAACACTCTTTCTCTGTTTTACGTATGTATGGTGTAAGTATATCTATAAACCTCTCTGCATTAGATATTGAACAACGTAGCACAAGAGAAACAATTTTACAACTCTTAGAAGAGCATAAAACTCATGCACACAATGTTGTTTTTGAACTTTTAGAGGATGAAAGTATTAAAGAGTTTGAAGTCATTAAAAACTTTATTACAAAAGTGAAAAGTTATGGTGTTAAAATTGCTATTGATGACTTTGGTGCTGGTTACTCAAACTATGAAAGACTCCTCAACTATCAACCAGATATTTTAAAAATTGATGGCTGTTTAATACGAGATATTGAAACAAGTAGCTATTCACACTCTGTTGTAAAAAGTATTGTAACGTTTGCAAAAGAGCAAAATATTCAAACAGTTGCAGAGTTTATTGAAAATGAATCTATTTTTAACATTGTTAAAGAATTGGGTGTAGATTTTTCTCAAGGATATTATTTCAATAAACCAGAACCAATCACACACTATTTAAGTTAGGTTTTTGTGATGCAAAATATTTTAGTTATCGAAGACTCTAAAATCATTAATAATATTGTTGCAAAAGAATTACGTCGATTTCACTTTAGTGTTGATCAAGCACATACATTACAAGATGCTCGTAAATTTTTACAAAATGACAATTATCAACTTATTGTTTTAGATTTACACCTCCCAGATGGTGAGGGTTCAGAACTTATAGCAAATATTCAATCTCTTACAAAAACAAAAGTTGTTGTACTTACATCATCACAAAATGAAGATTTACGTGAAGAACTTTTTCAATATGGAATACTAGATTATATAGTAAAAGATAAAAATCTACTCTATTCTATTGCAGAGATTGTAAAAATTATCCATGCTATATCTTCTCATGAAAAAGATAATATTTTAATTATTGATGATTCTAAATTTATTTGTAAACAAGTTAAAACAATTTTAGAACCGCGTAATTACAAAGTAACACAAGCATATAGTGCAAAAAAAGGGTTAGAAATCCTCTACAATGGAGATTTTCAACTTCTTATTTTAGATATGGAATTACCAGATATTCATGGTATGAAAGTGTTAGAGATGATACGTAAAGATACAAAATTTTTAACACTTCCTATTTTGATCCTCTCTGGTACCTCAACTGCAGAGATTATCCGTACAACACTTAAAAATGGAGCAAGTGACTTTTTAAAAAAACCATTTGTTTTTGAAGAGTTTATTTTAAAAATAGATCTTTGGATAGACTCAGCAAAGAAAGATCAAGCACTCAAAGAGAAAACTGCTGAGTTGCAGTTTATAAATAACAATCTTGAAAAACTTGTTTTAGAAGAGGTTGAAAAAAGTCGCCAAAAAGACAAACTCCTCTTTACAAAATCTCGCCACGCTCAAATGGGGGAGATGATAAGTATGATAGCCCACCAATGGAGACAACCACTCAATGCTATTAGTATGGCTATTGGACTTATAGAGTTACGTATGCAAATGGATGATTGTAACAAGAAAAAAATCTTATCTATTACAGAAAAAATCAATGGCTATGTGAAACACCTTAGTGGAACAGTTGATGATTTTAGAGACTTTTTTAAACCACAAAAAGAGACAAAAGTTACAAACTTTGAAAAAATAACTAACAAAGCACTCTCTTTAATTGAACATTCTATGAGTAAAGATGCTATTGAGGTGCAAATAAAAATTATACAAAAAGAGGATTTTATAAGTTACGAAAATGAACTTGTACAAGTTGTTTTAAACCTTTTAAAAAATGCTCAAGATGCACTCAAAGAGAGAGAGGTTAGTCACCCTATTATTACCATAATAATAGACAAAGCAACACTAAAGGTGCGAGATAATGCAGGGGGAATTCCAAAAGAGATTATAGATAAAATCTTTGACCCTTATTTCTCAACAAAGAAAAACACAGGAACAGGACTTGGACTTTATATGAATAAAATTATTGTAGAGGAACATTGTCATGGTAGATTTGAGGTTGAACAAATTGCAAAAGGAACAGAGTTTCGTATTGTTCTAGATCATGAAGAGAGTAAAAACTAATGAGTTCTAAAAATTCACTTCTTCTTATTGGAATTCTTACCTCTTTATACTACTTAACAGGGATGGTAAGTTTTGAATTATTTGCTGGAGAAAAAATTGTAAACTTTGGTGTTTTTGCACCAGAGGGCATTGCCCTTGCCTTTGCTCTGTATTTTGGTAAAAGAGTTATTGCCGGAATTTTTCTTGGACAATTTATTCTAGCCTTTACAAATGGCATAGACCTCCTACCAGCGTTGGAGATATCTGCTATTAACTCCCTAGAGGCACTTCTTGGTATATACCTCTTTAAAAAGTTTAAAATATCAAAGTCACTTAAAAGTTTTAAAGATATTGTTGCACTCACTCTTTTTATAGTCCTTATTTTACAACCTTTTAGTGCTATTAGTTCCAATTTCGCACTCTATTTACACAACGATTCTGTATTTGATAACTTTTTCTCTTCTGTATTTGCATGGTGGTTTGGGAATGTAATGGGGCAACTTCTTTTTACACCATTTTTACTTCTACTCTTTTCAAATTGGAAACATATTAACTACAAAGAGTTTCTCCTTTATGGTGTTTTGTTTAGTGTATATACCTACACTGTTGAAGTGATTATTGTTGTACATAGTCCATTTTTAGTGATGAGTTTGAGTGTTACTATTTTATTAATAGCAACAGCTTACAAGTCTTTACTTTATGGAAGTTTTTTTAGTGTTATATCTGCTATAGTAGCCTCTTACTCTGTATATGTCCGCATAGGAGCATTTGCAACTGGAACAACACTAAATAATACTATAGAGTTCAATCTTTATGTTTTAACACAAATTATTGTTGTATGGATTTTTGGTTTGCTCTTGGAAGAGAGAAAAAATTATGCAAAAAACCTTGAAAAAAGAATAGAAAAAGAGGTAGAGAAAAATAAAGAGCAACAACTCTTAATGTTGCAACAAAATAGACTTGCACAACAAGGAGAACTCATAAGTATGATAGCACACCAATGGCGTCAACCACTCAATAACCTTTCTTTGTTGAATCAACTTTTAGTTTCAAAATACTACAAAAATAAGTTAGATGATGAAGCCATAGAATATTTCCAAAAAAATTCAAAAAAACAGATAGAACTCATGTCTAGAACTATTGATGACTTTAGAAACTTTTTTAAAGATGAGGAATCAAAAAAAGAGTTTTCTGTGAATGATGTAGTTGAAGATACCATCGAAATGATAAAACCAATTACACAAAAAAATAATATTTCAATCACCTTTAAAGCAGAAAAAAACTTTCAAGTTTTAGGCTTTTTAAATAACTTTTCACAGGTACTTCTTAATATTTTAAATAATGCCAAAGATGCTCTTAGTGCTCAAGAGATAGAAAATAAAAATATCCTTATTACTCTCAAGCAAAACGACAATAAGATATTGCTCTGCATAGAGGATAATGCAGGAGGGATAAAAGAAGACCTTTTAGATAAGATCTTTGATCCCTACTTCTCAACAAAAAAAGAAAAAAATGGAACAGGACTTGGACTTTATATGAGTAAAATTATTATTCAAGATCAAATGAATGGAAAACTTTTTGTACAAAATACACCAAATGGTGCAAAATTTACAATCTCAATAGAAGGAATAAAATATGAAAAATAATTTCACTTTTCTTTATGTTGAGGATGACCCAAAAGCTCAAGAGGGCTTAAAAATGATTCTAGAAGATGATGTAAAAGAGTTTTTTCAGGCTTCTAACGGAATAGAGGGATTTGAAATATACAAAAGAGAACGACCCGATATTATACTGACTGATATTAATATGCCCATTATGGATGGTATTACAATGGTTAAAGCTATTAAAGAGGTAGATCCTTCTCAACCTATTTTAATGCTTTCTGCATTTGATGACCAAAAAACACTTCTCGAAGCTATAAATATTGGTATTGATGGCTTCTTACCAAAGCCAATAAATGTTGCAACACTACTTCAAAAACTTAACCAAGTTTCAAAAAACTTACAAGAAAAATATGCTAAAGAGGAACTCACTAAACAAAAAATAGAACATTTACATGATTTAGCTTATTATGATTCTTTAACAAATTTACCAAATCGTTTTTTCTTCAATATACGTCTTGAAGAAGCACTACAAAAAGCAAAAAAAGAAAATGGAAAGATTACACTCTTCTTTATCGATCTAGATGGCTTTAAAAATATTAACGATAACTATGGTCACGCGGCAGGAGATACAATTTTACGTTCAGTTGCTAAAAACATACAAAATATTATCCGTGAAAAAGATACATTTGCCAGAATTAGTGGAGATGAATTTGCACTTATTGTTGAAGGGATGCATGAACAAAACTATATTAATAAACTCGCTCAAAGGGTCTTAGATGCTATTGCAGAAAAAATTAATTTTGATGGAGATACAATAGGTGTAACATGCAGTATAGGTATTAGTCAATATCCAAATGACTGCACAACAAAAGACTCTCTTTTACGTCTTGCCGATAAAGCGATGTATAAAGCTAAAGAAGATGGTAAATCTCAATATAGATATAGCCATACACAAACAGGAGAAATAAAATGATTCAAAATATACTTTATGTGGAAGATGATAACGACACAAGGGAACTTTTTTCTCAACTATTACAAGAGTATTGCAATAACCTTTATATTGCAAAAGATGGTATAGAAGGTTTAAAACTTTATAAACAACACTCTATTGATGTTGTTTTTACAGATATAAATATGCCAAACATGGATGGATTAGAGATGTCTAAAGCTATCTTAAAAGAGGATGAAAATGCTTATATTGTTGTTCTTTCAGCATATAATGACAGCCACTATCTTCATCAAGCTATAGATATTGGAATTTACAACTATCTTCTTAAACCTATAGATCTTAAAAAATTAGAAGAGATTATTGCTAAAATAAATACTCAACTTAGAAAAACAAAGCTTCAAGAGTTCCATACAGAAGAGCTTAAAGAGATTAATCAAGTCCTTCATGATAGATTGAAAAAAGAGTTGTCTAAAAATGCCAAAAATTAATTAAATCTATTTACACAAAAAGACTAAAATACCCCATGGCAAAAAAAAATAAAAAATTAACAAAAATAAATCAGCGTATAAAAAAATATTTTGATGATGATCCTTTTGATGTAGGTGTTGAACGTGTAGATACCCAAACACTAAGCGAACTTATGCACACTCTTGGTGTATACGATGTTACTTACGAAAAAGAACAACTTCTTCGCCGCATTAGAAAAATATGGAGTAGTGCAGATAGTTTTATTCGCTCTGAAATCTTAGCTTTTTTTAGTGCAAATAAAACTATCTATAAAAGCGATACCCCCAAACAACAAGATACCCATAAACTTGAAAAAACAGAAGAGCTTTTAGGGGAATTTGAACTCACTCAAGAGGAGTATGCAGAGCTTCAAAAAGCACTTATGCAAACAAAAACAAAAAATCTTACTCCTGAAAAAGTTGAAAAAAAATTACAATATATTCGCTACGAATTTAAACGCTCAGAACTTGAAAAACGTTTAGATGGTCGCTTCTTACATAACAACGCTTTTGAGTTTAATGCTTCACTTGCATATGCTATTTTTGAAGCACATTTTTACAAAATAGTTACGCTAAAAACACAACCTTACGATACTGAGTTTTTAGATACACAAGATATAGAAAAAATCTTTGAAACAATTGTAAAAGATAAAGAGCAACTCATTGCAAAAAAACAACAAGAGCTTGATAATTTTTTAAAAACAATAACACTCCCCCATACATACCTAACAAAAGAGGAGATTTTAAAAGCACTTCGCACAACCTCACCAACAGCACCCCTTAATGCTCCACTGTTAAGTGAAGCTATTTTAACAAAAGTGTTGCAACAAACTCTCCCTCTTGTTACACTGACACTTCATCATAACGATATTGTGCTAGAGCTTCAAGAGGAGTTTCCCCTTCCCCATTCTACAAAGAAGCAACCCTATATTTTAGAGTTACACCTTAGCCTTGAGCCACTTTTAAAAACTATTTGGCAACAAAAGAAGATAGACCTAACACAAGAGATAGAAGAGGCAAAACAACTCACACAAGAGCATTTTTTAGAGGAGCTTCAAAAGATTGTAAACCACTGTAAACATAGTGCTGCAGTTTTAACGCTAAAAGAGGAGGAGCTTTATGAGAAAATTTATGTTCATCTTCAAGAGCTTTTAGGAAACTCTTTAACAATTACACCAAAAATTGCAAAAAAAACCGTTAAGCGCTTTATTTATCATATTCAAGAAGCGTTGATGAAAAAACAACGTCATTTATTACTAGCTCGAACAATACGCGATTTTAAAAACCTTTTTCCACTTGCACGTGAACTTAAACGTAAACTTATTTTGCACATTGGACCAACAAACAGTGGAAAAACCTACCAAGCGATGCAAAAGCTCCAAAATGCCGATACTGGCTACTACCTAGCACCCCTTCGCCTTTTAGCACTAGAGGGGTATGAAACACTCAAAGCACAAAACCTTGATGTTTCACTCATAACAGGTGAAGAGCAAATTGTAAATGAGGAAGCAACACATATTAGCTCTACAATAGAGATGTTAAACTTTGACGTGGATGTTGATGTTTGTATTATAGATGAAGTGCAAATGATAGATGATAGTGACCGTGGTTGGGCGTGGGCAAATGCGATTATTGGAGCACCTGCTAAAGAGGTGATTATGACAGGTTCTGCCAATGCTAAAGAGGCAATTATAGCTCTTGCAAAGTATTTGGGTGAAGAGCTTGAGATTATAGAGTTTGAGCGTAAAACTCCACTTTCACTTTTAGAGCAACCAACTCCCCTAGAGGAAGTTGAACCCTCTAGTGCGGTAATTGCCTTTAGTAGAAAAGATGTTTTAAAACTCAAACAAAAACTCTCTAAAAAATTTCACGTAAGTGTTGTGTATGGGAACCTCTCTCCTGAAGTTCGCCGAGAAGAAGCAAGACGCTTTCGTGAAGGGGAAACTCAAGTTTTAGTAGCAACAGATGCAATTGCAATGGGGATGAATTTACCAATTAAAACTATTTTATTTTCTAAAGCTATAAAATTTGATGGCAAAAAAGACAGAACCCTAACCCCTTCAGAGATTGCACAAATCTCAGGGCGTGCTGGGCGTTATGGCTTAGAGGAAGCTGGATTTGTTGGGGCTATTAACTACGAAACACTTAGAACTATTAAAAACAATTTTAACAAACCACTTAAAAAAATCTCTATCCCTTTTAAAGTGATGGCAAATTTAGAGCATATTAAACTTGTAAGTACTATTTTGGAGGAGAATTCCCTTTTTGAAGTGCTACAATTTTTTGTGAAAAATATGCAATTTAGTGGACCATTTAAAGCCGCAAATTTAGGTGATATTTTAGAAGCAGCAACTATTGTAGATAACTACGACTTAGATATTGCTACAAAATACCACCTTGCAAATGCTCCACTTAGTTTAAAATCTCCCTATATTGTTTCTGTTTATGAAAACTATCTTGTTGCCTTAGAGCGAAAAGAGCCAATTACCTACAACCCACCAAAACTCCAAGGGGAGTTTGCACAAACTTCACAAGATCTTCTTCACGCAGAAGATATGATAAAAGAGATCTCACTCTATTTATGGCTTAGCTATAGATTTAAAGAGTACTTTATAGATGAACAAAAAGCAAGAAGTTACAGAGGGATTATTAATAAATATATAGAAAAAACACTCCAAGAGAGCAAACTAGCAAAACGCTGTAAAATCTGCCATAAAATTTTACCAGCTGATTACAAGTATGATATTTGTGAGAGTTGTTATAGGCAGAACTATAAGAGAAATGGGAGAAGAAGAAATAGGAGATAGCTCCTATTTCAAATTAAAGATTTTCGTAAAGATCTAAAAGCTCAATAACAACGCTCATTGCTTCAAAGCCTTTGTTTCCAGCTTTTGTACCAGCTCTTTCAATAGATTGTTCAATATTATCTGTTGTTAAAAGTCCAAAACTTACAGGTTTTTTGTGTTTAAGCGAAACAGATGCAATCCCTTTTGTAGCTTCTGCACTTACATAATCAAAATGTGGAGTTGCCCCACGAATAACAGCACCCAAAGCACAAACACCATCATATTTTCCACTCTCTAAAAGTTTTTCTACAACCATTGGAAGCTCAAATGCACCTGGTACTAAAATATGTGTTAAATTCTCTTCCTCTCCACCATGACGTAAAAACGCATCCTTCGCACCTTCAACAAGTCTATCTACTACAAAATGGTTCCAACGTGTACTAACAATTGCAACTTTTTTACCTTCAACTACTCTTAATTTACCTTCAACTATTTTCATATTTTTCCTTATCTTGATTCTACTAGCAAAATTATAACAAAAGGAAAGTAAAATCTAACCATTCTATATTGCTTCTACTAGCTTAAGTTCCCACCCATGAAACACAAGCACCACCTTTTTAAGTGTTATGCCCTTTTGTGTGTATTGTGTTACTAACTCATCATTTTGGTATTTATTGAGTTGCTCGATTGCTTCATTTTTGAGTTGTTCTATTTTTTGTTTAGTTGGTTTTTCTTCTCTTTTTATATATTTAAACTCTAAGAGTCCAAAGTATTTTATATACTCATTATTAAATGGTTTTATCAGTATATCTACAAACCCTTTTTGTAGTTCTGCTTCACTTTTTATTATGTAGTATGGAACTAATGAGAGGTAGGCTATATACATAGCTTTTATATGTTGTTCTTTATATATGTAATCTCTAATGCTT
>JAMOSG010000028.1 GCA_027063225.1 Helicobacteraceae bacterium | reverse complement strand
AGGGATGCTCAATTGGTGTCCACATGATCAAACTGTTTTAGCAAATGAGCAAGTAGTAGATGGATGTTGTTGGAGATGTGATACTCCAATTGTAAAAAAAGAGATGAACCAATACTACTTTAAAATTACACAATATGCAGAAGAACTTTTAGAGGATCTAAAAAAGCTTGAGGGTGGTTGGCCAAAACAGGTTTTAACTATGCAAGAGAATTGGATAGGCAAATCGAATGGTCTTTCTTTTTCACTTTACTTTGATGATGCAAGTAAAGAAAAACTTAACAATAAATTTGAGAGTTTTGATGTTTTTACAACTCGTCCAGATACAATTTATGGTGTAAGTTACGCTGCTGTTGCACCAGAACACCCAATTGTGAGTTATCTTATTGAGCAAAAACTTTTAAGTGATGATGTGATTGAAGCTATTACAAAAATGAAAAATAGCTCATCAATTGACAGACAAAAAGAGAAAAAAGGGGTAAGTTTAGAGTTAGATGTTATCCATCCACTCACTGGTAAAACTTTCCCACTATGGTGTGCAAACTTTGTTTTAATGGATTATGGAAGTGGTGCAGTTATGGCTGTTCCTGCACACGATGAGCGTGATTATGATTTTGCAAAACAATATAACCTCCCAATTCAAGCTGTTATTAAGCCACGTGAAGGGGAGTTAAACTTAGAAAAAGAGGCTTTTACGCAAAGTGGAGTTTTATTTAACAGTGGTGAGTTTGATGGACTTGATTCAAACGAAGCAAAAGCAAAAATTATTGAGTATTTTGAAGTAAAAAAATTAGGTCAAAAAACAACAAACTATAAACTTAAAGATTGGGGAGTTTCACGTCAACGCTATTGGGGTGCACCAATTCCTTTTATCCATTGTGATAAATGTGGACTTGTTATGGAGAAAAAAGAGAACCTTCCAGTTGCACTTCCAGCAGATGTAGAGATAACAGGTGAAGGAAATCCTCTTGAGAACCACCCAACATGGAAACACTGTACTTGTCCAGAGTGTGGTGGTGAAGCTACACGTGAGACTGATACAATGGATACATTTGTAGAGTCTAGCTGGTATTTTTTACGTTTTTGTGCATCACCAGAAAATTGGGAAAAAGAGGCTTTTTCACAAGAGCAAATGAAATATTGGATGGGAGTTGACCACTATATTGGTGGGATTGAACATGCTATTTTACACCTTTTATATGCAAGATTTTTCACAAAAGTGTTTAGAGATTTAGGATATGTTGATTTTGATGAGCCATTTGATAGACTCTTAACACAAGGTATGGTGTTAAAAGATGGTGCAAAAATGAGTAAATCAAAAGGCAATACTATTGATCCTGATGAGATTATAGAAAAGTATGGAGCAGATACTGCAAGACTTTTTATCTTATTTGCTGCACCACCAACACAAGAGCTTGAGTGGAACGATAGTGGAGTTGAGGGAGCATACAGATTTATTAAACGTTTCTTCGATAGAGCTTCAAATGTTGTTGCAACACAAACTAAGCCTGTAATTGATCATAATGCTTTAACAAAAGAGGAAAAATTTGCACGCAAAAAAGTGTATGAAGCACTCAAGCGTTCTTTTGAGGTGTATGAGGAGCGTTACACATTTAACACTTTAATTGCTGGTGTAATGGAAGCTATGAATGCACTTAATGCTCAAAAAAATAGTGATGTTTGGAGTGAAGCGTATTGGATTTTCACTTCTATTTTAGAGCCAATTATTCCACACACTTGTTGGGATATTAGTGAAAAATACTTTGGTTTGAAAAACTTTACAAAACAAGAACTTATTGAAGAGGTTTTTGTAGAGGATAGCATCACACTAGCTGTTTCGATTAATGGTAAAAGAAGAACTGAAATGGAAGTAGCAGTTGATGCTTCAAAAGAGGATATTATTGCCCAAGCTAAAGAGATAGCTGCAAAATGGATAGATAACAAAGAGATTGTAAAAGAGATTGTTGTTCCTAAAAAACTTGTAAATATTGTAGTAAAAGGGTAAGAGTTATGCGTTTTTATAGCCTCATTTTTATTATTGCACTTCTTGTAAGTGGATGTGGCTATAAAGCGAGCTCTAAATTTGCAAGAAATATTGTAGGCAATAGTGTAAGTACACAAATTGAGATCTCTTTAGAGGATCCAGAAAATACTGTAATTATTAAAGATGCATTAGATAGCTCTATAAAAGAGGTATTTCATACATCTTTAACAACAAAACAAAAAGCAAAAACACACCTTTTTTTCTCTATTAAAGATATTCAGTATATCCCTATTCAGTATGATATAAATGGATATATTATAGGGTATAAAACAGAGATAACTCTTTATGTAAGAATGAAAAATGGGAATGTAGAACATCTTTATAAAACAAAGGGGAGCTACGATTTTAGCGTTGTAGCTAATGCAGTTTTAAGTGATCAAGAACGCTTTGATGCTATTAGATTTAGTGCTACAAAGGCTATACGTGCTTTTTTAGCACAAGTAACAGCTATTGGAGCTATTGATACAGAAAAAGGAAAACAACATGACAATTCAAACAATTATTAAAAGAGCAATTAAACGTTTAGAGTTAGAGGGTAATCTTTTAACACCAGATGCTTACACTTTAGCTTTTTGTAAAGAGGCCAATAAAGCGGGTATGGTTGTAGAAGATTGTACACAAGTTGAAAGATTTACAAGAACTTTAAATACTGAATTTCAAAAAGATATTTCACAATATAATATTAAAACGATGCAGGAGTTTACTCGTTTTATTATTAATCGTCTCAATAGAACAAATGCAAATGCTTGTACGACAAAATTAGATACAACTACAAGTTTATTAAAAAATATTTTACAAGCGATAACTCTTTTACATAATAAAGAAGCAACAAAACTTGCAAAAAAGAGTTTAAAAGTTATAAATAATGCAGAAACAATAGAATTAAAACAATTTCAACAGCTTTGGAGTAATTTTATTGCTAGTTATGATGATACATTTTTCCAAAAGTTACAAGCTTTTGGGAACACAGATAAAAATGATTTACAAAAAAGTATAGAAAATTTGAACCTCTCTAATGCAGCAGAGATAGATGATGGTTTAATTAAACGCCTAGCAGATTTATGTGTTGAATCTTTAACACCATCTATTGCTATTAATTCAGATAAAAAACTTGCTAAATTATGTAATAAAATTGCTCATCAACCAAATCTTATAGAATTGAACTCTGTTCAAGATGAAATACAAAATGCTATAGGTTTAAGAATTAAACTCGATAAACTAATGCTTCAAGATATGGCTGGAGAGATAGACAGTTTATTGGATAAACTCTCTTTACGTTTAATTGATATGATAGAAAATTCTAGTAGTTCTACAACAGAAATTAGAGGGATTAAAGAGGAGTTAGAAGATATTCAAGAAGAATCTCAAAAAGACTTTCAAAGAGCACATAAAAAACTATACACACTTGCTACAACATTGGAGAAAAATACAGAACTTTTTACAAAAGATTTAGAGCAAGATTCTTCAACAGTTTCAGCTATGGCAAAAAGAATAGCAGAGTTAGAAGCAGAGTTAGCAAAAGTTAAAGCTCGTTCTAAAGAGGATTTTTTAACAAAGCTTTACAATCGGAGAGCTTTAGATGAATATTTTAATGTTAAAGAAGCTGAGTATAAAAGATATAATCGTAATTATTCTATGGCAATGTTTGATTTGGATCATTTTAAAAATATTAACGATACTTTTGGGCATGATGCAGGGGATGCTGTACTTGCAGCATTTGCAAAAATTCTCAAAAAAGAGGCTCGTCAAGTTGATGTTGTAGGTCGTTTTGGTGGGGAAGAGTTTGTTGCAATTTTAAGTCAAACAGATAAAAAAGGAGCAGAAGTTTTTGCAAATAAAGTAAGAGCAACTGTTGAGAAAACTCGTTTTATGTACAAGAAAAAACGTATTAATGTAACTGTAAGTATTGGGGTAAGTCAAAGAAGTGACTATGTAAATGTTGAAGCACTCCAAAAAGCTGCCGATGATGCTTTATATGAAGCAAAAAAAGGTGGTAGAAATAGGGTTGTTGTTAAGTGATGCTCCAAGAGTTTTTAGCAAACAAACCTCTTTACTACGATAAAATAGATTATGAGCGTATGCCAAAAACATATGCTCGTATTAAAGATAAACTCAAACTTCCAAAAATTATTCATCTTGTTGGAACAAATGGTAAGGGAACAACAGGGAGATTTTTAGCATCTGCATTATACTCTTTAGGGTTTAATGTTGGTCACTACACATCCCCTCATATTGTTCATTTTAATGAACGTATTTGGCTGAATGGTAATGATGTTTTAGATTGTACTTTAGAAAATGCACACACTTTTTTGCAAGAGATTTTAACGCAACAGGAGAGTGAAGCTCTTAGCTATTTTGAATATACTACACTTTTAGCAATGGTGATTTTGCAACATTTCGATTATGTAGTGCTTGAAGCTGGACTTGGTGGAGAAAAAGATGCAACGGCTGTTTTTGAAAATATACTTACTGTTGTAACTCCAATAGATAAAGACCATGAAGCATTTTTAGGTAATACAATAGAGCAAATTGCAACTACTAAACTCAAAGCTGTTCAAAAAGAGGCAATTCTAGCAAAACAAAAACATCAAGAGGTGTATGAAGTTGCAAAGAAAATCACTCCAAAATATACACCTTTTGAAGAGTTTTTAGAGGAGATAGATAAACAAAAAATTCAAAATATTGCTCAGAGTTTAAATCTTGCAGAGTATTTAAAGCAAAACTTATCTCTAAGTGTTGCAGTGTTAAAGTTTTTAAAACTTTCTTATAGTGAGAGTGATTTTGTAGAAGCAAAATTGTTTGGTCGTTTAACACAATTTAAAGAGAATGTAATTGTTGATGTAGGGCATAACCCCTTAGCTGCACAAGCAATTGTAGAGAGTTTAAAACCAAATAAATATACTTTGGTCTATAATAGTTATAGTGATAAAGATTATAAGTCTATCTTAACAATTCTACAACCAATTATAAAAGAGGTAGAGATTTTAGAGATTGAAGATAATCGAATAGAACAAAAAACTGCTTTAGAAAAAGTTGTAGATGAGTTAGGGTTAAAACGAAGTAATTTTAGTGGGATAAAAGAGGGGAAAAACTATCTTGTTTTTGGTTCTTTTAAAGTTGTTGAGGAGTTTTTAAAGGTGATAAATGGATAGTCATTTTACCGTAACAATTCATGATGAAAGTGGAGTTGTTAAAGAGTTTAATATTCATAAACTTGTCAAAAAAGCACTTATTTATGGTGCACTTTTTTTAGCAGCTTTGATTATTGGTTCTTTAACAACAATTTACTATTTAGATAGCAATGTTGAGCGTTTAAACCAAAAGAACAAAACTCTTTTAAGTATGATTCAAGAGAGTAATATGCAACTTGTTAATAAAAAAAATGAGCTTGATGCACTCTCTAATTCTCTTAAAAAAATTGAAACGCTTATTGGTTTAACGCCAGATGATAACTCAAGTTTACATCAACGTGTCAATATAACAGAGTTGACATCGCAGCAAAGAGCGACACTTATGCAGTTTATTCCTAATGGTTCCCCAATAGAGTATAAAGGAATCACTAGTAAATATGGTTATAGAATCCATCCAACATTGCATAAAAAAGAGTTCCATAGAGGAACAGATTTACGTGCACGTATGAAAACTCCTGTATATGCAACGGCAGATGGTATGGTGGAGTGGGCTGGTTTTCATAAAAAAAGTGGTTTTGGTAATTTAGTTATTTTAGTGCATAACTACGGTTTTAGAACAACATTTGCACACCTTCACTCTATTGTTGTGAAAAATAATCAGTTTGTAAGAAAAGGGCAACTCATAGGCTACACTGGAAATTCAGGTCTTAGTAATGGTCCCCATCTACACTATGAAGTGCGTTATATAAACCGTACATTTAATCCTTATTGGTTTATAAAATGGACACAAGAAAATTATGATGAGATTTTTGAAAAAGTAAAAAGACTACCTTGGCAATCACTTATAGAAGCAATTAGTTATGTAACAGTCAATCAACCAACACAAACGTGTTCCCCAATTTTAGAAACAGGTAAAAAATAGATATGAATCAAGCAAGATTATTTGAGTATTTTAAAACAAATCCAAAACCAGATTTAGAGCTTTTAATTTGTGAAGATGCAAAAGAGGCAAAAGCACTTGAAGATGTGGTGAAATTTTTTGGAAAAGAGGTTATACTCTTTCCAGATTTTCGTCCTGCTTTTGGAGATGATTTAAGAGTTTACAAAGAGGAGTTGCACCAGCTTTTAAGTAGTTTAGCAAGCTATTATGAAGCAAAGAAAAAACCACTTGTTATCTCTCCACTTAAAACACTTTTGTTTCCACTTCCAAAAGGGGAACTCTTTAGTAAAAAAACACTTACATTTGGGGATGAATTAGATTTAACACAACTCAAAGATGAACTTTACCATTGGGGTTATAGTTTTGTAGATATTATTCAACTAAAAGGGGAGATCTCTTTTCGTGGAGATATTATAGATATTTTCCCACCATCAGCAAAAAATCCTTATAGAATTTCCCTTTTTGATAATGAGATAGAGCAAATTAAAGAGTTTGATATCCAAACACAAAGAACTTTGGGTGAAGAGTTAGAGAGTATTGTAATAACCCCTGCATATTATGCCCTTGATAGCCAAATATTTTCTACTTTACAAAATAAAGTAGAAAATTCTGAATTTGATGCACTTCAAAAAGATATAGCTTCTTTAGGTTTTTGGCATTTAGATACTTTAGCGCAAAACTTTTTAGAGAATAAGAAAGTTGCCCTTAGTAGAGATTTAGATCACGTGTTAATAGATGCCTATGGAATGAATAACCCTCAAATTTCACGCAAATATTTTAACATAGAGATTTTACCTAAGCCACAAGAGTATAAAGACCTACTCTCAAGTGATGTAAAAACACTTTTAGAGTTGCATAAAACTAAAAAAATCACCCTCATTAGTGCTAATGAAGCTTCACTTAAAGCTGTTGGAGTTTATGATACAAAAGAGTATGAGATTGTATATGCTCCATATATTTTAAATATTATTGGCTCAAATGAGATGGTGCTTTCTTTAAATAAAGTACAAAAGCAGAGTCGACGTAGAAAAACTACAATTTTACTTGATGATTTAAAAAAGGGTGATTATGTGGTGCACCAAGAGTATGGTGTGGGGATTTTTAAAGGGATTGAACAAGCAGAGATTTTAGGGGGAGTGAAAGATTTTATTGTTATTAGCTATGTGGGTGATGATAAAATTTTACTTCCTGTTGAAAATTTAGACTATATTGATCGCTATATTGCAGGTGGTGGAAGTGTTCCTGTTTTAGATAGACTTGGAAAAGGAAGCTTTTTAAAACTAAAAGAGAAAGTCAAAAAACGCCTTTTTGAAATCGCTGGAACAATTGTCAATACAGCAGCAGCAAGAGCACTTATAGAATCTCCAAAAATAACTATTAGTAAAAAAGAGTTAGAAGATTTTCAAAAATTAGCTGGATTTGAATACACGAGTGATCAAAAAACAGCCATAGATGAGATTTATGAGCAATTAAAAAGTGGACATATAATGGATAGACTCTTAAGTGGAGATGTTGGATTTGGAAAAACAGAAGTTGCACTTAATGTTCTTTATATGGCTGCTAGAAGTGGCTACCAAGCTGCTTTTATAGTTCCTACCACACTTCTTTCAGCGCAACATTTTAAAAGTTTAGATGATCGCTTTGCCTCTTTGGGTATTCGCTACGCAAAACTTGATAGATTTGTCTCAACTAAAGAGAAAAATGCTATTTTAAAAGGGCTTGAGAGTGGGGAGATAGATTGTGTGGTTGGAACACACGCTTTATTTAATGCAAAGTTTAAAAATTTAGGGATTGTAATAGTTGATGAAGAGCATAAATTTGGTGTAAAACAAAAAGAGAAGATCAAAGAGCTTTATACCAAAGTGCATATGCTTAGTATGAGTGCAACACCAATTCCACGCTCACTCAATCAAGCGATGAGTTCTATTAAAACTATGAGTCAGCTTTTAACACCACCTAGTGAGCGTCAAGGGGTGAGAACATTTGTTAAAGAGTGGGATGAAAAACTTGTAAAAGAGGTAATTTTACGTGAAATTCGTCGTGGTGGACAAGTATTTTATGTGCATAACTCAATTGACCATATGCCAATTAAGTTAGGGGAGTTAAAAGCACTCTTACCCGATTTACGTATAGTTATGCTTCACTCTAAAATCTCAGCAGTGGAAACTGAAAAAGAGCTATTAAAGTTTGAAGCGGGTGAGTATGACTTAATGCTTGCTACAAGTATTATTGAAAGTGGTATTCATATGCCTAAAGTAAATACTATAATTGTAGATGGAGCAGATAGATTTGGAATAGCGGACTTGCACCAGCTTCGTGGTCGTGTTGGGCGTGGAAATGTTGAGGGATTTGCTTATTTTATAGTAAAAGCAAAAGAACAACTTAGCGATGAAGCAAAAAAACGTCTTTTAGCACTAGAGTCTAACAGCTTTTTAGGAAGTGGTAGTGTTTTAGCGTATCACGATTTAGAGATTCGTGGTGGTGGAAACTTAGTGGGTGATGCACAAAGTGGGTATATTAAAAATATTGGTTATTCACTCTATTTAAAAATGCTTGAAGATGCTATTGCACAATTAAGTAACACAAAAGAGCAAGAGAAAGTAAAAGTTGATATTAAACTCACTATTAGTGCTTATATATCTGATGAGGTGGTGAGTGAAGATAGACTTCGCCTTGATATTTACAGACGTCTCTCTCATGCACAAACTCCTCAAGAGATTTATGAGATAGAGGAAGAAACAATAGATAGATTTGGAGCACTCGATAGTGTTACAAAACAGTTTTTTGAGCTTATGGTTATTAAAATTTTAGCAATCTTTAAAGGTATTAAGTCTATTATGAATTATGGACAAAATATTACTATTGTTTATCAAGATGATAACAAAGAGGTAATAAAATCTGCAAGTAAAGATGACGATGATATTATTGCAGAAGTTTTGAAGTATTTAAGAGGGTAGGGTGTGAAAATAGCAACGAAGTACAACTATGAAAAGCAGTGGCAAGTAACTCAAGAGAAAGATCTGCTTAAAATTATTGCAGAGGAAGTGGGAGATGCAGACCCACAAGGAACTCTTAAATATGTAAAAGAGGTTATCTCTAAAGGTAAAGAGATATCTTTAGGTAGTTGTAAATTTAAAAAGGTTGATTGATGGCAATAGTTTATTGGGATAAAGAGGAGGCTTTGAATAGATTTAGTCATTCTGATACAACATTAAAACATTTAGTGATCGTTTTTATGGAGTGTATGCCACATTTTTTAGAAAACTTAAATATAAGTATTCAAAAGAGAGATTTTCATTCTATATCTTTTAATGCCCATTCTATTAAAGGTTCTGCTGCAAACATTGGTGCTAAAGTTATTGCAGAGATTACTCAAGAGATAGAGTCTATAGCTAAATCTTCCCACGATAAAATAGAATTAATTATTACTTTAAAAGATAGATTAAGTATTGCATGGAAGGAAACAATTGTAATTTTGGAAGAGTATATAAACTCTTTAGCAGAAGATGAGGAGTTAGCTTTTTCTAGTGAAGAGTTTTATTTGGAAATAAAAAAAATAAGACACTCTTTAGAACATGGTGAGTTTATAGATAGTTCGACATTAGATGTTTTTCATACTAAAGTTCCAAATACTCTTCAAAAAAGTTTAAAAGATTTAGAGTTTTATATAGATACATTTAAAACAAAACAAGCTTTTAGTGTTATAGAAGATATACTGCACAAGGAGAGCAATTGAATAATTTAGAGGAGAAAAGAACGATATTAATTATTGATGATATTGCATCCAATATTCAAAGCTTAGCAGCTGTTTTAAAAGAGGAGTATAAACTTAAGATAGCAACAAGTGCGAAAGATGCTTTTGAATTGCTAAAGAGAGAAGATGGTATAGATTTGATACTATTAGATATTGAAATGCCAGATATGGATGGATACGAAACATTAAAATATCTGCAAGAAAATTATGCAACAAAAGATATTCCTATTATATTTGTAACTGGTTATATTAGTTCAGAAGATGAAGAGAAAGGGTTAGAAGCTGGTGCGGTAGATTATATTACAAAACCTATCCATGCAGGGATAGTAAAAGCACGTGTAAAAACACAAATGACAATTAAGGTGCAAAAAGAGCAACTACGTTATGAAGCACTTCATGATAGATTAACTGGTCTTTATAACCGTTATCAACTTGATACTGAAGGTGAGAGAAAATTTGCACGTGCAAAAAGGCATAAAGCAGATTTAAGTATTATAATGCTTGATATTGATCATTTTAAGAAAATTAATGATACCTATGGACACTCTATTGGAGATGAAGTTCTTATAGCAGTTGCTGGGGTTTTAAAAGAGAATAAGCGTATAGAAGATTTTAGTGTTCGTTTTGGTGGGGAAGAGTTTGTTGTAATTTTAGAAGATTGTAATTTAGAGGATGCTGTTTCAAAAGCAGAGAGTATTCGTACAAAAATAGAATCTTTAATTCCAGCTGGAGTTATGGTTACATCAAGTTTTGGGGTAACAACACTTCAAGAGAAACATACAACATTAGAAGAGTTTTTAAAAGAAGCAGATGATGCACTCTATTTTTCAAAAGAGCATGGAAGGAATAGAGTAAGTACTTATAAAGATTTACAAAAGTAAAAAACCCTTTTAAGGGTGTTTTACTTTAATTGTAGAGTTTAAACTCCATCCAATAGCTACCATAAGTACTACTACACCTGTAGCTGGTAAAATATTGTAAATATTTGCTAAGTAAACTAACCATAAAAGGATTGCTCCAAGTGGAGTTGGAACACCTGTAAAATAGTTTTCCACTTTTCCTGCATCTGCATTTATATTGAAGTGAATTAAACGACGAAGTCCTGAGATAACATAGTATATTGAAACTCCTCCAACAACTGCTAAAGCAAACCCTTCAAAAGCATGAGAGTAGATAGCTTGAAAAATTAAAAATACAGGTACAAGTACAAAACTTAAAAAGTCTGCAAAACTGTCGAGTTGAATTCCAAATTCGTTAGAGAGTTTATATTTACGTGCAATTTTTCCATCAAAAATATCAAATGCTCCACCAATCCAAGCTAAAATAACAGCGAGAAAGAAGTTGTTTTGTGTAATAAAGTAGGTTGCTAAAAGCCCTGCTGTAATATTAACAAACGTAAAAATGTTTGCAAGGTTAAAATGGGAAGATGGAGTCCATAAAAATTTCATAATTTTATACCCTTTAAATTTTTTTTGTAATTATATCAAATTATATTTACCTAATAAAGGGTAAACTTTCATATAAAAAAATTAGGACTATATATTTAATGAAAATTTTACTCTCTTTAGTGCTTTTTGTACTCTTTAGCACACAACTTTTTTCACAAAAAATTACAAAAATTCAGTATGATGGACTAGTGCATATCTCTAAGTCTGTTGCGCTTCGTATGCTTAACTTTAAAGCTGGTGATGATATAGACCAAAAGCAAATAGATAAGGCTATTAAAGATTATTTTGCACAGGGATATTTTAATGATATTTGGGTGGAAATAGAGGGTGATGTTTTAACATTTTATTTTAAAGAGAAACCTATTATCTCTAAAGTGGAACTCAAAGGGTGGAAAGAGGATGATAAAGAAGTAATAGAGAATATTGTTCAGATTAAAAAAGGAACACTCTATAATGAACAAAAACTTCAAGAGGCTAAAAAGCGTATTATAGAGGCTATATCACAAGAGGGTAAACTCGATAGTGTTGTAGAGATTGAAACTGAGTATTTGGAAAATGGTAGTGTTAGAGTTACTTTTTTAGTAAATGAGGGTGAAGAGATAATTATCCATAAAATTCGTTATAAGGGTGTAAAACAATTAGACCCTAGTGGATTTGATGAGGTTATAGCAAATAAAGAGCATCAATTTATGGGATGGTTTTGGTTAAGAAATGATGGTAAGATGGATTTACTTAACCTGCAGTATGATCCTTTAAGAATTCGTGATTATTATATGCAGTATGGATTTTTGGATGCTGTTGTAAAACCACCATTTGTAAGGGTAGATTTTCATAACTACAGTGCAGATATGAAATATGAAATTACAGAGGGGATCCCTTACAAAGTTCGCTCTATCTCTTTTGTGCAAACAAAGCATGTTATAGATGAACAAAAGTTACGTGAACTTCTAAAATTAAAAATAGGCAAAACTTTTAATATTAAAACTTTCCGTGCAGATATGGATCGTATTAAAACAAAAATTGCAGATTTAAGTTATGCTTATGTACAAGTTATTCCAGATTTACAAAAAGATACACCAAATGGTGAAGTAGATATTGTTTTTAAAATCATTCCTGGGCAAAAAGTAAAAATTCATGATGTAATTATTGCAGGAAATACAAGAACACTAGATAGAATTATTCGTCGTGAGCTTTACTTAGGTCCTGGTGATATGTACTCTTTAACAGATTTAAGAGATTCAAGAAGAGCTGTTGGGCGTCTTGGTTTTTTTGATAGTACAACAATCGAAGAAAAAAGAGTTAGTGACAATGAGATGAATCTTATTGTTAAAGTAAAAGAGGCTGCTACTGGTTCTATTCAAGCTGGTGGAGGTTATGGAAGCTCTGGTGGATTTATGTTGAGCCTTGCTGTAAATGACAGAAATATTTGGGGTTCAGGAATTAATCTTGGAGTAAAAGCTGAAAAATCAGAGATTGCAAAGAGTTATTCTATCTCTTTGTCAAATCCACGTTTAAATGATAGTGACTTTAGTGGAAATTTTTCTCTTTATAGTTCTGAAAATGACTACGATTACTATAATGTTTACTCAAAAGGGGTGAATGTTGGTGTTGGACATAGATTTACTCGTTTTATTACAGGGTATTTGGGATATGGATACTCTAAAAATAAATATGATGTAGATGATGATATAAACACAACGCTTATTGATACTTTTTACTTTGAGAGTTACGATAAAAGTAGTGTTACAGTGAGTGCTAAGTTTAATAATACAGATGATTACTATTTGCCACGTTCAGGTATGATTCTCTCTCAAAGTATAGAAAAAGCTGGACTTGGTGCAGATGCACAGTTTACAAAATATAGAACAAGTTTTTCTACATACTATGGTTTAAGAGATTATATAGAGTATGACTTTGTACTTCGTTATAAAGCTCGTCTAAATTATGTAAAAGATGATGGATACCTGCCAATTTCAGAGAAATTTTATAGTGGTGGTATTGGTTCTATTCGTGGATACCAGTCGTATAAAGTAGCACCAACAATTGTTGATTCTCAAGGAATTACAAGAAGAGTAGGTGGGAGAAAAAGTTTTTCAAATAGTTTTGAAGTAAGTATGCCACTTATTCCAAAAGCAAAAATGAGACTTGTTACATATCTTGATTGGGGATTTATTGGTGAAGATTCTTTTACTGAGATTTCACGTGGTGGATATGGAGCTGGAATAGAGTGGTTTTCTCCTGTTGGTCCAATCCAGTTAATGTTCTCTAATCCATTAGCGGATAAAGCGGGTGATGATATTGCTCACTTTGAGTTTACAATTGGTAGAAGATTTTAAAAAAGGTATTAAACTCTGTTTTAGATATTAGTGGTGTAGTTGTAGCAGAAAATAGAGATGAAAAAGGTTTTATCTTTACCAATGATTCACGGAAAAGAAAGAGAATAATTAACTCAACTCTTTGGTATAATAGCATAAGCTATTTTCAAGGAGTTATAAATGTACACAAAAGAGGAACTATTTCAAGCTATCTCAACAGTAATCGATCCTGAAGTTGGATTTAATCTTGTTGAGATGGGTTTAATCTACGATGCTTCTTGTGATGAAGAGGGAAATGTAAAAGTAACAATGACTCTCTCAACAAGAGCTTGCCCACTTCATCAAATGATTTTACAATGGGTAAAGGAAGCAGTTGAAAAACTACCAAATATTAAAAATGTTGAAATCGATTTAGTGTGGGAACCTGCCTGGAATATATCTATGGCAGATGATAATGTTAAAAAAGCACTTGGTGGTGCTTAAAAAGCAAAATTAAAGAGCCTCTTTTTAGAGGTGCTCTTTAATCTCTGCAATAAGTTTATCTAGTTTCTCTCTATATTTTTCTGCATAATCAGCATAGCTTTCACCATCTGTTTCTTTTAAAGATGCTTTCATCTCAGTAGTAAGAGCGTGCATTTTATCTGCACCAATATTCGCTGTTACACCTAAAATTTCATGAAGAAGTTCATGAACTCTGTTAAAGTCTTCATCGATAATTAAATCATCTAATCTATCTGCTGCATCCGTGTAAGTATCTACAAATTCACGTAAAATCTCTGCATAAAAACCTTCATCGCTACCACAAGTTTCAAGCCCTTTTTGGTAGTCTAGTTCTTTGTCATCATCTACTTGTGCAGTTTCCTCTACAACTTCCTCTTCCTCTTGTTGTGTTGCAATATTTTTTGCATATGTATAAAATACATCATATAAAGCATCCATTTTAAGAGGTTTTTCAAGTTGCTCTTCCATTCCAGCGTCTTGCATTTTTCTAATATCATCTGCAGCAGTATCACCACTTAGTGCTACTACTAAAATATGATCATACGCAGGATTAGCACGGATAATACGAGTTGCTTCAAAACCATCTATATTTGGCATATGAGCATCCATAAGAACAAATTCAAAGTTGCTATCTTTTTCCAAAATATCAATAGCTTCTTGACCATCATTTGCAATTACAAGTTCAATACCACTATCTGCTAAAAGACCTTTAATAACTTTTTGGTTAATCATATTGTCTTCTGCAACTAACACTCTTAAACCAGCAAACTCTTTGAAGTTTTCTTTATTGATTTTTCCATGAGCAGGAACTTCACGTTTAGTACGAGTTGGTAGTGGTCTTGCTTGTGTTGGAACTTCAGTTTTTTTAGGTTCCTCTTTTGGTGCTTCCTCTTTTAAAATAGAAGGTGTTGCTTGAGGTTCTGTTTTATCCTCTTTTAAAATAGAAGGTGCTGCTTGAGTCTCTTGAGTTTTTGGAGCTTCTTGTTTAGGCTCATCTTTTTTTACCTGAGGCTTTGGTGTAGGTGGAGTTTGTTTTGGTTGTGGAGTAGTTGTGGGTGTATCACTTTTCTTATTTTTTAAAACAAACATTAAAGCGATAATAACTAAAACAACAACGACAATGCCACCAATAATTAGGTTTTGGTACTCTTGCATCTTTTAATCCTTATATTTAAACTAAAAATAACACTATATCTTTTTTTTGCTATATTGTCACTATATTTTTTTCATAAATGCCTTTTTTTTATGAAAAATGTTACTATTTAAAAGTATAATATATAACTTTTTATTCCAACAAGGGTTGTTTATTATGCAAGAGATTCCACATATACCAGTTTTATATCGAGAGGTTATAGATGTTTTTAGTGATATTGATGAGGGAATCATTATCGATTGTACTATGGGATATGGTGGACACTCCTCTTTAATTTTAAAAAATAACCCAAATATTAAGCTTATTGGCATAGACCAAGACCAAACAGCAATAGATTTCTCAACACAACGCCTAAAAGAGTTTGGAGATAGAGTAACAATTTACAAAGGGCGTTTTTCTGATGTTATAAAAATAATTCTTCAAGAGTATGATCCAAAAGAGATTAAAGGGATTTTAGCAGATATTGGTGTTTCTTCACTCCAGCTTGATCATAAAGAGAGAGGCTTTTCGTATGAGAGTGATACTCTTGATATGCGTATGGATAAAAATGCACCTCTAAGTGCAGCAGAGGTGATAAATAGCTACTCTCAAGAGGAGTTAGAACGAATTTTGAGGGAGTATGGAGAGATAAACAATGCAAGAACAATTGCAGCAAATATTGTAAAACTTCGCCCTTTTTATTCTGCAAAAGAGTTGGTAGAAAAACTTAAGCCTTATTTGTTTAAAAAGAAAAAAATCCATCCAGCAACACTTTTGTTCCAAGCGATTCGTATAGAGGTAAATGACGAATTAGGAGAGCTTACAAATCTTTTAGATGCTGTGTCTCAAGCCTCATTGCAAGATACAAAAGTAGCTATTATTTCGTTTCACTCTTTAGAAGATAGAATTGTAAAACAAAAGTTTGCTGCATGGTCAAAATCTTGTATATGCCCACCTCAGGCTATTCGTTGTGAGTGTGGCAATAACCACGCTTTAGGAAAAGTAGTTACACGTAAACCAATTATGGCTCAAGAGGATGAACTTGCACAAAATCCTCGCAGCCGTAGTGCAAAAATGAGAGTTTTTCATATAGGTCAATAATGGGTGCAAAAAAAGAGTTACTCGAAGGTTTTGAAGAGTTAGAGAGTAAGAAAGTTGATTTTACATACCTTTTTTATGTTTTGGGAGCAATTTTCTTTGCCTTTATGGTAGCGTTTCCCAAAATATATCTTTCCCATCAAATCTACTACAAAAGTAGAAAAATCGCAAAATTAGAAGCAGAATATGAGATTTTAAAAGAGGAAAACCGTGAAATTAAAGCTTCTGTTGAGAAGATAAAATTTAAAAACAAAATAAAAGATACTTTATTTTAAAGAGGTAAAAATGATTCGTAGTTTTATAAAATTTGCCATAGATAAGCCTTTACTTAACCATATATTACTAATTTTTATTTTAGTGTTATCAACTTTTGCTTATATGCAAATTCCAAAAGAGATTTTTCCACCTATTAATATGGATAAAGTAATTATCAGTGGAGGGTATGTTGGAACTTCTGCTGATGTTTTAGATAAAATGGTTGTACATACCATTGAGGATGATTTACAAAATATAAATGAGCTAGATACTACTGCAACATCTATTCGAAATGGCTCTTTTGTTATAGAAGCAGATATTAAACCTGGAAGTGATAATTTAAGTGTTTTAAATGATGTAAAAGATGTAGTAAGTGGTGTTAAAAAAGATTTACCAGCAGATATGGCAGAGCCAATTGCAAGAATTAAAAAGCATGCTTTTCCCCTTGTTTTAATTGCAGTTTCGGCTAATCTTCCAAAAGAGAAATTGCTTCAAAAAGCAGATGAATTAAAAAGTGCATTGAGTAAGTTTAAAACACTAAGTGATATTACTATTCGTGGAGATGCAGAAACAGAACTTGTAATTGAACTTAATGAGCAAAAAATTAAAGCTTTAGGGCTTGATCCCTCTTTGGTTGTAAACTCTTTAAGGGGACTAAGTTCTATTTTCCCAATAGGTACTATTAAAGAAAAAGGGAAACACCTATACATCTCTACCTTTAATGGAAAAAAAGCGATACAAGAGGTTCGTAATACATTAATTGGTGTTGGTTTACAAAGAGTACGCCTTGGAGATATTGCAGATGTTGCTTTTAAATTAAGTGATGCCAACCAACTCTCACACTACAATGGGGTAAGAAATATCTCTATAAATGTTACAAAGTCTAAAGAGGGAAATGCTATAGAGCTTGTAAAAAAAATTAGAGAGCTTTTAGCGCAAAAACATCTCCAAGATCCAACTTTTCGTTATGATATCTACACAGATACATCTGTTTGGATTAAAAACCGCCTTAATATTGTTTTTTCAAATATTATTTTTGGTCTTATGCTTGTGTTTATTGCGATGCTACTTTTTATCAACCGTGGAATTGCTTTTGTTGTAGCACTTGGGATTCCTCTGAGTTTTATGGTTGGTTTAATTGTTACAGATATTATGGGCAATAGTTTAAATATGCTCTCTTTACTTGGTGCTTTAATTGCCCTTGGTATGCTTGTAGATGAAGCAATTGTTGTTGCGGAGAATATCTATAGACACCTAGAGGAGGGGATGGACAGACACGAAGCAGTTATTGTTGGAGCAACAGAGATGTTTCCAGAGGTTTTAACAGCAACACTAACAACTGTTTTTGCCTTTTTACCAATGCTTCTTCTAAGCGGAGATATGGGAGCTTTTATAAAGATTATTCCTGTAATGATAACAGTACTTTTACTCTCTTCACTTTTTGAGGCATTTTACTTTTTACCACTTCACTCTTATGATTTTTTAAAGGTATCTAACGATGCAAGTTTTACAAAACGTTTTTGGAAAAGGATGAATACCCTTTATGACAAGGTATTACACTTTTTATTTAAAAGACGTTGGGTATCACTTGTTGTGATGGTTGTTTCTATTTTGGGTTTGACATTTGTTTTTTTAAAACACTCAAAATTTCAACTCTTTCCTGAGTTTGATACAACGCAGGTTTATGTGTATGGAACACTCAATATTAACAATGAACTCAAAGATAGTGAAAAAATTGTTACAAAACTAGAAAAAGCACTCTTGCAAAATCCAAATAAAGAGGATATCTCCTCTATAACTTCTGTTATTGGTATGAAGATGGATGCTAAAAACAGAGCAGAACTAGGAGAAAATCTTTTCCATATATTTGTAGATTTAAAAGAGCGTGCACCTGTAAACTTTTTTGATAAATATATAAGTCCTTACCTTTCACTTAATTATGATGCTTCTTTGCTTGTTCGAGAAGCTAGTGCAAAAGAGATAGCAAAAAATTTAGAAAATATTGTAAAACCTTTTAGAAAACTTCATGGTGAAAATGATCCAGTTTTTGAAGAACTTGTTATTAGAGTACCTGGAGCTGGGGTTGTAGCTTCAGATATTGAGATAAGTTTAAGTGGGAAAAAAGAGAAAGAAGTTGTAAAGGAGTTGCATAAACTCCAAGATGCTTTAGCACAAATAGAGGGTGTTAAAAATATATCAAATGATGCAACTTTAGGAGAGAGAGAGCTTAAACTTAAAGTAAATAGTTATGGGGAAGAGTTAGGGTTTAATGAATCGATTGTTATGAATGCTTTAATGCCATTTTACCTCAAAGGTGAATATGGAAAGATGTTTAACGACGAGGGGCTTTTACGTATCCGTTTAGAGAGTCCACTAAGAAAAGATTTTAACTCTATTAAAAATGTAGAGATTAAAGTGCCACAAAAAAATGAGTATGTAAGAGTTGGAGATATTTGTGACTTTATCTATATGCAAAGTTTTGTAAAACTTAAAAAAGAGGATGGCATAAGAATAAAAACTGTTTTTGCACAACTTGATAAAAAAGTGATAACTTCTGCAGAAGTGATGGCACAAATTCAGCCTGTTTTAGAGCAAATTAAAAAAGATGGTTTTAACGTAGAGATAAAAGGGGAGGAGAAAGAGAACAATAAAAATAAATCTGAAATGGCACGTGCTGGGCTTATCTCTATCTTTTTAATTTTTATTACACTTGTGTGGCTTTTTGATTCTATTAAAAAACCACTTATTGTTATCTCTACAATTCCACTTGTGCTTTTAGGTGTTTTAGTTGGGCATATGGTTATGGGACTTAACCTTACAATGCCAGGACTTATTGGGATTGTTGGACTTTCTGGAGTTGTCGTAAATGATGGGCTTATTATGGTGAGTTTTATAAAAAGTGCAAAGAATATAGAAGAACTTATGCTTCGTGCAAGAACAAGGCTTCGCCCTATCTTTTTAACATCTCTTACAACAGTACTTGGACTTTTTACACTTATTTTCTTCCCATCTGGTCAAGCACTTATTTTACAACCAATGGCAATAGCACTAGGGTTTGGAATAGCGTGGGCAACAGTTTTAAATCTTATTTATATTCCGCTTGTTTATTCAGTAGTGTATAAAGTAAAGTAGAAGTTACGAAAAAGTAACTCCTAGTTGATATGGTTGAAGTTTTGCAACATTGTCTTTTGCAAGAGAGAGTTGCTCTTTAGAGTGAATGTAGAGAGTGTTTTGTTTTGCTTCTAAAGTAAAGTCAATATTTCTTGGTCTATGGCTAAGTAAGGCTACACTTAAAGAGAGTACAAAACTTAAATAATCCAACACTTTAGTATTTGGTAAAAGTATTTCACAGTTTTGGTAGTGTTCTTGTGATGGGCGTTTATTTTTTGCAAAACGTGTAAGTGTTGAGATAAGTGCAATTTGTTTATGCTCAAAGCCATATTCTAATGCAGTTTGAATTAAAAAGTATGTATGTTTATTTTTAGAAAAGTAGTGAATACTCTCCCCAATTGGATAAAGTTTTGCAGCTACTGCAAGTTCATAACGGTGATTTGAGCCGATACCAAATTGTTTATGCGTTAAATCAAAAATTGTTTTGGCAACTTTATTAAGTTGATTTGCATAATTTGTATTATCACAATATTTATCTAAAAGTAAACGCACAGAAGGGTTAAAATTTGCTGGAAATCTATGTTTAGAGTTACGTAGTAAATCACTTAAATAGACCCCCTCTCTTACCCCAACTCCACTTGTTACAATATTTGTTAATGGAAGTTTACGTAAAACTCTTTCTATAATAAGTGCACCAGGTTTTATAACATCAAATCTATTTGATTCAATTTTAAGTTTTTTCAACTCCTCTTTATCTGCAGCAAGAATCTTTTGTGTAAGTTCTAGTAAAGTTTTAGTGTTATATTCAAATGCGTGAAGTTTCTCAAGTGGATGTTTAGAAATTTTTAAGATAGATTGCGACAATGCTCTAAATGTTCCACCAATACCAATAAGGGTAGAAACATCAAAGCCATCTAAAACTTCTAACTCTTTGTCAATATACTCTATTGCTTCTTTTGTTTTGTTTGTATCGAAAAAAAGCTCTTTTAGTCTTACAGTGCCTAATTTTAAAGAGAGAGGTTTTGTAATTTCATTATTTGAAATAAGCGTAAACTCTGTAGAACCTCCACCAATATCGATTGTTAAGGAGTTGTCTTGTTTTTTTGGTAGAAGGTTATAAGCAGCTACTGCTCCAAAATAAGCCTCTTTTTGACCATCTATAATTTTTATTTTTAAACCAAGTTGCTCTTTAGCTTTTTGTAAAAACTCTTTTTTATTTGGAGCATCACGCAATGCAGAAGTTGCAACACACAAAGTTTTACGTACTTTAAAAGAGGTGGAGATACTTAAAAAATCTTTTAAGATATTGAGGGTTCTTTGCATTGGTTCCTCTTGAAGTACTCCACCATTTTGGTAAGCATCTTGCGAGAGGCGAACTTTACTTTTTGCTTCGTGTAAAATAGAAAAGGCAAAGCGAGAAGATTTTTGGTAAATCATCATCCTAACAGAGTTAGAACCTATATCTATGACACTTACTCTCTTTGCCATAATTTACTACTCTAAATCTAAATTTTTATATTTAAACTGAAGCTCCGCAATTGTTTCAACATTGTCTTTATCTGGAACAATACAATCAACTGGACAAACAGAGATACAAGCTGGTTCATCATAAACACCAACACACTCTGTACAACGATCTGGATCAATGTAGTAAATTGGATCTCCCTCTTCGATTGCGATTGTTGGACACTCTTCGCGACATGCATCACACGCGATACACTCATCTTGAATAATTAACGCCATAGTTTCAAACCTTTATTTTCTTTATGAAGTTTATTTTTGGCGATTTATAACAAATTAAAGCTTTACTTTAGATTAGGAGAGTCTTGGTAAAATACAAGAGAGTTTAGAGTTTATCTGAAGTGAAGCAATTGTACCACTTACTCCATCTTCTCTATTTTTAAGAGATATTTTAGCACCAAGTGCATCTGCTGCACTTTTTGCTAAAAATAATCCTAGTCCAACACCACTTTTGTCACCTTGACGTTTAAATGGTGCAAAAAAGTCCATACTCTCATCTATTCCACACCCTTCATCTATAACTTCTATAAGAAGTCCCACTTCATCTTGAGAGCTTTGAATACGAACTTTTTTCCCTTTAGGAGTGAATTTTAAAGCATTTTGTAAAAAGTTTTGAATAATCTGGTTTAAAAGAGAAACTTGAAGTGTAGCCATAAAACCATTTGGTTTGAAATCTATCTCTAAAATTTTCTCCTCATGCTCTGCTAAAAGTTTAAAATCATCCGCTTTTTGTTTTAAGACCTCTATAACATCAATCTCTATTGGTTTATCAAGTTGTGCTCCCTCTTGGCGACCAATCTTTAAAATATTTGAGACAATTACATTCATCTCATCTACTGTTTTATTTGTTACCTTTAACGCTTCTATGTATTCTTCAGGAGAGCGTTTTTTCATAAGGGTTACTTGGTTTTTAAGCTTAATAACTGCAAGTGGAGTTTTAAGCTCATGAGCAGTTCCAATAAAAAGCTCTTTTTGGTATTTTACAAAGTTCTGAATACGAGAAATAAGATGATTAATCGTAATACCTAAAGGTTCAAACTCTTTTGGAAGTTGTTCCACTTTTATAGGAGATATTATGTTTTCATTCATATTAGAGAGCTTATTACTGAGTTGTTTTACAGGAGCTACCAACATTTTAGAAAGAGCCACAGCATAAATAATTACAAATAAAAAACCAACAATATTAATAATAAAAATATAATGAAGAATCTTTCCAAGTACAATTTTTGTTTGTGTAATATCTTTGCTTACTTTTAAATAGCTATGTTCTTTAAGGTTAAATGGATAGAGTAAAATATATTCTGTATGCCTTTGTTTTGTTATTTCATAGGTTGAGATTGTATCGTTATTGTTGCGAAGTTGTACAATCTCTACATCTAAAGAGATAATATTTTCATTTAAAAGGGCTTCATTGTTTTGAAAAAGCGATTTATTATTAGAGATATTTTTAGCATATTGTAAAAGTTCTTGGTATTTTTCATCATAAATAGATTTTTCTATATAAATATAAAGAGCTGAAGAAAATAAAATAATTAAAAAAGCAGAGGCAAATAAAAGTTGTACTAAAAAGCGTTTGCGGATACTATGTTGGAGCATAACCATAACCTTTTTGGTTATGATTATAGCGAAAAAAAGTTAGATTGTTACACTTCTTTTGGAAAACAAAATCTATAACCACGACGACGAACAGTCTCAATAGTTGTAATAGAGAGTGGTTTATCCATTTTTTGTCTAATTTGGTTGATTGCAACTTCAATAACATTTGGAGTTACAAGTTCTGGCTCTTCCCAAATAGCATCTAAAAGTTGCTCTTTAGAAACAATTTGATCACGGTGACGTGCAAGGTGAGTTAACACTTCAAAAGGTTTTCCTTTGAGTTCAATCTCTTTCTCTTTGTAAGTGATTTTTTCCTCTTCAGGGTTAATAATAAGGTCTTCAATTTCAATAATATTGCTACCACCAAAACGTAATCTTGCTTCGATACGAGCAATTAAAACATCAAAATCAAATGGTTTTCTAATGTAGTCATCTGCACCAGCTCTTAATGCTTGGATTTCACTTTCATTATCATCTCTAGCTGAAAGAACAACTACTACAGTTTTTGGAGTATTTGTTTTAATATTTCCAATAATATCTACAGCATCACCATCTGGGAGCATCCAGTCCATAAGTACTAAATCGTAGTTACGAATATCAAGGTAGTATTCACCATCTCTTAATGTTTCAACAACATCACTTTGGTAACCAAACTCTTTTAGTCCCTCTGCGAGCATTTTATTTAATGTTACTTCATCTTCTATAATTAGAATGCGCATTCATCGTTTCCTGTATGAAAATTTTGAGAGAATTATAGCATAAATTTATGTTAATTTAAAGTTTTTTTCAATTTTTTTTAAAAAAAAGTGAAGTTTTGATTAAGAATGAAACACAAAAGTTTCGCTTAAAGCGACCTTACAATGGGGAAGAATTGATGGTTTTGTAAGTTTTAAAAAGAGTGTTTGCATTGTAGGAAATTTTTTGTAAAGATGTTTACTTGTTTGCAAAAGTGCATCCTCTAAAAGTAAAAATTGCTTTTTTTGAATGAAATTTTCAATCTCTTGAGCAACCTCTGCATAATTTATAAATTCATTGTTGTAGCTATAATCTATCTCTACATCAACAATTAACTCTTGTGGAGTTACTCGCTCAAAATCGAGTAATCCTACAATAGTTTTAAATGAGAGAGATTCGATATAGATTTTCATTAGATAACTCTTTTTTCCTCACCTTTTATAAGCTTAATAATATTTGGAATATGTTTATAAAAGAGGATAAATACAATAAAAACAACTGGTGCATGTGCCATTTGAGGGTGGATTATAAAGCTAGAAACTAAAAGCGCTAAAACACCTGTTAAAGAAGAAACAGAAGAGATACGAACAGTTTTAGCCATAACACCCCATACAACAAGAGCAATAGCAGTTTCAATAGGGAGCATAAAAAGCATTACACCCATCCCTGTAGCTATCCCTTTTCCACCTTCAAAATTTAAAAATGCAGAAAAACAATGCCCAATAACAGCTAAAACAGCTACACCCCAAAGAGTTGCTTCACTTACACCTGTAAAATAAGCTGCTACTAAAACAGCTAAACCCTTGAGTGCATCAAGTGCTAGTGTTGCAGCACCTAGTTTTTTTGCTAAAGCTGGGTCTTTCTCTTTTACAACACGAAGTACATTTGTAGCACCAATACTTTTTGAACCACTACTTTTTACATCAACTCCTGCAAAATATTTTGCAAGTAATAAACCAAATGGGATAGACCCAACTAAATAAGCTGCTATAAAAAATTGCACATTTGTGTTAAATAAAAAATCCATCTGTTGCCTTATGCGAATTGAATTGGTGCTATTTTACACTTTATATATTTACAAGCATATAAAAATTATTTATAAATTTCTGGATACTCCCCTTTAAAGCGTCTGTGGAGCCAAAACCAAAATTTTGGTTCTTTTTTTATTAGCCCTTCAAGCCATGAAGCTTGAAGTTGTGTGAGTTGTTCTATATCTTTTTGTACATCATCACTAAAATCTATTTTTAATTCATCAAATATTTGCAGGGTATAGTGCTCATCATCATCTGTTCTCATAGCAACAGGAACAAGTGCTGCGTTAAACTTTCTTGCTAAAAAAGAGGGTGCTGAGGTTTGGGAGATTTTTTTACCAAAAAACTCAACCATAACTCCATCTTTTGCAGGGATTTTAGTATCTATTAGCATACCAATAGCTTGTTTGTTTTTAATGCGACGAATAAGCTTTTTCATCACATTAGTTTTTTCTAAATTTTCATTACCAAAATGTGCGCGTGACTCTAGTACCCATTTTTCGTAGTTTTTATCTTTCATACCTTTATATACAGCACCCAAAGGTTCTATAAAAGCTCCAATAGTCGCACCACCTAGCTCCCATGAGGAGTAGTGTGTTGTTACATATACAATAGCACGACCTTCATTATGAATACGCTCCACCTCTTGAAGATTTTTTATAGTAACTCTTTGTTTGAGTTCCTTTTTATCCATATGGCGAATCTCCATAAGGTGTAAAAAGTTAAGAAGAAGATTTTTAAAACTGTAATCTGTAATTTGTTCTATCTCTTGTTGTGAAATGGCACTACCAAATGTAAAACGAAGGTTTGTCTCTACAACTTTGCGAGTTTTTTTAGAGAGTGTTTTAGCAATTTTTCCTAAAAAGATAAAAAACTTTTTGCGTGAATTGTGGGAGAGTTTCATCAAAAATTTTTCTAAAACTAAAAAAAGTTTAAATCCCATCTAAAAGCTCCTTTGCTTTGTTTGCTATGGTTTGAGGCTGTATCTCTTTTATGGAGAAATCATTTTTGTTAATATGAAAAATATCAACACTAGAGGGGGAGTTTAGGGCAATATTTTTTGGTGTTTGGTATATCATTCTCTCATTTGTCGGCCCAAAAAGTGTTATGGAGGCTACATTTTGAGCCCATGCTAGGTGGGTTGGTCCGGTGTCATTGCCTATAACTAAATCAATATTTGATATAAAATCTACAAGCTCTTTTAAGCTTAGTTTTGGAGCAACTTGTGCATTTTTTGCATTGTTTGCTATAAAAATTGCATCTTCTTTTTCTGCATCATTACCCCAAATGATGTAAAAATTGTATTCACGTAGAAGTTGGCATACCTGTATAAAATGCTCTTTTGGATACTTTTTAGACTCCCACGAAGCACCAATAACAAGAGCAATATTGTTAGAAGTTTTAAAGTTATAAGGGTTTGATGGAAAAACTTTTTGTTTATGTAAAAGCATACTATCATCAATGTTAAATCCAAGTGCATCACCCACCACAAAAGAGTTTCTTCTTACTATATTTTGCTCATAACCAATACTAGAAGTTGTTGCGTAAAACAAAGAAGCTAAACTTTCACGTGTGGAGTTTTTATCAAACCCGTGCGTGTTTTTTCCAGCTATGCGTGCAACAAGTGCAGATTTTATAAGCCCTTGCATATCGATAATTTTATCATACTCCCCAAATGAGTGTACTTTTTTTATGGTTTGTACTAACAGTGAAAAGTTTTTCTCTTTTTTAAACTTTTTGAGGTTTATGGTGTGGACTTTATGCAAAAGGGGGTGATTTTGCAGCAAAGGTGCAAAAACCTCTTCACACACCCACTCAATTTGAGTATTTGGGTGGTGCTTTTTTATAAATTGTAAAACAACAGCACTATTTATAATATCTCCAAGAGCTGAGAGACGAACTAAAAGAACTTTTTTCATTTAGAGCTGCGCTAAGATTTTCTCTACAACTTTAGCAGGATCTTGTGCTTGGTAGATTGGGCGACCAACTACTATAAAATCTACTTTTTGCTCTTGTGCAAAAGCAACATCTGCAACACGTTTTTGATCCCCAGCATCTTCACCAAATGGACGAATTCCAGGAGTAAGTGTCATAAAGTTTTCATTTGTAATATTTTTAATAGCTAAAGATTCATAAGCAGAACAAACAACACCATCTAGTCCAGCCTCTTTTGCATCTTGTGCAAATTGGTTTGCTTTTGTAGCAATATCTGCTTCATAAACATCTCTAAATTCATCTTCACTAAATGATGTAAGAGCAGTTACTGCTAAAACAAGAGGGCGTTTTTCGTACTTCTCTAAGCGTTGCATTACAGTTTGCATTGCACGTTTTCCAGCACTTGCGTGAATGTTAAACATATCTACTCCAAGCCCCATAATAGACTCCGCAGCATCTGCCATTGTGTTTGGAATATCGTAAAGTTTTAGATCTAAAAATATCTTAAAATTAGGGTTAATTGTTTTGAGAGCTTTTAAAAACTCCTCCCCATCGCGGATATATGTGCGAAGCCCAACTTTAAGCCAAACATCGTAGTTCTTAACTTTAGAAACAAGGGCTAAATTTTCCTCTTTTGTAGGTAAATCAAGTGCGATACATAGTTGCATAATAGACTCTTTTTTAAGTGAGATTATACACTTTTGTAGATATAGCTACAATTAAAAAAAGCTACTTTGTATAAATATCTTTTCGGTGTCCTATATTTATAACAAGAACAATAAGTTCATTGTTTTTTATTTCATAAATAACTCTATAGTTCCCTACTCTTATTCTGTAGGCTTCTCTACCTGAGAGTTTTTTTGTGTTGCAGTATGGGTCATTTGCTAAAGCAGAGATTTTTTCTATAATATTTGTTTGAAATGGCTCAGCTATTTTTGCTAATGCCTTTTGGGCATTTCTTGTAATTTGTAAATTATATTTCAAAGCTTTTGTTCTCTTTTATCTCTTTAATTGCTTGAGTAAATGAGATAACTTCACTTGGTTTATTTTTTTCTTTGTCATATGCTTCAATATCATCAAGCATCTCTAATTTTTCTAAAATATTTTTCCATTCATTTATTTGAATAATAACTGCTTGTTGTTTTGCTGTTTCATCTACAATATATTGAGGGTGAACTGATAACATTGCAAAGCCTTTTTTTAAGTAAAATTATACACTTTTGCAGATATAGTAACAATTAAAAAAAGGGTTTTTATGAAGTTTTCACCAAACAATCCTTGTCCGTGTGGAAGTGGTAAAAAGTATAAAAAATGTTGCCAAATGTACCATAAAGGTAAAGTTGCATCTACACCACTAGAGCTTATGAAGAGTCGCTATAGTGCTTTTGCTGTTGGTAATGTGGAGTATATCATCAAAACATCAACTTTTCAAAAAGACAAAACAGACCTAGAGCAGTTTTGTAAAGAGTGTGAGTTTTTAAAGTTAGAGATTTTAGATTTTAGTAACACAACAGTAACTTTTAAAGCAACCATAGAGTGTAATGGTGCAGATGCTACCTTTAGTGAGAAGAGCTATTTTATTCAAAAAGATGGAAGATGGTTGTATGAGAGTGGGGAGATTTTAGGCTAAAAGCTAAACTCAAAAGAGTTTAGCTTTGAATAAGTGCTTCAAGTTTAGCAACAATAGATGGATCTTCAAGTGTTGAGATATCTTGAGTAATTGCTTCACCTTTTGCTAAAGAGCGTAAAATTCTGCGCATAATTTTTCCACTTCTTGTTTTTGGAAGCCCAGGAGCAAAGATAATATCATCACATAAAGCGATATTTCCAATCTCTTGTTTTATCGTATTGTTAATAGCTTTGAGCTCTTCAACTTCATCTGCTACACCATTATCAGATTTTAAAACAACATAAGCAAAAATCGCTTCCCCTTTAATATCGTGAGGTTTTCCAACAACAGCAACCTCTGCAACATTAGAGTGTTTTTTAATCGCAGCTTCAATCTCTGCAGTACCTAAGCGGTGTCCACTTACATTAATAACATCATCTGTTCTACCTGTAATTGTAATATAGCCATTTTCATCATACACAGCACCATCACCTGTAAAGTAAACAGCTTTGCCATCTTTTTTTACATCGCCATAGTACGATTTTTTGTAACGCTGCTCATCTCCCCAAACATTTCTTATTTGTGAAGGCCAAGGGCGAGTGACACACATATAACCTTTTTGCCCAACTTCTACTTTTTCTCCCGTCTCAGGATCTAAAATCTCAGCCATAATTCCAGGAAGTGGAAGTGTTGCACACGCTGGTTTAATTGGTGTTGCACTTGCAATTGGTGAGATAATATGCCCACCTGTTTCAGTTTGCCAGTATGTATCTACAATAGAGCATTGTGAGTTTCCAACAACTTCGTAGTACCATCTCCACGCAGGTGGGTCAATTGGTTCTCCAACAGTTCCAAGCACTTTAAGTGAGTTAAGATCATACTTTTTAGGTTCATCTTCACCCATTTTGTGAAGCACACGAATTGCAGTTGGAGCAGTGTAGAATTGGTTAATTTTATACTCCTCTACCATTTTCCACGCGCGCCCTGCATCAGGGTAAGTTGGAACACCCTCAAACATTACAGTTGTTGCACCCATAGCAAGTGGACCATAAACAATGTAAGTATGCCCCGTAATCCACCCAATATCGGCAGTACACCAGTATGTGTCATTCTCTTTTACATCAAACACCCATTCCATTGTCATTTGAGCCCATAAGATGTATCCAGCTTGTGAGTGTTGTACCCCTTTTGGTTTTCCTGTACTTCCTGAAGTGTAGAGTAAAAAGAGTGGATCTTCACTCTCCATCGCTTCAGCTTCACATACTGGTGCTTGTGAAGTTATAAGCTCATTGTATGAGTAATCCCTACCACTTACCCACTCAATATCTTCAAAGTTTCTTTGAACCACTAAAACTTTCTCTATCGGAGTATTCTCCTCTAGTGCTTTATCTACTACAGGTTTGAGCATATAAGGCTTACCTTTTCTGTAAGCTCCATCTGCAGTAATTACCACTTTTGCATCTGCATCTTCTATTCTATCACGCAGTGCTTCAGCAGAAAAACCACCAAAAACAACAGAGTGAATAGCCCCAATTCTAGCACACGCAAGCATTGCATACGCAGCTTCAGGAATCATTGGCATATAGATAACAACACGATCCCCTTTTTTTACGTTAAATTCATTTTTTAAAAGGTTAGCAAAACGGTTTACATTATAGTAAAGTTCAAGGTATGTAATAATTTGCTTATCGCCTCTATCACCCTCAAAAATAATTGCCGCTTTATTTTTACGTGAATCTAAATGGCGATCAATACATTGTGTTGCAACATTGAGTTTCCCACCATCAAACCATTTTACAAATGGTGCATTAGATTCATCTAAAACATTTTCAAAAGGTTTTATCCAATCTAATTTTTCTTTAGCAAAATGTTCCCAAAAACCTTCATAGTCCTCTTTTGCCCACTCTGCGAGCTCTTCATATTCACACATATTTTTAATTCTAGCATCTTTTGCAAATGCTTTATTTGGTTTAAATAGTTGTTGCATATATTTTCCTTTATTGGAGTAATTGGGAGTATTATAACTTGCAAAGTTGAGATTTACTTAAGAGAAGAAAGTTAAAAATTTGAAGTAAGTAAGAGGTGTTACGATTCCCAAAGTACAGCAACGCCATATTCTTGATCTAAAATAATTGTTTTTTTGTACTCTATTTTTTTGCCATATTTTTTACTTATAAGTGTAACTTCTAACTCTTGTTCTTGTAAAAGGGTGCGAATATCTTGGTATGTAAGCCATTTACCGTATCTACCAAGGGCATTTTGCCAAATAGCAAAAGAGCAAGTTGCATCTTGTGTTAATTCAAAAAACTCCCCATCTTCACTACTCCAATGAGCATTACTACAAGCGTAGAGTTTCGTTTTTCTACCACGAACGATTTTATCTCTTACCTCTATAACACCATCATTACAATAAGGACATGCACCTAAAGTCATCTAAAAATCTTTCATAATGAACTCATAAAGCTTTTCTAATGGAGCATTTATGGTATTTTGAAATTGTGTACGATTGTACGTTTGTTGTCTTTTGGCAAGTTGCGCTGTATGGGTAGAGATACTTTGAATCATCTGCTCCTTAGAGATTTTGTTATCTAAATACTCTAACACTTCAACAATCCCAATAGCACCCATAGAGTTTGGTTCTCTTGTATATTTTTGCTCAAGGTAGCAAATCTCATCTATAAGTCCAAGTTCTACCATTGTATTTGTACGAAGATTAATCCTTTGGCGTAAAACTTCACGCTCTACATCTATGTTATAGATAGGAATATCTTTTATAATAGGTTGTGGTGGATGTTTTTCAAACCATTTTGATGGAGCAATAGAAGATGCTTCATAAATAAGCAGAGCTTTTTCTAAACGATATTTATCATTTGCCGATATAGAGTTTGCAAACACAGGGTCAATGGTTTGTAAGTACTCGTGAGCTTTTTTAACATCTTTTAGAATATTTTTTACTTTTATTTCAGTTTGCGGAGTTATTTGCGGAATTTCAGATAAACCTTGCATAAGTGACTTTAAATAGAATGAGGTCCCACCAATAATGATTAAGTTCTTTTTATCGCTTTCGCACGCGTGCTTGACTCTAGTGTAGAGGTCCAAAAAAATAGAAACGCTAAATTGTTCATCTGGCAAGATTTCGTCTATGCCATAATGCTTTATTTTTCGTAGCTCATCTTTGCTAGGTTTTGCCGAGACGATATCTATCTCTTTATATATACTAAGTGAGTCTATCGATAATATATAAGCATCTATCTGCTGAGCTACTTTTAATGCTAAATCGCTCTTGCCAGACGCAGTTGGACCGATAATTGCTAGTTGTTTAAATATAGAGCCACCTCGAGAAAAAATTGTTACTATTTGTCACTTTATGCAAAGTTACATATCTATTGTACATTGAATAAAATTAGTTCATTCTTAAATTATAAAAGATTAAATCATATTTAGGTAGAATTGTTTTTAAAAAAGGTCTATACTTTCATGAATATCCTCCAAAAACTTAAAGATTTTAATGAACTTGTTATGTTTGAACACTCCATTTTTTCTCTTCCTTTTATTTTTATAGCAATGGTTGTAGCAGCAAATGGCTGGTTTGGTTGGGAACTTTTAGGTTTTGGAGCACTAGCAGCTATAACTGCTAGAAACTTTGCCATGGGCTTAAACCGCTACGCCGATAGAGATATAGACGCAAACAACCCACGTACCGCTTCAAGACCAAATGTAGATGGCAGAATTGACAAGCGTAGTATGGAGATTTTTATAGCATTAAATGGTTTTGCATTTATAGTGGTTGCTTACTTCATTAACTCTTTAGCTTTTTGGCTTAGTTTTCCAATTTTGGTGGTGCTTGGGAGCTACTCTTACTTTAAACGTTTTTGCTCTTTAGCGCATATTGTTCTTGGGATCTCTTTAGGGCTTGCTCCAATTGCTGGTGTTGTTGCTGTGAGTGGAACTATTCCACTTTGGAGTGTACTGCTGAGTTTAGGGGTTATTTTTTGGGTAGCTGGATTTGACTTGCTCTATTCGTTACAAGATATTGAGTTTGACAAAGAGAATAATCTTTACTCTATCCCATCTCGCTATGGTGCAGAAGCAACACTTTTTATCTCTGCACTTTTTCATGCTTTAAGTGTGATTTTCTGGATTTTATTTGTATGGGCAGCATCACTTGGTTTTTTTGCATATATTGCAGCACTTGGAAGTGGAGTGGTTCTTGCTTATGAACAAAAACTTGTAAGAAAAGATTTTACTCAAATAGATAGAGCTTTTTTTACTGTAAATGGATATTTAGGTATCGCATTTTTTGCACTTATTATTTTAGATAGGGTAGTAGCATAATGGCAAGACTTGTAAAAGCACCAATTAGTATTGTTTTTTCTCTCGCTTCAATTAATGAAGAGGAGTTTGATAGAGAGTACCATAAACTAAGTCAAACAGATGATGACCCAATTAGTCAATGGCTTAAACTTGCAAAAGCACGTGGTGAAACAGCAGATAGCGACCCGATACTTTTACAACTTTTAGTAGAGTTACATAGAAAAGTGGATGCTTTGGAGATGCTGATAAAAAATGAAAAGCCAAAAAGAGTTTCATTAATGTATGAAGCGCATATTGAGTCTATTGGGTTTGAGCATTTGAATCTAAAAGAGGAGCTTTTGGAGAAGGGGGAACTTTACTATGGTAGGGTTTCTATGCCTGTACATCCAAAGCGTGATGTTGCTATTTTTTTTCAAGCAGAATCTAAAACTTTAGCAAAAATTGTAAAAATTCATGAGCGTGATGAGAAAGAGTGGGCATCCTATATGACTGCTCGTGAGCGTGTTTTAATTCGTGAGTTAAAAGAGAGAAAAAAATGAATATAAACTTTGCAGATTATACGTTAGAGTATATTGTTGTTATTTTAGCGGCAATTATTTTGTATCTTATCTATTATGTATTTGCAAAAGATTCAAGTTACGATAAAAATATTCGCTCTATTGCAACTGTGGTAGAGGAGCTTAACCGTGAGTTATTTTACGTAAAGAAAAAATTAGCCGATACCCAAAAAGATATTCAAGCAGAATCAAAATCTCGTATGAGTGATGATGAGATCTACCAAGAGATAGAGCGAAGTGTGTACGATATGGTGCAACCTTTGTATTTAGATCTAAAAAAGATGCAAGAAAATATCAATGCAATCGATGCTCAAATAGATTCACGTCTTTCTATGCTTGAGAGTGGAGTGAAGCAAATAAATATTCCTTCTTCAATTCATGCAAATGATGATGAAAAGATAATCTCACTCTATAAACAGGGGGTTTCTTTAGATACTATTGCCAAAGAGTTACACCTCTCTAAACCTGAGGTTGAGTTTGTTTTAAAAATCAACAAAATAAAGTAGGGTAGGTTTTGCAAGCAGATAGAAAGCTTTTTACTCTCGTTGCTATTTTAATTGGAGTGAGTATTGTTTTAACTTACTCCCTTACTACTTACACTGTTTTACTTTTTAAGGTAAATGAATACCACTTTGTTTTACGTCAAGCTATTTTTGGAATTTTAAGTTTAGGGATTATGTGGACACTTGCACAATTAGACCCTGATGTTTGGTTAAAAAGAATTGGGCTTGGCTTATTTATTGTCTCCTTTGTGGCGATGCTTTTTATGCCCTTTTTGCCAGAGTCTTTAGTGCATGCTGTTGGGGGTGCGAAGCGGTGGATAAAGCTGGGGTTTATCTCTTTAGCACCTGTTGAGTTTTTTAAAATAGGGTTTGTCTATTTTTTAGCGTGGAGTTTTCCACGTAAAATAGTTAATAAGGTAAACAAGTCGCTTAAAGATGAGCTTAAGCTTATTTTACCTTATGGTGTACTTTTTATTTTTGTAATGTTTGTAATTGCTTTTTTACAAAAAGATTTAGGGCAGGTTGTTGTTCTTGGAATAACATTTTTGTTTATGCTTTTGTTTGCTGGAAGTAGTTTTAGACTCTTTTTAGCACTTCTCTCTGCTGCATTTGTATTTTTTATCTTTTTTATTGTTTCGGCAGAGCATAGAATTTTACGTATAAAATCGTGGTGGGCATTGGCACAAAATACAGTGCTTGAATTTTTTCCAGATTTTATTGCTCAAAAGTTGCGTATTCCAACAGAGGTTGAACCTTACCAAATTGGACACTCTTTAAATGCTATACATAATGGTGGTTTTTTTGGTGTTGGGCTTGGTGAGGGTACATTTAAACTAGGCTTTTTAAGTGAAGTGCACACAGACTTTGTTTTAGCTGGACTTGCAGAGGAGTTTGGTTTTGTGGGTGTTATGTTTGTTGTGTTTATTTTCTTAGCGATTTTACATAGAATTTTTAAAATAGCAAACCGTGCAGAAGATAAAAGTATGTATCTTTTTAGTTTAGGAGTTGGTTTGCTTCTTGCATTTGCATTTTTAATGAATGCGTATGGTATTAGTGGTATAACCCCAATTAAGGGGATATCTGTTCCATTTTTAAGTTATGGTGGTTCTGCAATTTTGGGAGCCTCTTTTGGGGTTGGAATGGTGCTTATGATAAGTAATAAAGTAGATTTAAAAGGAAAGATTGAGTGAAAATCTGTATAACTGGTGGTGGAACAGGTGGGCATTTAGCAGTTGCTAAAGCATTAGCAAAAGAGGCAAAGAGTCCAATTTTTATAGGCTCAACGCAAGGGCAAGATAGAGATTATTTTGAAAACTCACCCCTTTTTTTTAAAACATTTTTTTTAGAAACTACAGGAGTTGTTAATAAAAAAGGTGTAAAAAAACTTGGAGCTTTATGGAAGTTTTTTGTTGCTTTTTTAGAAGCAAGAAAAATTTTAAAAGAACATAATGTAGATGCAGTTTATAGTGTTGGTGGTTTCTCTGCTGCACCTGCTGCGTTTGGGGCGTTAAGTGTTGGTGTGCCACTTTACATTCATGAGCAAAACGCTTCTATTGGAAAACTCAATAAAATTTTAAAACCTTTTGCTAAAGAGTTTATCTCTGCGTATGAAAAAGATTCACCCATAAAAGGGTACCCAACACAAGAGGAGTTTTTTACACTTGCTCGCCAAAGAAAAGAGTTAAAAACTATTATATTTTTAGGTGGTAGTCAAGGAGCTAGGGCAATTAATGAATTAGCTTTAAGTGTTGCAAAAGAGTTAGATGCAAAGAGGATTAAAATTATCCATCAAGCTGGGAAAAATGATTTTGAAAGAGTGCAAGAGGAATATAAAAAGCTAAGTGTTGAGGTGGAGCTTTATGGTTTTTATGATGATATTGCTTCGTTAATGCACAAAGCAGATTTTGCAGTGAGTCGCTCAGGTGCGAGTACACTTTGGGAGTTAGTTGCAAATGCACTTCCAGCTTTTTTTGTGCCATACCCTTATGCTGCTTCAGATCATCAATACCATAATGCTTTGTTTTTAGTTGAGAAAAATTTAGCGTATCTTCATAGAGAGGGTGAGGGGCTTAAAGAGGCGTTACTTGAGGCTTTAGAGAGTGTAGATGTTGCAAAAATAAGCAAAGAGTTACCAAACTATGCACAAAAAGATGTTGCAAAAAAAATGATTCAAAGAGTTCAAAAATGATAGAGCAGTTCGCACACTATTTGGTCGATTTAGTATTTGCTTGGGGGTATGTAGGCATTTTTTTACTTATGGCTGTTGAGAGTAGTTTTGTGCCGTTTCCAAGTGAGATTGTTTTAATTCCTGCTGGGTATTTAGCTTTTAGTGGGAAGATGGATATAAGTTTTATTTTACTAAGTGGTGTACTTGGTTCTTTAGTGGGTGCACTCATAAACTACTACTTAGCGTTTTTTATGGGAAGAAAGTTTTTAGAAAAATATGGAAACTATTTTTTTATTTCACAAGAAACATTAACAAAGATGGATAATTACTTTAAAAACCATGGGCATATCTCCACTTTTAGTGGAAGATTGGTTCCTGGTGTGCGTCAGCTTATCTCGATTCCTGCTGGACTTGCAAAAATGAATATGGTTGAGTTTTTGGTTTTTACTTTTATTGGTGCAGGAATTTGGGCTGGAATTTTAGTTGCACTTGGGTATTTTTTAGGGCAAAATCAAGAGCTTATTAGTGAGTACTTACACCAACTTACATTTGGTGCAGTTGCGTTTGTAATAGTTTTAGGTGGAGTGTATTACCTTTACCATAAAAGGAAAAAATGATGGAATTGATGTTTAGTGAAGGTTTTTTAGGAACAAAAGCACCCTTGTTTATGGATGTGGTAACGCTTATAGTAGCTTTTTTGCCACTTTTAGTTTTTGGTGGAATTACACTAGCGAGAAAAAGAGTATATTTTTTACATATGTTGGTGCAAAATATTATCTTTTTTATCTCTGTTGTTGTGGTTGCTTACTTTGAACTTGGTGTGCGTGTAGGTGGCGGGTTTAATGCTTTTATGCAAGAGAGTGGCGTGTCGTACAACTATGCTTTGATAGTGCTTGTTTTGCATATTATTATAGCAACACTTACACTTTTTTACTGGTCTTATACTATCATCTCTGGAAACTACCACTACTTTAAAAAATTGCTTCCAGGAAAGTTTTCACGTGGACATAAAAAGATGGCACAAAAAGCACTTCTTGGAATTGTTTTTACATCATTTAGTGGGATATGGGTTTATTTGCTGTTGTTTGTGTTTTAGGGATGAGGAGTGGTAGTCAATAAAAATTTATTGGCTACGATGTTTTGTTATGTAGTTAATCATATGCCTGTTGCTATGTTTAAAATCTACAACAACTACGATAAGTTTTTCATCTTCAATAAGATAAAAAAGTCTATAATTCCCAACTCTATATCTATAATAACCTTCAAGATTATCTTTTAGTTTTTTAATATTACTACCATAAAATGGATTTTCTCTTAATTGAGGGTAAACAAAATTTTTGATTTTTTCATAAAGCTTCTTATCTATTTTCTTTTTAGACTTTTCAAATGTTTTTGTTTCTGCTATTTGGAACTTAGACAATTTTATAGTCACCATTTTTAAAATCTTCTAAACCATTCATTAGGTTCTCAACAAGTTCTTTATCA
>JAMOSG010000027.1 GCA_027063225.1 Helicobacteraceae bacterium | reverse complement strand
ACGAGATAAAAAGGAGTATTGATAGTTTGTAATTAAATCTAATGCAAGTTCTGTTTTATCTATATAGAGATAACCACCCTCTCTTATTTTTGAAAATGTTTGGATTCCTACTGGGAGTTTTTGCATACTATTTTCCTTTGAACTCTTTATTGTAATATTTTACCATCTTTTCATTCTAAAATTATCTATTTTTAAGTATCATTTGCAATAACTTTTTCAAAGGTGATAAAGATGGGAAAATATGATAACTATGTACCAGAAATAATTGAATATGATGAAGAAGTAGATGGTGGGATTGAGGAGTACAAAGTGCGTGATGAACACCTCTCTACAAAAGAGAACCTTTTAGAAAAAATACGTAAAGCAAAAGCAGCCAAAAAAGGGAATAAAACAACATTCCGCCAAAATATTAGAACTGAGAACTCTAACTAATGTTTACAGGTCTTATACGTGAAATTGCAAAAGTAAAAAGTTTTGAGGGAAGTGTTTTAAGAGTTCAAGCAAAACACAAAGCAAAATTAGGCGACAGCATCGCAATTAATGGTGCTTGTTTAACTGTTATAGAACTCTTTGATGATGGTTTTAGTGTAGAACTCTCCCCTGAGAGTCAAAAACTTTTAGCACTAGAGAATTATAAAGATGAAGTGCATATTGAACCAGCAATGCAAATGGGCGATAGATTTGAAGGGCATATTGTTCAAGGTCATGTTGATACAATTGGAGAGATAGATAAGATTGTAAACAATGGCAATTCTTATGATGTTTTTATAAAAATAGCTCCAAAGTTTATCCCATACATTGTACCAAAAGGCTCCATTACCATAGATGGTGTAAGCCTTACTGTCAATGATGTTTCAAAAGATAGTTTTAGACTTACAATTATTCCACACACGATGAAAGAAACTCTCTTTAGAAACTATAAACAAGGCTCACGTGTTAATGTAGAAACAGATATGTTTGCACGCTATATTGCACATATTTTAAACCATCAAAAAAATATGCAATCCTCCCTTACATGGGATGAAGTAGATAGCATTGCAGCACTTTATTAGATGAAATATAAAGTTTTAAAAGAGCTCTTTGGACACAACAGTTTTAGAGAGCTTCAAGAGGAGGGTGTTGATGCTATTTTAGAGGGTAAAGACCTTCTTATGATACTTCCAACAGGGGGTGGAAAAAGTTTAGTTTACCAACTTCCAACAATGCTTATGAATGGCATCACTATTGTTATCTCCCCACTTATTGCACTTATGCAAGATCAAGTAAATGCTTTAAATGCACAAGATTTAAGTGCTGCTATGATTAACTCTAGCCAAACACAAAAGGAGATTGCAGAGGTTATCCAAAAACTCTACAACAATGAGTTAAAGTTTCTCTACCTCTCTCCAGAAAAACTCAATACCAAGTACTCTTTAGAGCTTTTAAAAAATCTCAATATCAACTTTTTTGTTATAGATGAAGCACACTGTATTAGCCAATGGGGGCATGAATTTCGAGATGACTACCGCGCTTTGGGAACCCTACGTCAACACTTTGCAAACACCCCAATAACAGCTTTTACAGCAACCTCTACAAAGATGGTGCAAAGAGATATTACTCAAGCACTTCAACTCAATAATCCTTTAATTTTAAAGGGGAAAATATTTCGTAAAAATATTTTTATCTCTGTACAACACCGCATAGGTAATGGGTATGCACAACTAAAAAACTTTCTACGTAACCACAAAAATGAGCGTGGAATCATCTATGTAAGTTCACGTAAAAAAGCTGAGGAGTTAAGTATTCACCTCAATCAAAATGGATACAAATCACTTATCTATCATGCTGGACTTCCTCAACATATTCGTGAAGAGAATTTTAAAATTTTTACAAATGATAATGTCGATATTATGGTCGCAACCATAGCCTTTGGAATGGGGATAGATAAAAGTGATATCCGCTTTGTAGTACACATGTCACTTCCAAAAACTCAAGAAAATTACTACCAAGAGATAGGAAGAGCAGGACGCGATGGTGAACCTAGCCAAACTCTTTTACTCTTTAACAGTAGCGATATGATAATGCAAAAACAATTTTTAAAAGATATTCCAAATAAAGATTATGCACAACACCTTTATGAAAAGATAGAAAAAATTTACAAGTTTGCAACAAGTGAAATCTGCTACCATAAACAAATTGCAGAGTATTTTGAAGATAGCTTAGAGCCTTGCCAGAGTATGTGTGATAATTGTCTTGATGAGAAGCAAGATAGGCAAGATATTACCCAAGAAGCCCAAATGATTTTAAGTACCATCTACAAAACAAAACAAAGTTTTGGAAAAAACTATATTATAGATATTTTACGTGGTTCACAAGAGCAAAAACTTTTGGCAAACAATGCAGATAAACTCTCTGTATATGGCATAGGAACGCATAGAACTAAAAAAGAGTGGTTTATTATAGTGGAGCGACTTTTAGAACTTCATATCTTAGATGTTGGAGATTTTAGCACCCTTAAACTAACACAAGATGCAGTAGCAGTACTTAAAAGTCAAAAAGGTGTAGATATTAAAGCTTCACGCTTAGAAGTGAAAAAAGTACAAGCAAGAAAAATTGAGGAAGATTTTGAGTACGATAAAGAACTTTTTGAAGCCTTGCGACAAAAACGTTATGAAATTGCTCAAGATCTAGGTGTAGCACCTTATATTATTTTTGGCGATAAAACACTCAAAGCATTAGCAAATTATAAACCTACAGACAAAGAGAGTATGTTAGAGATAAACGGTATTGGAGAGAAAAAATTCAACTCTTTTGGTGAAGATTTTTTAGAGATTATAGAAGATTTTTTATAAAATTTAAAAAAAAAGTTTTCCAACCAAAAGGTTGGAAAGAGTGTAACGAGAATTACCCGTTACGTTTTTTGATGATCTCTTCAGATACATTTTTAGGAACTTCTTCGTAGTGATCAAATTCCATAGCATAAGTAGCACGCCCTTGAGTAGTAGAACGTAAATCTGTAGAGTAACCAAACATTTCAGAAAGTGGAACGAAAGCATCAACAATTTTGTTACCAGCTCTGTCACCCATGTTATTAACTTGACCACGACGACGGTTAAGGTCACCAATAACATCTCCCATATACTCTTCAGGAACTTCAACTTCAACTTTCATCATTGGCTCTAAGATAGATGGACGAGCTTTACGACATCCCTCTTTGAATCCCATTGAACCAGCAAGTTTAAATGCCATTTCAGATGAATCCACTTCATGGTAAGAACCATCATAAAGTGTAACTTCAACATCTTCCATTGGGTAACCTGCAAGAACACCATTTTGCATAGCTTCCTCACAACCTTTTTCAACTGCTGGAATATATTCACGTGGAACAACCCCACCTTTAATAGCATTGTTAAATACAAATCCTGTATCTGGTTCACCTGGCTTAATTCTTAAGAATACATGACCATACTGACCACGACCACCAGATTGTTTAGCATATTTGTACTCTTGCTCAACTTCATCTTTAATAGACTCACGATAACTTACTTGTGGAGCACCAACTTCTGCTTCAACTTTAAATTCACGTTTCATTCTATCTACAATGATTTCAAGGTGAAGCTCACCCATACCAGAGATAATAGTTTGACCAGTTTCTTCATCAGTATGAACTCTAAAAGATGGATCTTCTGCAGCTAGTTTACCTAGAGCGATACCCATTTTTTCTTGGTCAGCTTTTGTTTTTGGCTCAACTGCAACAGAGATAACTGGCTCTGGGAAGTCCATACGCTCAAGAACAACTTTATCTTTCTCTGAACATAAAGTATCACCTGTAGTAGTATATTTAAGACCAACAACTGCACCAATTTCACCAGCGTAAATCTCTTTAACTTCTTCACGTTTAATAGCGTGCATTTTCATAATACGACCAACACGCTCTTTTTTATCTTTTGTAGAGTTGTGAACATAAGAACCAGACTCTAAGCTACCACGATAAACACGGATAAAAGTTAATTGTCCAACAAATGGGTCAGTCATAATTTTGAATGCTAATGAAGCGAATTCACCATCATCAGTAGACTCAACAACAACCTCTTTCTCCTCATCGTCCATCATAGTACCTTTGATAGCATCGATTTCAGTTGGAGCTGGAAGGTATTCTACAACAGCATCAAGAAGTGTTTGAACACCTTTATTTTTAAATGCAGTACCACAAGTCATTGGAACAATGTGCATTGCGATAGTTGCTGCTTTAATAGCTACTTTGATTTCATCTTCAGAGATCTCTTCACCCTCTAAAAATTTTTCCATAAGCTCTTCGTTACCATCAACAGAAGAGATCTCTTCAATCATCTTCTCACGGTACTCTTCAGCTTTATCAGCTAATTCAGCACGAATCTCTTGTTCATGGTAAGCAGAACCCATAGCAGCTTCAGCATCCCAAACAATCTCTTTCATTGTTACTAAATCAATAATACCTTCGAAGTTGTCTTCTGCACCAATTGGAAGTTGAATTGGCACTGGATTACCTTTAAGTCTTTCACGAATTTGAGTTTCAACTTCGTAAAAATCTGCACCAGTTCTGTCCATTTTGTTTACAAAAACAATTGATGGAACTTTATAACGGTTACGTTGTCTCCAAACTGTTTCTGATTGAGGTTGAACACCACCAACAGCACAGAATACTGAAACAGCACCATCAAGAACACGCATAGAACGTTCAACTTCAATAGTAAAGTCAACGTGACCCGGTGTATCGATGATATTAATTTGTTTCCCTTTCCACTCACAAGTAGTAGCAGCAGAAGTAATTGTAATACCACGCTCTTGCTCTTGCTCCATCCAGTCCATTGTTGCAGCACCATCGTGAACTTCACCAATTTTGTGCTCAACACCTGTATAGAAAAGGATTCTTTCTGTTGTTGTTGTTTTCCCTGCATCAATGTGTGCAGCAATACCGATGTTTCTTACATCTTCTAATTTATGACTTCTTGGCATATTAACTTCCTATTACCATCTATAGTGAGCAAACGCTTTATTAGCTTCTGCCATTTTATAAGTATCTTCTTTTTTCTTGAATGCTGAACCTTTTTCACTAGCTGCATCCATAAACTCATTAGCTAATCTTTCAGCCATTGTTCTTTCGTTGCGTTTACGAGCAGCATCAACTAACCATCTAATAGCAAGAGATTGTTGACGTACTGGACGTACTTCTACTGGAACTTGATAAGTAGCACCACCAACACGACGACTTTTTACTTCAATAATTGGCTTAATATTTTCAATAGCTTCGTTAAAAGTATCAATTCCACTTTTTTCACCGCGAGAGCTGATGATATCTAATGCACTGTAAATAATTTTTTCTGCAACAGACTTTTTACCATCTAGCATAACTTTATTAATAAACTTAGTTAATACCTTGCTTCCATAAATTGGATCTGGCATAACTTCACGGACAGGAGCTTTTCTTCTTCTCATTTATTTTCCTTAATCTTCAATTCTTTCAAATTTACTCAAAATTTAGCACAATATATAAAAACGCTAAATCCTGTGTTTCTTTGAATACTTTTAGTAACTTAATTTACTATTTTTTAGGTTTTTTAGTACCATATTTAGAACGTGAAACAGTTCTGTTTGCAACACCAGCAGTATCAAGTGCACCACGAACGATGTGATACTTAACACCCGGTAAATCTTTTACCCTACCACCACGTACAAGTACGATAGAGTGCTCTTGAAGGTTGTGACCCTCACCACCGATATAAGAGATTACTTCAAAACCTGAAGTTAATCTAACTTTTGCAACTTTTCTTAAAGCCGAGTTAGGTTTTTTAGGTGTAGTTGTGTAAACACGAGTACAAACACCACGACGTTGTGGACAAGCATTTAAAGCAGCTGATTTTGATTTCTTAACTACTTTTTTACGCTCTTTACGAATCAATTGATTGATTGTAGGCATACAATTCCTTTACTTAATTTTTTCCAGTAGAATGTAACTCACTAAAATTTTTAGAGAGTTATAGACTCGAAATTGTACAAAAATAGTATTTAAAGTTAGCTTATTTTTAAGTATTTTTTAATATTTGTAGGAGAAGGAGGTATCAATCTAGTAAAATTACTAGATTGATAAAAAGAAGTGTTTACTCTTGTTCTTCGAAGATAACCTTTTCATCTTTGTAAATACCAGTACCAACTGGAATTGTACGACCAATGATAACGTTCTCTTTTAAGTTTTCAAGATTATCAGCTTTTGCACTTACTGCAGCTTCAGTAAGAACTTTTGTTGTATCTTGGAATGAAGCAGCAGAGATAATAGAATCTGCACTAACTGCCGCACGTGTAATACCAACAAGGAATGGCTCAGCAATCGCTGGACGACCACCAAGACGAATAATTTTCTCATTTTCTTGTGCGAATTTAGTTTTAGAGATAAGATCTCCTTCAATAAATTTCGTATCACCAGATTTAAGAATTTTAACTTGACGTAACATTTGAGTAAAGATAACCTCAATATGTTTATCGGCAATATTTACCCCTTGAGAACGGTAAACTTGTTGTACTTCACTTACAAGGTAGTTATAAAGTGCTTTTACACCCATAATACGTAATAGCTCATGAGATGAGATAATACCAGTAGTTAAACGCTCACCCGCGTGTACAAAGTCACCTGTTGCTACAACTGGCTCATGAGATTTATCTACAAAATACTCTTTTACAAGACCTGTCTCAGCATTGCTAATTACAATACGAACTTTTCCACGTAATGGTTTACCAAAGCTTACAACACCATCAATCTCTGAGATAAGTGCAGTTGCTTTTGGACGACGACCCTCAAAAAGTTCAGATACACGTGGAAGACCCCCTGTAATATCTGATGATTTTTGAAGTGCTTTAGGGATTTTTGCAAGAATATCTGCAATTTTAACCTCTGCACCATCAGCAACAAAGATAGAAGATTTAGGCTCAATAGCATAACGAAGCACTTCACCATCTTCAGTTGCAAGAACAATCGCTGGTTTATATTCGCTTGATACATAGTCATTGATCATTAAACGAGTTTTACCAGTAAGCTCATCAACTTGCTCACTTGCAGTTGTTCCAACAATGATATCTTCATATTTAACAACACCATTTGCTTCAGAGATAATTGGATTAGAGTATGGATCCCACTCAGCAATTACAACTGATTCATCAGTTGCTGGTTTTGCAAGAAGTGTAGAGCTTTCTACTTTTTCATCATCATCTGTAACAATTACACTTCCACGAGCAATATAGTGACGCACTGCTTCACGATTGTTTTCATCAATTACAGCTGCAAAAAGACCTTTTTCAACCACTTCATATCCAGCTTTAACACCTTCAAATCTCTCAAGGTAATCACCTTTGAGTAGGAAGTATTTAACAGTTCCTTCCTCTTTAGCTGTAATTTTTTGAGTAACTGGTGCTCCATCTTCAACAAGTAATTCAGATGCATAAGGAACACGACTTGGTACATTCCATGCATCGTTAATTGTTTCAACAATAGATTCACCCTCTTGTACCATATCACCATTGCTATATGGAAGATAGTATTTTCTCTCAACTTGACCACTTACACCAGCAAGTTCATTTGGTTTTGCAATCTCATTTTTACGTAAAGTATAACGAACAGTCTCATCACCAATAACACTTACAACAACTTCATCATGAACTGTTACAATCTCAAGCTTACCACTAATTGGTGCTTTAATTTTTGGTTCAACTAAAAGTACAGCTGCATTACGGCGATTTGCTACAATATTTTTACCCTCTTTATTGAGGTAAGTTCTTAAATTGTAGTAACGAATGAAACCTTCACGCTCTGCAATAACTTGACGCTCTTGAGCAGTTGAACTTGCAGTTCCCCCAACGTGGAATGTACGAAGTGTAAGCTGAGTACCTGGCTCACCAATAGATTGTGCAGCGATAATACCAACAGCCTCACCTTTACGTACAAGCTGACCAGTTGCAAGGTTAACACCATAACAAAGTGCACAAATACCATCTTCACTTTTACATGTAGTTGGTGTTCTAATGTAAGCTGATTTAATTCCAGCCTCTGCAATCACTTTTGCACTCTCTTCATCAAGAAGTGTTCCCTCAGAGTAAAGAATCTCATTAGAGATTGGATCAATAACATCTTCAGCAAGAACACGACCATTAAGTCTATCTTCAAGTGATTCAATAAGTGTATTTTGATCTGAAATATCAGTAATCTCAATACCCTCATGCGTATGACAATCGTGCTCAACAATCTTCACATTTTGCGCAACATCAACAAGTTTACGTGTTAAGTAACCTGCGTTGGCAGTTTTAAGTGCTGTATCGGCAAGACCTTTACGTGCACCGTGAGTTGAAATAAAGTACTCAATTACGTTTAGACCCTCTTTAAAGTTTGAAATAATTGGTGTCTCAATAATATCTCCAGAAGGTTTAGCCATAAGTCCACGCATACCAGCTAGCTGACGAATCTGTGCTGCAGAACCACGAGCCCCAGAGTCTGCCATCATATGGATAGAGTTAAATCCATCTTTATCATTTTGTACAAGTTCCATCATCTCAGCAGCTAGTACATTGTTTGTATCTGTCCAAACATCAATAATTTTATTGTAACGCTCTTGCTCTGTTAAAAGACCAGCTTCAAACTGTTTTTGAATCTCAATTACTTTATTTTTCGATTCAGTAATTTTTGCCTCTTTCATATCTGGCACACGAATATCATCTGCAGAAATTGAAACACCAGCTTCAGTTGCATGTTTAAAACCTAAGTCTTTAAGTCTATCTAAGAAACCTGCAGTTACACCAATACCACCATGTTTTTGAACATAATCAACTACTTCATTAATAGCTTTTTTCTTCATTACTCTATTCCAAAGTTCAGCTGGAACAAAGTCTGGAAGAATCGCTTTAAGAAGTAAACGACCCGCTGTTGTGTGGATAATTCTACCATCTACACGAGTACGAATTTTTGCATGTAAATCAAGTGCATCATGCTCAATAGCAATATTTACTTCATCTACATTAGCAAAAAGTTTATTACTTCCTTTTACACCATTTTTCTCTAAAGTGATGTAATAAATTCCAAGGACCATATCTTGTGATGGCGTAGCAATCGCTTTACCACTTGCTGGAAGTAAGATATTCATAGATGCAAGCATAAGTACTTTTGCTTCAGCAATTGCAGCTGAACTTAAAGGTACATGCACTGCCATCTGATCCCCATCGAAGTCGGCATTAAACGCAGCACAAACAAGTGGATGAAGTTGAATAGCTTTACCCTCAATAAGTCTTGGGTGGAACGCTTGAATTGAAAGTTTGTGAAGTGTTGGTGCACGGTTAAGCATAATTGGGTAACCATCAACAATCTCAGCTAGAGATTCCCAAACTTCATTCGTTTTCTCTTCAATCATCTTTTTAGCAGCTTTTACTGTTGTTGCATAACCTTTCTCTTCAAGTTTTGCAATAAGATGTGGTTTAAAAAGTTCAAGTGCCATTTTCTTAGGTAAACCACACTCATCCATTTTTAAATCTGGTCCAACAACAATTACAGAACGTCCGGAGAAATCAACACGCTTACCAAGTAAGTTTTGACGGAAACGTCCTTGTTTTCCTTTGATAATTTCACTTAAAGATTTCAGTGGACGTTTATTCGCACCTTTTACAGCATTACCACGACGACCATTATCAAAAAGTGCATCAACAGACTCTTGAAGCATACGTTTTTCATTTCTTACAATAATCTCTGGTGCTTCAAGCTCAACAAGACGTTTTAAACGTTGGTTACGATTAATTACACGACGATATAAATCATTTACATCAGAAACTGCAAATTTACCACCATCAAGTGATACAAGTGGACGTAAATCTGGTGGAAGAACAGGTAAAACTGTAAGCATCATCCAACCTGGATTATTTCCACTATTTAAGAAAGACTCAATAACTTTTAAACGTTTCGCAATAGTTTTACGTTTTGCTTCACTTTTTGTCTCTTCAATATCTTCTTTAAGTTTAGTAAATAACTCAACAAGATCAATTGACTCAAGTAGATCACGAATAACTTCACCACCCATACGAGCTTTAAAGCCAAGTTCTCCAAAACGTTGTACTAGTGTACGGTATTGCTCTTCATTTAAAACATCATATTTTAAAACAGGAGTTTTCCCTTCAGCATCGTAGTATGCTTCACCACCCTCTTCTACAATGTATGCTTCATAATAAAGTACACGCTCTAAATCTTTCATTTTGATACCAAGAAGTGTACCAATACGTGATGGTAATGAACTTACATACCAAATATGCGCAACAGGAGTTACAAGCTCAATATGCCCCATACGTGTACGACGAACTTTTGTAGATGTTACTTCAACACCACATTTTTCACAAACAACACCTTTATAACGCATCTTTTTATATTTACCACAAAGACACTCATAGTCTCTTACAGGTCCAAAGATTTTTGCACAAAAAAGTCCATCACGCTCAGGCTTAAGTGTACGGTAGTTAATAGTTTCTGGCTTTTTTACTTCACCATGACTCCAAGAGAGAACTTTCTCTGGAGATGCAAGGCGAAATTGCAGTTGTTTAATATCTGTTGGTCTTTTCTCTTCAGTTACTTCTACTGGTACTAATCTACTCATCGTCTTCAACCTCGTCTAAAATATCTACATCAAGAGCAAGTGATTGGAGCTCTTTTGTTAATACAAAAAGAGTTTCTGGAATTCCACTCTCTGGAACTAACTCACCTTTTGTAAGTGCTTTATATGCACGAACACGTCCATCAACATCATCTGATTTAATAGTAAGCATCTCTTTAAGTACAGCACTTGCACCATACGCTTCAAGAGCCCAAACTTCCATCTCACCAAATCTTTGACCACCAAAGAGTGCTTTACCACCAACTGGTTGTTGAGTAACTAGTGAGTATGGACCAGTTGAACGAGCATGAATTTTCTCATCAACTAAGTGGTGAAGTTTAAGAACATACATATAACCTACATTTACACGCTCTTTCATTTTTTCACCAGTTAAACCATTATAAAGAACAGTTTTACCATCTTCATCCATCTTCGCAAGTTTGTAAAGTTTTTCAAACTCAGCTGCATTTACACCTTCAAAGATAGGTGTTGCAAAACGTACACCTTTTGCCCAGTCACGTGCATATTTTAAGAATGTTTCATCATCCATTGCACCAAGAACTTCAGAGGCTCTCATAAGGCCAGCTACATCTGCAATCTCAATCATTTTAGAACGAAGTTGCTCAATATAGTCTGCTTGTTTTTCATCAAAAATAGCTTGAATTTGGTTTCCAAGCTCTTTACCAACCATACCAAGGTGCATCTCTAAAATCTGTCCAATATTCATACGAGATGGTACCCCTAGAGGATTTAAACAAACATCAACACTACGTCCATCTTCCATATATGGCATATCAACCTCAGGAACAATATTTGAAACAATACCTTTATTTCCGTGACGTCCTGCCATTTTATCACCAACTTTTAACTTACGTTTTGTAGCGATATAAACTTTAACATATTTAACAACACCATTTGGAAGGATGTCATCTTTTTCTAAAATGTTAAGTTTCTCTTCATGCTCATCTCTAAAAAGACGTTTTTGTTTTTGGAAATAGTTTTTTGTTTTAGAGTACTCATTTTGAATCTCTTCACTAAACGATTTAACAATATTATTCATTGCAAAACGATTCACTTCAACTAAATCTGCTGCATCGATAATATCTCCCGCTTTGTACTCTTTATCTCCAATTTTTACATCTTTTAATAAAGGCTCACGAGTTAAGAGTTTAGAAACACGAAGCATCTCCTCTTTATCGATCATAAGAAGTCTATCATAGTGCTCACGCTCTAAATAATCACGCTCCTCTTTCTCAATTTCAAGTGCACGTGGATCTTTGTCATAACCTTTTTTTGTAAAGATTTTAACATCAACTACAACACCCTCCATTGATGGTGGACAATAAAGAGATTTATTTACAACATGACCAGCTTTTTCACCAAAAATCGCACGTAGAAGTCTCTCTTCAGGAGTTGGTTTTACTTCCCCTTTAGGAGATACTTTACCAACTAAGATCATACCACCACTTACACGTGTACCAATTTTAATAATACCACTCTCATCAAGATGAGAAAGTTCATCATCACGTACATTTGGAATATCACGTGTAATCTCTTCAACACCATGTTTAAGCTCACGTGCTTCAATCTCTTTTTCATAAATATGAACAGATGTAAAAGCATCTTGACGAATCATACGCTCACTAATAACAATCGCATCCTCAAAGTTATACCCATTCCAAGGCATAAACGCAACCATTGCATTCACACCAAGTGCAAGCTCACCTTGATCCATATTTGGACCATCCGCGATCACTTGACCTTTTTCCACTTTATCACCAACTTTTACAATTGGTTTTTGTGTAAAAGAAGTATTTTGGTTTGTTCTTAAGTTCTTTTGTAATGGATAGTAATCGATAAATATCTCACCATCTTCTTCACCCATTACATAAATGTGTTTTGCATCTACTTTTTCAATTGTACCAGCACGTTTAGCTTTTACACACTCCCATGCATCACGAGCAACAAGTTTTTCAACACCTGTTCCAACTACTGGAGCATTTGGACGTAAAAGTGGTACCGCTTGACGCTGCATGTTTGATCCCATAAGTGCACGGTTGGCATCATCATGTTCCAAGAACGGAATAAGTGAAGCAGCAACACCAACAACCATATGAGAAGATAAATCTGCATAATCACAATCTGTTGCAGGACGAAGTAAAATCTCACCATCTTGACGAACAGAGATTAAATCTTCAATAAACTGACCATTTGCATCAATTTTATTCGATGCAGCAGCAATCATTTTACCCTCTTCTTGCGTAGCAGTTAAGTAAACAACCTCATTTGTAAGTTTTCCATCTTTCATAACAATATATGGTGCTTCAATAAAACCATGCTCATTTACTTTAGAGTAAGTTGCAAGAGTATTAATAAGACCAATATTTTGTCCCTCTGGAGTTTCAATTGGACAAATTCTACCATAGTGAGTTGGGTGAACATCACGCACCTCAAATCCAGCACGCTCTTTAACTAAACCACCCTCACCAAGAGCCGAAAGACGACGCTTATGTGTAACTTCTGAAAGTGGGTTTGTTTGATCCATAAACTGTGAAAGTTGTCCACCAGAGAAGAACTCCATAATAGTTGATGTAATCATCTTAGAGTTAATTAAATCGTGTGGCATTAAATCTGCCATTGGTCCACTCATGGTTGAGAGTTTATCACGGATAGCTTTTTGCATTTTTACTAAACCGTTATGTAACTCATTTCCTAAAAGCTCACCAATTGCACGAATACGACGATTACCTAAGTGATCTCTATCATCAATATGCCCTTGACCATTTTTAACTTTAATAACATATTTTACAGACTCAATAATATCTTCATGAGTAAGTACTGTTACATATTCAGGTACATTAAGGCCAAGTTTATGGTTCATTTTCATACGACCAACTTGTGTCAAATCATAACGCTCTGGGTCAAAGAAAAGTTGATTTACAAAAACTTTAGCAGCTTCTTTTGTTACAGGTTCACCTGGACGCATAACTTTATAGATACGAATCGCAGCTAAATCATTTTCATCTTCAATATCTTCTGTTTGCTTAAGAAGTTTAAGAGAATCTGCATCTGCATTAAACGCATTGATAATAGAGCTATCAACACCCTCTGCTAAATCGTTTGCAATTTTAAATTCAGTTACACCAATCTCTACAAGTTTTTTAAGTTTTGCTTCATCAATATGAGTCATAGTATCAAAAAGAACTTCACCAGTTTCTGGATCGATAATTGGTTCAGCTAAATATCTATCTAAAAGGATTTCAAGTGGATAAGAAACAAACTCCACACCCTCATCGATAAATTTTTGTGCTTTTTTCGCTGAAAGACGTTTTCCAGCAGCTACAAGAAGTTTTCCATCAGTTGAGTAAAGATCGTAACTAATTCTTGCAGAATAATCTTCAGGATTAAATTTCATTGAAAATGCATTATCTTCAATTTTAATTGTTTGAATTGGATAGAAAAGTTTTAAGATATCTTGTTTTGAATATCCTAAAGCTCTAAACATAATAGTTACAGGAACTTTACGACGCTTATTAATTCTCATATAAAGAATATCTTTTGGATCATACTCAAAATAGAGCCATGAACCACGATCTGGAATAATTTGTCCAGTATAGATCAGTTTGTTTCCAGCTGTTGTTGATTCTTCCTCTTTGAAGATAACACCAGGAGATCTGTGAAGCTGATTTACAACAACTCTCTCAACACCATTAATAATAAATGATGTTCTATCTGTCATAAGTGGGATATCACGAACAAAAATAGATTGTTCTTTAATATCTTTTACACCTAGTTTTTCTTTTGTGTTTTCATCTCTCTCCCATAAAACAAGGCGAGTTTTCATTCTTAAAGAAACTGCATAAGTAAGACCACGCTCCATACACTCTCTAACAGTATATTTTGGTTTTCCAACCTCACTACCAACATATTCAACGCTTAATCTATTTTGTGCATCATGAATAGGAAAAACAGATTGAAATACTTTTTCAATACCACTAGTTGTTCTATCTTTTTCATCTAACATTAAGAATTTATCATAAGAACTTTGTTGTAATTGAAGAAGGTTTGGTACTTCTATCTGTTGAGGAGTTTTAGAGAAGTCTACACGAAGACGATTTCCGGAGTATAAAGTGTTTAACATAGGCTACCTCGATGAGTTGTTAATTGAAACTTAATTTGTTAATTAAGTGAATCTAATCTAGACGTCTCTAGATAGATTTCATAAGTCAAAATGACTTAAAAAGTTTTATAGTGCTTATAAACGACATAAGGGCACTTTTACAATAAGAGCAGATTCTCATTGTAAAAGTGCCCAAAAAATGCTTAAAAAGAGAGGCTAAAACCTCTCCCAAGCATTTTTAAAAGGTTGTAAGAAATTATTTAACTTCTACAGTTGCACCAGCTGCTTCTAACTCAGCTTTCGCAGCTTCAGCAGTTTCTTTATCTACACCCTCTTTGATTGTTGAAGGTAAGTTTTCACATGCATCTTTAGCTTCTTTAAGTCCTAAACCAGTAAGACCACGAACAGCTTTGATAACACCGATTTTCTTAGCACCAGCATCAGTAAGTACTACATCAAACTCAGTTTTTTCAGCAGCAGCTTCAGTAGCACCACCAGCAGCACCAGCTACAGCTACAGGCTGAGCAGATACACCAAATTTTTCTTCGAATTCTTTTACAAGCTCAGAAAGCTCAAGAACAGATAAACCAGAAATAAATTCTAATACGTCTTCTTTAGTAATAGCCATAATGACTCCTTAATTTTTTATATTTTTAATTTGTTTTTTAAAATGAAAATAAAAAAGTAAGCTTATTCAGCTTCTTCTTCTAATTTTCTTCTTAAAGCATCGATACCAACAGCCATATTCGTAACTGGTGCCATCCAAGTAGCAGCAAGCATACCAAGAAGCTCATCACGACCAGGAAGTTTAGCGAATGCTTCAATTTTTGCAACATCAGCAGGCTCTTTATCTAAGAATCCAGCTTTAATTACAAATTTGTCGTTCTCTTTTGCAAAATCAGCAGCAACTTTAGCAGCATTGATAACATCATCAGACCAAACAAAAATGTTTGTATCTTTAATCTCAACACCACTCATACCCGCATTATTTAATGCGATAGTTGCTAAAGTATTTTTTACAACCTGAACACTTGTGTCTTTTGCACGTGCAGCTTTACGTAACTGCTCTAACTGACCAACAGTTAGACCTTTATAGTCACAAATAACTACTGCAGTCGTATTAGCAAAAGAAGCAGTTAACTGCTCAATTACTTCAGCTTTTTTAGACTTTAGCATAGTTTCTCCTTTCCAGACATAACTTCAAGCGGGGCGGAAGGATACAATTAAGCTCACTACCAACGTGGTAGATACCCCCAGCTATCTTTAGTCCAAGTAATTCAGATTTCCATACAATGTTTGAAAATCTTTACTTTAAAATAGATTCCCACTATTTCAAAATAAAAAATTTCAATAAAATCCCCAAAAGGGGGAAAATTATTTAATATCTGCTAATGCGATATTATCTAATTTAAGAGCAGGACTCATAGTAAGGCTTAATGCAGCACTTTGAATATAACGCCCTTTTGCAGAAGCTGGTTTTTGTTTGTTAATAGCTGTAACAAAAGCTTCAATGTTTTCTGCAATTTTATCTGCATCAAAACTTGCTTTACCAATACCAGCATGGATGTTTCCTTTTTTATCAACACGGAAAGAAACTTGACCACCCTTAACATTGTTAACTGCTTTAGCAACATCTGGTGTTACAGTTCCAGTTTTTGGGTTAGGCATAAGACCTTTTGGCCCTAAAATACGACCAATTTGTCCAACAAGCCCCATACAATCTGGTGCAGCAACAACTACATCAAAGTTGAAAACACCCTCTTTGATTTGTGCAACTAGATCATCTGTACCAACGATATCTGCACCAGCTGCTTTAGCTTCATCAGCTTTAGCACCTTTAGCAAATACTGCAACACGTACAGTTTTACCAGTACCATGAGGAAGAACCACAGCACCACGTACCATTTGATCAGCATGACGAGGGTCAACATTTAAGTTCATTGCAATTTCAACAGTTTCGTCAAATTTTGCACTTTTTAAATCTTTTACTGTAGCAGAAGCTTCTGCTACAGAGTAAAGTTTTTTAGTATCAATTTTTTCTAGTAATTGTTTATATCTTTTACCCATAATTCAAATTCTCCATATAAATTCTACCACTTCTTATTTTGTATCATAAGTGGTTAATGATTATTAATCTAATTGATTAATCTACGATTTCAATACCCATTGAACGAGCAGAACCAGCAATTGTATTAGCCGCAGCTTCTTTGTCATCTGTATTTAAATCTTCAATTTTCATATCAACGATTTCCATAAGTTGTGCACGAGTAATCTTACCAACTTTGTTTTTAAGTGGATTGTCACTACCTTTTTTAAGACCAGCAGCTTTCATTACTAATGCAGATGCAGGTGGTTGTTTAGTGATAAAACTAAAACTTCTATCGTTATAAACTGTAATAACAACAGGAATTTTAAATCCCATTTTATCTTTAGTTTTTTCGTTGAATGCCTTAGTAAATTCCATAATGTTAACACCACGTTGACCAAGTGCAGGTCCTACTGGTGGAGCCGGGTTTGCTTTACCAGCTTCGATGTGAAGCTTGATATAATCCATAACTTTTTTTGCCATGTTTCTTCCTTTTTTTGAGATTAAATTAAATTATTTTTTCAACTTGTGTATATGAAATATCGACAGGTGTTGCTCTTCCGAAGATAGATACATTAAGTTTTAATGTTCCATGCTCTAAATCATACTCATCCACAGTTGCAGTAAAGTTTGCAAATGGTCCATCTATAATACGAACCATTTCACCATTATCAAAAAATACTTTTGGTTTTGGTGCTTGACGATTGTTTACACGATCTAAGATCACGTTGATATCATGTTCACTTAAAGGTGTAGGTCTATTTGCTTCTCCAATAAATCCAGAAACCTTTGGAATAGACTGAATTAAATGTTGGATTTGCGTATCAAGATCGATTCTTGCGAATACATATCCTGAATAAAGAGATCTTTCACTCACCTTTTTCTTTCCATCTTTAACTTCAATAACATCCTCTGTAGGAACAATAACATCTGTAATTTTATCTTGAAGACCCATTTCTTCAAGCATATTTAAAATTGCATCTCTTACTTGTCTGTCACTTCCATAGGTCTGGATTGAGTACCATTGATATGCCATTTACCTTCTCCTAACCTAAAATTGCTGACATAATTGCAGACATTGTAAGATCAACTAAAGCTAAGAAAGTAGCTATAATTGTAACAACAACGATTACTGCAAGATATGCTTGTTTAACCTGACCTTTTGTAGGAAAGATTACTTTTGAAAGCTCTAGCTTTGCATCTCTAAACTGTTTACTAATATCCATTATTTTTTCCCATGATCACATTAATTATAAATAAAGCTCGTAAGCTACACTGATAATAAATGATTGGCAGGCGTAGAGAGACTCGAACTCCCAACACCCGGATTTGGAATCCGGTGCTCTACCATTGGAGCTATACGCCTAAAAGGATTTAATAGGGTGGAATTATACCCTATTAAATTAAAACAAAGCTTAGAGCTTCATCTCTTTGTGCATTGTGTGCTCTTTACAGAACTTACAATATTTTTTTACTGAAAATTTTTCAGTATGAGTTTTTTTGTTTTTAGTTGTATGGTAGTTACGACGACTACATTTTTCACAACCTAAGTGAATTGCTTCTCTCATTATTTTATACCTTTAAAAGGATTTGAATAATTCGCAAAAGCGAATTATTCAATAATCTCTGCAACAACACCAGCACCAACTGTTCTACCACCTTCACGGATAGCGAACTTAGTACCTTGTTCCATTGCAATTGGGTGAATTAATTCAGCAGTAATACTTACGTTATCACCTGGCATAACCATCTCAGTACCTTCTGGTAAAGTGATTGCACCTGTAACGTCTGTTGTACGTACATAGAATTGTGGACGGTAACCATTGAAGAATGGAGTATGACGACCACCCTCATCTTTACTTAATACATAAATTTCAGCTGTGAATTTAGTATGTGGAGTAATTGTACCTGGCTTACAAAGAACTTGACCACGCTCAACTTCTTCTTTTTTGATACCACGAATAAGGATACCACAGTTATCACCTGCTTCACCTTGCTCCATCTCTTTACGGAACATTTCAACACCAGTAACAGTAGTTTTTTGAGTATCTTTGATACCTACGATTTCTACTTCATCACCAACTCTAATAACACCACGCTCAATTCTACCTGTAACAACTGTACCACGACCAGAAATTGAGAATACATCTTCAACTGGCATTAAGAAGTCTTTATCAGTTTCACGCTCTGGCTCAGGAATATAAGCATCTACTTCTTCCATAAGTTTAAGAATTTTTTCTGACCACTCACCAAGTTGACCTTCTTTAGCTTCTTCAAGAGCTTTAAGTGCAGAACCAGCTACGATTGGAGTATCGTCACCTGGGAAATCGTATTGATCAAGAAGCTCACGAATTTCCATTTCAACTAACTCTAAAAGCTCTTCATCATCAACCATATCTTCTTTGTTCATGAAAACAACGATGTAAGGTACACCTACTTGTTTAGAAAGAAGAATGTGTTCACGAGTTTGTGGCATCGGACCATCCGCTGCAGAAACAACAAGAATAGCACCATCCATTTGAGCAGCACCTGTAATCATGTTTTTAACATAATCCGCGTGACCTGGACAGTCAACGTGTGCGTAGTGACGCTTATCAGTTTCATATTCTACGTGTGAAGTAGCGATAGTAATACCACGCTCTCTTTCTTCTGGAGCGTTATCGATTTGATCATAATCCATAAGCTCTGCATCACCTTTAACTGCTAAAACTGCAGTGATTGCAGCTGTTAAAGTTGTTTTACCGTGGTCAACGTGACCAATTGTACCAATGTTAACATGAGGTTTATTACGCTCAAATTTTTCTTTTGCCATTGTGTCCTCCGACTTTTTTATAAATTGAATTGCGATTATACCGAAATTTCATTCAATTATTGCTTAAACTAAATAGATTTTTTCAATAAATTTAAGATTTTTTATCATAACGTTGTTTTAAATAATTTTGAAGGTATTTTTTTGGAAGTTTTAAAAGGTGGAGCGGGTGAAGGGATTCGAACCCTCGACAGCCTGCTTGGAAGGCAGGAACTCTAGCCACTGAGCTACACCCGCAAAAAAAGTGGTGGTGAGAGCAGGAGTCGAACCTGCGAACCCATAGGGAGCAGATTTACAGTCTGCCGTCGTTGGCCACTTGACTATCTCACCAGCCTAAAAACAAAATTCAAAGTGGTGCCGACACGAGGATTTGAACCCCGGGCCTGCTGATTACAAATCAGCTGCTCTAGCCAACTGAGCTATGTCGGCTTCGAATTTGTTGGCAGAATTATAATAGAAAAAAAAACTAAAGTCAAGAGATTTTGACTAAAATTGCAAAATTTCTCCATCTTTTACAATATTTAACTCAAAGCTTCCCTTATACTGGGCTATCTCTTTTTCAATCTTTGTTAAATAACTTGGTTTTAAATGATTAATATAGATGGAAATATCATCTCTTTTTAATTTTTCCAACTCTTTAAAAAGTTTTTTTGGAGTTAAATGTTTAGAAACATCTGCAATATTTTGCATATCTGATGGGAAAGAACATTCAACCATTATTGTAGATATATTTTTATTCTCATTTACTTCTTCTAAAACAGACGAAAGAGAAATCGTATCTGAACTAAACACAATACCTTTTCCTTTCTCTATATAAACATATCCACAAGTATCTACTGTATGCTCTGCATAAATTGGTTTTATTATCTCTGTTTCAGAAATTTTATACTCTTTATTGAGTTCTATCTCTACATATTTTACACATTTCTCTTTTGAATTAAGAAGTGAAATTTGGGAAAAATCTGGCCAAACAGTATTATTTAAAAAATTTTCTTTAATTGTTTGTATTGTTTTTGGAAGTCCATAAATATTTAATGTTTTTTTTCTAAGAGCATAGTAGTTATCTAAAATATAAGCAATATCATAAATATGATCTAAATGTGAATGTGTAATCCAAATATTTTCAATTTCAGTTGAAGCAACATCTAAACTATCTAGTAAATTTCCTGCATCAATTACAGTTTTGTTATTTAATAAGAAAGAACTCGTACCTAAACCTTTTCCTCGACTTCCATACGCTCCTAAAATTTTAATATTTGTCTCACCCTCTTTATATTCCACTTTTGCTTGATATTGATCACTAAATTTAGACCGAACTTCTAAAAGTGCATCTATATTTTCAAAAAATAGATCCACTAACTTTGGATCAAAATGCTCACCTCTCTCCTCTTTAAAAAGTTTAAAAATTCGCTCATCACTCCAAGCTTTTTTATAGACTCTATCTGAACCTAGTGCATCAAAAACATCTGCAATAGCTGTAATTCTTCCATAAATATGGATCTCTTCCCCTTTAAGCTTTTGAGGATATCCTGTTCCGTTCCATTTTTCATGATGTTGGTATGCAACAATTGCTGCCGCTTTTAGAAGTGGACGTTTTGAATCTTTAATCATATGGTAACCAAGCTCTGCATGGCTATTCATAATCTCACGCTCATTCTCATCAAAACGACCCGGCTTTTTTAAAATTGCATCTGGAATTGCAATTTTTCCAATATCGTGCATTGGGCTTGCTTGTTTTAAAAGTTCTGCTTCCTCCTCATCCATGCCATAAGCTTTTGCTAAAATTTTTGAATAATCTGCAACCCTTTTTACATGGTTTCCTGTCTCTTTACTTCTACTCTCCCCAATAGCACCCATTGTAAAAACAACTTCACGTTGCGTATCTTCTATCTCTTGTGTTAATTTTGCAGAGATAAGCGTTTCTGCAGCATAAGTACTTGCAAGCATCAATCTTTCAATATCACGTTTATCAAAAGAGTCTTTTTCACCTATATGATTAATCACTTGAAATGCACCAATAATTTCGTCATCATTATCATATAAAGGGATAACCATCATACTTTTTGTACGATATCCTGTTTTTTTATCAATACTTTGATTAAAACGTGGATCTTTATAAACATCATCTATAATAACTTTTTCACCACTAACAATAGAACTACCAACAATTCCTGAACCCATTGGAATACGAATCTCATCTACTCCATGAGCTACTTTTGTCCAAATCTCTTTTTTATCATCACTAATAACCCATACACTACATCTATCGGCTGATGTTAAAGCTCTACCCATATTGGCAAGAACTTCTAAAATCTCATCTGGATCTCTTAGGGAACTTATCTCTGTAAGATAAACAAAAATCAATTCTAAAATCTCATTTGCCCCAAGGCTTCTTACATGTTTTTGTGGCATAGTTTCTTTCCATAATAAAAATTTAGTTAAAATTGTACTTAAAAAAGCAAAGGAAGACAATGCTTAAAATTTTATTTTCACCATCTGAGGGAAAAAAGAGTGGTGGAGAAACAGATCAAATAGATCTCTTTGGTGCAACCAATGCAAGAGATGAAATTTTACAAACTTACAATAATATAGTCCTCTCTCAAGATAAAGAAAAGATTTTACAACTTTTTGGACTTAAAAAATGGGATGATGCACAACAATATATAGAAGATATTTTCAACTCTCCTACTATGAGTGCAATTGAGCGTTATGAGGGTGTTGCTTATGATTATTTAGATTTTACCTCACTTAGTTTTGAAGCTAAGGAGTTTGCAAAAGAGCATACTATTATATTTTCAAACCTTTTTGGTCCAATTTTAGCAAAAGATTTAATTCCAACATATAAAGTAAAACAAGGTAATAGTATCGGTGAAATTGCACCAGATAAATTTTACAAAGAGCGTTTCTCTTACCAACTTGATCTTTACTTAGCTAATGCAGATATTTTAGATTTACGTGCAGGATACTACGATAAATTTTATAAGCCAAATAAAAACTATACTACACTTAAATTTTTAAAAAATGGCAAAACTCTTAGCCATTGGGCAAAAGCATATAGAGGATTGGTTCTACGTGAAATTGCAAAACATAAAGTTGACTCTTTAGAGGCTTTTGCAAAACTAGAGATAGAAAACTTACAAATAAAAGAGATCCTCAAGAAAAAAAATAAAACTGAGATAATCTACGACATAATAGGATAAAAAATGAAAGATTCTAAAGAATACTTAGAAAAAAAAGCTTTTTTTGAAAGAGTTATTACACTTTATGGAAGAAATGTTGCAATAGAACTTTTACAAGATGACTCTATAACAATTCATAAGCTTCACCTTGCAAAAACAAATAAACCAGATAGTACAATAAAAAAGATTTTACTTTTAGCAAAACAGAGAAACCTTGAAATAACATACCACGACAAAACAGCTCTAAGTCGCATTAGTAAAAATGCAAAACAAGATCAAGGTGTGGCACTCGATATTTTAAGTAAAACATACCAAAATGCACAGGAGATACAAAACTTAAAAAAGTTTAGACTTATTGCTCTTGATGGTGTGCAAAATCCACAAAACTTAGGAATGATTATTCGCTCTTGTGCTGCTGGAAATATTGATGGTATTATTTTACCTAAAAAAAATAGTGCAAAAATCTCTCCACTTGTAGTGAAAGCAAGTGCTGGAACACTTTTTAAAATACCCATCTATTTTTGTAATACACTCAAAGAGGTTTTAGAAAATTTAGATGGTGCAAAAATCTATGCTCTCTCCTCTTACGCAAAACATAATATATATGATTTAGAAAAATCTCAAAAAGAGGTGTTTATTTTAGGAAATGAGAGTGAAGGTGTTACAAAAGAGGTAGAAGCATTATGTAATGACTCTTTAAAAATTCCAATGAATAGAGGAGTTGAATCTCTCAATGTAGCAGTTACCGCTTCGCTTATTGCTTTTATGCAGTAAGCTCACTCCTCTTCATAATGCAACTCTAACCCTTTAGAGGTTGCCATAAACCCTTTTATATGCAGTTTTGCACTATGCACCATTTGGTGGTGCTTTTTACATAGTGGAATAAGATTGTATTTATGATCTTTATGGATATGCCCAATAAACTCATTCTCATCTGCTTCATTTTGTGGTTGAATATGGTGTACATCATCTACTTTATCGCCACAAATAGCACAAGAAGCAAGGTAGAGTTCTTTGTTGTATTTACTACTTTTTTTCTTCCCTAATCGCTCAATACTTTCATAATCATCTGCGATGCGTTTGCGTATGCTATTTGCCAAATCTAAAAACTCTTTATCTATATGAAGGGACTTTGCAAACTCTAGCCCATAGAGACTACTTCCACTTCCATAGCGAAGTTTTCTATTGTAGATGAGTTTATCACTTTTTTGATCATAAATAACACTAAGATGCAATGGCATAACATTTGAAAGTTTTTGTATCTCTTCTAGTTCAGGGAGCTGATGTAAATGGGTTGCAAAAATAAAAAGTGGCTCCATCTTTGCAAGTTTTACAATAGCACTTGCAACAATACTTAAACCACTGAGCGTTTCTGTGGAGTGGCTTATCTCATCACCTAAAATTAAAGAGTGTTTTGTAGCACGATTAAAAATATTTTTTAAATCTAACATCTCAACAGCAAAACTTGAAAGTCCACGTGCAATATTATCTGCTCCGCTAATTCTTGTAAAAACAGAATCAAAAAGGGAAAATCGCATACTAGATGCTGGCACAAAAAAACCACTTTGCGCTAAAATAACAGCAATTCCAACACTCTTCATTAAAGAGCTTTTTCCACTACTATTTATTCCATAAAGCAATACTCCGTGCACTTTTTTTGCATTTTGTGTTAAACCTTTTGCATTTTGCACAATTACATTTTCTTCTAACTTAGCTAGATCTAGCTCCCCTAAAACTAAATCGTTTGGCACAAATACCCCACTCTCTTCATTTAACTCAATAATTGGGTGGCGTAGATTTTGAACCTCTAAAAAGTTCTCTTTGCTTTGTATAATTTGTGGTGCAACAAGGTTTAATTTTTTACTTGCTTTTACATTAGAGATGGTTACATCAATCTCTGCAATAAAAGAAACCAATTGTTTTAAAAGGGTATGAAACTCTTTTGCGTAAAGTTTAATTTGCTCTTGATACACCCCTTTATTTAAGCTAATAATCTTTGCAAGGTTTGATACATATCTATCTGTTATTTTTGATGTTAAAGCATTGCTTATTTTTACATTAGAGGTTTGCACTTTAATAGTAAAATCTTTAAAAAGATAAAGTTCATCTTCTATAATAATATGCGATGCCAAAAGCTCTTTTTTTATAGAGTTGTAGCGATTTTTTGTAAGTGTTAAAAAAAATCCCTCTTTATCAAGGCGTGAAATTGTTACAAAGTTTTTTTCTTGTGTACCTAAAAGGTTTAAAATATGTTCTTGAAGCAGTTCAAGTTGCGTATAAAGTTTTTCATTTTCCTCTAAAAGCAGATCAATTTGTGCATTGATATTTGGTTGAATAAGATTTTGGGAAATGTCCTTAAGCATAAATTTTGCACATGCTTGTATATCAAAAGTTGATTCTATTTTTTTAATAAAAAGTGCAATATCGTGTGAGCTACATGGTGGTTCTAAAAAAAGGTAATTCTCCATAAACTCTACAATATTTTTAATAGAAAATAAAGACTCATACAAATAGTAAAGCTCAAAAGGGTGTAACCGCTCTAACAAAATTCTACGACTTAACCTCTCAATATCGTAAATTTGCCCTAAACTCTCCTCAATCACTTGATGGTAATCAAATAAATCTTGTGAAAGTTTATAGCGTTTTTGAAGTTCTTTTTCATTTTTTATTGGGTGTGAAAGCCTCTCTTTTAAAAGGCGTCTCCCCATAGCAGTTGATGTAAAATCGATAATATTAAAAACACTTACCCCATTTTTTGAGATAATATTGAGCTGTTCTAGTGCATTGTTTCCAAGGTAACTATACTTTGCAATATCTAGTTTTTGAGGAAGTTGCAGTTTTTGAATAATCTCACTATCGTGTTCAATAATAAAATCAAGAAGTATCGCTAAAGACTCACTCGCTAAAGCATATTTTTCCATATCAAGAGCTTCTATTGGCATTAAAAAAGACTCTATCTCAAAAACCCTTTTAAAGAGTTCATTTTGGTAGGCTATTTTTGCTTTTGAGGTATTAATATAGTGTGGTTTATGGGAGAGTTCTAAATAATCTAGCACCTCTTTTTGAGAGATGTTTTTATCTAAAAAAGTGATAAGCACTTCACTACTTTTATTAACTATAAGATAGTTAAAAGCCTCATCAAGCCCAAACATTGGGTCTTCACTTGTTCCATACACTTCATTATAAACAACTTTACCTGTACTTAAGTCTATAGAACTAAACCCAACAAGGTAGTTCTCTTTGATTCTATCTACAAAAATAGATGTAATGTAGTTTTCATCTGCACTCACTACATAATCTACATTGGTTCCAGGAGAAATTATACTCTCAACAACACGTTTTACATTGGGTGGAGTTCCCACTTGTTTAATAACTACAATAGTATATTTTTCATACTGTAAAATGCGACTGAGATGTTTTTCAAAACTAACTGCAGGAACACCTGCCATAAGGGGATTTTTTCTATCGTTGTGGATAATATTTTTATTTTTACGTGTAAGTTGAATATTTAAAAGCTCCGCAATTTCACGTGCTTTTCCTATTTGTTCATCATCATTATTAACTTCATAAACCTCAAAAAAAGTTCCAATCTCTATAAGAACAAAGGTATCTTTTCCATACCTTTGCTCTGCTAAAGTTTGAATCTCAAAATAGGCCTCTGTTAAAAGGAGATCTTTGTTTTCTAAAATTGCATGGATCTCTTTTTTCATTGAGCTAAAAACTTACTCTACGCAAATGCTCTATTTACTGCACTAAACATCGCTTTTACCGATGCTAAAGCGATATCATTATCGGCTCCAACTCCAAAACAAGATAAAATATCTTTACTCTCAATCTCAATATATGCTACTGCTTTTGCTGAGCTTTTATCGCCACATGAGTGTTCTGAGTACGATTTTACAACAAACTCATTTTTATAATCTTTCATTAAAGCATTTTTACACGCATCTATTGGACCATTACCTTCACCATTTTGTGTGATTGCTTTGCCATTGTATTCATAAGAAAGCTCACATTGTGTTTTTCCACCATTTGAAGTGTGTGTAAAACTTTTAAGTACAATATGTTGTGGCATCTCAAAATAGTTCGCTTTAAAAATCTCTAAAATCTCTTCTGCACTCAGCTCACGCCCTTTTTGATCACTCACAACTTGCACATAACGCCCAATCTCTGGGTGCATCGCTTTTGGAAGTTGGTATCCAAAATTTTTCTCTAAAATATATGCAACCCCACCTTTACCAGATTGTGCATTAATGCGAATAATAGACTCATATGTTCTTCCAACATCTGCTGGGTCTATTGGAAGGTATGGAACTTCCCAAAAAGGATCCTCTTTTGCTTTTTGGTACGCTAAACCTTTGTTAATTGCATCTTGATGACTTCCACTAAATGCAGTATAAACAAGCTCACCAACATAAGGATGACGTGGGTGTGTTGGAAGTTCTGTTACTTTTTCAACAATCTCTACAACCTCATTTACATTACTAAAATCAAGCCCACTATCAACACCTTGAGTTGTCATATTTAACGCTAAAGTGATAATATCTACATTTCCTGTACGCTCACCATTACTTAAAAGTGTCCCCTCAACTCTATCAGCTCCTGCTAAAAGTGCTAACTCTGTCGCTGCGACACTTGTTCCACGGTCGTTGTGTGTATGTGTAGAGATTAAGATATGCTCACGATTTTCTAAATGGCGTCCCATCCACTCCACTTGATCTGCGTAGATATTTGGTGTTGCCATCTCAACAGTCGCTGGTAGATTAATAATAACAGGACGATTCTTTGCTATACCCCAACGAGCAGTTACAGCATTACAAATACGCGCTGCAAACTCAAGCTCAGTTCCCGTAAAACTCTCTGGTGAATACTCTAAAACTATCTCACCATCATGTTGTGCCTCATATTTTTTTACTAAATCTACACCATTGAGTGCTAATTCTACAATCTCATCTTGTGTTTTTGCAAAAACAATCTTTCTTTGCGCAACACTTGTAGAGTTGTAAAGGTGCACAATTGAACGTCTTACACCCTTTAATGCTTCAAAAGTTTTTGCAATAAGATGCTCTCTAGCTTGTACTAAAACCTGAATTGTTACATCATCTGGAATAAGTTTATCATCTACCAATTTTCTTAAAAAGTCAAATTCAATTTTAGAAGCAGAAGGAAAACCTACCTCTATCTCTTTAAAACCAAGTTTAACTAAGAGTGCAAATAGTTCAAGTTTTTTCTCCATACTCATTGGGTTAATAAGCGCTTGATTACCATCACGTAAATCTACACTACACCAAAGTGGAGCTTTTGTAATTGTATTGTCTGGCCATTTTCTATCTGGCAAATCTATCTTTGGATAGGGTTTATATTTACCTTGTGGGATATTTTTCATAAAAAACCTTTTTTAAAACTTGAATTAAGTAGTTGCACTCTACTTTGGTGTAATTATAACAAAATTTAGAAGTGAATAAAGGGGTTTAGTAAATAATGGGGAATTTTTTTATAAACTTTTAAAATAAGAGGTAGAGAAAATCTCTACTTCTTAGTTTGTTCTTCAGAAGTTTGTGCCTCTAATAGCTCTTGCTCAACCTCTTGCATCTTTTGTTCTTGCTCTTTTTTAGTAACAAGTTCTTTTGCTTTTTCTACTAGATCTTTTGCTTCTTGAGCAGCTTTTTGTGCAACTTCTAGTGCTTTTTTCGCATCAAAATTTTCACGAAGTTCATCAATACGCTCAATAATTTTTCTTGCTCTGTCGTGACCAATAACATTTTTAACATTCTCTTTTTCTAAAAGATCTTCTAACTTATCAGCTTCTCTCCACATATTTGTGAATTTTGACTCAAGATAGTTTGCATAATCACGATTAATTGGCGTAGGGTTTGCAATAAACGCTAAATCAAACTCCTCATCACCTTGTCCAAAGTAACGGTAGTTAAGCTCTTGAAGATAAGTATCAATTGTTAAAGATTTTACATACTCTAACACTTTCTCTTTTTCATCATTTTCAATTAAATACTCTAAAATCTCAACACCAATAATTGAGTTTCCATCTTCAAAAAGTTTGTTTTGTTTTTCTATACAATAATCATAAATTTGAACAAGTCCATCTTCATCTAATGCTCTTACAAAAGTAAATACATCTAAACTTGCACCAAAATCTACACTATCAAGTTTTTGAGTTACAATATTTAAAATTGTGTAAGGTTCTTCAAGTGTATTTGCATAAGCAACAATTGCTTCTAAATCATGCATACCATCTTCATTAAACTCAAACTCTTCCATATACACACGAATAGCATCTTTAAGTTTTTCATTTAAAATCTCTTGAGCTTTTTGTGAGTAAAACTCTCCAAGTTCTTCATCTTTTCTACCAGCAACATCACCTAAATGTACATAACTTTTAGCCATCTCTTGAAATCGCTCAAGCTTTGCATCAATTGAAAGTTCTGTTAAAGTTGCTAACTCTCTTTCATAAATAGACTCTTTTTTTGCTTTTACTTGTTCTAAAAAGTCTGGCTTAGCACTTGCTAAAACTTTTGCTAGTTTTGCAAGTTGATGTTGATAATCATAAAAATCGTTCTCATCATTCTCTAAGTTTTGAAGAAGTTTTTCAAGGTTTGGTTTTGTAATTATCTTCCCAAAAATAAATAAAACTGCCAACGTAGCAACTGTTCCACCACCTAAAATTTGCATCATCAATGGATCTTTGTCATAAAGTGCAACTGGATCGTAGTTTAACTCTTTAGCAAGTGCTAAAAATTCTTCTAATTTTTGCATAATCTGTTCTTGTGTTATCATCTTGTCATTCCCTTAATTTCTATTGTGCAACATTTAAAGCTAATTGTGCCATTTTTTGCATATATTTTTCAACATTTTTCGTTGAATCTAAAGATTTTTCTAATTCTGTGAGAAAATACTGCTTCGTTTTATCATCTGCAATATTAAAAGTATATAAAACCCACTCAATATTAAGTTTTAAAGTTTCACCATTTTTTTGAGCATCAAATGTTCTATAGAGATTTACTTCTGTTTTTGCTAAAAGTTTTAAAACTTCTTTGTAAAAATCACTCACATCATAAGAGATAAGCATCTCTAAATCTTTTTGAGGAATTGTTGCTTCAACATCTTCAAAAACCTCTTTACCCAAAATAAGTGCATCACCAATTACAAGGTTTTCACCAATAAAAAAAGGCTCTTTACCTTCACTTAATGCATTTGCATCGCTATAAACAACATGTTTTGTAATAATTGGTAATTCATCTATTAAAATAGAATTAAAAAAACTATAAACTGTATTTGCTTCAATTGTAATATCTAACTCTTCTACACTTTTTAAGTGTGGTTTAATTGTGTATGCTCTCATTAAAAACTCTCCAATACTATAACATTTACTAAAGTGCCACTCTCTAAGTTACCATCTTCTGGAGCTGTTACCATGAGGGCACTATCGTTTAACATATTTGTTAAAATAGCTGAACTTCCCACCTTTTTTTGGGAAAAGTCTACAAAATATTGCCCATCTTCCACTACTAAATTACATGCTGTAAACTCTGTAAATTTACTACGCTTTTTAAAATCCTCTTTTAAACGTGCTTCTACAGTTTTGTAAATTTTTTTCTCTCTGCCTAACATTTTTGCAATCATAGGTAAAACAAATAAAATTGCAGTAACTGTAGAGGAGTAAGCAAAACCAGGTAATCCAAATAAAAACTTTTTCTCAAGTTGTGCAACCATAATATGACGCCCTGGTTTAATAGCCACACCTTTGTAAACAACCTCTGCTCCAAGGCGTGGAACAATAGTTTTTACAAAGTCATAATCTCCAACACTCACTCCACCTGTACTTACTACAATATCTGCACTTGCTAAAGCATTTTGAAATGTTTGCATAATAGAATCTTTGTCATCCCCTATAACACCCATTTGTACAACTTCAGCCCCTGCTTGTTCAAACAATGCTGCAAGTGTGTAGTTATTTGAGCTTCTAATTTGTGCAGGATTGTTTGACTCTACACCTAAGTCTAATACTTCACTTCCTGTTGCAATAATAGCTACACGAGGTTTAAGTGCTACTTTTACCATTACATGGTTTAGTCCTGCCATTACACCAATTTGTGCAAAGCCTATTTTTGTACCTTTTTTAATTAAAATATCACCCTCTTTATACCCTTCACCAACAGGTCTTACAGAGGAACCAAAAGGCACAGTTTCATTAATAGTTATCTTTCCATCTTCATAAGTAACATTTTCTATTTGAATAAGAGTATCACTTCCATAAGGCATTTTTGAACCTGTAAAGGTTTTAATAGCCTCACCAATTTGAAGTTCTCTTTGTTCATCTTTTCCTGCTGGATTGTCATCTTCTAAAACTTGCAGTGTCTCTAATGCCAAATCATCAAATTTGACTGCATAACCATCCATTGAAGCTGTTGGAAATTCTGGATCATTTTTTGGTGCTACAATATCTTGTGCTAAGATTCTGCCTAATGCTTGAGGCAAAGCAACCATCTCAAAACGCTCTGCATCTACTGTTAAAAGTTCAAGCATATCTTGACTTGTTTCATACTCTAATAGTTTCATTGTAAAATGCCACTCCCTTGTATTGGTGTTGAACGATCTTTTGCATAGATTCTTTTACCATCTTTTAAATCATACTTCCAAATTGGAGCACTCGCTTTGAAATCCTCTACAAACTCATCTATAAACTCTAAAGCAACTCTACGTTTAGGGGAAAAAACAGCTGCAATATAAGAGGATTCATGAAGCATAACATCTCCACGTGAATGTGCCATTTTAATAATTGCACCTTTTTGTTTTGCTTTTTCTTGCCAGGCTTCAAACCAACTTTTTAAAATAGGCTCATACACATCAAAACTAAGTCCATCAATACCATCTTCACTTCTTACTGTTCCAACAAATGATACATATGCACCATAATTACTTTGTAACTCCTGCTTGTACCATCTATCTAAAATTTCTGAAACATCTAAAGCACTATTGTGTAGTTCTAACATTATTTAACCTCCACATACGGGTGGTAAAAGTGAAATTCTATCTCCATCTTTTAACTCTATATCTAAAGAGCTTACAAGTGTGTCATTTACTGCAACTGCTGATGTTTCTAGCCATTCTTTTAAATCTTTATCTTGTTTTAAAATAGTTTTCAAATCATTAAGATTACTTATATTTAATTCCAAGCTCTCTTTTTGGATTGGTCCTAAAAATTCAACTCTAACCATAACTTACCCCACTCTTAAACTTGGCACAATTATAGCTAAGATAAGTTAAGCAGTGTATAATTTTACAAATTATTTGGAGTAAAATATTGGTTTTTGGAAAAATTGAATATTTAAATTTATTACCTTTTCATATTTTTATGAAACGCTACCTTCGTTCCTCTCAAGCAAAAGCGACAATGCACTATAAAGGTGGTGTGCCTTCAAAAATAAATAAAGATTTTAAAAAATGTCGCGTAGATGCAGCCTTTATATCTAGCATTGAAGCAAGGGGTTATAACTCTTTAGAATTAGGTATTGTTGCAAAAAAAGAGGTTTTAAGTGTTTTAGTAAAACCAAATACTCCAACAAAAAAAGATAGCGAATCAGCAACTTCCAATGCCTTAGCAGATGTTTTAGGGATAAAGGGGGAAATTATTATAGGTGATAAAGCTTTAAAATACTATCTTCAAAACCAACCTTATATAGACTTAGCAAAAGAGTGGCACAATCGCTACAAACTCCCTTTTGTTTTTGCACTTTTGTGTTTTCATAAAGATAAAAAATTTTACAAAAAAATAGAAAAAAAATTTTTGCAAAAAAATATAAAAATTCCACAATATCTTCTACAACAAGCAAGTAAAAAAACAGCTATTGCACCAAAAGATGTTTTACACTACTTAAAATATATATCTTATAATGTTGATAGTAAAGCAAAAAGAAGTGTGAAAATATTTTATAAAGAATTACAAAGAAGAGGAAAGTAAAAAAGTATAAAAACCCAAAAAGGGTTTTTACTGCAAAATTATTTTGCTAACGCTGCTTTAGCTGATGCTACAACTGCACTGAATGCTTCTGTATCATTCATAGCCATATCAGCAAGAATTTTACGGTCAAGCTCGATGCCAGCTTTTTTAAGACCATTAATAAATGTAGAGTAGTTCATATCATTTAAACGACAAGCTGCATTGATACGGATAATCCAAAGTTTACGGAATTCACGTTTTTTCTGTTTTCTATCACGGAATGCATATACTAATGAACGCTCAATTTGCTCTTTTGCTTTTCTAAAGTGTTTACGACGACCACTATAGAAACCTTTTGCTAATTTTAATATTTTCTTGTGTCTTCTTCTACGAACAACACCTGTTTTTACTCTTGGCATTTTTTTCCTTTAATTTTCTTTACCTAGCTACTTTATGTAGTCAAGGTGCCACTCTTTGGTGGACTTGCCCAACATTGTGTTGGAGAGTTTAACAATCAACTAAAAATTAGTTAATCATACCTTTGATGTTTTTCTCATCTACTTTAGCAACTACTTTTGGAGTATTTTGCTTACGACGAGTTTGTGCATCTTGTTTTGTTAAGATGTGACTTCTAAAAGCAGTCCCACGCTTAATTGAACCATTTTTCTTAACCTTAAAACGCTTTACAGCGCCCTTTACAGATTTCATTTTTGGCATCGGTGTATCCTTGCATAAAATTCTCATAATTTGAGAGTGAAATTATACCAAAAAAATTCTAAAAAATGGTATAATTTTTTTATGAATTCAATAAAACATATAAAAAAAGCTTTAGAAGAGTTAGATTTAGAGGTGCAAAATATTTTGCAAAACCAAGCAATGCCGCTTAATGAAAAAGATAACTTTATGTTACCACTTTTACAACAAAAAAGGGTTTTAAATCAAACACTTGAAGATTTAGAATATTTACGTGACAACCCTCCAACGCCAAACCAACCTTGTGGAATCTCAAAATACAGAGAGGATTAAACCTCTCTTTGTGCTAAATAATCTTGCACTATCTCTTTATGGTCAAACACCAAAGAATTTAATGGTATTTCATCTAACTTATACACTTTAGCCTCTTTTGCATCATCTGCTGCTTCTGGAAAATTGTAAGCTTTTGCAACAAACACAACACTTACAGTATGAAAACGCTCATCTCTTTTTGGATCAGAATAAACCCCTAAAAGTTTTGAAATCTCTACATTTAATGTAAGCTCCTCTTGCATCTCTCTAACTAAAGCATCTTCAACTTTTTCACCAACATCAACAAACCCACCAGGCAAAGCTAAACCTAAAGGAATATTTTTACGCTCAATAAGCACAATTCCTAAAAACACACTATCTTTATACACCTCAACAACACCATCTACGCTTACGTAAGGTGTTGTGGGTGTCCAGCTATTTGACATAATGGTTATCCTTTTTCATTCTATTTTCTAAAATATAACTTTTATTTTTCTATGTGTCAAGATTCTATAAAATAAACCTATGTTATACTTTTATTAAAAAGTAACAAGGGTTTTATTATGCATACTATAAAGATAAATAATTCAGAACTTGAAAGTTTTATATCTTCCCAATATGGTAATGATGAAACTACTTTACTTCATGACTTTGTAAAATTTATCAAAACAGAACTTATTGTAAATGATATAAAAAAGGCCTTAGATGAAGTAGAACTTTTTGAAAAAGAACAAACTCCTCTAACAAATGCTAACGATTTTTTAAATGAACTAAAACATGAACATTAAAACAACAGATATTTTTAAAAAAAGTTTTAAAAAACTACTTAAAAAAGATAAAAAGCTCATTTTAGAATATGAACAACTTTTAAATAAGCTAGAAAAAAATCATAATCTTGGAACTCACTTAGGCAATGGTCGCTATAAAATAAGACTAAAAAATCATGCGAATAATAAAGGCAAAAGTGCAAGTTACAGGGTTGTTACTTACACAAAAGTAGAAGAAACCATAATTTTAGTCTATATCTACTCTAAAAGCGATGAGGAAAGTGTTTCAGAATATAAAATAGATGAAATCTTATCTAGTTATAAGATATAATGATATTAAAAAGGAGTGTCTATTAAAACACCCCTCCAATAATCTCTTGAGCCTCTTTTATAATACTCTCTAAATGCTCTTGTGAGATAAAACTCTCTGCATAGATTTTATAAATATCCTCTGTACCAGATGGGCGTGCTGCAAACCAGCCATTTTTTGTCACAACTTTTAAGCCACCAATTGGTTGGTTATTTCCTTTTGCATTGGTAAAGATAGCTTCTATCTCCTCCCCTGCTAACGTTTTTGATGTTATATCATTTGGTGAGAGTTTTTTAAGTTTTGCTTTTTGTTGTGGTGTTGCAGCAGCATCAACACGACGATAGTAAGATTTACCAAATTTTTGCTCAAGTTCTGCATAAATTTGCGATGGAGATTTACCAAGTCTTGCAAACATTTCATACGCTAAAAGGTTTAAAATAATTCCATCTTTATCTGTTGAAAATGCAGTTGAATCAAAACATAAAAATGAAGCTCCAGCACTCTCTTCACCACCAAAACCAAGCCAAGAGTTACTCATACCCTCTACAAACCATTTAAAACCAACAGGTACTTCATACACCTCTTTAGCTAAAGACTTAGCAACTCTATCTATCATCGAAGAGGAAACAAGTGTTTTTCCAATTTTTAAATCTTTTTTCCACGTAGGGCGATTTGTAAAGAGATAATAAATTGCAACTGCTAAATAATGGTTAGGATTCATAAGCCCATCACGTGTAACAATACCGTGACGATCAAAATCTGGATCATTTGCAAATGCTAAGTCAAACTGCTCTTTAAGAGCAATAAGTGAGCTCATAGCATAAGGAGAAGAACAATCCATTCTTACTTTTCCATCATGATCACAACTCATAAAACTAAATGTTTTATCTACTTTATCATTTACAATTTCAAGGTTTAAACCATAAATTTCATTGATTTTTTTATACACCTCTATACCACTTCCACCAAGTGGATCTACCCCAACTTTAAGGGTACTTTTTTGAAGAAGCTCTATATCTATAACATTTTTCAAATCTTTTACATAAGGTGTAATAAAGTCATACTCTCCAACAGCTGAAATATCTTGCGTAGTTTTTACACCCTCTAAATTTTTAGCAATATACTCATTGGCTCTTTTTTCAATAAAACCTGTTGCATCAACATCTGCTGGACCACCATGGGGAGGATTGTACTTAAAACCACCATCTTGTGGAGGATTGTGTGAAGGGGTAATTACTACACCATCACAAAGTTTAGCTTCAATTTTATTTGCCTCTATTACAGTATGAGAAAGTACAGGTGTTGGCGTGTATCCACCATCTTTAGCAACTACACACTCAACACCATTTGCTACAAATACCTCTAAAGCACTCTTTTGTGCAACATCTGAAAGGGCGTGTGTATCTTTTGCAATAAAGAGTTTGCCATCTATTTTTTGCTCTGCTCTGTAATCACACAACGCTTGAGCAATCGCTACAATATGGGTATGCGTAAAACTACTCTTTAACGAACTCCCACGATGTCCAGAAGTCCCAAAAGCAACCTTTTGTGTAGCATCTTCTATGTTTGGTTTTGCATTATAGTACTCTGCTATTAAATACTCTATATCTATTAAGTCCTCTTTTTGAACTTTTTTTCCTGCATTTGGATGTAACATTTTTTAACCTTAAAGAGTTTTTTTGTAAATATAGCTTTTATTTTTTTATGTGTCAATGAAAAGGGAGAAAAAAGTGGCTTAAGAGGTACAAAAGTACCCCTTAAAATTTTTAGTAATCGATAATAAGATTAAGCATAAAAGTAGTATCTATCTTTTTCTTGCCTGGAAGTGGTAAATGAGTATAATCTACTTTATAACTCACACCAGCAGAGAAAACATCAGAAATTTTTGAAACTACTGCAGTTTTAGAGTATGCAAAATAGTTATCAGTATCATCTAATTGCCCTTTAATAGAAGCCTCTTCTGTAAATTTTGTATTTTCTGCAAGTTTATAATCATACAAACCTTTTGCTCTATATGATGTATAATCTTCTGTTGTTCCTGCTACATCATTATATTTATCTTTAGAATAAAGCACACCAGCTTCTAATGTTAAGTTTTGTAAATCGCTTACAACTGCTTTATACCCTAATGCTGGACCTGTGTAAAATTGGTACTCAAAACTTGAGAATTTATCCTCTTTATAACCTACAAGATAGTTAATAAAAAATCTCTCTGTCATAAAATAGTTATAGTTTAATTCAATAAGATATTGGTTTTTAATCTCTATTGAATCATCTTCTGCATACTGAGCATTTAACTTCACTTTCACTTCACTTTTATCAAAAGCTTTCTGCGCTGTTGCATCTAAGTTAAATGTCTTTGTTTTTGTATTTCCCTGTGTTTCAATATATCCCAACTCAGTATGAGTTTGTAAAGGTTCAGCACTAAGTGTTGTAGCTACTAAACCTACAACCATTGAAGAAACTAAAATTTTTTTCATATTTTTCCTTTTTATGTTCTTTTTAAGAAAAAAGATTATTCCAAAATAAATATTAAATAATGGTATAATTTCGCTAAAAAAGAGAGAAAAAGTATGCAAGCACATGTTTTTTTTGGTTCAGGACAACATCTAACAACAAAAGTCAATGAAAGAAAATCTCCATATTCACAAAAAGTGGTATCTACCGCACCAATTTGTGATGCAGATGATGCAAACAAAGCTTTAAAAATTGCACAA
>JAMOSG010000026.1 GCA_027063225.1 Helicobacteraceae bacterium | reverse complement strand
ACCAAGGCAGAATAGACTTAACCCTTTTAGTAGAAGATAATATCTATATTATAGAGTTTAAAGTGGGAAGTGATGATGCTCTAAAACAGATAGAGCAAAAAAACTATGCACAAAAGTATCAAAACCAAAACAAAGCAATTTATCTTATTGGGATTAATTTTTCAAAAGAGAGTAGAAATATAGAGAAGTTTGAGTACAAAAAGGTTTAAAAAATGGTGTCGATATACAAACAATAATGGCAGCAGCTGGACTTAGAGAAGAATTAATTGACACACTATAAGAACTCTTGTATAATTTTGAAAAATTACAGGAGTTTTTTTTGAACCATTTAATAAAAACACATGAACTCTCTTTAGAACAGATAGATAAACTCTTAGCAGATGCCAAAACATTTAGTGATGGTAAATTTCATAAAATTTTAGAAGATAAAATAATAATCACTCTCTTTTTTGAAAACTCAACAAGAACTCGTAGCTCGTTTGAAATTGCTGCAAAAAAACTTGGTGCAGAAGTGGTGCATTTAGATGTTGCTAAAAGCTCTACAAAAAAGGGTGAAACTCTTGTAGATACTGCAATGAATTTAGATGCTATGGGGCCAGATGCTATTATTGTGCGTCATAAAGATGCAGGGGTACCTCAGATCCTCTCAAACCATACAAAAGCAGCTATTATTAACGCTGGAGATGGTGCACATGCTCACCCTTCACAAGCACTACTAGATCTCTTTACATTAAAAGAGCATTTTGGAGATTTAAAGGGCAAAAAAATTGCAATTGTTGGAGATATTAAAAATTCACGTGTAGCAAACTCTAATATTGACCTGCTTTCACGCTATGGGATGGAGGTTATTTTAGTAGCACCTCCACACTTTTTACCAACAACAGATTTAAGAACAACACACAATATTTTAGATGTTATTGATGAAGTAGATGTAATTATGAGTTTACGTACTCAAACAGAGCGACACTCTTCACAAAGTTATGCTTCACTTAAAGATTATGCGAGTGATTTTTGTATTACAAGTGATGTAGTGGGAGATAGAGATATTGTGTTACTTCATCCTGGTCCTGTGCATAGAAATATCGATATTAGCGATGAACTTTTAGCAGATGAGCGTTGTAAGGTTTTAACACAAGTAAGTAATGGTGTTTTTATGAGAATGGCAATTTTGAAAAATTTACTTGCTTAATGAATTTTAGTGATATTTCTATTTATGCAAAAAAGGGTGAGCCTTTTTTGTTTGTTATAGACTTTGAGTGTGAGAATATTGAAATTTTTTTACTCAAAGATTTAGAAAAACACAATATTAAGTATGAAATATCTCAAAATTTATCGACAAAAAAAGAGAAAATTAATCTAAAAAAATCTCCTCTTGATTTTCAAAGCTATAAAGAGAAATTTGATGTAGTAATAGAAAAAATAAAAGCGGGAGATACTTACCTTTTAAATTTAACACAACCTACACCACTTGCATTAGATGCAAACCTAGAAGATATTTACAAAGAAGCAACTGCAAAATATAAACTTAAATTTCAAGATAAATTTGTATGTTTCTCCCCTGAAACGTTTATTAAAATTGAAAACAACACTATAAAAACTTTCCCAATGAAAGGGACAATAGATGCAAAAGTACCCAATGCCAAAGAGAAGATTTTAGCAAATCAAAAAGAGATGGCAGAGCATATTATGGTTGTAGATTTGTTACGTAATGATCTTAACCGTGTTGCAAAAAACATAAGAGTTGAAAATTTTCGCTATGTTGAAAAAATTCAAGCTGGAGAGAAAGAACTTTTACAGGTAAGTTCTAAAATTTGTGGAGATTTAGAGGAGTCTTGGCAAGAATATTTAGGAGAAATTTTAGAACAACTTTTACCTGCTGGAAGCATTAGTGGAACTCCTAAAAAAAGTACTTTAGAGATAATAAAAGGGGTAGAAAATTATAAAAGAGGCTACTACACTGGAATTTTTGGTGTGTTTGATGGGAAAAATTTAGATTCAGCTGTTATAATTCGTTATATAGAAAAGCAAAATAATAAACTTGTATATAAAAGTGGTGGTGGTATCACTTTAGATAGTGACCCTCTAAGTGAATATAATGAGTTAATAGACAAGGTATATATTTAATGAAACTAAGCAATATTTTATGTAGTGGTTGGGAGTTTTCAAATACACAACTAACTTTAAAAAGTCGTTTTGAGATGGTGAATTTAGGGATTATTCTCTCTACAATTGCACTCTCTTATGGTGTTATTGGTAATGTTGTGAGGGAGCATTTTTTATTTGTTCCTTTTGAATTAACTCTTATTACGTTAAATGTTTTATTTTTCTTTTTACTACGTAAGTCTCAACGATATTTTGAGGGTATTGTTTTTGCAATGACTTTAGAGTTTAGCTCCTTTTTACTTTTTTTAATTTATAAAGGAGATCCCAACGACCTTCGCCATATTTGGCTTTTTATATACCCTGTAGTATTACTTTACTTTCAAGGGACACAAAGGGGGCGTTACTGGTTTGGATTAGTCTTAATTGCATTAATGATTGCCCCTTTGCAACCATGGATAGAGGTCTCTTACTCTTTATACCAAGTTACATATTTAGCTTTTGTTCTTGTTATGATGAGTATTTTAGTCTTTTTTTACTATGAAAAGATGTTAGAAGCAAATAGAGTTATTTTAGAACAGCAATCACGTTTAGAATCTAAAGTAAAAGAGTTAGAACATAAAGATGAGCTTTTAACGCAACAATCTAAACAAGCAGTAATGGGGGAGATGATAACAATGATAGCCCATCAATGGCGGCAACCACTCTCTACAATTACATTACAAATTTCAAATTTACAAATTAAGCGTTTACTAGAAGACTCCTATGCAGAAAAAGAGAGTGATAAGATTTTAGATGAGATTAACCAGACTATTATCTATCTTTCAAATACTATTGATGATTTTCAAACTTATTTTCATCCAAAAAAAGAGACAAATATTGTTAAATTAAGTAAACTTTTTGATAGAGTTGTAAACTTTACACTTCCACGTTTAAAGGGAAGCAAGATTAAACTCAAAGTAGATAAAGAATACGATATTGAATTAAATATTTATGAAAGTGAATTGATTCAAGTATTGTTAAATATTGTAAATAATGCAGTAGATGCTTTAAAAGATGGAGATTTTAGTGATCCAAAAGTAGTTATTAGCGCTAAAGAAAATAAGCAAAATGTAGAGATTATAGTTAGCGATAATGGCAAAGGGATAAAACCAGAAGTTATTCCTCACCTTTTTGAACCATACTTTAGTACTAAAGGGAGAAACGGAACAGGACTTGGGCTTTATATGTCGCAGATGATTATTGAAAAACAATTTGGTGGAAAAATAGAGGTGGAGTCATCTGAATATGGAGCAACTTTTAAAGTGATTATTCCAAAAAGAGTATGATTTTTACTCTTTTTGTTTTTTTATTATATTTTTTATTTTTTACACAACACTACTTCCTATATTTTATAATTTTAGCATTTTTTCTTTATAAACATAAAAGTCACGTTTTTTATTATGGTTATCTCTACTTTTTAGCTTTTGTATTTGGTTTTTACAATGAGATAAATTTTTATCTTTTTGATCATTTTAATATCTCTCTTTACCCAATATATTTGAATTGGGGTCTTCTTTTTACTCTCACAACATTTCATATAATACTTTTACTTTTATTGAGTTATAATCAAAGAAAAAATTGGATGGTGTGATGTATTTAGAGGATATTAAATTTTCATTATGGGCAGATTTTATTGAGCGCGAGTATTTAGATGGTGAGTTTAAAGAGCTTATTGAGAAAAAAATTATTAATGGTGCAACTTCAAATCCAGCTATTTTTAAAAATGCAATTTTAACTTCAGAAGCTTACAAGGAGCAGTTAAAGCTCCTTGATGGTTTTAGCGCAAAAGAGAAGTATGAAGCATTAGCAATACACGATATTCAAAAAGCAGCAGATATTTTAAAACCACTTTATGATGCGGGTGATGATGGATATGTAAGTATTGAGGTTGATCCTTTTTTATGTGATGATGCAGATGCAACAATTGCAGAGGGAAAACGCCTTTTTGATAGAATAGATAGAAAAAATGTGATGATAAAAGTTCCAGCAACTGATGCTGGGTATAAAGCGATGGAGGAGTTAATAGCCTATAAAATTCCAGTAAATGCAACACTTATCTTTACAAAAGAGCAGGCTATTGGTTGTGCAAAAGCATTTGAAAGAGGTTTAGCGCAGCATAATGAAGCGGTTGATAGCGTTATTAGTGTGTTTGTAAGTCGAGTTGATCGTGCTTTAGATAAAATATTAGTTGAAAAAGGGGTAACTCCAGCACTGAGTGGAATTTATAATGCAGCTGCAATTTATAATAGTGTTGAGGCTTTAAATGTTACAAATACACGTACGCTTTTTGCAAGTACAGGGGTAAAAGACAACTCTTTGGCACCATACTATTATGTAAGTGAACTTTTAGCACCAAATAGTGTAAATACAGCACCAATAGATACAATTAAAGCATTTGACAAAGATGGAACAAAAGAGCAAAAACTTCCAATTTCACAAGATATTATTGATGCTCACTTTGAAAAAGTAGCTGCAGCAGGAATAGATTTTGAAGCAGAATTACACAAACAAGTTGCAGATGGTCTTGAGGCTTTTAAAGTCGCATTTAGTGAGATTTTGGAGGAATTATGAGTAGTAAATATGATGTAGATGTAAGTAAACTTACCTTTGAACAGCTTGGTAAGATTAGGATGTATCTTAAAAATCTTATCAACAATGATGGGAGTGATTTACACGTAAAAGCAAACTCTGTTATTCGTGCAAGAATTCATGGGGATATTGTGCAATTCTCAGGGGGTATTTTTTCTAAAGAAGATGCTTTTACCTTTGCAAAAGAGCTTTTAAAAGGGCGTTTTGCGGAGTTTATTGAAAACAAAGAACTTGATTTGGTTTACCCATTTGATGAGAGAAACCGTTTTAGGGTAAATATTTTCTTTCAAATGGAAGGGGTAAGTGCTGTTTTTAGAAAAATTCCAGTACAAGTGCCAACATTAGATGAGCTTAATTTTCCTCCTGTTTTAAAAACACTTACTAAAAAAGAGCGTGGACTTATTTTAGTAACTGGTATTACAGGAAGTGGTAAGTCAACAACTCTTGCAGCACTTATAAATGAGATTAATACTACACGTAAAAAGCATATTATTACCATTGAAGATCCAATTGAGTTTGTCCATAAAGATAGAGGATGTGTAATAAACCAACGCACAGTTGGACAAGATACACTCTCTTTTGGTCATGCTCTTCGTGCAGCGCTGCGTGAAGATCCAGATATTATTTTAGTTGGGGAGATGAGAGATCGTGAAACGATTGAGTTAGCGCTTCATGCTGCTGATACTGGGCATTTGGTATTTTCAACACTCCATACAATGGATGCAAAAGAGACAGTTAATAGAATTATTTCACAATTTCCAATAGATGAGCAAAACCGTGTACGTATATCACTTGCTAGTGTACTTCAAGGGGTGGTTTCACAACGCCTTATTCCAGCAGTTAATGGAGGACGTCGCGCAGCTATGGAGATTTTAGTAAGAACTCCAACAATTGAGAAATTGATTTTAGAGGGGCGTGACTATGAGATTAAAGATGTGATTGAAGCTGGACATGAGCACTACCACTCTCAAAGTTTTGATCAAGCTATTTTAGAGCTTTACCAAGAGGGAATTATTACAAAAGAGCATGCACTTGAGTACTCTACAACTCCAGCAGATTTAGAGTTAAAAATGGCAGGAGTTTCAAGTGGAAAGTATGAGCAAACAAAACAGTATGAGCCTCCTGTAGAAAAAGAGGAACAAACTCAAAGTGTAGAACAAGAGGAGATAGAGTTAGATTATTTCGATTTAAAATAATTTAACTCATTTTAAAGCAAGTTTATAGTAAAATTCCGTCTATTTTTTATTAAGGATTTAAATATGTTAGAAGGCATTATTAGAGAGAGTATTGGCAAAAAGGGTACAAAAGCTCTTCGCCGTGATGGTTATCTAATTGCAAACATCTATGGAAAAGGTCTTGAGAATATCAATGCTGCGTTCAAAGAAAATGAATATATCCGTGCTGTTCGTAATAAAGAAACAATTGCATTCCCAGTAAAAGTTGGAGATAAAGAGATGAACGTTGTTGTTCAATCTTACGAGTCTCACCCAGTAACAGGTAAACTTTTACATGTTGATTTAATGGTAGCTCAAGAGGGTGTTTTAACTCATTACCATGTTCCAGTTGTACCACAAGGTGATGCTATTGGTCTTAAAAACAAAGGTCTTGTAAATGTTTCTAAGCCACGTTTACGTGTAAAAGCTAAAGTTGAAGATCTTCCAAAAGCAATCTATGTTGATGTAACAGATATGGATGTTGGTGATTCTAAACTTATCCGTGATTTAGATCCAATTGAAAACGTAACATTTACAGATGCTGATCGTGTATCTGTTTTAAGTGTTATTAAAGCTAAGTAATTAGTTATGCTTATAGTCGGTCTAGGAAATCCTGGTGCTGACTATGAGAGTACTCGCCATAATATTGGGTTTATGGTTATAGATAAACTCATTAAGCGTTTTAATGCTTCAAAACTCTCCTCCTCATCTTTTAAAGGTGAACTTTTTAAATTTCAAAATCATTTTTTATTAAAACCACTTACTTATATGAATCTCTCTGGAGAATCTATTATAAAAGTGAAAAACTTTTATAAAGTAGAAGATGTTGTTGTAATACATGATGATTTAGACTTACCTTTTGGAACACTTCGTTTTAAAAAAGGTGGAGGTCACGGTGGGCATAATGGTTTAAAATCCACAGATGAAAAGATTGGCAAAGAGTATATTCGTGTACGTATGGGTATAGGAAAGCCCCAACATAAAGGGGAGGTTGTCTCTTTTGTACTTGGAAAATTTAATGAAGATGAAGTAAAAATTTTAGATGAATGGATAGAGCATACATGTGATGCAATAGAGTATCTCTTAGAACATACTCTTGAAGATGTAAGTTCAAAATTTACAATTAAAAAACGATGATAGCTTTTAGATATATAGCATTTTATTATTTAAAATATTTTATTATCATTTTAGGGGCATTAGTTGCTTTTTTAGTTGGTTCAGACTATATGAACTACGCCGATAAACTTTCAAACTCTGCAAATATTTTACTTATCTATTTAGTATATAAAGCATTTTTTGCTATAGATATGCTTTTGCCCCTCTCTTTAGTTTTTGCTATGATCTCTACAAAGGTGCATCTTATTCGCTCTAATGCACTTGTTTCTTTACTCTCTTTAGGTTATACACGTGTAGATATTTTAAAACCTTTTTTAGCTGTTTCAACTTTTATTGTTATAGTTTTTATCTCCCTTCACGCTAATCCAAACTTTGCACGTGCAGATGAGTTTTCAAATAATATTTATAAAAATGCACAATATTTAAGTCCAACACGAGACCTTTTTTTTACTTATAAAGGGCAATATGTTTATTTTTCAAGAATGTTACCTTTACAAGAAAAAGCAGAGGGGATAAGGATTTTTAAAATTAAAGATGGTTCATTACTTGAAGTGCTTATGGCAAAAGAGGCATACTATAGAGATGGTGCTTGGGTTGTAAAAAATGCAGATATTATTCAAAAGCCACAAGATATAGATTTTGAAAGTGGTGGAATTGTAGTCAAAAATGGCGATAATTTACATCTTCTTGCTGGTTTTCGTCCCAAAATGCTTGATCAAGTTTATGAAGGTAAAGTAAATTTTACTATTATGAATGCAATAGACGCTATTTTACTTTTAGAGGAGCAGGGGGTCGATACAAGTAGTATTCGTGCTGCTTTATATAAAATTTTTATTTATCCGTTTTTTGTCCCTGCACTTGTTGTGATTATCTTTTTCTTTGTACCAGCTAGTTCACGTTTTGTAAATATATCACTTTTTAGTTTTGGTGCAATTCTTTCAACACTAATGGTTTGGGGCATACTTTTTATGCTTATTGAGCTTTCAAATCATAAAACAATTCCAAGTGAGGTTGGTGTTATTGCACCTGTTGTTTTTTTAATGCTTTTTGCTTTTAGGCAATACAGAAAGTATGCCAAAGGTATTTAGCAAATTTTCCATAAATGGTTCAACTCTTTATCGCGAGTTTTGTAAAGCTTTTCTAAAAAAAGTTCACGTGAAATCTCTTTAGCCCCAAGTCGTTCTAAATGTGGAGTGGCTACTTGTGCATCTATAAAATCATACCCCCACTCTTTTAGATGTTTTACAAGGGCAGCATATGCAGCTTTAGAAGCATCGCTTACATAGCTAAACATAGATTCTCCACAAAAAACACCACCTATTGCAACACCATATAAACCACCAACAAGTTTATCATCTAAATAACTCTCAACACTATGTGCTATTCCCATACCATGAAGTGTTGTATAGGCTTCTATCATATCGGTTGTTATCCATGTTCCATCTTGCTCTTTGCGTGGAGCGGTTGCACAGTTTTTTACAACTTGTTCAAAGTTTGTATCAAATTTATATTTAAATTTTTTTATACTTTTTTTTAAAGACTTTGAAATTTTAAAATCATCCAACTCCATAATAAAACGGGGGTCTGGTGACCACCATAAAATGGGGTCATCTTCATTAAACCAAGGGAAAATTCCATTGTAGTAAGCACGATGAAGGCGAGATGGTGTTAAATCTCCACCCCAAGCGACTATACCCTCTTGCGAAGCAGAGTTTGGATGGGGAAACTCTAGGGAGTATTTGTTGAGTTGAGGTATCATTTTTTAAACTCCAAAGAGAGTTTTTTAGCTTTTATTTTAATAGCGACTTCTCCACCATTTTTTAATGCACCAAATAAAAGGGCATCACTTAATTTTTGCATAATATGCTCATCTATAAAGCGTGAAACTGGTCTAGCTCCCATAGTGCTTGAATAACTTTGTTTTGCAATATATTGCACCGCCGCTTGAGAGATTGAGAGTGTAACTTTTTGTTTTTTAAGTGTTTTTCTTAGTTTATTTAACTCTTTTTCTACAACTTTTGCAATAACATCTAAACTTAGTGGATTAAATGTTATGTGTGCATCGAGTCTATTTCTAAACTCTGGTGTAAAAAACTCTTTTAACTCACTCTCATTTGGTGTATTGTTGTAAAACCCTATAGTTGCACTACTATTTGCACCAAGGTTTGACGTTAAAATTAAAATAACATTTTCAAAATTTATTTTTGCTCCAACACTATCTGTTAAAAAGCCATTATCCATAATTTGGAGTAAAATATTTACTAAATCTTGATGTGCTTTTTCTATCTCATCTAAAAGTAAAACTGTGTAAGGATGTTTTTTTATAGCTTCACTTAAAAGGCCACCCTGTTCAAATCCAACATAACCAGGAGGTGAACCAATAAGGCGGCTAATTGTATGTTTTTCCATATATTCGCTCATATCAAAACGCTCAAAATGGATACCTAAAATTTTACTTAGCGATTTGGCAAGTTCAGTTTTTCCAACACCAGTTGGACCACTAAATAAAAAAGAGGCAATAGGTTTATTTGGTTGTTTAAGTCCAGCTTTAGAGCGTTTTATAGCTTCTACAACATACGTTACTGCTTTTTCTTGTCCAATCACTTGCTTGTGGAGTTTAGCTTCTAAATGTTGTATCTGGGAGAGTTCATCTTCTACAATGTTTGGAATATTTGCAACTTTTGCAATGGTTTTTTTAATATCTTTAGCTTTAATAACACCCTTTTTCCCTTTGAGTTGAAAGAGTGCACCACACTCATCGATAATATCTATTGCTTTATCTGGTAAAAACTTATCGTTTATATATCTTTTTGAAAGGTCTACTGCTTCTTTAAGGGCTTTGTTGGAGTATTTTACATTGTGGTATGATTCATAATAACTTTTTAATCCACGTAAAATTTTATAACTATCTTTTATAGATGGTTCTGCTACATCTATTTTAGAAAATCTTCTACTAAGGGCTTTATCTTTTTCAAAACTATTTTTATACTCTGCAAATGTTGTAGCACCCATACATTTTAACTCTCCAGAAGCAAGAGCAGGTTTGAGTTGGTTGGCTGCATCCATACTTCCATTGGCACTTCCAGCACCAACAAGGGTGTGGATTTCATCTATAAATAAAATAGCATTTGGATAAGCTTTAAGCTCCTCTAAAACACCTTTTAAGCGTTTTTCAAACTCTCCTCTATATTTTGTTCCAGCTATCATTGCACCTAAATCAAGAGCAAAAATAGAACTCTCTTGTAAAATTTTTGGAACTTGCTTGTTTACAATATTTAAAGCAAGAGCTTCTGCAATAGCTGTTTTTCCAACACCAGCTTCCCCTACAAAGATTGGATTGTTCTTTTTTCTTCGGCACAACACTTGAGTTGCTCTTTGTATCTCTTTTTCTCTACCTATAACAGGGTCAATTTTTTGCTCTTTTGCTTTTTGCGTAAGGTTTATTGTAAATTGTTCCAAAAAGGAGTTGTTACTTTCTTGCTTCTCTTTAGGTGTTATTGAATCGTTATGGGAGATATACTCTAAAACATCAACTCTTTGGATATGAGAAGCCTCTAAAAGTTTGTAAGTATAAGTTTCTTTTTCTTGAAATAAAGCAGCTAAGAGATCTCCAATATCTGCAGTTTGTTGTGAAGATGCTTGGAGATGTAACATCATAGAATCTATAACACGTAAAAGCGCTAAACTCTCTGTTGGTTCTACATTGTCAGGAACTTTAGCAATAGCTTGTTCAATGTAGTTGATAATCTCCTCTTTTAAAAACTCTATATCTGCACCTAAATCTCTAAGGATTTGTTGTGCTGTTTGGTTATTTAAAAGGGTGTAAAAAATATGCTCAATTGTTACGTACTCATGGTGCATACTTTTTGTAAAAAGGATAGCCTTTGTAAAAATATCATTTAGTTGTGCAGATATCATTCCTCCTCCATTGTAGCTTTCAGTGGAAAACCATGCTCTTTAGCTTTTTTTGTAAGTTGCATAATTTTTGTTTCTGCAATTTCGTGTGGATAGATACCACAAAGACCTTTGTTATTGTTATGAACCTCTAACATAATAGCCTCTGCTTCCTTATAAGTTTTGTGAAAAATACTCATTAAAACATCTATAACAAACTCCATAGTTGTATAGTCATCATTTAACAGGTAAACTTTATACTGTTTTGGATACTGAAGTGCAAGATTTGTTTCATTTTCTAGTTGGTAAGACATTTTTTACCTCTGTTTTATTATTTGTCAAATTATAACAAAACAAGAAGCAAATAGGGAGTAAGAATAAAAGGGTAGTAAAAAAGATAAAGTTTCTAAAAAGTTTTTTGATGGTGGAGCTGTGCGGAATCGAACCGCAGTCCGAAACCAAGCTACTCCTAACGTCTACATGCTTAGAGAAGTTGTTAAAGTTTAATCTTGCTTCACACAACTTGCAAAGCTACACAAGACGAGCCTCTAAAAATTCGTTGTAAGTGGAGACACACTTACAATATAACTACAAAAAGGGTTATACTCTCAAAATCGCTGTGTATGTAGTCTCAAGCGCGAGAGCAGTCCTAAGTTAAGTTAAACTTACGCTACAGCGTAAGCAGGACGATAGTTTGTATTGTTTGCGTTTATTCGCGTATGAGCCGTGTAACGGAATTGCTCAGTCCGACATGCAGTTAGAAGCTACTTGATCCCGTCGAAACCAGGTCAGCCCCAAGACATTAAAAATTATATCAAAAAGTTTTAAAAAAGTTAAGTAATTTTGTTGATATAAAAAAGAAGTGGTGGCCTGTCTCGGAATCGAACCAAGGACACAGTGATTTTCAGTCACTTGCTCTACCGACTGAGCTAACAGGCCAAAATAAAAAGACTTTAAAAGAAGTGGTGGCCTGTCTCGGAATCGAACCAAGGACACAGTGATTTTCAGTCACTTGCTCTACCGACTGAGCTAACAGGCCATCTTTTAAAGACCAAAATTATAGCTATGAAAACCTAATAATTAGCTTAAAGATTGGATTTTATCTTTAAAAACATCACCTCTATGAGCATAAGAGTTAAATTCATCTAAACTTGCAGCTGCTGGAGAGAGTAAAGCAATGCTTTTTGTATCGAGTAAAGAGTCTATCTTTTTGATACTATCTTCTAAGTTTTGGCATACTATGGCTTCTATAGAGAAATCTTGAGCGAGTTTAAAGAGCTTTTCTTTGTTTGAACCAATAGTAAAAAGTGTGAGATTATAATTTTTCATAGATTCAAAAAGTGGAGTTAAATCTACCCCTTTGTCATCTCCACCTAAAATAAGAAAGATTTTTTTCTTTGCGTAGCGTTTGAGTGCAACAAGTGTTGCATCTATATTTGTTGCTTTTGAGTCATTAACCCAAACTCTCCCTTTTGCATCGGTAATCTCTTCTTGCCTATGAGCTTCTACCTTAAAAGAGTTGATTTTTGCATAATCTATTCTATCAAATAAAATTTTATCTATAGCCATTGCTAAGAGTGCATCAACTAAAAAAGCACCTTCAAAATCTATTTTGTCTAACTCTATTGAAAAATAATCTGCTAAATCTTTGGCATTATCATACCCAATTACAAGTGCATCACTTGGAGTATTTACAAACTCTTTTGGAATAAGTGCGATATCTCCCTCTTTCATAAAAGTAAGAGGTTTGAGTTTTGCATTTGTGTACTCTTGCATAGAGCCATGCCAACTTAGATGATCTGGCGTAATAGGGAGTAAAATATAAATATTTGGTGTAGCTTTATTTGTATAGTGGAGTGTAAAAGAGCTTGTCTCTAAAAGCCAAATAGCACTTTGTTTATTGAGTGTTGCAAGGGCATTGCCAATATTACCACCAATTTCTGCATCTTTATCTTTTAAGAGATGGTGCATCATCTGCGTAGTTGTTGTTTTACCATTTGTACCACTTATCCATACTTTAAGAGGAGTAGTATTTGCAAAATAATCATACTCACTTATCAGATTTTTTGCTTTTTGAATAAGCAAATTACTTGGTGCTATACCAGGGGAGGGTATCTCTAAATCGGAGTAGTTTGGATTAAACTCATATGATGGTTTAACTTTGTAGCCATTTTCATCTACAAAAGGTTTATGACATTTATCATCATAAAAAACTACATTGTCAAACTCTTTTGCAAGAGCTTTTGTTGTATTGCCATAACCAAATAAACTAACACGTTTCATTAGCGAATCTTTAAACTCATAAGTGCAATAAGGTTAGACAAAATTGCAATTAACCAAAAGCGAACAATAATTTTATTTTCTGCCCAATTTTTCATCTCAAAATGGTGATGAATTGGTGCCATTAAAAAGATACGTTTTTTACGCAGTTTATAACTTCCAACTTGAAGTATTACAGAAACCGTTTCTATAACAAAAATAGAACCTATAAGTAGAAGAAGTACTTCACTTTTACCAATAATAGCTAAGTATCCTAAAAAAGCTCCAATAGTGAGTGAACCACTATCTCCCATAAATACTTCTGCAGGGTGAGAGTTATACCATAAAAAGCCACTAAGTGCCCCCATAAGTGCAGCAGATACTATAGCAACTTCCCCAACATTAAAATGGGGCATTAAAAGGTAATTACTAATTATAGAGTTTCCAGTTATATAAATAATAATGCTAAAAGAGGAAAGTGCAGCAATAGAGGGAACAGTTGCTAGCCCATCTAGCCCATCTGTTAAATTAACAGCATTAGAGGTAGAGATAATAACTAAAATCCAAAAAAACAAAGCATATATTTGCATATCTATAATTGGAGATTTTACAAATGGAACATATAAGTCTGTATTGAATCCAAAAAGGTATAGAGCAAGTGCAATAAGTGAAGCAGAACCAATTTGGAGTGCTAGTTTTGTTCTAGCTTTAAAACCTGCTAAGTTTTCATTTTTTTTAATTTTTGCAAAATCATCTACAAAACCAATAAGCATAAAAAGTAAAAGTGTAGCAATTGCACTCCATGCATAAAAGTTTGAAAACTTTATTGTTAGCAAAGAAGCAATAATCGTAGCACTTATAAAAACTACACCACCCATAGTTGGAGTAGAGGCTTTTTCTTGATGACGCTGTGGGGCCCATTCGTTAATAGGTTGTACACTTGATGTTCTTTGTGCCCAACGAATAAACTTTGGCATTGCAAACATTGTTAAAAAAAGAGCTATAAAAAAAGCAAACCCACCACGAACACTTATGTAACTAAAAAGATTGATATCAAAAAGGGAATATAACCAGTAAAGCAAAAAAGATCCTATTTAGTGTTGATTTGTAAATTAAAAGTGTATTATAGTATAATCCTTAAAAATCTTTCTTTATATAGGAAAAAATATTGAGTAAAAAAGCACTCTTAATTATTACAGATGGTATTGGGTATAGTCATAAGACTGAGTTTAACGCATTTTATGCTGCAAATAAACCAACATATGAAAAACTTTTTGCAAATACACCACATTCACTCATTGATACTTTTGGATTAAGTGTTGGACTTCCAGAGGGGCAAATGGGTAACTCTGAAGTTGGGCATATGAGTATTGGTAGTGGTCGTGTGTTGTATCAAGATTTAGTAAAAATCTCTTTAGCACTTTCAGAGGGTACGTTTGAGCAAAATGAGGCGTACCAAGAGCTTTTAAATTCAAGCAATAGACTTCACCTTATTGGACTTATGAGTGATGGTGGGGTGCATTCACATATTGATCATTTTATGGGAATAGCGGATAGTGCTGCAAAACATGGGAAGAAGGTATTTTTACACCTTATAACAGATGGGCGTGATGTTTCTCCAACTTCTGCACAAAAATATTTAAAAATTGTAGAAGAGCATTGTAATGAAAATGTAAAAATCGCAACAATTAGTGGACGTTTTTATGCGATGGATAGAGATAATCGCTGGGAGAGAATCCAAAGAGCCTATGAAGCGATTGTAGATGCAACACCAAAGACAGATTGGCATCCAGAGGGGTATGTTGGACACTCCTATGCACAAGGGGAAACTGATGAATTTTTAGAACCAGCTGCGTTTGAAGGGTATGAAGGTATGCAAGATGGTGATGCAGTACTAACAATTAACTTTAGAAGCGATAGAATGCGTGAACTTGTAACTGCACTTGGAGATAAAGAGTTAACTCATTTTCCAAAACGTCATGTAGATCTCCATATTGCAACTATTACAGAATATGACAAAAGTTTCCCTTATCCTGTGCTTTTTAGAAAAGATGTTCCTAAAAATACTTTAGCAGAAGTGATAGCAAAAGCAGGACTGAGACAACTTCACACTGCAGAGACTGAAAAATATGCTCACGTAACATTCTTTTTTAATGGGGGAATTGATGAACCGTATGAGAATGAAACACGTGTACTTATCCCTTCACCAGATGTAAAAACATACGATATGAAACCACAAATGAGTGCACCTGAAGTTGCAGATGAGGTTTTAAAAGCTATTGATAGTGAATATGATTTTATTGTGGTAAATTTTGCAAATGGTGATATGGTTGGACACACTGGAAATTTTGAAGCTGCAATAACAGCAGTTGAAACTGTAGATGAGCAACTAGGTCGCCTTTTTGAAAAAGCAAAAGAACAAGGTTATAGTGTTGTACTTACATCTGATCATGGAAATTGTGAAGAGATGAGAGATGATGAGGGTAATGTTTTAACAAACCATACAGTTGGAAAAGTGTGGTGTTTTGTAGAAGCTGAAGGTGTAGATAAAGTTGACAATGGTGGATTAAACAATATCGCACCAACAGTTTTAAAACTTATGGATTTAGAGATTCCAAAAGAGATGGATCATAGTTTAATTTAACAAAAGGAGATAGAGTGAAATTTAGTGGAAAAAATGTTTTAGTAACAGGTTCAAGTCGTGGTATTGGTGCAGAGATTGCAAAAACTTTAGCTGGTTTTGGACTGAAAGTTTGGGTACACTACAGAAGTGGAGCAGCACAAGCTGATGCTATAAAAGAAGAAATTATTGCAGCGGGTGGTCAAGCAGCAGTGATTGGGTTTGATGTAAGTGATGAGGAAGCATTTGTAGATGCTATTAAAACTATTATTAGTAGTGATGGTGAACTTTCTTACTTAGTAAATAATGCAGGTATTACAAACGATAAACTTGCACTTCGTATGAAAACAGAAGATTTTATGCAAGTGATTAATGCTAACCTTACTTCTACTTTTATTGGTTGTCGTGAATTTTTTAAAAATGCACGTAAAAAGAAATTTGGTTCAGTTGTAAATGTTTCTTCTATTATTGGTGAGACTGGAAATGCTGGGCAAACAAACTATGCTGCAAGTAAAGGTGGAGTTAATGCTATGACAAAAAGTTTTGCTCAAGAAGCAGCAACAAGTGGTATCCGTTTTAACTCTGTAACACCAGGTTTTATCGCAACAGAGATGACAGAAGTTTTAAGTGATGATGTAAAAGATTCTATTAATGCAAAGATTCCAATGGCGCGTATGGGTGGTGCAGCAGAGGTTGCTCAAGCAGTAGCATTTTTACTCTCTGATCATTCAAGCTATATTACAGGTGAAACACTTAAAGTAAATGGTGGAATGAATATGGCATAACAAAATTACTTTTTAAGCTAATTTTGTTATAATTACCCGATTAAATTAAAAAAACAGGAGCTATAATGGCACTTTTAGATGATATTAAAGAAGTAGTAGTTGAGCAGTTAAGCGTTAGCGCTGATGAGGTAAAAGAGGATGCAAAATTCGTAGAAGATTTAGGTGCAGATAGCCTTGATGTTGTTGAATTAGTTATGGCTCTTGAAGAAAAATTTGATATCGAGATCCCTGATGATGAAGCTGAGAAAATTCAAACTGTTAAAGATGTAGTAGATTACATCGAAGCTAACAAATAGTAATTTTTTAAGCTTAGATTGTTTTTGCATTGGTTTTTCCAATGCAAAAAACTAAATATTTTTAGAAGTTAACTGTGTTAATTTTTAAAAGTATTTTTATTATTTTAAAAATGGAGAAGTGGTAAATGAGAAGAGTTGTAGTTACTGGTCTTGGTATGATAAATTCTGTAGGGCATGATAAAGAGAGTGCATTTAAAGCTATTTGTGATGGTGAATGTGGTATTGACACTATTACACTTTTTGACCCTGAAGCATATAGTGTAAAAATTGCAGGTGAGGTGAAAGATTTTGACCCTTCAACTGTAATGCCTCCAAAAGAGGTAAAAAAAGCAGATAGATTTATCCACTTAGGTTTAAAAGCTGCTGCAGAAGCTATGAAAGATGCTAACTTTGGTGAAGATATAGACAAAGAGCGTTTTGGTATCTCTGCTGGTAGTGGTATTGGTGGACTTCCTTCAATTGAGAAAAACTCAATTATTTTAGAAAACAGAGGTCCGCGTAGAATCTCTCCTTTCTTTATTCCTGGTGCTCTTGTAAATATGCTTGGTGGATTTATCTCTATTGAACATGGCGTAAAAGGACCTAACCTTTCAAGTGTAACTGCATGTGCAGCTGGTACTCACGCAGTAAGTGAAGCAGCAAAAACTATTATGTGTAATGGTGCAGATAGAATGTTAGTTGTAACTGCTGAATCTGCAATTACAGGTGTTGGAATTGGTGGTTTTGCTGCTATGAAAGCACTCTCTACTAGAAATGATGATCCTAAAAAAGCTTCTCGTCCATTTGATAAAGATAGAGATGGATTTGTAATGGGTGAAGGTGCAGCAGCACTTGTACTTGAAGAGTATGAATCAGCAGTGGCTCGTGGTGCAAGAATTTATGGTGAGATTATCGGTTTTGGTGAGAGTGGAGATGCAAACCATATCACTACTCCTTCACTTGATGGTCCAGCACGTGCTATGAAAGCAGCATATAAAATGGCAGGTGAGCCTAAAATTGATTATGTAAATGCTCATGGTACATCAACTCCAATTAACGATAAAAATGAAACTGCAGCGGTAAAAGAGCTTCTTGGAACTTCAACACCTATGAGTTCTATCAAAGGGCAAATTGGTCACTGTTTAGGTGCAGCTGGTGGGATTGAAGCAGTTACTTGTTTAATGGCAATGCGTGATGGTGTTATTCCTCCAACAATTAACTATGAAACTCCAGATGAAAACTGTGATTTAGATTATGTAACTGAGGGTGCAAGAAAAGCTGATCTTAATGTAGTTATGAGTAACTCATTTGGATTTGGCGGAACAAATGGTGTTCTTATCTTTAAGAAGATCTAATTAGAAGGATCATATTTTGGCAACATACCTAGACTTTGAAACAAAAATAAAAATTATCCAAGAGGATATTATCTCTGCACAAGTTCGTCATGACGAAGAAGAGGTAGCTATTTTACAAGATTACCTAGATAAAGAGGTAAATAGAACATACGGTAAGTTAAGTGATTTTCAAAAGCTTCAACTTGCACGTCATATAGATAGACCTTATGCGCTTGATTATATTAATCTTATTATGAGAGATAAGTATGAAATTCATGGTGATCGTCATTTTAGAGATGATGCTGCTATAGTTTGTTATATGGGTTATATTGGCGATGAAAAAGTTATGGTTATTGGTGAGCAAAAAGGGCGTGGTACTAAAAATAAGTTAAAACGTAACTTTGGTATGCCACATCCTGAAGGGTATAGAAAAGCTCTTCGTGCTGCTAAACTTGCTGAAAAATTTAATATCCCTATCGTTATGTTGGTAGATACTCCGGGTGCATATCCTGGTATTGGTGCAGAAGAGCGTAACCAAAGTGAAGCTATTGCTCGTAACCTTTTAGAGTTTGCTGAGTTAAAAGTTCCTACTGTTTCTATTGTTATTGGTGAAGGTGGAAGTGGTGGGGCACTTGCTATTGGTGTTGCAGATAAATTTGCAATGATGCGTTATTCTGTATTTAGTGTAATTTCACCAGAAGGTTGTTCAGCTATTTTATGGAATGATCCTGCAAAAGTTGAGACTGCTACAAATGCACTTAAAATTACAAGTTCAGATCTTTTAGAGTTGGGTCTTATTGACGATATTATCAACGAACCATTAATTGGTGCACATCGTGATAAAGAGGGTGCTGCTGAAGCACTTAGAGAGTATTGTTTAGAAAACATTGCAAAGTTAAAAGCTATGAGTGAAGAGGAGCGTATGGAACTTCGTTACTCAAAACTTATTGCACCAGGTGCATTTAAAGAGGTGGAAGCTTCTTAAGCTTCACCTTCTTCTGCTAAAGGGTCAATTTTTGGCCTTTTTATTTTTTTCCCCTCTTTTGAAAATTTAATTAAATCCTCTACATTATTTACAGATGCTTCAATATTTTGAAGTGATAATTTAAAAAGTTCATAGGTTGTTATAACATCACTCATTGCTCTATGGTGTGTAGCATTTGGATAAAGATTAAAATATTCATTAAGATAAGAAAGACCATATTTATACGACTTTATAGTTCTATGTGCTAAAGCAAGTGAGCAAACTCCTCTATTTAAGAGAGGTTCTAAACCAACTTTTTGCATAGAAGCGGAGATGAAGTTATAGTCAAATTTAATATCATGAGCAACAAAAACAGCATCATCTAAAAAAGTTCTAAATTGATAAAGTACTTTTTTTAAAGGGGGAGCATTATATGTCATAGAAACATCAATTCCTGTGAGTTGTGTAATATGCTCATTTATTTCATGACACTCTACAAGAGAATCAAATCTATCTATAATTTTACCATTTTTTACTTTTATAGCTGAGAGTTCAATGATTTGGTGTTTTTCTATTTTTGAGCCATTTGTTTCAATATCTACAATACAAAAAACAGCCTCTTTTATAGGGATAAACTTTGTTGCAAAAAAATAACTTCCATGCTTTTTGACAAGGGTGAGACCTTGTGCTCTCCAAAGTTCAAGTGAAAGGTCTAGGTTATCACTATGTGTTTGGTGTTTTAACTCTGCTGGTGCCAAACCTTGTGTAGCTAAACGGTGGAGTGTTTTTTGATTAAAACTACTTTGCATTCGCTATAAACTTTTTTACTTTAACAGGGTCTTTTTTTCCTTTTAGAGCTTCAACCCCACTACTGACATCAACACCGTAGAAACCATATTGTTTAAGTTCTGCCACATTTGTATCATCTAGTCCACCAGCTAAGATAATTTTAGAGCAATCAACATCATCAAACCACTCTATATTTATTCTTTTTCCTACTCCACCATATGCTTCACAGTAGGCATCTACAAGTCTATATTCATCACTATATTGTAAAATATCTTCTTTACTTTTTGCACGAATAACTTTAATATGAGGTGTTGTTAAATTTTCATATAGTTCAGCGGATGCTTCAAAATGAATTTGTGCAAGAGTTGCACCAACCTCTTTACAAATTGAATCTATAGTTCTTTCATTTTCATTTACAAATAAAGCTACTTTTTCTACAAATGGTGGAAGCTTCGCAATAAGTTTTTTTGCATCTTCTACGTTAATATAACGTGGAGATTTTTCATAAAAAACAAATCCTAAAGCATCTGCTCCAGCTTCTATTGCAACCATTGCATCTTCATAGTTTGTAATACCACAAATTTTTGTTCTCATTAGATTTGTAAACTCTCTATAGCTTCTTTTTTACTTGCATGGTTAAAAACATAGCTACCAGCTACAACTACATCTACTCCTGCATCTTTAAGTGCTTCAATATTTTTATTGCTTACTCCACCATCTACTTCTATAAGACACTTAGGATTATACTTTTTACGTAAAGCATCAAGACGTTTAGCTTTTGGAATAACACTCTCAATAAAACTTTGTCCACCAAAGCCAGGATTTACACTCATTAAAAGTACCATATCTAAATCTTGGAGTAAAAATTCTACAGCTTCTGGTGGAGTGTGGGGGTTCAGTACAATTCCAGCTTTAATACCTAAAGATTTAATCTTTTGAATAAGTCTATGAGGATGCTTTTCCTCTTCTATATGAAAAGTGATATATTCAGGTTTAAGTGGTGCAAAAAGCTCTACAAAAAAAGTGTTATTTTCAACCATTAAATGGATATCAAGAGGTTTTGTAGCACATTTTGCAACACTTGAAACAACAACAGGTCCAATTGTTAAGTTTGGAACAAAATGTCCATCCATCACATCTATGTGAACTAAATCACATCCTGCATCACATATAGCTTTTACATCACGTTCTAAATTTCCAAAATCTGCACTTAAAATACTAGGAGCAATTTTCATTAAAAAACCTTCTTTTTTTGAAATAATATCATCTTATCTTGTTAAGAAGAATAAAAATTCATCATTTTCAAATGTTAAATCAACTTGTACACCCTTTTTATCATTTACAACTTCTAAAAGTTCATCTATACCTTCATAGGTGCGAGGCAGTGTAATATTTACATGGTGTCCCTCATCTAAGAGTAGAGTTTTAATTTTTCCTCCTACAATATTTACAAGTTCTGCAAGGGTATCTAAAATAAGCTCTTCATCATCTGTTTTTTCACCAATGAGCAATTCACAAGCTTTTTTTGCAATATTTTTAGGAAAGACTAAAATAATCATCCCGTCTAAATCACCATAATACCCTATACTACTAGCAATTTTTTGTTCTTGATGTTCAATATTTAGGGAGTGGATTTCAGCTGCTGTTTTTTTTGCTTTTGCATTCGTCATCATCTCTAATGTCGCTACTGTTGCTTCAATAAAATTAGGAAGTTCACTAACAATTGCTTTTGTTAAGCCTCTTTTATTTTTTGTATTTACACTTGTACCAGCACCAAGTTCTTGTAATAGCTCTTTATTTCCTAAAATATCATCCATTTGATCATAAAAGAGTATTCCTGCATCCTCCATAGTTTCTTTAAAACTAATTGGCGTTTTGTTAAAATTCATTCCAACAAAACAGATTGTTGCATTGTATTCCGCTGCTGCTGAAGAGAGTTTAGAAAAAAAGTTAAGAGCATGCACATTCATACTTATTACTTTATAAGCATCAAAAATAAAAAGGCGAAAACCAACATTTAAAGAGTTGTTGTGGTAGGCAATATTAAAAGTATGTCCAATCTCTGCATCTAAAAAAGAGTTAAGTGTGTAAATGATTGCATTACCTGTTACACGTGTAGCTACATTTTGTCCCATTTGCCCTAAATAGGTATTGTTGATAATAACATCAAACTTTCCATTAGCTTTTTTTTCATTAAAATCTTTTTCACTTTGAGCTACTACAGGGTTATGGCCATTATCATGTAACTCTATAGCCATTGCACTACGTTGAGACTTATCTTCACTATAAAGAAGAACATTTTTAGGAGTTTTGTTATAGTTTGTAGCAAAAAGTGTTGCAATTTCACGTGTTGCAAAAAGAGAAAATGTAAATTCATCTTTGTAAAATTTTTGTATAGCTTCATATTTTTTATAGTCATAGTCGCAAAAACCAACAGTTATTTGCTTCTCTGTTCTTACTTTTGTAAGCATTTTTACAAATGTATCTAATCCGTTTCTATTAAAAAAAATCACCTTTTTTAGTGAAACTAAAATCATATTTACATTTTTAAGCTTGAGTGTTGCTTCTATATCTTCTATGCTCAAGAATGCTCCACTACTATTGCCATCTAAAAAACCTTGAGGGGAAAATACACCAATTCCATTTTTAACTACTGCTCTCATGAAATATCCATTACTTGTTGAAAGTCTTCGTAAATATCTTCTACATATTCGATATTAAATTCTATAAAATCGTTGAGTCCTGCTTGAATATAAAGAGGTTTTGAAAGTGTAAAAAATAAAAGAAGGTGCATCCATTTGCTTAAAAGGTTTACTTTTTCATTAGAAGATTTTTTTGAACCAGAGGATGCTAAAAGAAGAGCTCCTATAGTTGTACTCATATTCCACTTTTGTGCAATTTGTGCAGAAATATCAAAAAGGTCCATTCCACAAAGTCTTTGTAAAATTGTGTTGAGATCTATCTCTGCATTTTCACGTAGAAGTTCTACATCTTGTTTCTTGTCACGAAAAAGTGCTTCTGCAACAATGATACTTGCAGGCAAAAGAGCAATGGTACTTTCAACCTCTTTATTTTTAATTTTAAGATGTTGTAAAATATCCATCCAACCTGCTGAAAGTTCAGCCTGAAGAGAATTAAATGATGTTTCATTAAGGTTAAAACACTTCCATTCTTTTGGAGAGAGAAGAGAAACCATATAATGATAAACAACTTGTTGTGCCCCTGAAACACCTAAAATACCAAAAATTTGAGATATATCATCTACTTGATGTTTTAAGCCATAAATGGGCTTGTTTACTAAGTTTACAAGGTATGCTTTGAGTGCTAACTCCTCTTTTGCTACTTGTGCTGCTTTTGTAAGCTCCCCTTCATTGAGGAACTGTAGTGTTTGTTGGAGTGCATCTGAAGCTGGAGGGATTTTATAGATGTATTCTCCTATCTCTTTTTTTGTTACCATTTAATTGCTCTTAGTGAATTTTGTTTGTTAATTTGTATATAATACCTTTATAGAGCTAAAAAAAATCTAAATTTAAAAAGTGAATATTTTTTTGCCTTAAGTTGTAGTTTTGTTTGGCTTTGGTATAATTCGCCACTTTAAAAACCTAAAAGTGAGGAAGCTGATATGGCAAGAAAATGTGCTATTAGTGGTAAAGGCCCTATGAGTGGGAACAATGTTTCTCATGCAAAAAACAGAACAAAGCGTCGTTTCTTATTAAATTTAAGAACAGTTCGTATCACTCTTGAAGATGGTACTACTAAAAAGATTAAAATTTCTGCAAGAGAATTACGTACACTTAAGAAAAATTCTTAAGCTGTATGTATTAACCTATGATCTCTTTGAAGCTTCTTCTTCGAAGAATTCGCAGAACTTTACATTGGGAGGTTACTCCCAAACCAGATACAAAACTTCTTCCTGAATTATATCCCCATTTAAAAGCTTTTCGCTTACCTTTAATTTTAACTGTACTAACGATGATGTTAGGGACAATTGGTTATGTCATAATAGATAATTTTTCTGTTATGGATGCAATTTATCAAACAGGTATAACATTTACAACAGTTGGGTTTGGTGAGATTGCTCCTATTTCTCCTGCTGGACGTATTTTTACTATTACACTTATTATTGCAGGATTTGCAGTTTTTTCTATTGTGATGGGGATTTTAGTTGCGGAATTAAACAAGGGTATTGTAGTTCAAATTTTAAAGGAGCGTCGTATGCTGTATAAAATAGCACGATTAAAAAAGCACTTTGTTGTTTGTTACCATAACGAATACACCATAGAGGTAACCAAACAACTACGTAAAAACCATATCCCTTTTGTTGTGATTGACCCAAGAGAGGAGATTCACAAATGGGCAGAAGAGTACAAATACCCAATGTATCTTCAAGCTGAACCTCACGCAGAAGTGACAATGTTAAAAGCTCATTTAGCTTCAGCTAAAGGGCTTATTTCCCTTTCTGATTCTATAGCAGATAATATTGCACTTATTGCTTCTGTTCGTTTATTTGAAAAAGAGCACTATCTTCCTCGTCCATATAATGTTATATCTGCAGCTGAAAATATTAGCGATGTAGAGAAACTAAAAAAACTTGGGGCCGATACTGTTATATCTCCAACAAAACTTACAGCACAACGTGTAAGTGCAATGGCAGCTCGACCAGATATGGAGAGTTTGTTAGAGGAGTTTTTATATCAAAGTGATAATCCACTTGATATGCAAGAGATTTTTGTTCCAAAATATAGTTGGGCAGTGCTTAAAAAACTTAAAGAGACACATATTCGTGAGATTACAAACTGTTCTATTGTTGGTATTACAAAAAAAGATGGAAAGTTTGTTGCAATGCCAAAAGGGGATACTCTTATAACAAGTGAGTGTAAATTATTAGTAATTGGAACACATGGTGCAATTATAGCAACAAAAGATTTAATTAAAAGACGCACAAAGCCAACGGAGGTAAAATTTGTATAAATTAGTAGAACTTCAAAGTGGAGTATGTAGTGCAGAGGGTTTCTTTGCAGATGGAATTAGTGCAGGGCTTAAACCAAATGGTGCAAAAGATATGGCATTTATTTATAGTGAAACATTGTGTGATATTGCATCAACTTTTACAACAAATAAGATGGCAGCAGCCCCAATTAAACACTTTAAAGCAAAAGGGGAGTTTCAAACAAACTTTGTTTTAATAAACTCTAAAAATGCAAATGCAATGACAGGAAAAGCTGGAGTAGAAGATATTGAAGAGATTTTAGCAACCCTTCCAAGTGAAGCACAAAACCCTGTTATGAGCTCAACTGGTGTTATTGGAGTAAGAGTTCCAAAGCAAAAACTTATAGATGGTGCAAAAAAGTTTGATTTAACACAAAAAAATCCTCAAAATGCAGCGGAAGCGATTATGACAACTGACAGCTTTTCAAAACAAAAAGCTTTTAAAGTTGAGCTTGAGAATGGAAAAAGTTTTAGCATTGGTGCAATGGCTAAAGGTGCTGGAATGATTAACCCTGCAATGGCTACTATGCTTTGTTTTATAACAACAGATGCAGATGTAGAAAAAGAGGTTATGCAAGAAATTTTAGATGAGATTGTAAAGCTAACATTTAATGCTGCAAGTGTAGATGGTGACACTTCAACAAACGATACCGTTATGCTTCTTAGTAACAAAAAAAGTGGTGTTTTTCACAAAGATGCATTTAAAATGGCACTTTATGAGATTATGCGATTTTTAGCACGTGAGATGGTACGTGATGGTGAGGGTGCTACAAAACTTGTAACATACCAAATTACAGGTGCAAAAGATGATAACGAAGCAGAAATAGTTGCTAAAAAGCTTTCTGATTCACTTTTAGTAAAAACAGCACTTTATGGGGAAGATCCAAACTGGGGGCGTATAGCTTCCACAGTTGGTGCAAGCGGTGTAGAAGCCAAAGAGGAGCTTTTAACAATTAGTTTTGATGATGTGTGTGTGTATGAAAAAGGAAACCTTTATTTTGATGAGGTTATGGAGAAAAAAGCTGCAGAGGTTATGAAAAAATCTGAATTTAGCATTCGTTGCGATTTAGGTATAGGCAATGGTAGCTTTGAAGCCTTTGGGTGTGATTTGGGTTATGAGTATGTCAAAATTAACGCAGATTATAGGACTTAAAAAAATGTAGCACTTTGTAGATGCTACATTTTTTTACTATTGATTTGAAAATATAAACCTCTCAAGACTTATTCTCTCTATATTATCTTTTTTCTCATTTGTATTGTATGTTATAAGTTTACAACTATCTTGCTCTTTACAAAAGTGTTTAAAGCTATTTAATTCACGTTTTAAAGTTTTTTCATCTTTTATTGTGTAGGCAACTTGGTAAAGAGCATTTGTAGTTTTAAAATCTATCTCATACTTATCGTTGATGTATGTTAGTTTATTATCGTGTTGATAAAGTATATTAAAAACTAAATTTTCTAAACTATTTCCCATATTGGCACTTCTGTTTACCCCTAAGTTTAAAAATCCATTATCGGTTATATATAGCTTTTTAGCAGATTTTATTTGTTGAGTAAGTTTTGTGTGGTAGTTAGAGATTGTAGAAACTAAAAAGTTATCTTCAAAGTAGCCTATATACTCTTTAATCATTTTTGCATCTATCCCTAATTTTTTTGAAAGGCTTGAGTAGTTAAGGATTGTTGTTGCATTAGATATAACATAGTAAAAAAGATCTTTTATAACAGAGGAGTTTTTAATTTTATATCTTGGAACTATATCTTTTAAAATTATATCTTCTGCTATATTTTTAAGATACTCCTTTTTTATCATCTCATTATCTGTAGAGATAACACTGTAGTATCCTCCCCATTTTAAATACTCATCTTTTGCTCTTGCTATTTCTATTTTATTTGCTGTTTGCTCTAGTAATGTTGTATGTGCTATATCTTTGTATGTTAAAAACTCACTAAAACTAAAACTATATATTTGTAGTTTTAAAACACGCCCTGTCAATACAGTAGCATAGTTTGAAGTTAAAAGTGATGAGTTTGAACCTGTAATAATAAACTTTATATTACTATTTTCATATTTTGATTTAACAAAGATTTCCCAATTTTGAAAAATTTGCACTTCATCTATAAAAAAGTAGATTTTTTTTGTTGTATCTGGATTTGCAACTTTTAGGTACTCATCAAAAAGAGTATTAAGATATGTCGCATCATTTTTATAGGGTATAAATTCTGGCTTTTCAAGGTTTATAAAAAATATATTTTTAGATTGTGTAGTTGTAAGTAATTCTTTTATAAGAAGTTTTGCAATAGTGCTTTTACCAACTCTTCTAGCTCCTATTAATGCAAGGATCTCTTTTGCTTGTAAAAATTCAAGAGCAGTCTTTAGTATATCTCTTTTTACAAAACTATCATAACAAGTTGGATCTATCCAGTGTGGATTATCTTCTAGTAGAATATGCTCCATAAATATTTGCCTTTATTAGGAATGTATTCCTAATAATATAGCTTTATAGGTATAATTTTACTTAAATTTTACTTTAAACTCTATAATCCTCTTTAAACTCAACATAACGTGAAGCAGAAGCATAAAGTTCTTTTACTTCATCATCTGTTAATTCTCTTACAACCTTAGCAGGACTTCCCATAATAAGTGAGCGTGGAGGGAACTTTTTATTTTTTGTGACTAAACTTCCCGCTCCAACAATGCTTTCTTTACCAATAACCGCACCATCTAAAATAGTAGCACTCATTCCAATTAAACAAGCATCTTCGATAGTACATCCATGCAGCATCACGCGGTGTCCCACTGTTACATCATTACCAATAACAGTAGGGTTTCCGCTTGAGCGGTCATTGTTTTTGTAGTGTGTTACATGCAGCATACTTAAATCTTGAATATTTGTTCTATCTCCAATTGTAATGCTATGTACATCTCCACGTACTACACAACCAAACCAAATAGAGCAATCCTCACCAATGCTTACTTCCCCTATAACATCAGCAGAAGATGCAATCCACGATTTTTCTCCAATTTTTGGAGTAAAGTTTTTAAATTTATGTACCATTTTTAACTCTCTATATATAATCTTGAAGCAAGCTCTTTAATTTTACCTTTGCTCTCTTTTTTTGTTGTTTTTGCAATTTTATTGACATAATCTTCTAAAAGTTTATGGTTGTTGATTTTATTACCAGCTTTTTTTACTTTTATGTATGTTCCATCACTTTGGAGTTCATGTGCTAAAGTATTATCAGAACATTGAAGTTTTAGTACTTGAATAATTTTTTCTTTTGCAAGGTCATCTTTTATTCCAGTTAAAAGCTCAATTCTACGCACTAAGTTTCTTGGCATCCAATCTGCACTTGAGATATACACTTGCACAGGGTCATTTTTAAAGTAAAACATACGCGGATGTTCTAAATATTTCCCTAAAATTGAGATAACACGAATATTTTCACTCACATCTTTAAGGCCAGGTTTTAAACAACAAATACCACGAACAATAAGCTCTATTTTTACACCCTCACCACTTGCTTTATAAAGTGCACGAATCACATCATCATCAACCAAAGAGTTTACTTTAGCAATAATATGTCCATCTTTACCTTTACGTGTCTCATTTTGAATTAAAGAGAGAATTTTTGGTTTAATTTGAGAGGGGGACATATAAAGCTCGTTGAGTTTACCTTTTTTACTAAAGCCTGTTAAAAAGTGAAAGAAGCGAGTTAAATCGTTAGTAATCTCAACTTTACTTGTCATATAACTCATATCTGTATAGATTTTTGCAGTTGTTGGGTTATAGTTCCCAGTTCCTAAATGAGCATACTGGATAAGTTTACCATTTTTACGTTTTGTAACAAGTGCAGCTTTTGCGTGAACTTTAAAACCTTTGATTCCATAAATAACATGCGCTCCAGCTTTTTCAAGTGCTTTTGCCCAAATAAGGTTATTTTCCTCATCAAATCTCGCTTTAAGTTCCACCATTACAGTAACTTGTTTTCCACGTTCACTCGCTTCCATTAAAGCTTTTACAATAGGAGAGTGTGTACCAGAGCGATAAAGTGTCATTTTAATCCCAACAACATCAGGATCTTTTGCCGCATTTTGAATAAACTTTACAACCGCTTCAAAACTTTCATATGGATGGTAAAGAAGTAAGTCTTGTTTTTCTAAAATATTAAAAATATTTTCATTTGCTTCAAGTGGAGGAAGATTTTTTGGCTTAAAAGATGGCAATAAAAGGTGTGCAAAATTTCTATTTGAAACAATTTGCCATAAACTTGAAAGGTTTAAAAACGTATGAAACTTGTAAATATCATCAGGATCAACATTTGTATGGCGGTTAATGAAGTTAATAAGCTCTTCATCAGAATCACTCCCAATTTCAAGTCTTACAATTTCCCCTTTACGGCGAAGTTTAAGCCCCTCTTCTAAAATCTCCATAAAGTCATCAGCTTCCTCCTCCTCTATGGCCAAATCTGCATTACGTGTAATTCTAAAAGGGGTAAATTTACTCAGTTTATATCCTGGAAAAAGCTCATCAATATGTTGTGCTACAACACTTTCTATTGGAACATATGTAGCATTATCAAGTTCTATAAATCTATCTAAAACACGTGGAATTCTTACAATTCCAAATCGCTCTAGGGATTCATCATCACTATCTATAAGTTTTACAATAAGTCCAAAACTAAGGTTATTTAAGTGTGGAAAAGGGTGTGTCGCATCAACTGCAATAGGGATAATTACAGGGTAGATATTTTCATTGAAAAATTTGTTGAGTTGTTTTTTTTGAGATGGATCAACCTCTTGGTAAGATTTTACACTAATCCCTTCATTTTTAAGTTTTTTAAAAATAGAGTCCATACATTTTTCAACAACTTTTTGTTCATTATGGAGATATTCTCTAATCTCATGGAGTTGCTGCATTGGTGTGAGTTTATCGGCACCTGAAACAATAATACCAGCAGAGAAAAGTTTTTTAAGTCCAGCAACACGAATCATATAAAACTCATCTAAGTTTGTACCATAAATAGCTAAAAACTTAAGTCTCTCAAGAAGTGGTAATGATTCCTCTTGAGCTTGGTTTAAAACTCTAGTATTAAATTGTAACCAGGAAAGCTCACGATTAATGTAAAGACTTGGATTTTTAAGGTTTGTCTGTGACATTGTTTTCACCTTTTATAAAATTTAGAAAGAAAACTAAAAAAACTCCTAAAATAAGACTTGTAATAAAGGATACAACCAAAATCAAACCTCTTTTTGGTTTTATTTTATCTTGAATGTAAGGAATTGTAGGTGGGGTGAGTAGATCACATTGGTAATATTTTTTAGATTTCATCATAATTTTTTCTTTAACAATTTGACTAATAATTTCAGAAAGATTTTGACGAATTTCAAATGCTTCAGTTGTTGCCATCTCTTTTTGAAAATATTGAAGTCTACTATCTATATTTTTTAAATTGTTTTGAACTAAATAATAACTTGCATCTTTTAAAAAAAGAGATACAATTTTAGGAGTTATAAATCTATCACAATCACTATAGCTTACACTAATTAAACCAGACTTTTTATCTGCTGTTATAGAAAAAGATGACTTGATTTTTTGTATTAAGTTATAAATAATTTGTTCTTTATCTTCTTGTTCTTGTTTTTCTTTTGTACGAAAAAAATCATAAATTCCACGAAAACCTAAAGCAAAAACATAATTTTCATCTAAATTTTCTTGTGTATAGTATTGATCAAGCTTATTTTTAATAATAAACTCTTTCATAAATGCTTTATCTTCAAGTAGGGAATTAAAAGCAATATCTGGTGTCATACTTCCACCCCCTAAAGAAACACCTGCCATTGCAGCAAGACCACCAAGACCACCTAAACTGCTACTTTTGCTTTCTGTTGGTATTAAAACAGCCTTCGCAGTATATGTATTTGGTATTTTTAGAACATAAATAAATGTAAGTGTTACGGTTATAATAACACTAAGAGCAATAATCTTTTTTCCTTGTAAAATTGTGTGCCATAACTCTTTTAAATCTATTTCATCTTCTTCAATATAAGGAGCATTGTTTTGTATCTCTTTAATCATTAAAATACTCCTAATGTTTGTAGTGTAGCAGCAGTTATAGCAAAACTTGCTAAGATTTTAGAAACACCTTCCCAAAGTTCCATTTGGTTATACTCTTTAATATACATTGGCACTACAATAGTATCTCCTTTTTGCACATTTTCATAAAAATCACAAAAGAGAAAAGAACTAATCGCTGGTTCACTTCTTCCATCTGCATGAATAATATAAACACGATCCTCATCTGCACCACGAGCAAAACCACTTGCTAAGTTTATATAGTCAAGGGTATCTAAATCTTGTTTAAAGATAAAAGATGTAGGGTTAAAAACTTCTCCAAATACAGTAACTGTATCTATTTGAGAAGGTATAGTAAGTGTGTCTCCATTTTGAAGTGTTAGATTATACGGAGTATTTTCCATTTCCTGTAAATTTGTTGATAATTTAATGCTAATACGTCCAAGAGGTTGATATTTTTTTGCTTCTGTAATAATTTCATTAAGTGTTGAAAGTGCATTACTGTTAGCAGTATTCTTAGAATTTGCAGGCATAGCATTATAAACAGTTAATTGTCTTTTTAGACGAGCTAAAGTATTGTTATATTGTTTAATTTGTTGTTTACGTATACTTTCTCTTGTAAAAACAGCTCCTTTTATAAAAGCATTTTGAGTAAATCCTCCAGCTCTTTGAAGTACATTTACAAGTTTTTCCCCTGGTTCTATTGTATAAACTCCAGGAAATTTCACTTCCCCCTTAAGAACAACTTTTTGTTGCTCATTCCATTTTGGAATTGTAAAAATTTTCACTTCATCATCAGGGTGCAGTACAATATCTTGCAAATCTGTTTTTGTTGTATAAAAATGAAGAACCCTTCTTTGTCTAACTTGGTTAGTATCTATAAAATGGCGAACTATTTCTATTTCTTTAGTATATGCTTTTTTTGTTAATCCCCCAGCTATATCTATAAGCTTTTTAACATTAAGATTTTCTTCAAAATAAAAGTTTCCAGGATGTAATACTTCTCCATATATAGAAACTGTTTGGAGGTTATGTTTTTGATAGTATGAAAAAACTTCTACTTCGTCATAAGGGTGAAGAAAAACACTTTGAGCATCTTTTTTAAGAGAGTGAAATTTTGTTTCAGGCATGAAGTTTGTAGAGTTAAATGAAGTTACTTTTACCATATCATCTATAAGACCGTTAATTCCAGATGTGTTAATAGCATCTTGAAGAGTCATTCCCTCAAAAAATTGTAATTTACCAGCTTTTTTTAATATATCTCCTTTTGTAGTGATATAACTATTGCTAAAAATATCAGACTGAGAGAAAATATAAAGTTTATCTTGAGGGTAGAGCTTTAACTTCACTTTATTGGTAATAACATCATTAAGATTCAACGAGAGGGTTGTATATTTTAGATTATTGTATCTTTTAATTACAGCATATTCAAGATATGTTTTAGGTAAAAAGAATTTTTCCATTCCCTGTTGAAGTTGTTTTTTTAAAAGTGTATTTAAAAGTTGATCTTTTGGAAGAGGATAGTTACCAGGTCTGATTATATTACCATAAATAGAGATGCTAGCCTTTGTTGTAAAATCAAGTGGATAAATATAAACTTTATCCCCATTTAAGAGTTGGAATTTTTTTGTTTCCTTAAGAGAAAGAGTGAATGTTTTTTGAAGATTATTATTTTCAAATCTCTGAATAGTAATATTCGTTTTTGAAGCATTAGGCTTTAAACCTCCTGCATATTGTAAAAGATTTTGTAATGTTTCCTTTTTTGACAGTTCAAAAATAGCATTTGTATTTACATAGCCATCAATAGAAACTAGAACAGGAGCTTTATGAAGAATTACAGTATCACCATGTTGTAAGATTGTAAAAGTTTTTGTTGTATTTTTATGAAAGAAAAAATCATATAAATCTATATGTTTATAAATTTTCCCATTCCGTCTAATTTCAATATCTCTTAAAGATGCAGAGCTGTTGATTCCTTTTGCACGGATTAGAAGATCTTTTAATGTAGAAAAAGAGGGGATATTATAAAGTCCAGGAGCTTTTACATCACCAATAAGTGTAACTTGAATAGTACTATATTTTTGCATATTAATATAAAAACTACTTAGTTGAAAATGTTGTTTTAATACTTTTTGTAGATAAGATTTTGCTTCTTTAAAGCTCATTCCACCTATATGTAAAGGTCCTACAAAAGGAAGTTTAATTGTTCCATCGTTATTTACAATAGGAAAGAAAGTTTTATCTTTATCCCCATAAACATAAATAACTAATTGATCTTTATTTGTAATAATATAATTATCAGGTGTTGGAACTGAAGCACTATCTATAAGGTTTTTGTTATTAAAAAATTTTGTTGCATAACGGGAAAGTTTTTTATGATTAAGATATTGCTGTTTTTCAGAGTTTAGCTTCTGAATTAACTGCTTGGATTGAAAAGCAAAAGGGTTCACTGTAGTGGAAGAACTTATCTTATGACTTACTGTATTTTCTTGTTGAATTTCAGTTTCTTTTGTTGTTTCTATCTTGTTTTCAACTTTTTCTTGTGATACCCCTTCTTGTAAAGTTTCTACATTTTGTTTATTGATTTTTGCTTTAATATCTGAGCTACTTATACCTCTGTCTTTCATTGCAGCTTGTGCTTGAGGAGTATTTAACAAAGATGGATTTGCACTAACTGCTGCTTTTATTTGTGCTATACTTGGTTCTGCAAAAAGTGCCAAAGCACTACCTACTAAAAATAATAAAATTTTGGAAAACATTAAACCCCTTTTTGTATTTTAAAAATGATATGCATTATATCAAAATATTTTAAAAAAGAGGTAAATTAGTACTGTGAAAAATAGTTACATCATACTTTCGTTCATAAAACTTCATAAGTAAATTTTGCAATGTTGGTTCAATCGATGGCACAAACCAGCCATTATTGCTTATTGCTATCATATACTTGATATCTCCTTGAAATAGAGCATCAGTTGTAGCTTCGTAGCAAATGGCATTTCTAAACTTTATCCCTTTTATTATAAAATCTGTTGGTTTTTCTGCATGAGAAAAGTCAGCTTCCCCTGCAAAGAAAAAATCATTAACCATTTTTTGCATAAACTTAGGAAGTGGAATATACTCTCCAAAAGGAACAAGTACCATTTTTTTTGCAATTTGTGTTTTGCCATCTTCAAAAAAATAGCTTACATTATATGCTTTATTGTTTTGCACATATAACGCTCCAGCAACAATAGAGATTTTAAAAGAGAGTTGTTGAAGTTTTTGAATAATGCTTGGTTGTGTATTTAAATAGAGTGGAAAAGTAGATTCTGGTAAAACAACAACATCATACCCTTCTTGTATAGCTTTGTTTATAGCTTGAAAATTTTGTTTTACAATGAAGTAACTATTTTGTGGTAGCCATTTTTGTTCTTGTAAAATTTTTGTTTGAACAAGTTTAATTTTCAAAGGTGCTCGTTTGAGTGTTTGTTGTGTCAAGTCCAATGCTAAAAGTAGTGTAAAAATTCCTGCTATTTTATATTTTTTTGGAAATTCTATAATTATAACTAAACCAATAAATATAAAAAAGAGTTGCCACTTTTGTATTCCAAAATAACTTTGTGTAAAAAGAAGTTCAAACTTCATCCAGTTAAAAGAGAAAGGTTCAAAAAAACTTAAAGCAAAAAGTAAAACTGCACGAATATAGCTTTTGTTTGTAAGGGTTAAAGGGGAGAAAAAAAGCATATAAACAATACCAAAGCCAAAGCTTACAAATGGGGTAATATACCCAACACCTGTATATTTAAAACTATACCCAATCCAGTAAAACCAAAATAAACCAATAAAAAATCCAGCAATTAAAACAGCTTTTTTAGGGATTGTTAAAAGTAGATATAAAGCTGCAATACCAAAGATGGAGTTAATAAAATAATTGGTAAAACCAAAATACTCAAAGTATATAAAACCACTAAAGAGAGTGGCACTTAAAAGTCCAAGAAGTGTGTTTTTTAGTAATTGTTCCATAAGTGGCATTGTACCATTTTAGTGCTTTGTTAGTATAGTTTTTGTATAATCGTGCAATTTTTCACATTAAGGAAGTTTTTATGGAAATTATTTCTCAATTATTACCATTTGTCTTTTTAATTGCAATTATGTATTTTGTAATTATTCGTCCACAACAAAAAGAGTTAAAAGAGAAGCAAGAGATGTTAGCTGCTCTTAAAAAAGGGGATAAAGTCGTTACAAATGGCGGTTTTATTGTAACTGTTAACAAGGTTGAGGAAAACTTTTTAAGTGTAAAACTTAATGATGACACTATCGTAAAGATAGAAAAAGACGCAATTAGTAAAAGATATGAAGCTTAATTACCGTTTAGCAATCTTTGCGGTTGCCATTGTCTTTGGTATTGTGTTTTCTATGCCATCACTTCTGCAAACAGAGGGTGGCAAGAAAATAACACTTGGACTTGACCTTCAAGGTGGTCTTCATATGCTTCTTGGTGTTAAAACACAAGAAGCACTTAACTCTCGCATAAAATCTATCGCTTCAAGTTTAAAACATTTCACGCAAAAAGAGGATATTTTAATAGATAATCTTAATTTTGATGATGAAGAGGTGACTTTTAGTGTTTTAGATAGCGATGAGATCCCTAAAGTGCAAAAATTTCTTCATAATATGGAGGGAGTTGTTGTTACTACAAGTGGGGAAAATATTAGTGTTAAATTTTCTCCAAAAGAGGTAGCTAAAATTAAGCAAGAGGCTATCTCTCAAGCTATTGAGACAATTAGAAACAGGCTTGATCAGTTTGGTTTAACAGAGCCTATTGTTACCCTACAAGGTAAAGATAAAATCTTAGTTGAGCTTGCAGGGATTAAAACGCAAGAGGATGAGCAACGTGCTCGTGCACTTATTTCACGTCAAGCAAAACTTGAACTTATGGCGGTAGATGAAGACCACGATGCAAGAGTTTACTCTATGACACCAGAGGAAGCTGTACAATATGGGGATCTTATTTTAGAAGATGCTAAAAACCCACAAAGAAAATATTTAGTGCATGATATTCCTATTTTAGATGGTGGTATGCTTACAGATGCTTCTGTTGGATTTGATAAAAACAACCGTCCTGTGATTAACTTTGCATTAAACTCTGAAGGTGCTGATATTTTTGGAGATTTTACAGGTGCAAATGTTGGAAAACGTCTTGCAATTGTTTTAGATGGCAAAGTATATTCTGCTCCAAATATTAGTGAAAGAATTGGTGGTGGACATGGGCAAATCTCTGGAGATTATACAGTAGCACAAGCAAAAGATTTAGCTATTGCACTTCGTTCAGGTGCACTCCTTGCTCCTGTATTTTTACTTGAGAAGCGTTCAGTTGGACCAAGTTTAGGAGCAGATAGCATTAAAGCTAGCCTTGTAGCTCTTATTGGTGGGTTTGTTTTAGTTATTATTTTTATGGTGCTTTACTATGGTATGGCTGGAGTTATTGCAAATATTGCACTTATTGCAAACTTGTTTATCCTTTTAGCTGTTATGAGCCTTTTTGGTGCAACGCTAACGCTTCCAGGTATGGCTGGTATTGTACTAACTGTTGGTATGGCAGTTGATGCCAATGTAATTATTAGTGAGCGTATTCGTGAATTGCTACGTGAAGGTAAATCGATGCACAAAGCAATAGAAGATGGTTACTCAAATGCGATGCGTGCTATTTTAGATGCAAATATTACAACGCTTATCGCTTCAGTTGTTTTATATGCATATGGAACAGGTGCTATTAAAGGGTTTGCAATTACTATGAGTATTGGTATTTTAGCTTCTATGGTTACTGCTATTGTTGGAACACATGGAATCTACCAACTACTTGAACCTGTGATGAAGAAGAGTAAAAATAACCGTTTATGGTTTGGAATGAAGGGGTAAGAGATGGAGTTTTTTAAATACAAAAAAAGTATCGATTTTATGGCCTATACAAAAAAGGCTATGTTCCTTTCTTTAACTTTTATTGCTCTAAGTTATGTTTTACTCTTTTTTAAAGGGTTAAACTATGGTGTAGATTTTGCAGGTGGAACTGTTATTCAAGTAAAATATGACAAACCTGCACCAATACAGCAGATGCGTGAACTTTTAAAGAAAAATCCAACATTTGCTGGTGCTTCTATCTCTGAATTTGGTTCAGATGATGAGGTGCTTATTCGCCTTAAAAATTCCTCTACAAGTGTTGGACAAGATATTGGTGATTTAGCTTCAAAAGCACTCAAAGAAAGTGGAAACTTTGAGATTCGTCGTGTAGATATTGTTGGTCCAAAAATTGGAAATGAGCTAAAAGAGAAGGGTCTTATCTCTTTAGTTTTAGCAATTGCTGGGATTTTAATTTATGTAGCATTTCGTTTTGAGTGGCGTTTTGCAGTTGCAAGTATTATCGCACTTGTGCATGATGTTTCTATTACAATGGGGTTTGTTTCACTTTTTAGTATTGATGTAAATCTTGATGTACTAGCAGCTGTACTTACAATTTTAGGGTATTCACTTAATGATACAATTATTGTATTTGATAGAATTCGTGAGGGTGTGACAGGTTCTAAGACAACAACACTTGTAGGGATTATTAATGAATCTGTAACAAGAACACTTGCAAGAACTACACTTACATCACTTACAACTTTCTTTGTGGTGTTTACACTCTTTATGTTTGGTGGTGAGATTATCCATCCATTTGCATTTACACTTTTAGTGGGTGTTATAGTTGGTACATACTCTTCAATTTTTGTAGCTTCTCCAATTTTAGTAGCATTTGGTTTTAGTGTAAAAGAGTATAAAGAGAAATTAGCTGCAAAAGCAAAACGTGAAGCAGAAAAAGAGAAATTACGCCAGCAGTTTGAATCTGGTGTAATGTAAGGAGAAGATATGGATTGGGGTAAGGTAATTTATGTATTTTTCTCTTTAATGAGTTTAACATCAGTTGTAGCGTTTTTATATGAACATAGTTCAATTTCACTTTTTGTAGCAGCAAGTTTAAATCTTGTTTCTACATTTTTAAAAATTGGTGTAAGAAATCTTCTCTCAGCGGAGCTGTTTGCATCTTCTTTAGTAGCAGACTTACACCTTATTCCTGCATATATCTACCTTGATGTTGTTGGAAATGAGGGATGGGCAATGGCACTTGCGATTGGTGCTTTAATTGCAAACCTTTTCTCAGTAGGACTTGTTTATATTGAGAGTTTAAAAACAAAAGATGAATATTAGGAAATAATTGTGGAATATAGTGCAAAAGAGATAGAAAAAAAGTGGCAAGAGTATTGGGAACAAAACAGAAGTTTTGAGCCAAGTGAGGATTTTTCAAAAGAGAAAAAATATATCTTAAGTATGTTTCCATTTCCAAGTGGAAGATTACATATGGGGCATGTAAGAAACTACTCTATTAGTGATGCCTTTGCAAGATACTATCGCCAACAAGGGTTAAATGTGCTTCACCCAATTGGGTTTGATAGTTTTGGTATGCCAGCAGAGAATGCTGCTATTAAAAATAATGCAGATCCAAAAAAATGGACATACGATAATATTGACTATATGAAAAAAGAGTTTGAATCTTTAGGTTTTTCTTTCTCTAAAGAGAGAACTTTTGCAACAAGTGATGAACTTTATACAAAGTTTGAACAAGCTTTTATTATCGATATGTATGAAAAAGGTTTACTATACCGTGAAAAAGGGATGCTCAATTGGTGTCCACATGATCAAACTGTTTTAGCAAATGAGCAAGTAGTAGATGGATGTTGTTGGAGATGTGATACTCCAATTGTAAAAAAAGAGATGAACCAATACTACTTTAAAATCACACAATACGCAGAAGAGCTTTTAGAGGATCTAAAAAAGCTTGAGGGTGGTTGGCCAAAGCAAGTTTTAACGATGCAAGAGAATTGGATAGGTAAATCGAATGGGCTTTCTTTTTCACTCTATTTTGATGAGGTAAGTAAGGAA
>JAMOSG010000025.1 GCA_027063225.1 Helicobacteraceae bacterium | reverse complement strand
AGGGTCAAGACTAGTTTAGAGGGAAAATTCTAAAGTTTTTCAATAGAATTTTATATATGTCTTCACTCCTATTATTAAATCTAAATTCACATTCTTTTAGATGTAGATTAAAACTATCTTTTATAGAAACATTTTGCTTTGCAAAAACGATTCTCTTGTTTTGATAGACCTCTAAATTTTACTAACCTAATTTTAGCATAACTCCAAAAAGATTCAATACCATTTATATGATTGTGTCCATTTGCAAACTCATTTTCTCCATGATTAACTCTAAAATGCTTATCGTAGACTACATCTACTAATCCATTATAACCTCTCCATCCATCATAATAAATAATACTCTCAATAGATACTTTACCTCTTATAATAGCCTGTAAAGTAGCTTTTTGTGTATCTAGAACTATTTCAGTATAAACCTTACCATCTCTTTTTAAAAGTCCAAATACTATAGTTTTTCCTCTTGCTCCTCTACCTCTTTTACCTTTTACTCTTTTTACTCCAAAGTAACTCTCATCTACCTCTATCTCTCCTGCAAAAGGTGAATCAATATTGCATAAATCAACAATTCTTACTCTAAATTTAGAATAATATTTATTAATGGTATTTCTATTTATACCTATTAAATTTGAAGTCTGTGTAGCTGTTAAATCTATACAAAAACACTTCAAAATCTCTTTAAATTTTCTCTCTGAAATGTGTGCATGTTTTATATACTTGTTTTTTACCGTATTCATGGGATTAGTTTAACATATTCTCTATGCTAAACTAGTCTTGACCCTAATATTATTATTCTTTTTTCACATAGATTCACTTATTTTACTAAAATTCTTTAATTTTAAGATTATATTAAAAATTATTCCAATACAATCTAGCTACAAGAAATATAAGTTTATATTATAAGAACTTATATATTTAAAGGACTAAAATTATGAAAAACAAAATTAAATTAACTCTTGTAGCTGCTCTGACTTTAGGTGCAACATCTGCATTTGCAACAAATGGATCTAACCTTATAGCAACAGGTTCACAAGCTCGTGCGATGGGTGGTACTGGTATTGGTGTAACTCATGGGGCTGAGTCAGGTTTAGCAAATGCTGCATTAATCACATCTGTTGAAGATACTGAAGTTTCATTTGGTGGTATGTTTTTTATACCATCTGTTAAAAACACAGATAGTATCAATTTGGATTTTTCACAAGGTGGAACAGTTGCAGCACCAAATTTAGGTGATGAATCTGGTAGTGCAACAAGCGATGCAGACTTAAATGTAATCCCTGAAGTTTCAGTAGCTGGTAAAGTAAAAGAAAATATCTATATGGGTATTGGTATTTGGGGAACTGCTGGACTTGGTGTTGATTATAGAGGAGATAAAAATACAGGTCAAATGGAGATGGTAACAAATCTTCAACTTATGCAATTTGCTTTACCTATTGCATATAAAAACAACGGTTTAAGCCTTGGTATAACACCTGTTTTACAATATGGTGCTTTAGATATTAATTATAATATGTCTTCTGCTCTACAACAAGCTATGTATATGGAACAAACTGGAGCATTACCACCTCAAACACCAGATGATAAAACTGTTGGAACGGGTATGGCTCAAGATCTAAAGTTTGGTTTTAACTTAGGTGCTGCTTACGAAGTTGCTGGTTTTACTCTTGGTGCGATGTATAAATCACAAATTGATATGTACTACAAAGATGTTTTAAAAACAGCTATTGGTGCAATGGGAGTAAATTATACAAATGGTAAACTCTCAACTCCTGCTGAAATGGGTGTTGGTGTGAGCTATACAAAAGCTGGACATACACTTGCAGTTGATTATAAACAAATTAAATGGTCTGATGCAAAAGGATACCAAGATTTCAATTGGGAAGATCAAGATGTTTTTGCTTTAGGTTATCAATATGCAACAAATAAATGGTCATTTCGTCTAGGATATAACTATGCAAAAAGTCCAATTAGTGAACAAACATACACTGGAGTAAATGATGCAGGTTTAAATGCAGGTCTTGTAAACACATTTAATACTCTAGGTTTTCCTGGAACTGTTGAAACACACTATACAATTGGTGGTAGTGTAAAAGTAGCAGAGCAAACAAAAATTGCACTTGCTTATGTCTATGCACCAGAAGAAACAATTACATATAAAAACTTCTTAAATCAAGATAGTACAACAAAACATAAACAAAGCAGTCTTAGTTTTGATATAATATACGACTTTTAAAGTTTCGTATACTATTTAGCTAGACTCCCTTAAAGCAATTTTTGATAAATTGCTTTAGGATTCTCTCCTGTTATTTTAGCAAGAAGCTTTGCTTTTTGCTTTTTAGGGATATCTAACTCTAAAATATCTGCTTCAGAGATTGCACTCTCATTTTTTTGTACTCCACTAGAGAGAACTACAACCCACTCCCCTTTATAGTTTTTATTTAACTCTTTTAAAATCTCTTTTGCAGTTCCACGTAAAAATTTTTGATATTTTTTAGTTAGCTCTTTTGCTAAAAAAATTTGACGTGAACTATCCTCTTTGTCTATTTCAAGAAGTAACTTCTCTAACCTATGAGGTGATTCATATAAAACAGTTGTATAACCACTATAAAGCGCTTTTTGTAGCCCTTGAGCTCTTGAGCTACCCTTATGGTCTAAAAAGCCAAAAAAGAGCATCTGAGTCTGCACAAAGCCACTTGCTACAAAAGCAGTTAAAAGTGCATTTGCACCTGGTAAAATATCATACTCAAGAGAGTTTTCAATACAATAATTGACAAGTAACTGCCCAGGATCACTAATACCTGGCATTCCAGCATCACTCATATAAACAACATTTTGCTCAAAAAAAGATGGCTCTAGTTTCTCAACAAACTCTTGTTCATTATGGGAATGCAGTGGAATAAAAATTGGATTTTCTTGAAGTTTTAAATTGTAACGCTCACTTAAGAGGTTAAGAAGTTTTTTAGTAAAACGAGTGTCTTCACATAAAAAAATTTTAGCTTCACTTAAAAGCTCTAAACTTCTAAGTGAAACATCGCCTATATTTCCAATAGGTGTTGGAACTAGGCTAAGCATTGTAGAATTATTTTCTTTTATAACGAGCGTTAAATTTCTCGATACGTCCAGCAGTATCTACCATTTTTTCACTACCTGTGAAGAATGGGTGACATTCATTACAAATATCAACTCTCATAGTTTCTGTTTCCGCTTTTGTTTGGAAGCTGTTACCACAAGCACAAGTTACTGTACAATCTACTAAAACTGGGTGAATACCTTTTTTCATATCATTACCTTTTGCTACGCGTCAAAAGTACGCAGAGCTATATATTTTTTAAATCCGTATGGGGGCGGATTTTTATGGGGCGAATTATACCCTATTTTTCTTAAAACAACACTTTAGAAGCTATAGAAACGGCAGCACTCTCAGAGCGTAAAATCATTGGTGTATCAAATCTAAAAACATTTTTTGCATTAAAACTCTCTTTTTCTACTAAAGAAAATCCACCCTCACACCCTATAAGTGCTGTATCTATTTGTGTTGTATCTTCTAAAACAATATCACAAAAATCTAACACTTTTGTATCTGGAAAATCTGCTAAAAAAAGCTCTAAAGTTTTATAAGTTTCAAACTCCATAAGGTGTGTTCTTCCACATTGTTGCATAGAAGCGTACAAAATTCTCTCAAAACGTTTAAAATCGAGTTTAAAGTTTTTTTGACTTCTATCACAGTAGATAAAACAGATTTTTTTCACACCAATCTCATTTAAAGAGGGTAAAACTTTCTCAATCGATTTTGGGTCAATCACACACCAACCAAGTGTAAAATCTTTTTTCGCTTCCACTTTATAAAGCTTTGTTTCTTGTAGCTCTAACGATACACTTCTAGGCTCAATAGAGCTAATAGTGTAGCTGCAAAGAAGCTCTTTGTTTTTATGAGAACGCAAATAGATTGTATCACCAACATTGTGGCGAAGCACTTTAATGAGATACTTAAAATTCTCCCCTTTTATTGTTACAAAGGGCTCTGAAGCGTTCTCATCAAATAAAAATCTCATATAATCCACATCCAAATTGAGATAGCTACCACTAAAGCGAGTTCAATATATAAAATTTTAGAACCAAAAGCTCTATAGATATTTAAACCATTCTCTTGTTTTAATGGCATATATTTTAAATATTTTCCCCTTTTCGCCTCTAAGACAATTAACGCTAAAGAGATAATAATCATTACAATATTTTCAATTGTAAAATCTAAATGTTTTGCTGCCATCATAACCACCCCTGTAAAAATGGCAAGAGCGATCATTGTAGCGCTTAGTGGCATTAAAAAAATACTCATTAAACGCTTATAAGATTTTAAATCTTTTGCAATATTTAACATTAAAAGATTCAACACAATAGTTCCAAAAACAAACACAGCACCCAAAAAGTGGATACCTAAAGTCATAATATACATTTCATTCATAATGAAATTATAATATAATATAGCAACGAAAAGAAGGAATACAATTTTATGCTTAAAACAATTCAAGAAGCACTCGAAATTATCTACCAAGAGATTCAACCAACAAAGACAAAAATGCTCCCTTTAGAAAATGCAGCAGGGTATATTTTAGCTCAAGATATTGTAGCAACTCATAACCTTCCACCTTTTAATAACTCTGCAATGGATGGGTATGCAGTACTGCTTCAAGATGCAGACAAAGAGGTAAAAGTTAGCGAAACTATTTTTGCAGGTGATAACTCCCAAACACTTCTAAAACCTCAAGAAGCTATAAAAATTATGACAGGGGCTCGTGTACCACAAAATACAGAAGCGATTATCCCAAAAGAAGACACTACCCTTACAGACCATGGTGTTAAACTTCCAAAAGATATAAAACAAAATCAACATATTCGCTTTATGGGCGAAGATATTGAGATTGGGATGAAACTTTTAACAAAAGGGGAGAAAATCAATGCACATACAATTACCCTTTTAGCTTCTCAGGGAATCTCCCATATTAAAGTTTACAAAAAACCTCGTGTTGCTGTATTTGCTTCTGGTAGTGAACTAAAGATGCACTTTGAAACACTCAAAGAGTATCAACTCTACAACACAAACTCTCCAACTTTTCTTACACGTTTAGGGGAATTAGGGTGTGAAGTAGAGTTTATTGGCAGTGCACAAGACTCACTAGAAGATCTTTATGAACATATACAGAGTGCTTTAGATTGCGATTTTATTATCACTTCAGGTGGAGTGAGTGTTGGAGATGCAGACTATACAAAAGAAGCATTTAAACATTTTAACAACACCATTTTATTTGATAAAGTAGCAATAAAACCTGGTAAACCAACAACATTTGGAATGATAAACAATACTGCTATTTTAAACCTTCCAGGAAATCCACTTGCTGCTGCACTTAACTTTGAGATTTTTGCACGCTCCATTGTTTTAGCACTAAGTGGAAATGAGAAAAAGTATCTTAGCCCTATAGTTACAAAATTAGCACAATGTAAACCATTTAAAATTAACAGAGCAACCGTAATTCCTGGATATTTTGATGGGGAGAAGTTTAATGTTTGTACAAAATTTGCACCAGGGATGATCTCACCTCTTGCAAAGTCAAATAGTTTTATTATTACAACTAAACAACTACAAGAGGGTGATGAAGTAAAAGTTATACCAATAGAATGGAACTTCTCCTCCAAAGAGAAGAAAGAGCTTCTTAGTTAATTTAAACAGAAGTGGGGTTAATAAACCTCTCTTCATTTTTAAGCTTATTAAATAACTCTTTATCTTTCCAATCTGCTACTACACCATCAGAAAAAACAATTTTTTCTATATCTATAAGACCCATCTGTTTTGAGTATGCATCCTCTTTAAAACATTGTGCATATCCAGTTTTTGTTTCATGCACAATAACACTATGAAGCTGAACCTCTTTCTCACCATTTTGCATTGAGGTAAGCTTTAAAAGTTTATCTAACAACACAAAAAAAACACGACTAAACTGCTCTGCACTAGGGGAAACTGGAAGCTCAACCCATCTACTTGAATGTTTTTTCATATCTTCTATGTAAAGTTTATCATCTTCGCTCCAAAGAGCAATAGCATGATCAAAACTCTCTATAAAATCTTTCATATTTTGCTTCATTAAACCAAAGTCATACACCATTTGACCATTATCTAAAAAGTTTGATTCAAATAAAATTTCAACCTCATAAGAGTGTCCATGAAGTGAACTTCTACATTTTACAGTGGAACATCCTCTAACAATATGTGCATTTTCAAACTTAAAAAGTTTTCTAATTATCACCTAAACTCCTTTGTTTGCATCCCAAATTCTAATATGCAATCTATCTGAAAAGTTATACCCTTTTGTTTTACAAAACTCAATAAGAGGCTGTGTATTTTTCTCTATCTCCTCTTTATTGCCACCAAGAGGCATACAATACACTTTTAACTGTGGAGCAAGAGCACAAATAGAGTCTATCTCCTCCTCTAATCCAAGAGTAATAGAAGCTTTGTCAATACTAAATTTAAAAAAAGCACCATCCGCATTATGAGCAATATTGGCTATTACTTTTGGAACAATCCTTTTTGATTCACTCTCTAACGAATTTGAAAGCTTCACAGAAAGTGCAAATACCGCTTTTTTATAAACTGGGTATTTTTCAAAATCTACATTTAAAGAACCATTTGTTTCAAAAGTAATTCTATGACCTACTCTATCTAAATACTCTAAAAACTCTACAAAAAGTGGATCATTTGCATAAATAAGTGGTTCACCACCAGTAAAAACGACATCTACACCCTCTGGAAGTTCATACATATTTAAAATTGCAATAAGTTCTTGAAGCTTTGAAATCTTAACCCAATCTTTTGAGAAATGTTGTTTATCTACTGCATAGATAGTATCACATCCAACTACATCTGTACCATCTGGTGCTATCTCATGACATCCAAAACCAACACAACGCATATTACACCCACCAAAACGGAAAAAAAGTGAAGGTGTACCAACAAACGCACCCTCTCCCTGAATAGAGTAAAAATGCTCAACTAAATAAAGCATAATCATCCACCCGTTTCATAAAAAGCACGTTGGGAAATCTCATCTTCCTCTTGTGAGCCCCAACGATTTTTTTCTGGTTTGTTTTTTACAACCTCTTTTAAAACTAAAGCTGCTGTTTTAATATCCCCTTTTTTTACTGCATCTGCTATACTCATAGCCTCATCAAAATATAAACATGGTATTAAATACCCCTCTGCAGTAAGACGAATACGGTTACACTCTTTACAAAAATCATCCCCATAAGGTTCGATAATCCCAAACCTATAACCATCTTCCATTTTATAATAACGTGATGGTGAAGCTTTTTCAAACCCCTCATCTACAAAGTTATAACGTGTAGCTAACATCTCTAACACTTCGTTAGCTTTTAACCCTTTAAGTGATGCTGCAGCATAAGCATTTTCCATATACTCAATAAAACGGATACTCATCCCTCTTTGTTTTGCATACTCTAAAACATCAAAAATTTCGTTATCGTTTACTCCCCTCATTGGAACCATATTGACTTTCACTTTAAGTCCCACTCTTTGAGCTTCATCTACACCCTCTAAAACCTCTTTTAACACATCTTTTTGTGCTATATGCTGTGCTACTTCTGGTTTAAGACTATCTATGCTTACGTTAATCCTCTTAAGCCCTGTATCTTTTAATTTTTGTGCCATATCTTTTAAAAGGTATCCATTTGTAGTCATAGAAAGATCGATTGTTGGTTTATAGTCGTAAATCATTTTAATAAAAATATCTAAATCATTTCGAAGAAGTGGTTCACCACCTGTTATGCGAACCTTATTTACACCCTCATCAATAGCTACTTTAACAAACTCAAATAGCTCTTCAAAAGAGAGTAAATTCTCTTGTGGTACCCATGAAAATGGTTTTTGTGGCATACAATATTGACAACGAAAATTACAACGCTCTGTTACAGAGATACGTAAATAATCAACTACCCTGTCATAACTATCAATAAGCATAGAGATTCCTTATATTAAAAAGGTGATTATACAACAAGATTGAAAAGAAAAAGAAAAAAATAGATAAAGAGAAGAGATTTATAAAAAAGATGGGTAATCCCATACTAAAAAGTATGAGATTATAAATAAAAATTATTAGAAATTATAACGAGCAACTACACGAACAATGTGATTTGCAACATCATCATTGTCATTTTTAACATTTAAGTAACCAGCTAAAAGATTCATTCCTGAAACTTTTGTAGTATATAATAATTCAAGGTCAGTATTATCATTACCATTACCATTTAAGTTTCTTGCACCAGCTTGTGTATAACTACCTTGAGCAATAATTTGACTATCTTTATTCAAACTATATGCACCTTTTAGCATAACAGTTTTTGCATCAAGAGCAATCGCATCTTGGTTTCCAATCATTTGAGTATAAAGTGGAGTTTTTACACCTGTACCTGTATTTTTAACAGCTGCAATATGTTTTGTAGAATCTTTCTCACCACTTACATAACTAAACGCACCACATACAGTTAAACCAGCCATTGGATTTACACCAGCTTTTACACCAACTACGTTAGTATCAGACGTAATAGAAGCTTCTGGCATAATAGAACCAACTTGTAAACCAGCTTTAAGTCCCATTGGTAAAGATTTACCTGCTACTTTTGCATCTAACCATACTGCATCCGCACTATCTGCAGCTGTAATATCTTTTAGTGCATAGTATGAAGCTGTTACTGTTGTCATTGGTAAAGATGAATTTTGTACAGTTAACATATATGCCTCTTTATTTACTGCTAACGAACCAGCTGTAGTTGTTACAGTTAAATTAGTAAAAGTACCTAAATCACTATGCTTGTTAGATTGACCAACATAAGCACCAACAATTACAGTATTTGGAAGATCTGTATTTACTAATAAAGCTGCTTCATAAGTATTTTTAAATACATTCCAACCTTCAGAGAATGCTAAAGGTGAAAGAGATTTTGGAAGCTCTTGACGACCAATTTTTACAGTTGTGTTAGCAACTTTTTTAGCTAAATAAATTTTAGTAAGTGCAACTTCATCTGTAGAATCATTCATAGAAACTACACCACCAACATTTTGCATAGTACCACTAACTAAGTTTTTCTCTAAACCTGCAGTTCCAAGGTATGTAAGCTGAGTTCCAAGAGTAAACCCATTTTTTAAATCTGCAACATTATCTAGTTGAATACCAATATTTGCACTTGCCTTACTTTGATCAAAAAGATCATCACCCGCAGTATCTGCCGTTTGATAATAAACTACAACTTGACCTGTTGTAGTAAAGTCAATTCCTTTATCTGCAGCCATTGCAGATGTAGCAACTAAAGAAGCTGCTGCCATTGATATAATAATTTTTTTCATTCATTTCTCCTATTTTGTTTTACCACATCTAGATATAGAAGTGATAGAGCAACAATCTATAAGCAGTTATCATTCCTCTATCACTTCTATTTATGCTAAATATAACCGTCTTATTATATATCGGTAAGTTTTAATTCAACTTGAATAATATTATAAAAATTTAATAATTTTCTTTTTTTACACACTATCTTTTACTTCTACTACAACTGTTTTAGCAACTATATCATGAAGTGTTAAGTTATCTTTTCTAAAAAAAGAAACAATTAAACCAAAAACAATTGTTGCAGAAAATAAAAATACTATAAAACGAAGTAATGCTCTAAAAAAAGAGATATTTTGATGTGTTTTTTGATCTACAACTTTAATATTATAAGCTTTTTTACCAGGAGTTTGTCCAAGTTTTGCTAAAAGAATTGCGTAAACAATTCCATAAAGAGTCACTCCTATAAAAGGTGCTAATTGTGAAGATTGAAAATCATCTTTCCCATTCATAAAAACATAAGTAATAATATATAAAATTGGAGTATAGATCATAAACATATCTGTAATAAAAGCTTTAATTCTATCTGGAGTTGTTGCATAAGGTATTGTTTTTTCTTCTTGGGAAACTTTTTGTTTTTTATGTTTTTTTAGTTCTCTAAACCTCATAAATAAACCTTTTCATATAAAAATTTGGCAAAAAAAAAGGCTAGGGCAAAATTTTGCCCTAGCCCTTAAAAGTTTTGCTTGTTAGAAAAACACTTCTTAGTGTAAATCTCTCCAAACCTCTTTTTTCCAAAGAACAGCAGCAATAATAAAGAAGATCATATAGATCATTACATTCATACCAACTTCTGCACGCTCATGACGTTTAGCATCACCAGCATCTTCAAGATACTCAATAACTTTTTCAGCAGATTCTGCAGTTACACCAACACGTGGCATTGCAGTACCTTTTAAATAGTTTTGAGGGTTTTCAACAAAAGTTGAAATATAGTGCTCACCACGTGAACGGATATACATACTTAAATCTGGTGGAAGTTTACCCATATAAGCTTTTAAAGAATCTTGGTAGTTAGCTAAATTAATTTCAAATGCTAACTCATCTTGTTTCTTTTTAAACTTAGGTTTTTCACCAATTTGTGTCCAGTTTTCATAATGAACAGCGTGACATCTACCACAAGCAGTTTCAAATGCCATTTTTGGAGTTAACTCTTCAGCTTTTGGAGCAATTGATTGTAAATATGCAATCATATCTGCAACTTCTTGGTCCATATCTCCACCAGCACCATAAAATTGTGCCATTGGGTGCATTTTACCTTTAGCAGGATCAAATTTATGCTCAACCATTAAAGCATGAGCTGGGTTTTTAATAAGATCATTTAAGAATTTAGGACTATAAACAGCACCCGCATTACTTAAATCTGGTGGATTAACACCATAAGAAGCTGCAGCAGTTGCAGGATCCATAGATGGCTCAATACCAGCAGCTTTAATAGCATGACAACCTGTACATGCACCAGCACCCATAACTAAATCTTTACCACGAGTTGCATCACCCTTTTTAGTTAATGCAGGAAGATCTTTATAAGCAAAACCTTCACTCTCTACATGCTTGTGCATTTGGTGGTGAGCAAAAGGCTCCACCAAGTAGTAAGTTATAAGTGTAAACGTAGTTACAACACCTAGTATAAATAATTCTTTCACTTTTTACTCCTTATAACTTTCTTTCTAATTTTGTAATAAACGGTAACACAACCCATAATGCAATGAATGTGATAGCTGCATAAAGACCGATTGTACTAAAGATACCTTCTGGTGGAAGTTTACCCATAGCAGTTAAAACGATCATATCTACAAGCATTACCCAGAACCAAATTTTAAATAATCCACGACGATTTGCAGGAACAGCATTTGGACTTCTATCTAAGAAAGGTAGTAAGAAGAAAATTACTTGAGCAAATGCGAATGCAATTAAACCTGGATCTGTTGGGAATGGACGTAAAATCTCATAAGACCATAAGAAATACCACTCAGGGTAAATGTGTGCTGGAGTCTTAAGACCATCAGCAGGGTCAAAGTTTACTGGATCCATTGCAAAATCGTAATGGAAAAATACTAAATAGAAAAAGAAGAATAAGTAGAATGCTACTACCATCATATCTTTTGCCATAAAGTCGTTAGCAAATCTAATAACTTTTGAACCAGCTTTATCACCAGCTAAATATTTTTTAGCTTCAGCATCGAAATCGATCTCTTCACCATCTTGGTTATTTACGTGAGGGATACGAAGTGCTGCAAAGTGAAGACCAATTAAACCTAAAATTGCTAAAGGAATAAGAAGTACGTGAAGCATAAAGAAACGAGTTAAGAATGCTTGAGCTGGAACATAATCTCCACGAATCCATTCAACAAGACCATCAGCATGAAGTGAACCACCAGCAAAAAGGTTAGTAATAACCATACCAGCCCAGTAACTCATTTGTCCCCATGGAAGCATATAACCAGAAAATGCCTCAGCTGAGAAAGCAACAAATAAAAGCATACCAGAGATCCAGATCATCTCACGACCCTTCTTATAAGAACCGTAATAGATACCTGTAAACATGTGGATATAGATAATTAGGAAAACTACAGATGCCGCAACACCATGAACATGTCTCCATAACCAACCAAACTCAACTTCACGCATAATTGTGTAGTTAACACTGTCAAATGCAGTTGCTACATTTGGTTGATAATACATTAAAAGGAAGATTCCAGAAACTAAAAGCAGTCCAAAAGTTACTGCTAAAACCATACCCATTGCCCATAAGAAGTTAATGTTCTTAGGAATCCAATACTCAGTTGCCATAACACGGCGAACTGTATCAATAGCTAAGCGCTGATTTAACCAATCATGCACGCTTGTTGCTTTTTCAAAATGTGCCATCTATTTTCCTTTCCTCGATTATACTTTAAGAGTAACGCCAGTTTCTAGCATTTTTTTGTACTCAGGACCCGCTTCACCAAGAACAAGTTTATTTCCATCAATTTTAAATGGAGGGATATCAAGACCACGTGGTGGTGGAGCTTTTGTCACTAATGCAGTAGAATCATACATACCACCGTGACAAGCACATAAAAAGCTTTCTTCATCTGGGTTATATCCTGGAATACAACCAAGGTGCGTACAAAGACCAACTGCTACCATAAAATGGTCATCACCAATTTTGATAAGTCTTTCAAGATCTTTAGGATTTTTCTTTGCTTTTTCAAGCATCTCTTTAGATTGTTTAAGAACGAAGATTGGTTTCCCTCTCCACTTCTCTGTAACAAGTTCATTCTCTTTATATGCACTCATATCAAGAGTTGTAAATCCAGCAGCTTTTACACTCGGTAAAGGATCCCATGATCTCTTCATCGCGTATAATGAAGCTACCGCACCAACACCTGCAACGGCACCAAATGCCATACCCATAAAACCTCTACGGCTACTATTTTTCATGTCTGCTCACTTTGATGTGAATTTTAAAATCTTATTATATACCAAATTTGTTTTAAGTATCGATTAATTTAAGCTGTTTTTAATAAATTCAGCAATTTTGTTACTATAATTGGCAACTTTTTTATACTCCCTGCTCTCTAAAGTTGCCAAAACTTCCTTTAATTCCTTTTTATCATAATTATTTATTACAGGAACATTAAAACTTTTAATTAATTCGTCAAAATCATCTGTATAATCTTCACGCTTAAAATAAATTGGTCTTCCACCACTAGCTAAAGACTCTAAAACAGCCTGTGGTGAGGCAGTAAGAAGTATATCTGTTTGTTGAATCATCTGCTCATACTCTTCAAATTCAAAATTATTTGGAAACAACTTTTGTAACTCTGTTTCATAGTCTAAAAAGTAGTAAAATCCAAGCTGCAAATGAGGTTCTAAACCCTCAAAAAAGTCTAAGTTTTTTTCTAAATCTTTCTCATAATCATCATCACCAAAAAAGAGTGTCATTGGTATAGTTTTTTCAAATTTTCCAAAGTATTGCTTATCTATTGCATAAGTATTACAAATATTTTCTTGATCATTAAACACTGAAGATATTAAAAACTCTTTATCAGAAGGTTCAATCTCTTTTGTATCACTAATACGAATAAAACTTGAAAAATAATCTCTCATATCTTCAAGCATAATAGGATTTGCTTCATCTGAATCAAAAAGGAGTTTATCACCATGATGTGTCATATAAGGAATATTTCTTACTACATCAATTCCAACACCTTTTTTTATACCAAAATCTCTTACAATTGATGCTATTCTAAAATCTGAACACAAAAGTGTAATATCATCATCTTCTAATGCATGAAGTATAGCTATTGCTCTTCTAAACCTATCTAAACCTATACGATGTCCTGTATGAACATAGTAGTATTTTTCCATTTTCTATCCTTTTAGAAATTCTCTTACTTCTTGATCTATTACAAAAATATCATCTACATTTGATGCTTTTAAATCGAAATGCTCATACGCTTTTAAAATATTTTTAGAGATATCTAAAAAGCCTATTTTATTATCAATAAACTGCTCAATACTTATCTCATTTGCAGCATTTATAATCACACCTTTGTGAGGATTTTTTAAAATATCCTCTTTTATTTCCCAAATTGGATAACGCTCTTTTGTAATTGCTCTAAATTCAAGAGAACCAACTTCTAAAAGATTAATAGGTTTTAAAATCTCCTCTTGCATCGTTTGATTAAGTGCATACGCAATAGGTAGTTGCATAGAAGCATGTGCAAAGTGCGCCGTTGTTGAGCCATCTTTAAAATCAATTAGTGCGTGAATGAGTGATTTTGTTTCAATAATTGCATCATATTCACCCTCACCAAAGAGCCATCTAGCTTCTAAAAGTTCAAACATTTTATTCACCATTGTGGCACTATCAATAGTTATTTTTTGCCCCATAGACCAGTTTGGGTGTTTTTGTGTATCTGCAAGTGTTGCATCTTTGAGTTTTGCTAAATCCCAATCACGAAATGCTCCACCACTTGCAGTGATAATCATTTTTTTTACTGGTTTTGCATCATTTAAAAGGTACCAAAGTCCAAAATGTTCACTATCTATTGGTGTTATTTTTGAAGTATCTACAAAATTTCCACCTGCAACTAAACTCTCTTTATTTGCAAGGGCTACTTTTTTGCCACACTCTGTTGCCATAAGAGTTGGTTTAAGCCCTAAAAAGCCAACAAGTGCATTTACAACTATCTCACTTTTACTCTGCTTTATAGCTTCTAAAATAGCTTCCTCACCAGCATAAACATTATGGTGCTGTACAAACTCAATTTCGTTTTGATCTGCAATTACAACCACTTTTGGATTATGCAGTTTTATTTGCTCATTCAAAAGGGCAATATTACGCCCTGCTACTAAAACTTCAACCTCTATATTAAACTTTTTAGCAATAATTAAAGTATTGACCCCTATTGAGCCAGTTGAGCCTAAAAGTACCATCTAAACAAGTCCACGTAAAAGTACAAGCATTACAATTGCACCAAATAAATAGCCATCTATTCTATCAAGTACTCCACCATGACCTGGGAGAAGATCTCCACTATCTTTTACACCCGCTTGTCGTTTTAAAAATGACTCAAAGAGATCTCCAAAAATGGAGCTTACACTTACTCCAAAAGAGATAAAAAATGCAATTAAAAGCCCTACTGTAGCCTCTCCAACAAACATTCCACTGAGTGTTGCTACAACAATTCCACCAACAACACCCTCCATAGTTTTGTTTGGACTTGTTGGAGAAAACTTTGTCTTTCCTATTGCTTTTCCAACAAAATATGCCCCAACATCACTCATAGCAACTACCACTAAAAGCCATAAAAGAGCGTGTACTCCATACTCTACATAAAGTGTTAAAATAAAAAGCATTCCTGCAGTTGGATAAATAAAAGGTAAAAAATCTTTCCAATCTTTTTCTTGTGGATCATATGCTACAAGTGCCGCGTAAAAAATACCAGCTAAAACAAATAGGTCATCACCATAAGGATAAATTGCAGCTAAGAGCCATAAAAATGCTGCATATTTTGTAAGATTGTGACGCTCCAAACCAAAAAGTTTGGCAGCTTCATTAAATGCAAGAAGGTATGTAGCTCCTAAAAAGAGCCACATTAAAAAAAAGTTATCTATATAACCAAGAGCCAAAACTGCTCCAACAAGGGCTAAACCTGTTTTAATACGAGTTGTATGTGAACCAAAAATTGCCATAAAATTCCCTGCTAAAAAATTACATTAGTATAGCAAAAGGAAGATTTTATTTCTCTTTTATAGTTTTTGTGCTCCACATAAAACTCTATTTGTTCCTTTATCTAAAGCATAAGCAACTCTATATTTTCCAATATCAATACCAGGCATACCCTCTTCATCTGCAGTAAGTTCAACCTCAATTGTCTGATTTACAATCTCAACTGCATCTATCTCACGTTCTAAACAGTAAAATGCTATCCCTTTTGCATTTCTATCAAAAAGGTAGGCATTATCTATTCTATTTCCCCTTTTTATATGACATTTAAGAGGTGGTGCAATAGTACTTCTCTCTACTGTCCTATGATTTAAAACAGCTTGAAAACCATCACTTAATGTTTTAAGTTTTGTACTCTCACCCATAATCTCAATAATTGCTTCATTTAAAAGTTGCGAGTTTTCTAAAGAACTATTGGAGTATTCATCTACACTATCTAATGCTTGGAACACTGTTTCTAATTCTTGACTTTGAAGGTTAAATCTCTCTTGAAAATTATTAATGGATTCAACTGTTGTACTCAATGTTTCCTCAATAGACTCAAAGTTTTGTGTTAATTGTTCAGATTTTTCACGTAACTCTATAAAAATATCTTTTGTTGCTTCTGTATCACTTGTAACTTCAGCAATACTTTGCTCAATACTATGAATAACTGTTTGTATCTCATTGGCACTTTTTTGAGATTTTTCTGCTAGTTTACGCACTTCATCTGCAACAACAGCAAATCCACGACCATGTTCTCCTGCACGTGCCGCTTCAATAGCTGCATTTAAGGCAAGTAGATTTGTTTGATCTGCAATATCTGAAATTGCTATAATTGCATTAGAAACCTCTTGAGAAAGTGTACGAAGCCCCTCAACAGACTCCACTGTTTTTTCAATAGAATCATAAACTCTATCTGTACTATGCATATTGGACTCTAACACCTCTTTACCATCCTCTACACTACTGATAGATTTTTGAGAGTCCTCTTTAAGTTCACGCATATTTTCTATAAGTTCTTTATTGCTATTTGTAACACCATGGACTGCTTTAATAGCACCAGAGACAACATTTCTTTGCTCCTCAAGCATTTTGTAGTTATCATCTACTTTTACAGTTGCATAAGAAGCATTAAAAGTGATATTTTTTGATTGTTTTACAACATTATCTATAACAGGTTGTAAACTCTCTGCTGTCTTTTTAAGGTGACGAATAATTCTATCAAACTCATTTTGCGTAGAACCTTGTGCTGTTAGCTCATTTTCAAACTCATCCCCTAAAACAAAGTTACCATTTTCAATTTTAAAAATAACATCTAAAATTTTCTTCACACGTTTTGTAATTTCAAAATGGAAAAAGAGTTGAATCACTACAAGCACTAAAAAAATATTTAAAAACCAGTTAAGAGTAATAAGAATTAAATTATTATCAAGAGCTTCATTAAAATCAACTAAATCAATTTTAACATCCTCAACAGCGATCACATCTCCAGGTGTCCACGTTGGATGACACATATTACATTTTGCTTCTGCTACAATAGGGCGAGAAACCATATAAAAATCTTTTTGTTTCTCTTTTATAAAATCTTCACGTTGTTTAATATTTTTATTATTTTGAAAATAATCAATCAGTGTTGCTTCAAATTCTGTAGCTTTATTTGTTGGTACCATTGGATTTTTTGAAGCTTCTTTAAAAAAAACTTTTCCACCAGAAATATCAGTAAATTTTGCAAATACCTCATTTTGAATAATTTGTGGTACTTCAGGAGATTCTCCACTAAAAAATTTTTCATTACGACTCTCAAGTAAAACATCTGCAAAATTTAAGATAGATTCTGCTTTTGACTTTAAATTACTTGTATACTCTTTCTCATTTTCAGAATACAACTTCATATATGCTGATGTTGTAATACTTACTATTGTAATAAAAATAATAAGTGAAAAAGCTGTACTAATGCAAAATTTTCTTAATTTTTTTAAAATATTCATCCCTTACCTTTTTTAAACTAAAACATCTAAAAGATGTTCACTACTTGATTCATTCTCTTTTAGTTTCTGCTTTTTTAAATGTCGCTGTTTTTGATCTGCTTCATCTTTTTCATGCTCCGCATCTTCATCCACTTCATGATTTTCCTCAGCTGGACGAACCTCTAAAACCTTTTCATCTTTTTCATTAAAAAGATTTTGATCCATAATAGTTTGAAGCTCAACTCTATTATTATGAGAGTTTTGTACAGAAGAAGCATTTGCACTCATTTGATTTGTAAAAATTGTACTTTCAATTGGTAAAATTCCCATTTTTAATCCCTATTATCCACTGTTACAGTGCTATAGTGCGTATAAAAAACATTAGCACCCTCTTGTACATTTACAAATCTTCTTTGTGTATAATCTACTTCAAACCTATCTTTTTGAGTTGTAGAAAAATCGACACAAAGTCTTGCAACACTTTCTAAAACATTTTTTGGTACATTCTGTTTGTCAGTTTTAATTATAACATGAGTAGATGGAATATCTCTTAAATGAAACCAAATATCGCGTGCTTTTGCACTTTTTAATAAAGCAATATTCCCTTTTTGATTTTTTCCAAGTTGAACTTTATACCCCTCGATAAAAAAAGTTTCAATCGAATCATCTTGCTCTTTTTTCTTACTTTTTTGCTCTTTTGGAAAAAGTAAAGAGAGTTTTGCTAAACTCTTTAGTTCTTGAACTGTATTGTAAAAAAGTTCCAAATATCTAATTTTTGAGCTAAGAGATTCCCTCTCTTTATAAAGATTTTTTGCTCTTTGTTTTGCTTTTTTTGCTTTTGTAAAAAAATATTGCGCAATCTCTGCAACATTACCAAATTTTTTCTCTAAAACCACCTCTTTTTGTGTACCATCATAGTCATCTAAAACTATTTTAGATTGATATGGTTTTAACTTATAAATATTTGCTAATGCTAAATTTCCATAATGTTCAAACTTAAGAGCTTCCTCTTGTAATTTCTCTTCATCATCCAATTTTTCAAGTGTTTTTTTCAATTTATCTATCTTTTTTTGTAAAAAACGAAGTTTTTGATTTTTTATACTTTGAAGTTTTTGAGATTGTTGTTTTTGGTATGTTTGATGTAAAAACTCTTCAATATTCTCTATTGGATACTCTTTTGCTTCAAATGGTGCTGGTGGAATATTTTGAAGTTTTACACCAACTTGCACCTCACGAAAAGAGGAGAAAAGATCAATATGGCGAAGTGCTTCTAAAACAATCTCATTTTCATCAAGTAAAATAATATTTGTATATTTCCCAGTAAACTCAAATTGCAAATAATTTTTTTGCTCTTTATAAGCTAAAGATAAAGTTGTACTAAAGCGTAAAATTTTATCATTATTGAGTAACTCTACATCTACAATATTTGAGCGATTAAAATATTTTGCAACCATAACATCAAAAGGAGCATTATAAATTTTAGAACGTGGATATTCATCTGTTTTAAAAATAGTTGAATTTGAGCGCGTCATATCAAAATAGATTGTTTCATCTTTATCAAAAACAACTTTTAAAACTGTATCTGCAACTCTATGAATTGCAGCAATCTTTTTAAATTTTTTAAAGTATGGAAGTAATTGTTGTAAGTGTGATAGTTTCATAAAGGGATTATACAACCCCTTTATGAAATAGAAACTAAAATCTTACTTAAAAAGTTTTAGTGTGCTTTTTGAAGAATAGTAGATTTTGGATAAACAAAAATAGAATCTCTAAAAACTACGATTTTATCTTCATGTCCAAGTGCATAAGCTCTAATTTTGATAGGAATAATTGTATCTTTTCTATCATTATCAGCTAACTTCTCTGTTGTTACAAGAGCAACAATTTTTTTCTTCTTAATACCAGGTACTGCAGTAAATGGTTTTGAAGGTTTAGCAATTTTAATTTTACCCTCCATACCTTTTGGTGGAATAACTTCAAAGTAAAATTTCATTGGTTTATTTTCAGTATTTTGAAGTAAGAAAATATAATCATTCTCTACTCTTACTTTACCATCTGGTAATTTTTTAACAGAATATAAACGTGTTCCTTTGTTAATATTAAGAAGCATATGTTCTTTTGTGCTTCCCATATAACCAAGTGCAAATACAAGTGCAACTAAAACAGACATATATCCAATAATCTTAGGACGGAAATATTTAGTTTTACCTTTTTGCTCAATCACTTCATAATCACTTGACCAAGTAACTAAAGACTCTTTTCCAAGTTTACCCATAACTGTTGTACAAGCATCAACACACTCTAAACAGTTAATACACTCAAGTTGAAGCCCTTGACGAATATCAATATGTGTAGGACAAACAGTAACACAAGACTCACAAGCTGTACACTCTGCATTTGGTTGATCAGCTAAAAGCTCTTTTTGAGAAGAGTATTTTTTCTTATGACCATCATAAATAACACCACCACGGTGTGGATTATAAAGTGCCATAACAGTATGTTCATCATATAAAACAGATTGGATACGTGAATATGGACATACATAAATACAAAAGTTTTCTTTTAAAAACACAATATCGTAAATTAAAAATGCTGCAATCCCAATTACAGAACCAAAAAGAACTAAATGATCACTAAAGTTTCCTAAATATCTAAAGAAATCTTCTGGTGGAACAAAATACCATAAAAAGTCAGATGCAGCAATAATTGCTAATACAGACCAAATACCAATAGCAATAAGGCGTTTTACCTTATTCTCTGGTTTAGTCATATCTGGTTCTTGTTGTTTGTTTTTAATACGTTTACGTAAACCTAAAAGTTTTGTTTCAATTAAATCACGATAAATTACGCGAAATGTAGTTTGAGGACAAACCCAACCACAAAAAACACGTCCCCCCATAACTGTCATACCAAAAATACCAATAAACATAAGCATTAATAAAAATGGCATTAAGTAAAGCTCTTGCATATCATACTGAATAAATGCAAGGTGAAGTTTCATTTTATCAAAACTTAGTAGAAAGAAATGGTTTCCATTGATTGTAATCCATGGTAAAACCAAAGAAACAACTGTCGCTATTGCATATGCATAATAACGCTTTATTCTCCACGGTGTAGGGATTTTAATACCCTTTTTTTCTGTACTCATAATACTTCTTACTCCTTTTTTTAAGTTGGACAAACAAATGAGTTTATAACTCTTTGTTCCGCCTCACTGTCTGGGTGCAATACAAATGAACTTAATGCCACTTGCTTCAACTCACGTGATTCTATATAATCTTTTAAAGAACTTCTACTTACACCAAGAATCCTAGCCATCTCGCTTACACTTTTTTTCTCTTGAATATATTGCATAATCTCATTGATATATTTATCAAATTTTGAGCTTGACTTACTTCCTCTTGGACGCCCAACAACTTTTTTTGCATTTGTATGCATCTGTTGTGTTAGCTGGTCAATCAAACTAAGAACAAGTCTTACATTACTTGAACTTGAAACCGTAATCCCTTGTTTTACAAAATGGATACAATAGTTATTTTTAAATAAACAACTAAACATCTGTACTAAATCTTCAATATTAGAACTCAATACCCAAGTATCATAAACAAGCAGGGTTGCATTTTCGTGTGATTGAAAATAACTTGTAACGTGGGAACGCTTATCTAAACGCTTATTTTGGGAAGTATGATCAATAAACTCATCATCGATAGTTATATTGTTTGCAATAGCATAAGAGTTAATCAGTTGTAATTGTTCAGCAACAGCCTCAAAATTTTTATCTGGACGGATGTAAGTAACTGTCATTTAACGATTAAACTCCAATCTTTTTTGATTTTCATCGTCATTATATCACTAATTGACGATGGAAGTCAATAGATTTGGAGTTTATTTCGTCATTTTAAAAAAATGTTACCATCCTAAAGCGATACGTGCCATCATACGTCTATCTTTAATAGAAGTTGTATCATCTCCAACCTCTTCCTCATATGTTGCTACACTTAACTTAACAAGAAGCAAATCTAAATCTATACCAGCAGTATATGAACCATCATATAAACCTGCTCTTAATGTTGTTGAAAACCATCTCGAATCATATACACCAAGGGAAGCTCCAAAACGAAGATGTTTCATTAAAACACTTGAATCGTAATCTGTATAACTTACAGTATCTCCATCTTCATTATAGTTGTAAATACGCAATTTATTTGCATTAAAAAGATCTACATAATCAATACCAAATGTAAAAGAGTCTATATATTTTACTTCAGGTGAAATTGAAGCACCAATATTCACAGTTAGAGGTTGACCACCATAGTTGTCATCCATATCTAATGAACCAATATTAAGTACAGAAAGACCAATTGCTGGATGCCAACTATTTTGAGCAAAAGGTTTGTAAATAACCCCTAAATCTACTCCAAATCCAGATGAATCTTCTTCATATCTATCTGCAAATTTATCTTCAATACTTTCACTATCATCTGTTAACTCGCTAATACCTAAAGTTCCCTCATAAGAAGTTTGAGTAATATATTTAAAACTCATACCAACATCAAATTGACCAATTTTTGTTTGATACGGCTTTGCAAACCCTAAAACAACCCCACCATATGCACGTGTTGTTGTTTCTAAAAGCTCAGCATTACTACTTCCATTACCATGAGCCATAAAGTTTGTATCAACTGCTGCTAAAAGTCCTAAAGTCCAAGCAAAAGCATCAGAATTTTTAGAAATAGAAGTATAGTCTTGAACATCAAAATGAAAATGCTCACCAGAATATTTTTGTAAAACCTCAGCTGTTGCAGTTGTAGAATCTTCAGCATCTGTTGCATCATTTAAATCATCAACAAAATCTTTAAACTCTGAACTTCCACTTAGATTTAAGTTAATAACATCTACGATAAAACCTTCACTTTTACGAATATTTGCAAGTCCTGCAGGATTTGAAAAAACAGCACTTGAGTACCCACCAACTGCCACATTTGTTCCACCCATTGCCATAACGCGAGGATCTTTATAAAGATATGCACTCTCTGCATACATAGCCATAAGAGATGTAGTTGCTCCAAGTAAACCTAATGTTAAAATCTTCTTCATCTCTTACTCCTCATTATTTGAATTAAGATAGTTAATAATATCTTCTTCCGTAATTTCATCACCTGGATTTTTATCAGAAGAATCTAAAACCTCTTGTTTAAATTCATCTATATCACTTTTCATATCATCATCTGCAGCAACACCAATAGCATCTATACCATTATTAAGTGCATCTGCAATCACTGCACCTGTTGTTAATTTTTGTGCATCTGGATCTTCATTTACCGGACATACATGCATGTCTGATGTATAGTCTGCATCATTCATATCCTCTACACGTGGATCAAAACTCTTAGTTGTACAATACCCTTTTGTAACTACAGTTGAGCGAACAGTTCCATTTTGAGTTAATAAATATTCATAACTCTCACCAGAAATAATAATATCAATTCTTTGGTATGTATGTTTATTTGCAAATGTTAAAGCTTCACCATTATCTACAATTTCACATGCTGGATCTTCAACTGTTCCATCCACTGCATACTGCATTGCACATGTAGAAGCAGTCAATTTATTATCTTGTGTAGAATCATCACTAAATACACCAGAGATATCATCAGCAATATAGTTCATCGCTGTTGCTGCACCCATAGTTTGAGAAAGCCCTTTATAGATGCAAATATCTTTTTGAGTATCTGTTAAAACTGCATTTTCATCATCACACTTTGTTCCTACAACATTTTTATAATAATCAGTCGCTTTATTTAAATCTGCAAGTGGAGACTTTGAATCTTTTGTTGCACTATCAATACTTGTAATAAATGATCCAAAATCCCCATCTGAATCACCAACAACTTTAATCAAATCAGATAAACTAAGTCCTGCTCTACCCATATAAGCTGCAGCAAGTGCTAGATTCTCTTCTGGTGTTTTTGTAAGGTTATTTTCAAGTTTATCAATAACCCCTTGATAATTTGCCTTATCTATCATATTTTGTGTCTCTAAACGAGACTCCCCTTCACTATCGCTTCCACAACCACTAAAAAGAAGTGCTGCAGTAACAAGTGATGTTGTTAAGAAAGTTTTTAACATAACTCTTCCCTTTTTCATAATTTATTTAAACATTATAATATATTTCTTTAGGTTTTCTCTTAAACCAAATCATTAAAAATTTTGCTCTTGAAAAAAAGTAACGATATCTTCTGTTTTTATCTCATCATCCTCATCGCCATTTTGACGAGTTTTAATAATCTCATTTTTAAACTCTATAATTTTTTCTTTCAATAAAGTATTGTTAATATCACCAACTAAAATGGAGTGTGTTCCATCATTAAAAGCATCTACAATCCCCTCTTTAGTTGTGTAAGATAATCCATCTGTCAAAGATTGTGTAATATAGCTTTTATCTCGATTTATCAAATTTACTGGACATACATGAAAATCTTCTTGATACTCAGGATCTATTTTTTCATCTACACGAGTATCAAAACTTTGTGTTGAACAATATCCATCTGTTACTACAACCTCATCAACCTGAGTTACATTATCATACTTTAAAAGATACTCAAAATGGTTATCATTTACCATAATATCTATACTTTTATATGTTTCATTCGATTCACTAAAAGTTATATCCCCTGCTGGTGTTATCTCACAACCAGATTCTTCACGTTTATTAAAAGCATACTGCATTGCACAAGATGAGGCTTTTTGAGAATCTTTCTCATACCCTAGTACATAATTAATTGTTGTGACAGACTCTACAGTTTGAGCAAGACCTTTATAAGTACACACCTCTTGCTCAAATTCTGTTAAAGTTTGAGTTTCATTGGTATCATCACATCTATCACCAATAACAAGCATATAATAATCAGTTGCTTTATTAAGATACTCTAAAGCATTTTGATTCTCTTTAGTTTGCTGTGCACTCATATCTATAAAATCCATCAAAGCACTTCCATTCTCATCTGATGCTTTTAAAATATCATCTATAACAGTACTTAAACTAAGTCCTGAAACACCCATATAGGCTTCTCCTAATGCTAAATACTCTTCATCTGTGGCAGCACTATCTTTTAATATCTCTATAACACCTGAATAGTTTTGATCTTTCAAAAGTGAATCGATTTGTTGCATCGATATTTGAGGTTGGGAAATATTATAATCCTCAAACGTTGTATCACTTGAGTTATTACATCCATAAAAAAAGAGTGTTAGTATTATTCCAAAAATATATTTCATAATTTATCCTTTTTTATTATTATACCAATTTAACACAAAAGTAACACTCCTTTAGTATCCTTTTACTAAAAAAAGGGACACTATGAATAAAATTACATTATCACTCCTAGCAACACTCTCTTTATATGGTGCAGATTTAGGGACAATTCAAGTTACACAAACAACAGATTCAAAAATTTTAGAAAATGTAAGTAACAATGAAGTAAAAAGTGCAGATTTAGCAGAAACTTTATATAAAGAGGTACCAAGTATTAACCTTATTCGTCGTAGTGGTATTGCAAATGATATTACTTTACGTGGGCAAAAACGTGACAATATTGTAGTAACTGTAGATGATGCAAAAGTGTGTGGAGCATGTCCAAATAGAATGGATCCACCAACATCTCATATTGTAACTGCTAATGTTGAGAGTGTAACAGTAAGTGAAGGACCATTTGACGTAGAGGAGTTTGGAGTTTTAAGTGGTGAAGTAAAAGTAAAAATGAAAGAGCCAACAAAAACACCAAAAGGGGAACTTGAAACAACTCTTGGAAGTTTTGGGTACAAAAAATTTGGAACAAAACTTAGTGGTGGTAATGAGAAAGTAAAAATTCTTTTTAGTGCCTCTTATGAGCAAAGTGACCAATACAAAGATGGAGATGGAAATACTCTTGCACAACAACTTCTAAACGCTATAACAGGTACACCTCAAGCAACTACACAATATGCACCAGCTTATAAAAATGCCAAAGCATTTACAAAAAAAACTGCTATGCTAAAAAGCTTTATAAATCTTAGCAAAAATCAAAAACTTGAACTAAGCTACACAATAAATAAAAGTGATAACGTTCTTTACACAAACAGTAAAATGGATGCTCTTTATGATGATAGTACAATTTACAATTTACAATATAATCTAAAGCATCTTGCACCTTACTCTAAAAACTTTACCCTTAAGCTCTATAGAAGTGATGTAGAACACCCAATGAGTACAAAGTTTAGACTCTCAAGTGGTATCAACTCCTCTAATGAAGTAATTAGTTCATTAACAACAAAAATGGAAGGTATTAAAGCTATCAATGATGCTAATTTTGCTCATGGTACTATAACATATGGTATAGATTTAAGCCTAAGAAACTGGAATGGAGAGTATATTGGGTATGGGATGAAAGCTGGAGTTACAGGTAAAGACTCTATTGCTGATGTAGATACAATAAACAGAGCCTTATTTGTAAAATATACAAAAGATTTTGGTATGTTAAATATCAAAACTGGTTTAAGATATAACGATACAACAATCACTACAGATGATGCAAGATATGATGATAGAAACTTTGACTCTTTTGATGCAAATATTGTTTCAACCCTTTCATTTAAAAATGATTTAAAAATCTTTCTAGCTCTTGGTCAAGCTTCACGTGTACCAGATGCAAGAGAGCTTTATTTCCAAACTTCTATGGGAACAATGGCAGGAGCACCAACACTTGATGCAGTAACAAATAAAGAGGTGGATGCTGGAATTGAAAAAAAATTTGATAATGCTTATTTTAAACTAAAGGGATTTTATAGTAAACTTGAGAATTATATCTATTTCCATAAAGGTTTAACGCAAAATAACTTTGAAAATATAGATGCAAAAATCTATGGTGTTGAGTTCCTTGGTAGTGTTGATGTAACAGATGAGATCTATGTAGATTTAGGTGCAAGTTATAAACGTGGTAAAAAAGATGAAGCACTTGCAGGGCAAAGTGATACAGATTTAGCAGATATTACACCACTTAAAATCAATGCTGCACTTAATCTTGAAACAGAAAATGATTTAACTGCAAAGCTAGAATATATTCATGCAGAGGCATGGAAAAATTACGATGCAGATAATGGAGAACAATATCTTCCTAGTTATGATGTATTTAATGTAAAAGCTACAAAAGCATTTAATAAACACTTAGAAGTAACTTTAGGTATTGATAATATTTTTGATACAACATATGCTGTATCTAACACTTATGCAGATTTAACTCTTTTAAGTGATGGATCAACTGGAGATGTTATGCTTTTAAATGAACCGGGTAGATATGTATATACAAATATAAAATATAAATTTTAAGAGGTTTCAGTGCAAAGATATTTTCTTGCTCTTTTAGCTACACTTACCCTTTATGGGGGTGTAGTTGGAATTTACATTTTTTTTCAACCACACAAAAAAGAGCCAAAAACACAAGAGAGTTCTCAAAAAAAAGTACAACTCCATCTCGTAGCACAAAAAAAGCAGATAAAACAGCAAAAAAAAGTTACAAAAACTCCAAAACCTAAAATAAAAAAAAGAGTTAAAAAAGTTATAAAAAAACACCCTCCTATACAAAAAACAAAAAAAGTTTTTAAAACTCTCCCTAAACCTAAACCTAAACCTAAACCTAAACCTAAACCTAAACCTAAAAATGTAGTACCAAAACCAAAAAAAGAGATAAAAAAAACACAACCAAAACAGATACAATCTTCTCCTATACAAACAAAACAAAAAAGTGTAGGTATAAAGAAAAAACAACAAAATATTCAACAACAAAAGCAAAAATATTTTGCAAAAGTAAAGGAGATAATAAACGAAAATAAAACCTACCCTAAAAAAGCAAAACGGCGAGGTATTAGTGGTATTGTAGAAGTTGATTTTATTGTTTCTAAAGATGGTAAGCTTCTCAAGATTGAAAAACTCTCAGGGAAAAAAATATTTTACAAATCTGTTAAAAAAGCTCTAAAAAATAGCTTTCCAATTAAAGCACCAAAAAACCTTTTTCAAAAAAATATCCATTTACACCTTAAACTTGTTTACAATATAGTATAATCTTTTTATGTTTAATTATGATTATGAAGAATTTCAAAAAGCAGTTACAACACTAGAGCTTATCGGTGTAGAAAATCGCAACGATATTAAAGCAAAATACCAAAAGCTCTCTAAAAAATATCACCCAGATATGCCAAGTGGCGATATTGAAAAATTTCAAGAACTTACAAAAGCGTATAAAATCCTTCTTGAATATGTAGATAATTTTAAATTTCGCTTCACACAAGAGGAGTTTGTAAGCCAATACCCTTTTAGTTTTGAGGATTTGCAAAAATGGAAGAAAAATACTATTTAAAAACTATCTATTTAACTCAATAGCCTCAAACTTATCCTCTGCCATTTTTACAAATTTATAGTATTTTAACTCATCTGCATTGGCAAATACAGGTTCAGGTGTTACAAAAATAATTTTAAATCCACTTTGGTTTGCGAACTCTTTAAGCCTTTTTTGGTTGGAGCTGTGAAGGCGGGAGACTTCATCTACTATAAGGAAAAAAACACTCTGGCTTTGTTTAAGATACACTTTTAAAATCGAAATAGCCAAGGCAATTTTTAAAAGCATACTTCCACCTGTACTACTCTCATTTTTTAGTTGTGTTATTTGTGTTCTTTTTTTACCATTTTCACGAAAACTCAAAGAGAGGTCAATGGTGTCTATAAGGCTTATTTTGTCACTTTTTAGCTCTTTTTTAATCTTTAAAAAAAGTTCCTCTAAATCTTGAAGTTTTTGGAGTGAATTTTTTTGCTCAAAAAAGAGTGAGTCTTGCACAAATAAAGCACTTATCTCTAACATCTGCTCTTTAAGTTCTAAAAGTATCTTAGCAATAGAGTCTTGTTGCGACATTGAAGTCTCAATCGATATATCGCTAATAACTCCAAAATCTACCCCTTTTAGCTCTTTGTTTATCTTCTTCACAAGAGAAATAAACTGCTCCTCAGTGTTAGAGAAAAGTTCTAGTTTTTTTGTGTAGATTCCCTCTACAAAGTTTCTAAAATCTAAACTCAATGCTTGTTTAAAAGTGGAAAGTTTAAACTCTTTTACCTCATAAATATTTTCTATATTTGCTTTAATGGAGGAGAGGTTTGTTACAAACTCCTCTTTCTCAAAGAGTGTAAAATCAAAAAAGATATTATCAAGTTTATGCAATCCTTTAATTTGTGCTATTTTTTGCAATGCTCTTAAAAGCATAGCTCTATTTGCAATGCGAGAGTTCTCTATTTTTCTAAAATGTGCTGTAAGCTCATAAAGAGAGGTTTCACTCTTTATTGGTGTTGCATTATAGAGTGTGAGTTGCTCAAATATCTCAAGTGCTTCAACAATCACTTTTTGTTGTTGCTGAATTTTGCTTTGCTTTTCAAAAAGTTTTTGGAGGTTTTGCTCTTTTTGTGCTATTTTTTGCTCAATTCTTTGGTTAAATTGCTCCACAAAAAGGTGAAGTTTTTCTTTCTCTTTTTGAAGTGGTAAGTAGTTTTGCATCTGCTGTTTTACTTTGTTATACTCCTCTAAAAAGAGTTTTGCTCCTAAAATTGCTTCACGTTTTTTCTCTAAAAGCTCTATTTGTTTTTGAAGTGTGAGTATCCTTTGATCTTTTGTGATGCTGTTTTTTGTCAGCTCTAAATGTTGCATCTCCTCTTTGAGTTTGTCTTGCTCTTTTTGCAACTCATTTTGCAATGTTTGTTGAATCTCTTGTTTTTGATTTTGTTGTTGTGCTACAAATGCCTCTAACTCTTTTTTCTTTTTTTGTGTTTGTTGTTGATTTTGTGTTTTTAAGTTTTTAAGTTTGTTTTGTAAAGTGTGCAGCTGCTCTTTTTGCTTATTGAGTTGTTGCTCTTTTTGTTCTAAAACCTTTTGAAGCTGCAGCTCTAACTCTTTTGTTTGTTGCTCTAACTCTTGAGAGAGGTTTTGTAAATCCCTCTCACGTAAAGCCAACTCTTTTGTAAAACTCTCTATTTTTTTCTCTAAAATAGCTACACTTTGTTGGTGCGAGGTTTGGAGTGTTTGTTGCTCTAGCTCTAGTGCTTCAACACTTTGCGTAAAGCTTTCATAGAGTGCTGTTTGTTTTTGCGCTAAACGCTCTTTTTGTGCTTTTGCTTCATCTTTAGTTGGGATAGTTTTTAACTCAGCAACTTCAAAACTAAACCCTAAAACTTCATTGGAAGTTTTTTTAAGTTGTAATGTTTTGGCATCTTTTTCTAAAAGGGAATCATCTAAAATTGGGTAGAGTTTTTTCTCCCAATCCTCTATTTCATTGTCTAAAAACTCTTTAAAACTTCCCTCTTTTGGGTAAAGTATTGCATCTACAAACCCAATTTGTGTTTGAAGCTCACTTTTTTGCTCCTCAAACTCTTTTGTAAGTTGCTCTTGAAGTTGTGCAAATGTTTGCATCTTTTGTTCAAATGTAAGAGTTTGCTCATTTATAGCTTGTTTGTTTGTAAAAATATCTTGTGCAAGTTGATTTTTTTGCTCTTGGAGTGTTTGTTGTTTAAGGGCGTACTCTTTTTGAAGCTGTTTTTGTTTCGTTGTAAAAAGTTCATACTCTTTTGCTTTTTGCTCTAAAAGTGTTGCAATAGTTTTATTTGTTTGTTCAACTTGGTTTAAAATCTCCTTTTCTTGTTGCTCTAAATCTTTAAAGATTGTCTCATACGCAAACTCTAGTTGCTCCCTTTTTTGCTCTAGTTGGGTATGGAGTGTTTCAAACTTTTCGTTTTGGAGTTGTTTGTAGTGTTGTGGAAGTGTTAGCTCTATTTTTTGTTTTAAAGATGCTATCTCATTTTGTACACTTTTGAGTTTATCTTCCAAACCAGATGTAAGTTTAAGGTGCTCTTTTTGGAGTTGTTGCAATTCACTAAGGGTTGTACTCTCCTCTAAAAGAAGCTCTTTGTTTTGCTCTATATTTTTTTGCGTGAATTTTTTTTGCAGCTCCTCAATAAAATGGAGTTGCGATTCTAGTTTATACAGGTGCTGTTTTACTCTCTTTTCAAAACGTTTTAACACTTTTTTATGAAGTGTTATAGCTGTTTGTGTTGCTGAAGTTTGCACTTGAAGCTCTAAAAATTTCTCTTGCAGTTTTGTTTGCTCTTGCTCCTCTTTTTGCTTAGCAAATAAAATCTCACCAGAGAGTTTTAAAAGCTCCTCTTCCTCTTTTAGAAGGTTTTGGTAGAGTTGTTTTGCTTTTAAAATATTATCACTTTGTTGCTCTATAGCTTTGTAAAGTTTTACATCGTGCATAAAAGCGTTAATTTTTACAAGGTAGCTATCTGGGTCAAAAAAAGCAGTTTGTGAGGAGAGATTTAGAGAGGTAAAGAGTGCTTTTTTAATACTTTTTGCATCAATTATCGCTTTATCAATATTAAAAACACTATGGTAAAGGCGTAGAAAAATATCTTTATTGGCAATAGAAGCTATAGAAAAATCAAGATAGTTTTTATTTTGCGCGTATAAAATAGAGGTAAAATCTTCCACCCCTTCAGTGCGTGTATGAAATGCACTTTTTATGTAACTTCTTATCTCTTTAAACTCTAAAAGTTCTCCAGATTCATTGAGAATTTTTTCAAGTTCAAACTTTTGTTTAGAGAAGTATTTTATAAGCTCATTAGCTCTTTTGTACACAAAAATAAAAAACTCTTCAAATACATAGATAATGTAAGAGTTCTCATACGCAAAGTAGTACTCTTTAAAACCCTCTTTATCATTTGGAATACCAACACTTCTTACATCTCCACTATAAAGGTAGTGAATAGCACGTATAAAACTTGTTTTTCCACTTCCATTATCTCCTAAAAAGAAAAGATCTTTTTCTAAATTTACCCGTGCAAAATCGAAATTTGCTGAGTTTATAAGTAGTACCTCTTTTAACATTACCCTATCCTACACTTTCTACAATTTTTAGATAATAATTTATACTTTGCATAACACGAAAACTATCTTTATCTTTTGCATTTACTCGCTCTAAAATAGCTCTTTTTTCAAGAAGTTTAAAAAACTCCTCTATTTTTGTTTTTGTATCTAACTCACCAAATAAGAAGTAGAGTTTTTGCTCTAGCGATTCATCAACCCTTTTTGTAAGTTCTGCTGTAAAGTCGGTGATTTTAATGGTGTCATTTGGAGAAAGCAAAGGGATGATTTGTTTTAAAATAGCAATAGCAACTATCACTTTTTTATGCGATTCTACAAAAAGTTGCACCTCTGTTGGTGTCATAGTTGATTCTTTTACAAAGTAAAAATACCCATTTTCTCCAATAAGCTCAAACCCTAACTGTGAAACTAAAGAGGAGAGTTTTTCAAAGTTCTCATCTATTGCTAAAAAGTTTACAACCTCACTATATTTTTTTGAATTTTGTGAGAGGATAACCCCTTTTGATAATATCTCAAATGCCTCTTTTAGTTGTTCCATTGTACTATCCTAATATTATGCTTGTTAAATTGGTTTGTAAAAACAACCTCCTCAAAACTAAGAAGTTGTAGGTAGATAAGAAATGCTTTATTATACTCAAACCCCTCTTGGAGTAAAAAGAGAAAAATATCTTCACAATTTTGTTTTGCTAAAAGCTCTAAAATGGTGTCAATATTTACAATATCTAACTTTTGCGGTTGTGGTGGTGTAAGTTTGACTTTTGCTTTTGGTTTCTCTACGCGAATAAAGTTAAACTCTTTAAGTGCTGCTCCAACTTGTGTTAAATCCTCCTCTTTTGGGTAGGTAACAACACGGTTACGTGAAGAGGTAATAGTATGGTGCAGCCTCTCTTGATTTGATGTTAAAAAAAACTCTAAATTATCGTTGTGTTCATATAAAATATCGTGTGCTACTTTTAAAAAGAGTTTATTTTGACGTCGTTTATTTTTTGTTTGAATAATAAACCCATTAAGCCACTCAATATAGGTTGAGATTTTCTCCACAAGTACCAAAAAACCCTCATCGAGCATTGTTACTTTCTCTTTAAAAGTTTCATCGATAGATTTAAGCTCTATAAAGGTGTTTGTTATATTTGTATTTGCTTCAATAAGCTCACTAATCTTTTCTAAAATATTGTTAGCCTCTTCAATAATAAGATCTAACTCAAGCTCCATCTCACTCTCTAGCTTTTTTAAAAGAGCTGCAATCTCTTTGTCACGATAAAAAAATTTAAGGTAAATATCATCCACAAGTTGTAATACTTTGTTTTTATAGAAGGTTTCATAACCAGAGAGGTACTTGTTTTTGTACTTAATAAGCTCTTGATGCTCCTTTTGGTAATCCCCAAAAACAATACTATAATCAACTCTATCTAAAACAGAATTTACAAAAGTTATGTAGTTTTTATTGAGTACATAATTTTGCCCAACCTCTACAAAAACAGTTGCATCAACTAAGGCTTTATCTGCATACTCCAAAGAGCCCTGCACATACCCTTGATGGATTTGCTGTTTGTTTTTATAAAGCAACTCCACAAGCTCTTGGTGGGTCATAAAATCTCCTGTTTAAACACTTTTTCTTCTTTTTTATAAGCTCTATTTTTATTGCAACTACTTTTGTAATTTTATCTAAATTTTTTCAATTATTCTCCAAAGAGATAGTTGCTTGTTTTTTACTTTATAGAAGAAATTACGGCAAATAATATTTTTATTTTGAACAAGGGAGTTTAATACTCCACTCTATCTTCTTTTTTAAGCCAAAGCTCAAAGAGTTCTTTATTTTTTGGAGCATCTATTTGTTGTAAAAATTCTTTTTGGTTAGATTCTACTACTTCATAAAAAAAAGCATCATCAAACCCACCTTTTTTTGCATCCTCTTTTGTAGCACCATAATAAACTTTATCTATTCTAGCCCATAAAATTGCACCCAAACACATGGGACATGGCTCACACGTTGTGTAGAGTTCACATCCACTAAGGTTAAAGTTTTGCAGTTGTTTTGATGCTTCTCTAATTGCATTAACCTCTGCATGAGCAGTTGGATCGTTTGAAACAATAACACGATTATGTGCTTTTGCAATAATCTTATCATTTTTTACAATAACAGCTCCAAAAGGACCCCCTTCATTGGAGTTGATCCCTTTGAGTGCTTCATTGTATGCTTCTTGCATAAATAGATTCATTTTAGTATCTTTTTTCTCTATCTTGTGTTGAAGGTGTAAGTGTTAATGGATTTACTTGTGGTTCTGGCTGGGGTGGATAATTATAATGCTCCACCTCCTCATCTGCTTGTTGTGTTACATCTGCAATATCTTCAATTGGTTCTGGTTCTATCGTTAGTTGTTGCACCTCTTGAATTACTGGTTGTTGGATCTGTTCTTGAGAAGAGGAATCTGTTTGAGAATCTTCATTTTCATCTTTACTCTCCTCTTTTTTTACAGACTCTTTTTTTTCAACCTTTTTTTTCTCTACAATTTCTATTTTTTGTACTTGTGCTTTTTTTGGCTCAACAACAATCAATGACCCAGCATCAATATCAAAGTTCCCACCTCTATCAAGCTCAATACTAATAGCTCCACTAATACATGCAATAACCTCTTTTTGTGGTGCTATATCTCCCCAAAAATCTGTTCCACGGATCCCAATTGTTGCACTTCTAGTTTTAAGTTTAAAACGTTTTGGTGCAATCTTTCCAATCTTCCCTGTAACAGAGCGGAAAAAACCTTTTGTTGCTTTTAAAGATACTTTAGAGTTTGCTGTTCCATCAAAACTATACTCTTCAAACTTAAAATTTGAATTTGAACCTATTGTAATTACTGTTTTATCTTCAAGCATCACTTGTACACGTGAAGATTTCTTTGTAATAATTGTATCTTTTTGTTGTAGTGCCATCCCCATTGTTGCTGCAATTGAAGTTGTAGCTCTTACTACAGAAACATCTCCACGTAAAGCCATAATATGCCCAATAGATGCAAAAAGTGAAGAACTAAAAAACAATAGTGCAATTAAAAATAGTTTACGCATAATCTATCTCCTTAATGTTACACCAAACATCAAAATATATTTATTATATTTCGCTGGTGCATAATTTGAATTATTTGTTGTATATTGATTTACAACACGCAGATCTATATTTTTCATAAAAGGTTTTGTAAGGGTTATATCTATTTTATGTTGCGTATCTTCACGTGATTTAAAAGAACTTTTTTTCCATTTATAGAGTGCTGTTGCTGTAATATTTTCATAATGAAGTGGATGTTTATAACCTAAAGTTAAACTATATACATCTTTATCTATAAATGATACAAATGAGCTTTTATCTGCTTTATAACTTAAATAACTCCACCTCCCAAAGAGTAAATCTTGTTTAAAAACATAAAAACCATTAAACTCTATTCCAATCTTTGTATCATCTCTTAAAGAGGAACTACTATTGTAAGAGCGTGAAGCATAATGAAGTTTTGCTTTTACAAAACTCTCTTTATTTGGTTTAAACCAAAAAGTTGGAACAAAAGAGAACTCTCCATAAAGATCTTGATCTAAAAAATGAAGTTTTGTATATGTTAAAGGGAAAAGAAAATCATAATTTTTCCATTTATACCCAGCACCACCACTAAAACTCATTAAAAACATATTGTATGTTGAAGCATTAAAATTATTTTGATAATAAAAACTAGCATCTGCTTGAAAATAATCGATACTTTTTTTATGTAAATCTCTTTTATAACACATAGACCCACTTACTCTTAAAAATGGTGAACTCTCTTTTTTAAACGTTGTAGAATCTGGACTTGAATTTACATTTGTATCATACCCTAATGCAACATCCCCTTGCATTGAAAGCTTCTGGATTGTAATATCTCCAACCTTTGAAAATTGCTTTTGTTGCTTTTGTGTCAATTGTAATTTTTCAACTTTCTCTTTTAACTCAAGTGCTAATTGTGTTCTTTTTGTATCTTTGTAAATTTTTAAAAGAGCTAAAGAAGCTTCAATATCTTTTTCATCAAGCATTAAAACACGCTCATAAGCACTCATTGCCTCTTTTGTGTGACCCAATTTTTGAGCACTTTTTGCCCAAAGAAGATGAAGTTTTTTGTTTCCATATTCACTATAAGAGTTTTGTAACTCCTCTATAGCTTGTTTATAGTTTCCTTGTTTATAAAGTTGTAATCCTTTTGTATAACTTGCTTGAAGCAGTGTTATAGAAAATAAAAAAAGTAGTATATATTTCATAATAATCCTTTACTCTTGTACTGTGAAATGGCTTATTGTATCGTTACCATCATTACTTTGACGACCAAGAAGATCTGTTATATTTTTAGAAACTGTAACTGTATAGTTATGATCTAGTGTTAGGTTCTCATCAGGGTCTAGTGTTATTATAAAACTAGAATACTCATACTGTGTAAAGAAACTAAAAGTTACATTACTTTCATTTGTATTATCATAGAGTGTAATGTTTTGAGGAGTAAGAGTTGTTGTATCTAAATATTGTTCTGAAATATAAATTGTAATATTTTGATCTGCAGAAGTTGTCGCACCATCTGATGGTGTTATGAAGATACCTGGTGCATAATGATCTTCTGCTGCATTAAAAAGATCTAAACTACCATCTCTATTTGCAACAACTAAAAAAGAGCTATTAGAATCAAACCCATACACAGCTGTTGCACTTACAACCTCTTTACCTGTTTGCATAACAGAGAAGTGTTTTCCATAAATATTTCTATAAACACCATGAGATGGAATAACATAATCAACTCCCATCATCATCTCTGAATCTTGGTCTGTTGCTATATCACTTGGCTGTGCAGGAAGATCGAAACTAGAACCATCTATGTATGTTGTATTGTAATCAAAAAGATCAACTCTTCCAGAGGTATAACTTACTACAAATTCAAATGATCCATATTGATTTGTTAGTGTTGCAAGTCTTGGTGCTCCATTTAAGAAATGTGTCGTTATGTATGTTGCATCATCTCCAAAAATACGACCTTGACCTTTATAATCTAGTGCCATTACTCTTGTTGGCATACCATTTTGAGCATAACCTATAGTTACAAGTGTTTCTCCAACTTTGTCACTAGAAGCTCCTAAACCTTGAGTTAATGTTTGGTTAGTTTCATTAAACTCAAAGCTATATACTCCAAATGTTGGACCACTAATTAAAACCTCATTATCTTCATTATGTTCATTATGGAAACTCTTTATTCCATAAATAGATTCTGTATCGAGATAAGTTGCAATTTTTCTAAAACTATTTGCATTTACCTCATAAAAATCAACTCCCCCATCTAAATTTCCAACAAGAAGATATTTTTCATTAAAAGTATAAAGTGTATTAACCTTTTTATCTATATCTATTTTTGCTAAATAAGTGATTGTTGGTTTTGATGGTAAAGGAGTATTGTAATTAACACTATAAAGCTCCAATGCTTTATTTGTAGCTAAAATAATTTTTGAACTTGTTGCACTATTTAAAAGAGTTCTTAGTTTATACGTTTCTTGGGCTGGTGATAATGGTGTATAAGTTGTTAAAATTTTATGTGAATCATTTGCAAGGGGTAGTGTTTCTTGTGAAGATGTAGTAAATTCCCAACTAAAAGGTTCTACTGAAGTTATTCCATAAATATCAGAGATAGGATTTACAAGTTTTACAGAGATATTTGTATCAGCTGGTAAGTCACTTGCTGGAATAAACTTTAAAAGGGAGTTAAAAACTTCAGTATGACCCTCAATTTTTTGGGAGTTGTCTTTGTTATAAACTTCTAAGTAACTATTTGTACTAAAAAGGGGATCAAGTGCTATATTTTTTGTAAAATCTATACTAATTTCACTATTTAAAAAAGCAATGGAACCCTCCATTGGATGAAGATTACGAACCTGAAAAACAGTTGTATTATCCTCTTGTGTGAGAGTTTGTGTTTGAAACTCTTGTCTATAGTTTGCCGATAGTGTTGCACCTGTTGTACTACGAATATCTGTTGTAACATTTAAGCTATATAAAGATGCAGGTTTAAAAAATTGATATGGTAAGATTACAACACTTACATTATCATCTAAAAGTTGTACTTCTGCATTAATGGTTTGATTTTGCTCATTTGCTATAAAAATAGTTTGATTTGAAACTGTTGTTTCATCAAGAGGTTGAGAAAATTGAACTACAATTGTTTGATCTATACCAATTGGATCGCTTTGTAAAGGTGCTTTTGCTATTGTAAAAAGATTTGCTTTTTGATCTTCTTGTTGTGTATTACAGCCAACAAAAAAAAGGATCAAAAAAAGACTTAGAATGTAATGCATCTTTTACTCCTTCTTAATTTTTCTATATAATACGATAATTAATCTAAAATACAATAAAAACAGAGAAACAATGGAACAATTTAATACAAATTTGCATAAAGAGGTAAAAAGTAACGATGGAACTTTTACCGCTTTTTCACAAAAGTACAATGAGCATTACCACTCTACAAAAGATGGTGCTCTTAATGAATCGCTTTATAAACATATAATCCCAGCTTTTGAGCTTTCTAAAGGGAAGAGTGAACTTCATATTTTAGATATTTGTTATGGTCTTGGGTTTAATACTTTAGCAACTCTTTATTATCACAAACAAAATAATTTAGATACAAAACTTTTTATCTACTCTCCAGAACTTGATGTACAGCTTGTAAAAAATTTACGTTTTTTTCACTATCCACAAGAGTTTGAATCTCTTACAGAGATTATAAAAGCTTTAAGTACAAAACAGTTTTATGAAGATGAAAATTTTACAATAGAGGTTTTTTTAGGGGATGCAAGGGAGTATGTAAAAAAATTTGAAAATAGATTCGATATTGTTTACCAAGATGCTTTCTCCCCTAGTGTAAATCCTGTACTTTGGACACAAGAGTATTTTAGTGATATTAAAAAAAGTATGAAAGAAAATGGAGTTCTAACAACATACTCAACTGCTTTAAAAACACGTTTGGCACTTTATAACAACGGTTTTAGAGTTTATTTAAACGAGGGGGAAAACTATAGAAATGCTACAGTAGCTTCTTTAGCACAACTACCACTTAAAGAGGTAGATATGCAACATAAAATCAAATGTAACCCTACTGTAGAACCACTTAGAGATTAAGCTCAAAAAGCACTAACAGTGTTTTTTGAAAAGGGTTATGGTTGTTATCACTTACAACTAAAAAGAGGTTGTCTTTCACTTTTGTAATCCCCTCAAAGTTATCAAGCCTCCATCCATCTTTAGAATCAAACTCATGGATTGTTTTTGCTTTACAAGAGCCATATTTACACTTTTTTAAATTAAGTAAGACAACTCTTGAGACTCTATGCATTGTAAAAAGATGAAACTCTTTAAGTAAAATAAGGAGTTTATTTTTACTAATAAAGGTCATATCTGAAATAACCCCTTTAGCTTTGAAATGCCACACTTTATCTTTAGCATAGATAACATGCAGTTTTTTCCCTTTTAAAGGAATCTCTGGAGCTGTTAAAATACCATATTTTTTAGAGTAAGCAACGCTTTCTAAACCTTTATTTTTTCCATCGTAATCGGAGTATTTTAAAAGTTTTTTGTTGATTTTTATAGATTTAATTTTTTTTGCGTGAAGAGAGTATAAATCAACTCTGTTTTCCCCTTCAAAGGAGATAAGAAGATTTTTTTTATAAAATGCCAAACCCTCTGCATCACTCATCTTTTTTGAGAGTTTTTTATTGTGTTTATCGCGTAACTCTTTTGCATAATCTAAAGAGAGTTTTTCTATTTTTTTATCTTTAATCTCTATAGAAAATCTATATAAAATCCCACCATCTCCAATAGCATAGAGTTTATTGTTTTTATATACAAGACCTGAGAGCTCATTAACCCCACTAAAGTTTAATTTTTTAACATCTAAGATATTAATATGGCGAAGTTTGAGTTGTTCCTTTGAAGCTGATGGTAAAATCTCAAAGTTTGTAACATCAGCTTGGAGGGTATTAAAGGAGATAAAAAAGAAAACCACCCCACCTACAAAAGTGGTAAAGATTTTTAATTTTTTTAAAAGTGTCATTTCTCTATCCAAAAAGTTCTTTAATTAAGTGTATTGTTTTTGTATCTACTCTTTGTATTTTACCATCAAATGAAACAAATACGAGTATAACATCTAAAACAAACAGTTTTATCTCCTCTTTGTAGATTGTTTGGCGAAGAGTAAATGAAGCACCCTTTAAGGAGATAAGCTCATTTTTTACCTCTATAATATCACCAAGTTTTGCACTCGCTATAAAATTTGCTTCAAGCTTTTTTACCACAAAGTGGCCATTTTCTAACACAGGATTTAATCCATGTGAAAAGAAAACTTCACTTCTAGCTCTTTCACAAAAGTTTAAATAGTTTGAATGGTAAACTATACCACCTGTATCGGTATCTTCGTAGTAGATGCGAATTTGCATTAGTAAGCTATCCCCGTTGCACTACGAATTTTCTCAATCATAGGATTAGCTACCTCTTTTGCTTTTTGTGCACCTGCATTTAAGATATCTCTTACTTCATCTGTGTGTGCAAGGTAGTACTCTCTTTGTTCTCTATATGGTCTAAAATACTCCCACATAATATCTGCAAGGTAAAGTTTAAAATGTCCATGCCCTTCACCGCCACGCTCATAACGTGCTTGAAGCTCTTTTTGTCCTGTTTCATCTAAGAATAGTTTTGCAATATTATATACATTACAATCA